>DYJL01000016.1 GCA_020723105.1 Nitrospira japonica | reverse complement strand
CACTGATATTAAATACGTCATCAAACTGAAAGGGTGCTTTAACTGTGTTGGAGTATGATAAAAGGCAAACAAGAACTATGAAAATACCATGAATAGCAGGATTCCAGAAATATCTTAATCTTCCCGAACCTGTATCAAAAGTAACCTTGCTGTCATTCACTTTGAGAATTGCCATCCTTTAACGTTTCTTTTAAAAGAGCTACTTCCTGGGCCAGATTCTTTACCTGATTATGAAGCTGCGATATCTTCACAGAATAGTGCAGGCTTATCAGTACAAGAAAAATTATTGCAAAGAGGTAAAGTATGGTAGAGGGAAGTATCCCTCCAAACATGCTGCCCAGAAGAAGAGCGAACTTATAGCTCGATGAGAGCACAAGGATAGAGGCCCCTGCCAAAAGCCAAAGCCATGAATACTCTTCTCTGAGTTTCCTCTGCCGGACCAGTTCAATAATACCTACAAACACAAAGATACCTATAAGGATAGAAAATACCCTGAGTTCTCCAGTCATTAAATCACCTCCCTGTTCCTCTTGGTTCTTTCCTCAGCAGCGTGACAAGAATCGAGAGAAACATCTTAAAAATATAATACAGCGTGGCGATCCCGCTGTGCATTGTTTTCTGTTTCGGGTTAGGCCTCATTTCAACAGGCACTTCGAGAAAGCGAATGCCAAGCTTATGAAGCATAATGAGCACATCAGCATCCGGGAAATCCACCGGATAAGCATCGCTTACATACAATTGCAGCACCTTTCTGTTCAGCGCCTGAAAGCCGGACGTGGGGTCTTTTACAGTCTTTCCTGTTACTAAAGAAACAATGGTTGAAAAAATAAACACTCCGATTTTTTTTGCAAACGGCATAGTGTAGCCTGTATCACGAATAAACCGCGAGCCTATTGCAACATCCGTCAGGCCCTGAATAACGGGTTCGGCAAGTTCCCTGATATACTTTGCAGGATGCTGACCATCTGCATCCATCTGTACCACATACTCATATCCCTTTCTTAGGGCATATTTAAAACCCGACTGAAGTGCGGAGCCATACCCAAGGTTGAAAGGCAGCCGGAGGACTGTAGCACCCGCAGCCTCTGCAACTGCAGCAGTATTGTCACGTGAGCAGTCATTGACCACAAGCACATCGTAATCAGGAACGGTGTCATGAATACTCTTAACTACTTCTGCTATTCTGGCGCTTTCATTATACGCCGGAATGAGAACCAGAACCTTCATCATCTTTTCTCCTTATAGTTTAACCAGAGGTAAAACACCTTGGTCCGCCAGCTAAACAGACGGTGCACAAGCAAGGCTGCTCTCCCCTTTAGCCCAAGTCCAACAGCATGCCGCTGTGCTGTAGCTATGGCTGCATCGAGTTGCTCAGCCGGCTGCAGGCTCCCCTTGGCTGCAGAATGAACCCTGAAATCTGCCAGTTCCACTGGCAGCACTATCGGAGCCGCCACCCGTGCAAAGCGCAACCAGAGGTCATAGTCCATATCAAGGTCCAGATCAGGATTCAGCCCGCCTGCCCGGTCCCACATGGTCCTGTTCCAGAAGACTGCCATCTGGGGAATGAAATTCTCCGTCAGCAGCTTAAACAGGGAGAACCGGCGTCCCCTCCAGTTCTTGTACCGGAAAATAAGGCTGGAATGAAACCTGCCTTGCTCGTCAATCATTCCAGCCTTTCCATAAAGCCAGCGGGGCCCCTCACCTTTGAAAAAATTTCCTACCTGTGCCAAGGCATCTGGACGCAGCCGGTCGTCCGAATTGAGCCAGCCGAGAATTCGTCCACGCGTCAACGCCATTCCACGGTTTACTGCATCAGATTGTCCCTGGTCCGGTTCAAAGTGCAGCACCAGACGCTTGCCGTATGTTTCCTTTAAGGACGTCAACAGCTCACGGGAACCATCAGTAGAACCCGGGTCCATAACCAGCAGTTCCACATCCACGCCCTTCTGGTCCAGGACTGACCGCACCGCTTCCTCAAGAAAAGCAGCCTGCTGATAGCAGGGCATGACGATAGAGAAAAATGGGCTGCTGCTCATTCCCTATTCCTCTTTCCCGCTACCGGTGCAGTCAATACCTCACTTATAGTTTTCAATAGAGGATATAAACTTTCGTCCCATGTAAATCTGTAGGTACATGACGCTACCTGTTCAAAATAAGACTGGTCCCCATTAATCCGTGCCAGAAAATTTTCTATCTCCTGCACCCACTGCTCCTCTGACAGAGACTCTATGAGAAGGCCGCAATTCGATGTAACGAACTCCACAGGCCCTCCGCTGCAATGGGCAATGACTGGCGTGCCGGAGGCAATCGCCTCAAGTGGGGCCATACCAAAGGGTTCCTCAACACTGCCATGAATATAAGCCAGCGCCTTGCGATAAAGGGAAGCCAGTTCCTTCGCTGTAACCTTTCCAGTAAAGGTTACATTTGCATCAAGACCCAGATCCTTTGCCATGTTGCGAAGGGCCTCTTCCTCCTCCCCTTCGCCTACAATGATTAATTGCAAATCAGAACGTCGTTTCCGGATTTGGGCAAAGACCCTGAGAAGAAAATCAACGCGCTTGAATCGGGTAAGGCGTGCTACTGTGATAAGCATTTGCTCCTTTACCGGCGGGTTGTCAGGCCGAAACAAGGAAAAGTCAATCCCCGGATAGGTGATTGCATCAACTTTCCGTCTGTAAATACGTGTGACCATCTGCGCAGTATAGGCGCTGTTTGCCACAATCCTGTCAGATTTTTTACAAAGAGACGTATCAATCCACGCCAAAAGGGGCTGCAGGATACAGGCGATCCACCGCTTCCATGCCGGACGAATGGCGCTAATCCATGCCTCCGAATGTATAAAAGCGCTCGGCTCATGGCAGACCCAGATTAGCGGAGTTTCCGGACAGGAGCATTTGCCAAGCCATCCCCACCAGTTAGAGGGGAACACCTGTGCTACAATGACATCAGGTTTCCAGATGCGAAGTCGCCAGTTAATCTTCATCTGCCAGTACGGCAGTAACAGCCAGTAAAATATGCTTGAAGTGAGTGGGCCGTTAAGAGAAATTATCTCTAATCCCGGCAACACACCGTAAGCATTCCGGTCGGCCTGCATTGTCACAATCGCTACAGTGGCTCCGCGCTTCAGTAACAGCTCTGCCAGGCGCAAGGTATAATTGAGCGCTCCGCCAGGGCTGACCATATGCGGAAAGAGAAGCAGAATACGTTCCTTTATCTGTTTCATCCTTGCAAAATCTCCATACGTTCCTTAAAGATTTTTCGCACATTGGCAGAGTTCAGCAACTTCAGGTCTTTCAGCCGAAGTCCTCGGTTCAGCCAGAGATAACGTAGCAGAGAACAAAACAGGGCCATAGCAATTATCGGCAGGCGGAACCGGGTAATAGGGTGTGGCATACGGGCCAGACACCAATAGTAACAGGCGCCGTAAACCCGGTTCATCGGCGCCCAGTTATAGTATTTACGAGTCAGCCTCAGCGCCTCTTCATGGTTTGCCAGCAACGACTCCTCCTGCACAGTCTTCGATTCCTCATGCAGCCTGTATGTGGAAAGAAACTGAGACAGATATCGGCAGTCAAACCTCTTCCCTATCCTGACGAACAGGTCATAGTCTATGGCATAATGAAGGGTGCTATCAAGGCCGCCAACCTCCTCAAAAGCCTCTCTACGGAAAAAGGTCGAGGGCTGACAGATAAAGTTAAAATAGGCAAGTTTGTCGAGGTCGAAGTCTTCGGTCGGATACCTGCCAACAATCCCGCCGGACGTATCGCAGTAATATGCATCTCCGTAAAGAAGAGCAGTTCCGGGATTCTCCCTGAAGCAAGAAGCGACCGTTTCCAGTGTACCAGGCAGATAAGTATCGTCAGAATTGAGCCATGTTAATATCTCGCCCCCTGCCAGGCGAAATCCCTTTGCAAGGGCATCGGCCTGGCCCTTATCTTTTTCACTGAGCCAGCGGTAAGTTATATTTTTACATTTAATATCCCATCTCTGTTCCTTAATCATGTTTTCATATTTTTTGATTATCTCGACAGAATTGTCTTTTGATCCGCCGTCAATAATCAGATAGTCCAGGGAAAAATTACCTTCCTGCCCGATAACGCTTTCAATAGTTTCAGCAAGAAACGGACCCTGATTATAAGAAGGTGTTATAACAGAAATTATTATTGTCTCTTTCATAGTTACGATTTACTCTTCTCGTCTTCGCTTTAAACTATACTCTCGACTATTTCCCTGAGTCTTTCGTTGAATTGTTTTTGCCCCCAGCTTGCAGCTCTCTCTTTTCCCTTTTCAGCAAGATCCATACACAGCTTATCATCCGTCCACAGTCTGCCGATGCAGTCTGCAATCTCATCCACGGAATTCGGATCAAAAAGCAAAGCCGCATCACCAACCTGCTCAGGCATTCCGTATATGCCGGAAATCGCTACCGGACAGCCAGCCACGAAAGCCTCCAGAGGCGGGATATTAGTCGGTCCGTAATAGGTCGGCATAACCAGGGCCCGGGCACGACGGTAAAGCTCAGGCATATCTTCATCCGGTACATATCCAAGAAAAATAATATCATCAACAAGGCCCAGCTCCTGCACCAGCTTTATAACCGAATCATACGCATTCTTTTTTGAGCCGGCCAGCATCAGCTTTATGTCAGGAAGAATCTTTTTTAATTTAGCAATGGCATTTATCAGATGTTTATGATTCTTATGCTCCCAGAATTGTGCTGGATAAAAGATAAATTTAGCCGGAAGCTTGTAACGGGAACTGAAATCGTGCGGTGTTTGCTCTGACAGCATGTACCTCGGTGCAATGTAGGGAAGAACATGAATACGCCCGGCAGGCATGCCGTATGATTCAATCACCTGCAGCCTTCCTAATTCTGAATCAACCAGCACCCCCTTAGCCCACTGGCAGATATTGGCATAGGTGCGCTCTCGGTTCAGATACTCCCAACCTGATGCAGATTCTGGAAAGCGTCTTTCATAGCGGTGCATCAGGTCGTGAATGCTGACAAGAGCGGGAACCGGAAACTGATAACCCCTTGCATCCTGGGAAGGGAAAATCCACAAGTCGCATTGTTCCCGAAGGAGTGTTTGAGCCATAGGATGAAAATAAGGACAAAGTTTACGCCATGGACCTAATGGCAGACCAAGCAGAGTCCATCCAAGACCCAGTGCCCGGCTCCAAAAGCCACGCGGAACATGCACGGTTTTGAGATTATAATCTGCTAAATAATTCTGCCACAGTTCTGCAGTATACCCTACAACTACTGAAAATCTGCTGTCCGGCAACGCTGCCACAGCATCAAGCATGATCTGATTATATTGAAAAGTCCCGCCGCCGCTTGGCGCATACTCCATAAAGAGGCCTATCTTCTTCATCCCTCTACCACAAAACAGACGCCCCATGTGTCAAAGCCGGGTTCTTTGGCAGTCATCCACTCCGAGGCTTCGATAACCTTCATCCCTGTTTCAGAGAGGAGAAATTCTATCTCCGGACGGAACAGATAGCGCATCCGGTGTGTTTCCTGTAGTTCCTTAACGTCTCCGGTTGCCTGGTCCCTTACAAAGATATGATAATTCACATCTACCAGATTTTTATTGGGATGCATCACTGGCTCGGCAATGCGCGTCACTGAGATTTCCTGGTCCTCAAGCCGCTTTATCCGGACTACGGGACGATCTGTCAGCACAGCCGGACCATACCAGCAATCAAATATAAAAATTCCCCCTGGCCTGAGATGCATTTTGACTGTTTCAAAAGTCGCCAGAAGGTATTCATTAGACACCTGATAGCTTATTACATGAAAGAGGGAGGTCACGATGTCAAAGGTCTTTCCAAGACGGACTGTTCGGATATCACCATGAACAAAGTCAGGAGAATATAAATCGGGAGAGAGAGCTGCAAGCTGGGAATTAGCAACAGCAAGCATCTTATCAGACATATCAACCCCGGTTATCCTGTAACCCTTTTTTGCAAGCAGGATATCATGCCGCCCTGTGCCGCAGCCAAGATCAAGCAGAGATTTCCCCTCCGGGCGGTATCTCGCAATAAGATTATGAACATAATCGGCCTCAGCAGCATAATCTTTGTCCTTGTAAAGCAAATTATAATACTGTGCATAGGTACCGAAAATACTCAATTTAATGTCCTCAACCTTTCATAACTTCTTTTACAGCTTTTGTCACTTCTTCAATCTGCTCTCCGGTCAGCGCCATACCGCTTGGAATATAAAATCCCCGTCTCGCAAGGCGCTCAGCCACGGGATAGCTTTCTGCGTTGAAAAGCCCCATCTTACGAAAGACCGGCTGCTCGTGCATAGGCCAGAAAAAAGGGCGGGTTCCAATTCCGAGAGTCCCTAAACGCCGCATGGCCTCTTCCGCATCAAAAGCAACTGAATCTTTTAATACCATACCGTAAACCCAATATATATTCTCCGCATATTCTGTCTTTACAGGCATCAATTGTAATCCTTCAACTTCCGACAGAAGCTCGGTGTACCTTTTCCCCATCTGCCGCTTGCGCCCTACGAACTCGTTTAGCCTTTCCAGTTGCGCCAATCCCAGGGCTGCCTGCAGATTGGTCATGCGAAAGTTATAACCCAGCTCCTCATGGACAAATCTCTTCTTTGGCAAAAAGCAGAGGTTGCGCAGCAAACGGCAGCGCTCAGCCAGCCTGTCGTCGTCAGTCAGCACCATACCACCTTCACCAGTGGTTATGTGCTTGTTAGGGTAAAAGCTGAAGGTGCTGATATCGCCGAAACTGCCGCATGCGCGCCCTTTATACGTCTGGCCGTGCATCTCTGCAGCATCTTCAATGACCTTAAGCCCGAACCTGTCAGCGATATTTTGTACAGGATCCATGTCTACCGGCAAGCCATAGATATGGACCACCATTATGGCCTTTGTGCGAGAGGTTATTTTAGCCTCAATCTGTCGGACTTCCATATTCCAGGTCAAAGGGTCGCTGTCTACAAGCACAGGGACACAACCACTGCGCACTATAGCTGCTGCGCAGGAGATAATGGTAAAAGCAGGCATGATGACTTCATCACCGGGCTTAAGTGACAGCGCTGCAACAGCAACCTCCAGAGCTGCAGTCCCGTTACATACTGCTATCCCGTGCCTTCGTCCAACCGCTGCCGCAAGCTTCTCTTCAAACTTCCGCACAAACGGCCCTTCCGAGGATATCCATCCACTGTCAATGCATTCATTTAGATATTTCTTTTCGTTGCCGTCAAGTAAAGGCTCGTTAACTGGAATCATGATTCCGTCCTTAAGATTTTTCTATTCGCCGCTACAAACCTTGTCTTATCATGATCACCGGCGTATGGGCCCTGTTTTACCTCAATCATCTCCAATTCCTCAAGGACTTCAAAACCATGCCCGCCAGTAGCAAGCAAAATAGTGTCGCCCTGTTCAAGAACACAGCTCTCCAGATAGTTTCTGTCATCGTCATAAAAATCAACCTGCAATTTTCCTTTTCTGATGAACAGGACCTCCTGGGTAAATTGCACCTGCCGCGGTACCGGATTATGCACGTGCGGCTGTATAACCTTGCCCGCAGGATGGGCGATATAGGCAAGCTGCTGGGAGAAATCATCAGGGGTAAAAAAAGAAACCCCGGGGTTATGAAAACTCGCCCGGATGATTATTGCTAACAAAACGTTCTTGTGTACAATCTGTTCAATCATGTTGGCTCCATTTCAGTTTTGACATATATTTTTCAATTACCATACCTTAGGATAAATCATCGCCTTTGTCAGCATATAACCTGTTTTACGAAGCGGTTTAAAGAAGAAACAGGCCCCATGTGCTGCAAACCAGTAGGCGATACAGGATGCAATGACAGCGCCCAGGCCGCCATATCGGGGAATCAATACAAGGTTCAGCGCAATATTAAGAACAGCGCCGAGGCAAAGCGTTACAAGATAAATCCTGTTCCAGTTCATTGCTGTAAAAAAAGCGCTGCGCGCCATTTCAAGATATATAAACAAGTTGGCCCAGATTAATATTGCCAGCATAAGGCCGGCATCTGCAAAAGGCTCGCCAAAGAAAGTCAGGACTATCCATTTTGCAGAGAGCGTCACCGGGATAGCAACCGCATAGGCTGTCAAGGCCATCACATTGTAATATTTCTGCAGCATGTTGTAGAAAAGAGACTCATCGCCTGCATTTGCATCCACGATACTCGGAAGGACTGACCAGTAGACTGCAGTGGGAATAAAATACCATACTTCTGCCAGGCGTACTGCCACTGAATAGACACCTACTTCTTCACTGCCTACCATTTCCCCAAGCATAACCTGATCAATCCGCAGATAGATCATAGTGACAAGACCTGAAAAAATCAGAGGCCAACTGTCTTTCAGCAAGGTCTTCGCAGTCTTCATGTTACTTAACCAGCCCCGAATACGGTAATGCCTCAACCTATAAGCCATAACCAGTCCCGCTGAACCAGCCATAATTTCTAACAGGCTGACCCAGGCAAAGGCAACCAATGGTGCTTTGGTAACAATGAGGACGACTTTTATTGCAGAGCAGATGAGGAAAGCTATGTTCTTAGCGAAAACTGAATATTTCGCCTGTACCTGGGAATTGAACCAGAACTCAATTGCATTAAAAGCCTGAAATACTGCTCCCAGAGCAATAATTCCAACCAGCCCATGACTCAGGTTGTCAGCCGGGCGCAAGATAAAGATGACCCCGGCTGCGGCCAGAAAAGAGCATGTGCCGCCTATCAGTTTCAGAACAAAGGCCGTTCCAAGAGTCCTGTCCCTTGATGCCGGTTCCCGCACGAGATTGCGCACCACAATGTCATCCAGCCCCAGTGAAGCAATGGGAGAAAACAGGGCCACAAAGGCTAATGCATAACTGAAAAGCCCGAATTTTTCCGGGCCGAGGTAACGGGCCAGCCAGATACCAATGACGAGGCCGATTACCATACGCACAATATTGTCTGCAGCATGCCAGCCTGTGTTGCTTATTGCCTTTTGCAGGGCGTGACGACCTTCAAGTTTTTGCTGGATGAAAGACGGCAAATATTTTGTCCAGGCCTGGTTCATGTGCCATATTTTAACATTAAAAAAAGTGAAAGACTTAAAAACATACTAAGCATCTTTCTGTTATTAAAGTATAATGCAAGCACTGTGCCAAGATATATTACATAGGGATTAGGGGGTAGGGGATAGGTAAGAAGAGACAAGAACATCCTGATCTGTAAAAACAACACCTGACTGGTTATTTCACAGGAAACCGGTTTCCCTGAAGTCTGTTTCTCTGAACCTCTGAAGCAAATATCTCCGTAATCAATTTAGAAAAAACATGTTTTTTTTCAGAAGAGATGGTTCTTAAAAATAATTGGTCTGATAATTGCAATAAATTCTTTCATAATAACATGAGAAAGATTTTAGTCGTAGATGATGACCCATTGATTCTTCTTTTGTTAGAAAGAACCATCAAAAGAAATTCGCTGGAAGTCACCACGGTTCAAAGCGGCGGGGAAGCTCTCTCGGAAGTCAACAGTTCTTTTTATAATGTCTGCTTCCTTGATGTGCACCTGCCGGATATAAACGGCATAGAAGTTATGCGGAAGATAAAGACAGTTTCGCCAAAGACCCGGGTTATTATCATGACGTGTGACGATTTAGGCGATGCTGATAAAAAAGAAATTGAACATAATGCATATGAGTTTATTCCCAAGCCTTTTGACCTTCTGCAGATCCGAACTCTTGTGAAACACGCCGCAGAAGAGACGCCCCACGAATACCATGATGATCATGCCAATGCACTTCATTATTCTACCTTTGTTGAGAAGAGGAGCATTGAGAGAAAACCCCTTACAATGCCTGTTGAGTATGTCTTTGACCTGGTCCTTGGTGAATCAAAGACGCTGAGCCTCAGAGCAACTATAGTTGATACGAGCAAGACAGGCCTTGGCATCCAGACTGAATATCCCCTTCATTACGGACAGATAATAACATTTAAATTGGGAAGCAAACATAAAACCGGGCTCGTCAAATGGAGCTCGGCTAAATCTAACACTACTGTCAACAAATACCGCGCCGGAGTTAAGTTACTGTAGCGTAATAAATCCTTTCTCCTTGTAACTTGTCCCTGTCTTACTTTATTCCATTCCAAATTTTTTCATTTGGTATCTTATAGTGTCATAACTGACATCAAGCAGCTTTGCTGCTATGGCCTTATTATATCCGGATCTTTCAAGGGCCTGTTTGATGAGGTCTTTCTCCAGCTCTTCAAGTGATATTCCTGTTTTAGGTAATATAAATTTTCTCTCAGCCGATGAATCTATGGTTATAGATTGACTCCTTAACCACTCCGGCATGCGCTCAATGGGGATTTCCTCCACATTCTCAAGCACTACAAGCCGCTCTACGAGGTTTTTAAGCTCTCTGACATTGCCGGGCCAGTTATATGAAATCAAGAGCTTCTCAGCCTCTGGTGAAAAGCTCTTAATTACCTTTTTGTTATATCGGGTGCTGTAATGTGTGAGGAAGTACCTGGCTAGCAACGGGATATCTTCCTGTCTTTCTCTGATCGGCGGGATATGCAGATAGAAGGTGCTCAGCCTGAAAAATAAATCTTTCCTGAATTCACCTTTATTGACAGCATCAACAAGATTCCTGTTTGTCGTGGCTAACACAGTTACATCAATCGGGATATCTTCTTTTCCGCCAATGCGTCTTGTAGTTCTTTCCTCAAGGACCCTCAATAATTTACTCTGAAGATTAGGCTTCATTTCCCCTATCTCGTCAAGGAGCAGGGAGCCGCCGTTTGCCAGTTCAAAGACTCCCTTTTTTTCAGCTTTTGCATCTGTGAAAGCGCCTTTTTCATGGCCGAAGAATTCACTCTCAAGCAGGTGGTCCGGCAAGGCTGCACAATTAACCGCAACAAAAGGTTCACATCTTGACTTGCAACTGCCAAACATCAGGTAGTGAATATATCTTGCTATAAGCTCTTTGCCGGTTCCGCTTTCTCCTGTAATCAGCACGCTTGAGACATGCACCGACGTCATCTTCTCTATGGTGGCCTTCAGATCACGTATCATCTGGGACTCGCCTATTAAATCTCTTTCAAAATATTCACAGCTAATTTTCCTGAGGTGTTCAACCTCGTGCTGAAGCCTTACCTTCTCAATGGTATTTTTAATAACAATCTTTACTTCATCGTTGTTAAAAGGCTTGGTCAGATAATCCGCAGCCCCAAGTTTCATGGCCCTTACGGCCGTGTCGGCCGTGTCATCAGCAGTGAGCATTACAATTTGGGCCTCTATCCCACGATTTTTTATTTCCTTAAGAATATCCAGTCCGCTGGTTCTCGGCAGTTTTATATCAAGCATTACTGCATCAGGAAGAAAGGGTGCGATTTTGTCTACAACATTTTTAAAGTCCTTGTTCTCGGTGCGCACCTCATACCCTTCGCCCTCTAATAAAGCAGACAATATCTGTATGATCAATTCGTCATCATCTACAAGGAATATCTTTCCTTTGCTTTTCATATTAAATGTGCCTTCTCGACTTTCCGGACCGGCATCTCAATCATGAAGGTGGCTCCTCCGTCAGGATTGTTCTTAACACTGATCATGCCTCCCTGCTGTTCTATCAAACGTTTGCTGATGGCCAGTCCCAGGCCCGTGCCTTTTGGCTTGGTTGTAAAAAAGGGCTGGAAGATCTGTTCCAGCATCTCATCTTCTATGCCACCGCCGGTGTCTGATATGTTTATGTGCACCGATTCCTTCAAAGTGTCGTACATGGTTCTTATAGATAACGTGCCGCCGCCTGTCATTGCATCAGCAGCATTTATAAACAGATTAATAAATATCTGGTTAAGTTGCAAGGGGTCGGCCATGATTTCAGGAAGATGGGCATCGAAATCTTTCATAACATGTATCTGTTTTGATGAATTATGCGCAAAAGACAATGATTGAATTGAGAATGTAAGAGAGTGTTCAATGAGTTTGTTTATATCCACGCTGCTGAATTGCGGCCGGGGCGGCTTGGCAAAATCCAGGATATCCCTTATCAAAGACTCTATCCGTTTTATCTCATGGACCACCTTTTGCAGAATATCTTTTTCTGAGCTGGTAAGTGAAGCTGTTTCAGAGAACAATCCTATTGAAGCCTTGATGCCTGCCAGGGGGTTTTTAATTTCATGGGCCAACCCTGTTGTTACTTCACCGCACACTATCATCTGTTCAGCGCGGCGGATTTTCTCGTCTGCTTCTTTGCGCTCGGTAATATCCTTATTAAAGCTGAGAATATATTTATGTTTTGAATATTCAAACAGCCCGGCGCTGACTTCAACAGGGAACACTATACCGTTTTTCTTACTATGGGTTGTTCCTTCGTTAATCCACTCGCCATTTAATATCTTTCTTATCCTGTATGATGCTTCTGCAGCAATGCCGGGCGCATCCAGGTCCGTTATATTCATTAATAACAGTTCATCAACTGTGTAACCGTGCATTTCTGCCGCAGTCTTGTTAGCTGCAACAATCCGCCCCATATTTTTCCCTTCAGCATCGAAGATAAAAATAGCCTCTCCAGCGCTTTCGAAAAGCATTCTGTAGCGCCGCTCGCTTTCCTCAATTCTGTTAATATTGTCCTGCAAGGTCTGAGCCATCTTATTAAAGGCATTTGCCAACTCACCAAATTCAGTCTTGTCCTGATACGTTATTGTGTGTCCCAGATTTCCTGACGTAATCTCCCTCACTGCCTTTACAAGCTCATATACGGGCCTCGTGGTCTGTTTTGTCAGGGCAATAGCGATTACTATGCCGACACAAAAAGTTACGAGAAGAGTCGTAAAGAGAATAAATCTCGATTTATTAATATCATTGAGAGAATTAATAGTTTTGTTTGTGAGATTCCTGTCTGCTATAAAGGCCATCTCCTGTGTCTTTGAAAGGAGAGAATCTCCTATACCCACAGCCACCATCTTCAGCCTCTCTACCCTTTCGGGATTCGCCGTTGTGGTGATGAGATAGCTTATGGCTTCCTTGTACTGCTCAATCATATTACTGACTTCCTGCAATCTTGATGTCATCTCCTGACTGTGATGGCAGCCTGAGCAGCTCTGAATGGAATGATCCATTGTAGTGACATTGCCGACTATAACATCCAGTTCCTTTCCAAAAACAGTCCCCTCAGTATAGAGATTGCCCTGTACGGTCTGAAGGTTGATAACAAGGTCCTTGCGGACTATTTCAATTCTATGGAGGTTAACAACTGATTCAAGATTTTTTGTTACCCGGTATGTATGCCATACAGTCAATCCCACACCTATTGAGAAGAATAAAAAGAGGAGTGAAAGTGAATAGATAAGCCTTTTTTTCATCTATACTTATAATCCCTTATACTTATCCCCGCCTTACGCGCCAGGTCAAAAAGGGGGAGAAAATCCTTTTTATCAGCCCGGACAAATTCCCGGGCCTCTAATTTATTAAGCACCTCTCTACCACCCGGGTCCCGGTCCATGTTTAACAGTATATTTTTTATTTTTGTCTTTATCTGGACAGGCAGGTCTTTTTTGAGACAAAGAGTAGTATCCGGGAATTCGCCAGATCTGGCAATAATGTCAAGCTCGTCCCTGATCGTCGGGTCTTTTTTAATCATCTTCTCATAGACCTTGCTCTCTGCTGCGCCCACATCAGCCCGGTTGTCCAGTACAGAGTAAATGGCAGAGTCATGACTTCCGGTAAAATAATATTCCTTGAAGTAACTGTCTATGTCCCTGACAGCCTTCCCCCTAAGAAAAGCAAGGGCAAAGAGATAACTTACTGTAGCCCTGTCCACAAAGGCTATCCTTTTATCTTTCATATCACTGACTGTCTTTATTCCGCTATCTTTTCTTACAAAGATATAACTTGTTATCGAGGATGTCCCATCAAGATTTACAGGCCGGGCTATTGGCTCTACCCCTAATTTCTCTGTGGCCAGAACGCTTGTCAGAATGCTGAAAAAGGCGCCATCCATGTCCCTCGTAACAAATCTGTCAATAATATCTCCATATCTGCTCAGGATTGTCAGCTTTACCTTAATGCCAAGCCTGGAAGACAGATACTCTGCAAGGGGCGTATACCGGTCCATTTGTTTGAAGATATTCTCCTCAGGAATCAACCCAATGAGAAGTTCTTCCTTACAAGCTGCTTTTAATGGAATACATACGATTACAAGAAAGAAAATAACAATTCCAAATATTCTCTTTGTCATTGGATAAGCTTTGTCGCCTCTGTGACAAGTTCCATAGGTATTTTAAAACCTATGGTCTTTGCTTCCTTCAGATTAAAGACAAGATCGGTTTCACTTGAGATATCCACCTTAATCTTGTTAGGAGGAACACCTTCCAGAATACTGATAACCTTTTCCGCTGCCTTTTCGCCCTGTTCTTTTGGAGCCGGCGACAGGGTTATTGTTGCGTAATGGTTTTTGTCAGACAGAAAGGATACAGTTGGGATCTTTTGTTCCGTTGAGAATTCAATAATTGAAGGGAATGCCATACCTGTCGTTGAACTGCTTGCAATAAAAAGCGCATCCACTCTCTTTGCCGAGAGCTTCTGTTTAACATCCCGGGGGATCTTGAGGTTTATCTCTTCAACCTTAAAGCCATACTGGTCTGAAAGCCTGTTTAATTCCTGCATCTGATACAGGGAGTCTTCTTCGTTTGAATTGTAAATGACTCCAAGATTGGAGATGGTAATAAGAGCCTTCAGATAGCGCAAAAGACTGGAGACAAGCGCTTTGGAACACACACCTGTAACATTTCTGAACCCTGTCAGTTTGCAGGGTTCATACATGGAGGTATAAACAATCGGGATGCCACTTTTTTCACTTATTGCCGCATCTGTCGCAGGCGCTCCGTAGGTAACAACTATATCAACATTGAGCGCTATGAATTTCCGGGCTGCATTGCTTAATGAAATAGGGTCCGGATATGGTTTCTGAACTAATATCTCTACTTTCTCTGAATAACCTTTTTTGCTGAGCCTTGCCATAAATGCATTATGGACCTCTGCGTAGTAAGGGGTATCCCCGGACATTATTACGCCGATAGTTTTTTCCGCTGCAAAAGTATTACAGGTAACCAGAAGAAATATAAGCAGGCATGAAAATGCGGCGTTGCGCTTTGAACTGTTGATATTGGACCTAATAACCTTCATCACCAGCTCTTGGAGATGGTCAATAAAACAACATGTGCCTTGCCATCCGCTATATCATCATGAGGATTCTCTGTCACTTCGTCCCATTCAATATGTTTATATCTAAGCCCCCCCGTAAAACCGCTCTTGAATCTATACTTCCCGCTGGCAGAAAAGACTGTTTCTTTGGCCTTAAATTCCGAGAAAGTTGCTATTGATACAGGTTCAAGGAGATCCTGCTCTGAAGGAGAGAATGCCCCCTTCATTACGGTATGACTCACATCCGTAGCAAGACTCAGATTGTCTGCGGGTACATAATGAAACCCAACCGCATAGTTATGGGCTTCATCCTCATAAGGAACTCCTGTATCGGTCAAGATGTTATAAGGCGATATGCTGGACGCATAACGTATATCCTGTTTTGTCTTATTGTTCATGTAAGCATAGCTTGTTGTAATAAACAGATTATTTAAAACATGGGATG
Organism: Nitrospira japonica; assembly: GCA_020723105.1. Classification (GTDB taxonomy): domain Bacteria; phylum Nitrospirota; class Thermodesulfovibrionia; order UBA6902; family UBA6902; genus SURF-23. The sequence continues at coordinate 56,121 of DYJL01000016.1, read as the reverse complement.
TAATGCTTCCCATAAGCCGGTCCCGCCTCACGTCCCGGTCTGCTGCATCAACCCCGTTAAAACTAAGCTCGTTCCGCCTCTCCTTCGATATGGTGTAACTGAGCAGCGTATTGACCTTTACAACAGGCAGATAAGCGATCTGAAATGTGGCTTCATCCGCGCGGTTCGGATCAGTATTATATACAGGGTCTTCTATTTCTTTATGTATATACTTTACCTTGAGATTCAGGCCCTGCATGATTTTCATATCAGAAGATAAAGAAACAGCATCTTTTCTTGTGGACTCCGGCAAACCCCGTCTATCAGCATGTTGCCGCTCAGTTTCTTCGTAAGAGTATTCCGTCCTGAGGGTCACCCCTTTAACAGGCTGATATCGCAAGATTCCGGAAAGGGTATCTGTTTCTGAAGAGATGGAAGGTTTTATTACACAGGCATAATTGTTCGCAATATTATTTGAAGGGCTGCAAACCTCAGGCAAGGCAGCAGCACCCTGGTCTTCCACATCTCTCTCTTTATGTTTGTATCTCAGGAAAAAAGTCAGCCTGGGCATCGGCATCCATATCACATTACCCGCCGCTGTTAAATAATCTGACCGGGCCTTGCTGTCCTGGTTTTCTCTCTCGGTGCTTGATAAAGTCGCAGACGCAACCAGGCCGCCTGTATATGAAGTATGAACATGAATGGTGTTGGTCGAGCCTTTTAATTCAGGAGTCAGATTGTGCGGGAAGATACCTCCTTCCCTTGTAGAGCCTGCTGGAGAACCGGCATCACTGTAAGTATCGTAAAGCACTTTATCTGCATTTACATCCAGTCTCTTCTCCTCATGGGAGACCTCTATCTCTACAAGGCCGAGATGACTGTTGGCCCCGACAACAATGCTTCTGGCCTGGCGGCTGATATCCCTGCGCTGTGAAGCCCTGACAAGGCTGGTAAAGGACCCCGATCCAAAAAGACTCCTTTGTTGTTGAGTCCCTGAATTTTCAAGAAGATTGCCGCTTATATAAAAGTGGGATGGAAAATCAGGAGTCTTGAATCTCAGGAAGAGACTCGTAATACCTGATGTTATGCCGTATATTCTGTCTGCATCTCTAACATCAACACCAGGCGATAATGTAGTAGTGTCCAGATCTAAAAGACGAAGGTTGTCAAGGTTATGAAACAGAGTCCTGTTTATTCCCCTGAAATAAAAAACATCCTTATGCGCATACTTAACCTCTCCGAAATAATCCTTCTGGTTTCTTATACGCAGGTCTATACTTAATTTATTGGGGAATGAAAACACCCTCAAATCCCCGCCCAGGGCTATGGAATTATGCAGATATTCATACTCGCCAGCCTTCTCAGAACCGATGTGGTCTACAAACCGGTAGCCCCCGTACAGATAGCCCATAGGTTCTATCACCGGGAATTCATATTCAATATAATCTCTTTCCTGAGCAAGGGCTGCGCTGGTGAGGATAATCAAAGATAAAAAGAAAATAGATGCTGTAATTAACCTGTAGGTTCTTTTCATTCCATCACCTTATCTTACTGAATAAAACGCCCCTCTCCGCTTGCAGAAGGTATATCTGTGCCATGGATTTGTGAATGACAGTCCGTACATCTTGTAAAACGGGCGCTCTTTGATTCTGCTGTGGATGTACTTGAAGTGCGGTGTCCTGAATGGCATTGCAGGCACAGGAAAGGCTCCCTGAGCAGAAGGAGCTTGTCATTTACCGAACCATGAGGGCTGTGACATGTTTTACAGTCCTCTGTAGTATCAGCATGCTCAAACGCAAAGGGGCCCTCTTTTTCCGCATGGCATTGGGTACAGGCCTCTTTTATCGTTGGCTTTTTTAATAATTTGTCATTAGTTGTGCCATGAGCGTCATGACAATCTGTACAGAAAATTCTCTTCTCGGGCACAGGGTGCCGGCTCGGCAGTGAAAAGGCCGCTATTACCTCCTGATGACACTTATAGCACATAGCGGCTGTATCTCTCGGCTTTACCGTCAGATCCGGACCGCCCTTCTTAAAAGTTTTGCAAATATTGTGGCAGTCTATGCAGGAAACATCGCTTATGGCATGAGCGCCTGCATTCCAGTTATGAAGGTTGAAGGTTGCATTTGCAGTATGGCACTTAAGACATATAAGGGACTGGGCCTGTGGAGGAAGATTTTTTATGTCAATAAAGGTGTCATAATTACAGGCTGTCTGCTTCCCCTCTTTTGCATCTTCTGCGACTTTCTCCGGAGTAAGCCCTTCTATGGCAAGGCTGCCAGGTCCATGACATGATTCGCAATTGACTACGGGCATGCCTGACTTCCTTGTAAGCTGGACGCCCATGGTGCTGGCCTCAAAGTTGCGTCTTATCGTATCATGATAATGACAGGCAGAGAGGCAGTTCTGGGTTCCTACATACTGGGCATCAAGTCTCCCGACAATTAATTTTTCATATTCCCTGACAGGCATGATCGGTTTGGAAATTTTGAGAGTTTCGCAGCCTGCCAGTATTACTATGAGCAGAACCAGGAAAAAGAAAATATTTCTTAATGTGACTATACGTTTCATTGCCGAATATTTTACATATTAGTAGAGTCGCTTGTAAACATTATGACTTTCCCATATTAACGTTAAAGCCTGCAATTAACAGGTTGCTGAAAAAGTATTTTAGCTGTCTTTGCGTGCAGGTCCCTCGCTTGTCATTGCGAGCGAAGCGAAGCAATCTTTCTTTACCGCTCGGGATAAACTCCGTAACCTCACTTCTTTATAAAGCAATAAATTTGAGATTGCTTCGTCGCAAAATATGCTCCTCGCAATGACAATTACAGACTTTTTCAGCAGCCTGCTAGTACTTAAATTATCTTTTTCCTCATTACTCATTCAGATAATCATAGGTGGCGAGATCCAATCCTATTTCCTTCGCATATTCAAAAACAGGCTCGTAATCATCAGTGGTTGTTTTGATAAACCTCTTTGCTCCAAATTTCTTTAAAACTTCTTTGCCAGAGGCATCATTATGCATATCCAGCAGGGCCTTCTTAATCTTGTTTTTCAGCGCGACGTCAAGATCCTTCCTCACCGCCAGTCCATTCTCAGGCACATCCGGGGACCTTTCAAGCACAACCAGTTCATCCATTATTCTGCTGTTGTTCTTTGCAACCCTGTAAAACACCGTATCCTTTGCAGCCCCGATATCAGCCTTCCCACTGATGACATCGTTTATTACCCCCTCATGAGTTCCTGTAAAATAGGTCTCTTTCAGGTAATTTTTATAATTTTCAATCCCGTGCTTCTTAAAATATGCCTGTGGAAGAAGATATCCGGCAGTTGTAGCTTTGTCCACAAAGGCAAAAATCTTTCCCTCCATATCTTTTGCTGTTCTTATCCTGCTGTCCTTTCTCGTAAATATCAGGCCGTAATATGTGGATATACCCTCAATATTTTCCGGCCTCGCCATTATCTCAAGCCCCAACTTTGAATGTGCCAATGCATAGGTAAAGCTTCCGAAGAAAGCGCCGTCCATCTTGCCGGAGACAAAGTTATTGATAATGTTGCCATATCGGGAGAGAATGATCAGTTCTACCCGAATTCCAATTTTTCCGGAGAGGTATTTGACAAGAGGTTCATATCTCTCAAGCTGAAAAAAAATATTATGCTCCGGCAAAAGTCCTATAACAAGTTTTTTCTGCTGCGATACATCCTTGTCAGTTGCTGTTTCAACCTTATTGCATCCGGCTATAAGAAACAGGACAAAAAATGCTGCAACAAAAATTTTACTCATAAAACATAATAACATTTTTGGACTTACAAGAAGACATCAGCTTGGAATATTTTCTACTTGTTCTGTTGTGATTCGAGCACAAAAACAAAGAGGTCCCGGCATTTCTGAAGCCTTTTCAGGTAAACTTTCCTTTTTGTCTCGTCAAGCGTCTCAATGGACGGTTTTAATTTGTCACACCGGTCGATGAGGGTTTTCAGTTCGGCTGCAGCCATTGTCATGGCATCCTGTGTTTTTGAACAGATGTCGTCAAATTCTTTTTTCCATTCGTCCTGTGCATAGGCCACTCCATCATTGGAAAAGCCATGGGCCATGAAGAGCTGAAAATTGCACAACAACATTCCTCCTGCAACAAACCATATTATTAAGATTTTGAACTTTTTCATAAATTCCCTTTCCCCCGAATTATTATCAAATCAAAGAAGGCTTATTTATATATAGCACAATTTCTGATTGAATTCTATCCCGGATTATCATGGCGAATCCTATTCCAATGTTTGCAGACATGAGAGGCTGGTGAAGAATTTCTATACGACACATCTAAAAAGGGATTAGGGGATAGGGTGTAGGGGGTAGACAAAAAGAAATAAGAAAAACAGCTCGAAGCAAAAATGTAATATGCTGTTTGTCGATTATAGAAATTCTGAAACAGGCTTTCATGTCTGCTGAAAGATCTTAAATATGTTTTAAGATGTCCGATGTTAATAACATATTGAAAAGATATTTCTCAAAAAGATTATAATATACCAGTTAAAAAAACCTTTAACCGGGAGCTCATCATGTGCGTCGGCGTCCCCATGCAGATTGTAGAAATAAATTATCCTTCAGGAGTTGCAGAAGCCAAAGGCGTGCAAAGGGAAATAGGGCTGCAGCTCCTGCCAGAAGATCAAATCCATATCGGCGACCATGTCATTGTGCATGTGGGGTTTGCGATTGAGAAGATAGACCGGCAGATGGCTGACGAGATATGGGGGACCCTCGATGAAATCCTCAGGGCCATGGATGAGGAGGAAAAAGGTGCATGAAGTCTCGATAGCGCTGGGCCTGATTGAGGAGCTTAAGAAAATAGCACGCGAAAACAATGCAAAGAAAGTCACAAACATCAAATTGAAAATCGGGAAGATGTCGGGCATTGTAACAGATTCACTGATATTTGCCTTTGATGCCGTAAAGCTCGAACACCCCTTTCTGTCCGAAGCAACAATCCTGATAGAGGAAGTCCCGATGGTATACGAATGCAATAAATGCAGCAAACCATTTGAGATGGATGCCTATGCTTTTGCAATGTGCCCAAATTGTCAGTCATACAACTTTAAAATACTGTCAGGAGAAGAGCAGCATATTGAGAATGTTGAAGTGGAGGTATAGATTACTCATGCCCGGACAAACCAATTGGAGGCAAACATAATGTGTGATGTGTGCGGATGTGACCATAACCATAATCATAACGGGACGAAAATCATTGACGTCAATCAGAGTCTGCTGAAAGCAAACGAAAAGGCTGCTGCAGATAACAGGAAACACTTCACTGAAGGCGGCATCCTTGCGATAAACATTATCAGCTCTCCGGGTTCGGGCAAGACCACGCTCCTTGAAAAGACAATTGATGTGCTGAAGAATGAAATAAATATCGGGGTGCTCGAAGGCGATATTGAAACAGAACTCGATGCCGAAAGGATCCGGAAGAAAGGCATTCCTGCAATTCAACTCACCACCGAAGGAGCCTGTCATCTTGATTCAAGCCTTGTTCACAAAGGATTCCATTTGCTTGAGCATCAGTTGGATGGCAAGAAGCTGGACATCCTGTTCATTGAAAATGTGGGCAATCTCGTATGCCCTTCTTTTTTTGACCTCGGCGAGCATTTGAGGGTTGTGCTTATTTCTGTCCCTGAAGGGCCTGACAAACCGCTTAAATATCCAAAGGCCCTCAGGACGTCACAGGCGCTCATTATTTCAAAATCAGACCTTCTGCCTTATTTTGACTTTGATATGGAAAAGATTAAAAAAGATGCTCTGTCTTTGAACCCGTCTTTAAAGATTCTTGTGACCTCCGCTAAAACAGGAGAAGGGATTGAAGATTGGGTGGATTATATAAAAAAATTGTTAGCCACAGAGAGCACAGAGAAAGACAAGAAGAGAAAATGAAAAATAGTAATTCAAAAATTGAAATCGGCCATGGCAGCGGAGGCAGGCTCACACGAGAGCTGATAGAAAAGGTGTTTCTGAAACATATAGCCTCTGAAGAATTAAGACCGCTTGAAGATGCGGCATATGTGCATCTTAAAACTCATCATTCAGCAATAACCACAGATTCATATGTCGTACGTCCCCTGTTTTTCCCCGGGGGCAATATAGGCAAACTCTCTGTCTGCGGGACTGTCAATGACCTTGTTGTAAGCGGGGCCCTGCCGAGATATCTTTCAATCGGATTTATTCTTGAAGAAGGTTTTTCAGTTGAAAGCCTTGAGGACATTCTTCAAAGTATCAGAGAAGCTGTGCAGCATGCCGGAGTTCATATAGTAACAGGAGACACCAAGGTGGTTGAGAAAGATAAATGCGACGGCATGTATATCAATACAACCGGCTTTGGCGAGGTTGTCAGGACCTTGCATTCAGATAATGTATCAGATGGTGATGTGGTGCTTGTGACAGGCACAATCGGAGATCATGGCACCGCCATTGCAATTGCAAGGAATGAATTTGATATCAAAGCGCCGGTTGCAAGCGACTGTGCGCCGTTAAATAATCTGCTTACGCCGCTGTTTGATATTGAGGGACTGAAATGGATGAGAGACCCCACACGCGGAGGAGTTGCCACTGTGCTGGCCGAACTTTCCGGAAGCACTGGATTCGGCATAGAGGTGTTTGAGGACCAGGTGCCGGTAAGGGAAGACGTCCGCTTTATTTCGGACATGTTAGGCTATGATCCGCTTTATCTTGCAAACGAGGGCAAGGCCCTTATCATTGTATCGAAAGACAGCACTGACAAAATTCTTGATATTTTAAAGAAGCACTCATTGGGGCAAAATGCAGCAATCATCGGGCACATCACTTCTGATTTCAGGAGAGTAAAGTTAAGGACCCGGATAGGAGGCGAGCGTTTGCTGGACCTGCTCGAAGAGGACCTGCTGCCCAGGATCTGCTGAAGAGAATTGCCAGGAAAACACATGCATAAGACCAAAAACATCATAAAACTTATTCACTCGCTTGTTTCTGACAACAGGAAGATCCGCATCATGAACGTCTGCGGCTCGCATGAACACACGATCGCCTTTTCAGGAATGAGAACTCTGATGCCTGAAAATCTTGAGATAATCCCCGGACCCGGTTGTCCGGTCTGCGTATGCCCTGAAAGCGACATCATCAATGCCATCAACCTTTCAACAAGAGACGACGTTATCCTTGTTACTTACGGTGACATGCTGAGAGTCCCTACACAAAAAGGCTCCATCAGGTCTCAAGGGAAAAATTTCAGGATGATCACCTCGCCCTTTGAAGCGATAAATATTGCAAAATCAAATCCTGACAAAAAGCTCGTATTCTTCTCCATCGGTTTTGAGACCACAACCGCGCCCACTGCCGGCATTCTGGAGATGGGGGTCCCTGATAATCTATTCATCCTCAGTTCGCACAAATTAACACCGACAATAATGGAGGTTCTGGTCAAGGATGCGGAAATCGGAATTGACGGCTTTATCGCTCCGGGACATGTTTCAGCAATTGTCGGTTCAAATGCCTGGAATGTGTTTTCTGAAAAATATGGCATCCCGACAGTTGTAGCAGGTTTTGAGGCAGAAAATCTTTTACTCGGAATTCTGGAAATACTGCAGCAGTTAAAAAATGGAAAAGCGGAAACTTCCAATGTCTATAAAGGGGTGGTCAAACCAGAGGGAAATGTTCAGGCGCAAAAGATTATGAACAAATACTTCGAGGTTTCAGATGTAAACTGGAGGGGTATCGGTTGCATTCCAGCTTCGGGACTCGAACTGAGGGAACAGTACGCTGAAAGAAATGCCAGAAAGGTCTTTGAGCTTGAAGATATAAAAGAGGCTAAAATCCCCGGTTGCATCTGCGGAACTATCGTACTGGGGAAGGCTTATCCCTCTGCGTGTAAATTATTTAAAAAAGCCTGCACTCCAAAAACCCCGAAAGGCCCCTGCATGGTGTCCATGGAAGGCTCGTGCAATATCTGGTACAAGACCCTGCCAGCAGATTGACAATGTGACGAAATCTCATTTAATATTGGTACGGTCTTAAAAAATCTGTCCAGAGAAATCCCAGGGGAATTGCATGGAAAATAAACCGGAAGAGCAAAAAGCAGCTAAAGACAATACCGAGATGGAAGAGGAAGAGATACACCTTCTTGATTATCTCATTGTCCTCGCAAAACGGAAAAAGCTGATACTTGCTATAACCCTGTCTGTAGCTGTATTGACATTTATTACAGCTCTTCTCCTTAAGGCTTCTTTTTATGAAGCTGAGACATCCATATTGCCTCCCCAGGAAGAAAATATCAGCATAGCAAATCAGTTTATTCGCGATTTTGGGATCTTCCCTGTCAGACGTGGCAATATCTATAACCAGCAAGAACTGCTGGTCGAAATCATCAAAAGCAGGACTTTTTCAGACAAGATTATCAATAGATTTAAATTGAAAGATGCTTATGGAGCAAAAGACCTGGAAGCAACAAGAAAAAGATTTTTTAGAGATATAACGATTCAGCCTGATTTCACAGATAAGAGCCGAGTAAGCCTGCTTAAAGGGCCACAATCTCCCTTAATGAGAATATCAGTAAGGAATCAGAATGCCGAAAGGGCCGTCAACATTGCAAATGCGATAGTTGAGGAATTGAAATTTTTTATCAGGAATTTTGCTATTACTGAGGCTGCTCAAAGGAGGCTCTTCTTCGAGGAGCAGTTAAAACACACCAATGAAGCCCTTGCAAAATCAGAAGAAGATATCAAAATGTTCCAGCAAAAAACAGGTTTGCTGCAGGTAGAATCCCAGACAACAATGGTCATCGAAAAAATCGCAAACCTTGAAGCTCAGATAACCGCAAAAGAGGTTGAGCTGCAGGTGATGAAATCTTACTCTACTATAAGTAACCCCGACGTCCAAAAGGTTGAGGAAACTATCCGGGTGCTGAAAAAAGAACTGGCAAAGCTTGAATCAGACAAAAGTAGCGGCAGGAATCTTTTTGTCCCGACCGGAACGATACCTTCTCTGGGTCTGGAATACAAGAGGAAATTCAGGGAATTGAAATTCAACGAAACCCTTCATGAGATTTTAGTTAAACAATATGAACTGGCAAAAATAGATGAGTCGAAAGACGCCTTTGTGATCCAGGTGATAGATAAAGCTGTCCCACCGGAGAAAAAGAAGACAACAAGAACATATGGCTTTAAAAAAGCTCTGATGACTACAATTTTTGCTTTTTTCTTCTCCTGTTTTTTAGCATTTTTTATGGAATATCGTGAGAAGGCCCCTAAGAATGAACGGCTTGACACTCTCAAGAAATATCTTTCATTCAGAAAAAAGGCTTGATTGTCATTCCTGCGAAGGCAGGAATCCAGAAAATATTCTGGACAAGCCGGAATGACGATGCATTAGAAAGCATGAAGAAACTACCCAATCAGGAATACATTGAAAATACTACGTACACACGCCTCATAAGATTATGGCTTACAACTATTCTTTTAATATTACCTTTTCAGTTAAAAATTGCAGACTACGTTTCACTATGGAGCATCAAACTTTCAAATATCATTAATAATCTGGATGAACTTACAGTTGTCGTTTTTCTGTTGCTTGCAATCAGAGAATACTATAACCACAGAAAACTTTCCGGTAAAATATTTTTTTTTTTGCTTTTCCCCTTAATTCTCTTTGGTAGTTATGGGCTGGTATCCGGAATTCTCAACGGGAATTCTCTCCTTGTAACATCTCTTGGCACATTTGATTATCTGAAAAACTTTTTCGTAATCTTCATTTATGCTGCCTTCTTCAGAGACCTCAATGATTTCCGAAAATTATTTCGTATTCTGTTAATCATAGCGATAATATTCAGCATAACTGCTCTAATACAATTTGTCTGGGCGATGGGTTCTGTTTATATATTGGGGAAAGAAATTACAGATAAAAGCATATATATCTTTTCAAATATATCCGTTGATGATACAGCGACTCTTAAAAATGTAGTATGGCGATATGGTATATTCAGGCCTGTATCATTAACTGGATACCATTCATATGTACTCGGATTGCTGAATCTCCTGATACTTACTATCTATTTATATACTGAGAAAATAGCAAACATTAAAGTAGTTATTCCGCTTTTATCCGGAGTTCTCCTGAGTGTCTCAAGGATGGCATTTGGAGGACTGTTTTTTGTAACACTGCTGCAACTCATTAAGCGCAGGAGATGGATCATTCTTCTGCTTCTGCTTATTACAGTTTTTCTCCTCTTTAACAAAATGAATAATGTCAATAATGAAGATCCGGGTTACTTTGACATACGGGCACAAACACGGCAGATGGCTGTAAAAATATGGGAAGAACATCCTATGTGGGGAGCCGGGCCCGGAATGTTTGGCGGGGTTGTTTCAGTTAAATACGATTCACCATATTATGATCTGGAACACTATAAAAAATATGAGATCTATCCTATAGCATTGGTAACGTTAAAAAAAGTAGGGGGTATCGAGCAATTCTGGTTTCAAATACTGGCTGAGACGGGGATTGTGGGCACTGTACTGTTTATCAACTTGATCGTCTTTCTCTCTATCACACTCTATAAATTAAGAGAGCAGGCACTGTCTCAGGATATGAAAAACCTGTTCTCAGCATTGATAGCCTTTATCCCGTGTGTTCTGATATATACCATTGGCAGTGGAATAAACATTGCCCCTGTATTTTTTACTTATTGCGCATTTGTGGGGATGGGGATGGGGAGTTTTAATGAAGGGATTAAGGGGTAAGCTTGTTAATAGCTCTAAAATTTATCCAGTCTTAAAAATACTGCAATTTTATCCAGAAAAGTTTTAAAGTCATCGAGCCGTGACCGGAGAATACTATATATCTGTTCGTCATCCACTTCCGCGTATAAGTGTATTAATCTGTTCCGGAATCTTGCCATCTCTTTCAGATCATTAATAAAGCCTGTATCGAAAGCTCCCTGTTCGCCCAAAACCTGAAAGGTGTCTGCATAATCATCAGGGACCCTGTAGCTGTTTTGTGATATGACGTGATTACATATATCAATGGCGACTTCTATTGCCACAACAAAATTATACTTTGCGCTGCCAATCTTGTCAGGATCATTTAAAAATGCCTCCTTCTCAAGCGTCTTGAGAAAGGTCAAACGATTTACAGCCTTGCGCATCTCGGAAACCAGTTTTGTTATTTTATCAGGATTAAAAAGAGGCATTTACAATTTCTCTTAAATATTCATTTCTGAGATGCTTATAATCAAAATACTTTTTATAGATTAATCCTTCAAAATCAGTCCTCAGAGATTTATTGTTGTCCAGAATTACGGCTCCGCTTTTTAAGACATTATAAGTAAAAGGGAGGGGAGCGTTGTTAATAACCCGGACATCAACAGGGATATGAAGAATATCACCAAGTTCTCTTTCCATAGCTAATTCCAAACCCAGCAATGATTCCGGTTTTTCAGCAGAAATAAAAATGCCTACATCAATATCGTTAAAGCTTTTCCCCGAAGTAAAAGAACCAAAGATATAAGCAAATAGAATATATCCCCTCTCCTGCAAAAAAGCAGCTATTTTTTCTATCAGATGCTTCTTTTCTTCTGTATTTAATACCCGTTTCTGTTTCATGAGCTATTGTAACATATTAAATCAACCCAACCAATAAAACCAAGTTTATCGTTATCGAGGCAGAGTATGGAGCTGACTTCATTCTTCAATGTCCCCTTTGTCCCCTTAAAATGTAGTATGTCCCCAACATTCTGAAGATAAATTTATCAAACTTCTTTTTTTATTTTTTCTACGATATGCCACAGTTATTTTCTAAACAACTGCGGCAGTTTGGAGAGGTTTTTCAGGTTCAACCAATTCAACTAATCAAACCAATAAAACAGTTTTTTATCAACCAATAAATACATGTAATTTGAAAGTTTAACTTGCAAAATACACAAAATGTAGGTAGCATATTGTATGATTGATCGTGCGATCGAACCGGTTTTGATAAGTCTTGCAAAACAATATCCCGTCATAACCATAACAGGCCCCCGCCAAAGTGGAAAAACAACACTATGCAAAAAAGTTTTTTTAAAAAAAGCATATGTCAATCTTGAGGCCATCGACACGAGACAATTTGCAAAGGAGGACCCTCGAGGATTCTTGTCCGGATACCCCGATGGAGCGATACTCGATGAAATACAGAGAGCTCCGGAACTTTTATCCTACATTCAGGTGCTTGTAGATGAACAGAAGAAGACCGGGCAGTTCATCCTTACGGGAAGTCAACAGTTTGAAGTCATCATGAACATTACACAGTCGCTTGCCGGAAGAACGGCCCTGCTAAAACTTCTCCCTTTTTGCATAGAAGAAATTAAAAGCATAAGTGAAATCCCTTCAATTGATCATCTGCTTCTTCAAGGGTTTTATCCCAGAATTTATGATATGAAGTTAAATCCCACCCAGGCTCTCGGAGATTATCTTGAAACATATGTGGAACGTGACTTACGTCAGATCATCAATATCCGGGACCTTGGTCTTTTTCAGAAATTTCTTAAACTTTGTGCGGGAAGAATCGGGCAGATACTGAACATGCATAACCTTGCAAACGAGGTTGGCGTATCTCACACAACAGTGAGAAGCTGGATCACTATACTTGAAGCAAGTTATATCATTTTTCTTCTGCACCCTTACTTCAGGAATATCTCAAAACGGCTTGTTAAATCTCCCAAACTCTATTTCTATGATGTAGGACTGGCGAGCTATCTTCTGGGAATTGAAAATACTAAACAAATGAGCAGGGACCCTTTAAGAGGAAATCTTTTTGAAAATATGGTGATAGTGGAAGCCCTCAAATACAGGGCCAACAACGGCAAGCGCAGCAATCTCAGTTTTTACCGCGACAGCGCCGGCAATGAAATTGATATGATTTATGAAATCGGAAATGATGTGTTTCCAGTCGAAATTAAAGCAGGGGCAACTATTACTAATGACTATTTCAGGGGACTGAAAAAATTTGCCAGGATCCATCCTCATTTGCCATGGGGGGGAGGGATTTTTTATGGCGGAGATGAAGTGCAGATAAGGAGCGGCTATAAAATTTATCCCGCCGTGCAAGTCTATAAGATGCTGAAATCTGTAGAAAGCGATTGAAGTGAAATTACAGAACTTCTTTATCTGACAAAAAACTGCGGCAGTTTGGAGAGGTTTTTCAGAAGGATGGTATAAAACCCGCCGTCGAGGTCATTCACCTTCCACGCCTTATAATCTTCAGAGCTTTTAATGAACAGATTTTTCAGGCTTCTGTTGCTGGGGACTTAGTTAACTAATAAATTGAATCAATTATTTCAACAATTCTTTCCGCTGCCCTGCCATCCCCATATGGATTAATGGCTTTCGACATCTTGTCATAAATCGACGGATCGTCCAGAAGGTTCAATGTATTTTTAACTATAGCCTCCTTGTCAGTCCCTACCAGCTTTACAATCCCTGCCTCTATGCCTTCCGGCCTTTCTGTAGTAGTTCTCATAACAAGAACAGGTTTGCCAAGAGACGGGGCTTCTTCCTGAACACCGCCTGAATCAGTGAGAATAAGATAAGATTGATTCATCAAAAATATAAACGGTTCGTATTCCAGCGGATCAATTAAATATATATTCGGTATTCCTTTCAAGATCTCATTTACAGGCTTTTGTACATTTGGATTAAGATGAACAGGATAAATTATTCTGACGTCTTTTCGTACCTGCGCTATTTCCTTTAAGGCACTGCATATATTTTTGAACCCCTCACCAAAATTTTCACGCCTGTGGCCTGTTACCAGCAACAATTTCTCAGAGCTGCTTTTCCCGGGCATATCAATATTCCATCTCTCCCTGAAAAAAGATTGAAACCGATCTGTATTCTCTCTGTCATTCTGTCTGTTAACTGTATAGAACAGTGCATCAATAACTGTATTTCCGGTAACCCATATTCTCTCTTCCTGAATACCCTCTTTCTTCAGGTTGGATTTGCTCCATTCTGTAGGGGCAAAATGGTAATCAGTTAGAACACTCAGCAAATGCCTGTTCATCTCCTCAGGAAACGGGCTGTATTTATCGTAAGTTCTTAATCCTGCCTCTACATGCGCAATGGGTATTTTGAGATAATATGCCGCAAGTCCGGCGGCAAAAGCTGTTGTAGTATCTCCCTGCACCATTATCAGGTCTGGTTTTTCTTCAAGCATTATGTCTCTCAATCCTGACAGGGCGCCGGACGTAATATCAAACAGGTCCTGGTTTTTCTTCATCAAGTCCAGATCATGCTGTGGAGATATTTTGAATATTTTCAGCACCTGATCCAGCATCTGCCTGTGCTGTGCGGTAACGCACACGACACTGTTCCAGTGTCCGTTTCCGCTCCTTAGTTTATGAATGACAGGAGCCAGTTTTATCGCTTCAGGACGTGTGCCGAATACAATTAAGAGCTTTCTCAATTTACTTGTCTCTTACAGCAGAAGATACGCCGGGGCCGAATGATGCGCTTTTTTCTATATGGCTCCAGTTATCCCTGAACCACTGGATAGTGTTCATTAACCCTTCCCTGAATTCAGTCTTGGGCTCGTACTTAATAAGCTTCTTTGCTCTGTCTACGGAAGCCAGAAGCCTGCTCTTCGTGTCCCACTTTCTTCGCTGAGAAAATTTGATCCCTGCTTTGTTTCCCACTGCTTCGTTTATCATGTTTGCTAAATCGACTATTCGGGTTTCCACTCCGGATGCAAGATTAAATTCCTGACCAATCGCAGACTCATACGATCCCGCCCGCAACAATCCACCTACGAGATCTTCAACATATGTGAAGTCCCTTGTTTCTTCTCCTGTCCCCGTGATCGGCAAAGCCTCACCCTTTAAGGCCCAGTAAATAAAATTAGGTATGACATTACGATACTGTCCCGGCACTTCTCCCGGGCCATAGGAGTTAAAAAAACGTGTCTTGACGACTTTGAGCCCATGATGATTAAAGAAGAAATTGCAATATAGCTCCCCGAGCATCTTTGTGATCTGATAAGGGGTGCTTAAGTTCATGGACATGAATTCTTCAGTTAATGGCAAAGGCGCAGAACTCCCGTAGATCGAGCACCCGGAGGAAGCATAGACAAGCCTTTCAACTTTATTGAAGAGGGAATATTCCAGCAATTTGAGGGTGCCGAGACCATTAACATTTATATCCTTTTCAGGATAGTCTACCGAATTTTGATTTGCAAAAAAGGCGGCGAGATGGTAGACATATTGCGGCTGCTCAAAGAATACCCTCTTGAGAATAATATCATCGGTAACACACCCCTTCACAAACATAATGTTTTTCTTTTGAGGGATGTTCCATGTATAGCCCGAGGAAAGATCGTCAAGGATTATCACTAATTTGGCCCCCGCATCAGATAATGCTGAACATAGATTCGTCCCGATAGCGCCTGCGCCGCCTGTTACTAATATTGTTTTATCATGATAAGCTGAATAGTATGCCTCTTCCATAACCGGATATCCCTCCTAAAATAATTTTTCTAAAGTATCAATACAGACTTTCCTGTCGAAATGCTTCGTCACGTAGTTAAACCCGTTTTCCCCGTATCGGGACAGGCTGTTTTTTTCTTTATATATTTGCAGGATTATGTTTTTCATATTCTCAATATCATCGGAAAACGCAGAATATCCGCATTCAGCTTTTTTGATAATGTCATGCCCGTCACTCTCCCTGTTGAGAAAGGCGACCACGGGGATCCCGGCCGCCATATATCCCAGGAGCTTACCGGGGACAACCGGGGTCTTATTCATACTGCTGAGGCATATTAATCCAACATCTGAATCTCTTACAAGCCGGGGATAAGCTTCCTTTGATACGAATGGTTGAAAAATAATATTCTTTAATCCGTAGGCTTCCTTCATCCTCTTTAATTTTTCTTTTTCCGTACCGTCACCTACAAACAGGAAACAAATTTCGCTGTAGTCTTTCAGCCTGTTTGCTGCTTCAATGATCAAGTCCAGATTCTGTG
Organism: Nitrospira japonica; assembly: GCA_020723105.1. Taxonomy (GTDB): domain Bacteria; phylum Nitrospirota; class Thermodesulfovibrionia; order UBA6902; family UBA6902; genus SURF-23. The sequence continues at coordinate 40,133 of DYJL01000016.1, read as the reverse complement.
AAGGCCCGATAACTCCTGCAAACAGGAAAACAAATTTATTTTCGAGGCCAAAGTCCTTTCTGTATTTGCCGTTTCCGTTCAGGCCTGAAAACAAACTTACGTCAACCCAGTTGTGTAACGTAAAGACTTTACAGGAAGGCACCTTTTTTGTTCCGGTCAGAAAGTCCTGATTCCCCTCTGAATGAGCTGTAATGACATCAGCGCTTTTGTATACGGCCTTTTCGATCCGCTCAAAAAAACTTATTAAGGCTGTGCTCTTCAGTACCCCGAGATCGACCGCGTTTTGCGGGAATATATCCTGGATATTGAGAATGAATTTCGCCCTGTATTTTTCCTTGATCTTTTTTCCCGCTATTGCGAGCGGGAGGGGCGGGCTGTAGACAAGAACAATATCCGGTTTTTTCCTGCAGTATTTTTTAAATTTATAAAAAAAAAGGTTTGGCATAGTCAGTTGAGAAATCCCTCTGACAATAAAATTGACTTTATGATGAGGAAGTGTTCTAATGCGTATCACTTCAATATCATTTTCAAAAGAATGTTCTTCAAACTGCCGGCCGGCAAAATCATCAGCGAGATTATATTGCGGATATGAAGTCAGTACGGTGATCTTATGCCCTCTGTTTCTCAGCTCTTCAGCCATTTCCTGCATCAGATGGGATGCTGAGCGGATTTCAGGAGGATAAGAGTCTGTGATCAAAACAATATTCATACATTATTCATGGACAGGGACCGGGGTTCTCCGGAAAAAAGTGAATCATTTATCCTGAAAACTGTTAATGTGGAACAGAATATTTCTTCCGGAGACAGGTTCATACCGCTTTTCCCGCGTATCACATCAAAGAAATGCTGTAATTCTTCCCTGTAACCCATTTCCTGGTTCATTGTTTTAAAAGTCTTCTTTCTTCCTGAAGAATGAAAGTTGGTTTCTTTGTAATCCTTAATAACAATTGTTTTACCTTCAGAAAAGATCTCGATCTGCTCTCTGGAATACGCCTTATCTCCTGATGCTGAATATATTATATTGCCGACTGAACCATCCTCAAACTTGATCGTAATTATCACATTATCGCTGTTTAAGGCCGTTCTGTTAGTGCCCGATATGCGTTCAGCATAAACACGGACAGGATTGCTCTTTGTCAGAAACTGCAGCATATCAACAAAATGGCAGACCTCGCCGATGATCCTGCTGCCACCCTCTTCCCCGGAATGCACCCAGTGGCCAGCAGGAACAAAACCCGCGTTGATCCTGTATGTAATTACCAATGGCTCCTGCCTGTTCTCCAGATACTCTTTAACCTTTATAGCATGGGGAGAAAACCTTCTGTTATAACCGACCATTAAAACAGGGGGTAAGGGGTAAGGGGTAAGGGGTAAGTAAACATCCGTAATCTCTTTCAACTCTTCTTCATTGATACAAAGGGGTTTTTCAACAAAAACATGCTTCCCGGCCTTTAAAGCTTCTTTCACCATTTTGGCGTGAAGGCTGTGAGGAGTAAGCGCTATTACCGAGTTTATTTCTTCATTGCAAAGCAACTCGTTATAATCTGTAGTACAATTTTCAAACCCATACTTTTTTGCCGTATGATATGTGTTTGCGCTTGACGAGGTTGAAAGGGTATGCAGATTTATATCTTTAATGTTTTTCAATGCAGGCAGTAGCAGGGCCTTTCCAAAAAGACCGGCGCCGATAACGCCAACAGAGATTGTTTTATTGGTTAAATTGGTTCTATTGGTTGGATTAGTTTTATTGGTTTTATTGGTTTTAACTAATTCAACCAATCTAACCAATCCAACATCTTTATTGTCTTCAGGATATTCCAAAACCACCCCTGTATACGGTCCGCCCCTGCCCTCAAGCATATCACCGTATACTGTCTTAGCCTGTTCTATTGGGAACTTATGAGAGATCAGATCCCGCACATTAACCTTTTTTTCTGCTGCCAGGCTTAAGAACTCTTCAAGATTCCTGTTCTCAGTCCACCTTATATATCCGATGGGATAGTCTATTCCTTTATTTTCATAAAAAGGGTCAAAAGTGCCGGGGCCGCCCGCCTTTGATACAATGATCTCAACTTCTTTATGCCACATCTCGTTTCTTTGGGGATGAATATCAGCGACGCCCACCAGGACGATCCGGCCCCCATATCGGGCGATCTCTACAGCCGTATTCACCGGGGCATCACTTTTTGCAGCCGCCGTAATTATCACTGCATCGGCGCCATAACCGTTCGTAAAGCGTTCTGTGCCGTTTTTAAATTCCTCGATGGAAGTAAATGCCAAATCTGCTCCCAGCGTCTTTGCAAGCTCTACTTTGGAGGGATCAATATCCATCCCGGCAACTTTGCATCCATATGCCTTAAGTATTTGAACTGAAAGCAGTCCCAACAACCCCAGCCCGATCACGGCAACTGATTCTCCAAATGTAAGCCTGGCGCATCTTATTCCATGGAGCGCTATTATGCCGAGCATTCCAAAAGACGCCTCTTCGAAGGAAAGATCGTCAGGTATCTTGCAGCACAGATTTTCCGGGACCGTTATATATTCAGCATGAGCGGCATAGCCCGCTCCGATGCAGGCCACCCTGTCGCCGGGAGAAAATTTATGGACATTATTGCCGGCTTCAATAACAACTCCGGCAGAACTGTATCCAAGAGGAGTAGGATTATCAAGCCTGCCGAGCGCTTCATTAAAGGTCTTAAGAATACCTTCCTTCCTGGCCTTTTCCAAAAATCTTTTAACTAAATCAGGCCGCGCCTTTGCTTTGCCAAGCAGGCTCTTCTGCCCCAATTCAATAATTGAGCGCTCTGTACCTATACTGATAAGGGAAGCCATATTTTTCACCAGAATTTTATTTGATGAACAGACAGGGACAGGCACCTCTGCCAGATCAAGCTTTCCCGTGCGATAGTTTTGAATAATTTGTTTCATAATCTAAAGAAATTCAGGAATTTCAGAATTCAAGAATTAAGGAATTAAAAAAACAATCCCAAAATTCGTAATTCCTGAATCCCTTAATTCCTAAATTCACAGTCCCTTAATCCCTTTTATAATTTCTTAAATATTTTCGAAATCCCTTAATCTGCCGCCTACAATCACTTGCAAGCTCATACACTTTATTAAATTCCAATTCAACAATATGTCCACAATCTAAAGACCTATATAATTGGGATTGCACTTCACCACACGACCGTTGAGCATAGCCTAAAAATTTAATAAATTCTTTTCTGCTTCCATCATCAAAGCCTTCGCTGATGTTATCCATAACTGAACCGGCAGACTTCCATATTTGATCCCTTAAGCTGTAATCTTTTCCAAGTCTGCTCTTAATTATCATCTCATACACAGCCTTACACAATTCTCTTGCTTTCTGCCAGCACGGCAATTCCTCAAATTTTTTATAATTCATAATCCCTAAATTCCTAAATTCCTAAATCTCTGAATTCCTAAATCATTCAATCGGTTTTTTCCTGAAAGTATACATTATATCGTGAAGGATTTTTGCCCATCTTGAAAAGTAAACCAGATGAGTTAATTTTTTTGACTGAAATGCCGCCAGCGCCGGATAATTCCAGAAGCTCCGTTTAAGGGTAAATTTCCTTTTCAGCAATTCAATGTCTCCTATAATTCTTATATCTTCTCTTTTCGGAATGAATCCATATTCCCCTGCCATTTTCAGATGGCTGATTTTTTTCCAGTCAAAGCCCATCATTTCTGAAACAACACTGTCAAATGCCCCAAGAGAATTCGACGCGGCGAACCAGTTAACCTCAACCGGGTCACCAACCATCGGTCCATTGTTCGTTAGTCCATATTTTCCATCCAAAAAAGCATACCTGAATTTAAGAATGTCTGAGATTTTCGAGATAATATAATCGAACATATAATGATTTTTTAATCTCATAGTATCCGGGAGACACCCCCACTGGTTTTTGTACGAAAGCGTAATGCCTGTCATGCAATGCACTTTCGGAACAGGACAACTGATCGAAAAATCAATCTCATTGAAAAATATTGCCGGCAAAGCGATCTTGTAAGGACCTCTCGGTGTTTCTATTTCAATCTCTTTTGAAAGCAGTTTAGAAAGGTTAACTATTTTTACATTAGGAAATTCTTTTTCAAGTTCAAAAAAGCCCATATTTTCAAAAGCAGCAGTCATTGAAAAACTGTTATAGCCTCCCTCGCCTTCACCGATATAGATCATCGTTGTGCTGTTTATCTCTCTCAAAGCCGTGACAAGCCCCTCGATAACCTCTTTCCGGGTTGTGACACCTTTTTTATAAACCGGATAGGTAAGGTTCGGTTTAATAAAAACAGCATTCGCTTTCTTGAAATTATCATCAACGGATAATTGTCTAAACGTATGAGCGAATTGTCTTGTCAGAGAGCGCAAGTCCTCTCCTGACTCTAATTTATCAACAATAACAATTGAATTCATTTATAAAAATTAAACCGTTTTATTGGTTTTATTAGTTTTATTTGTTAACAATAAAAGTTTTGTCAAGCAAGCCAATAACCGGGGATGAATGAAATATTATTTTTTTTCTCAAAATCACCAATGTGTGCGATATAACCTTTTTCAATATTATATTTTTTCATAAAATTTACAAGTCCGCGATGCGGACGGGACCGGGTTTTAACTTCGATTGGAATTATCCTGTTGTCACTCTTATAAACAAAATCTATCTCGGTTTTATCTTTTGTACGCCAGTAAAAAAGATTTTCTATCTCCTTCTTTCTTTTCACAAGACCTGTGAACATCACATTTTCAAGGAGAACGCCGATATCTGTTCTCGAAAGCGAGGGGCTCAGATCGCTGATAAGGTAATTGCGCAATCCATTATCAAGCCAATAGATTTTATTAGACTTGCGAATCTCAATACGCAAATTTTTAGAATAAGGCGGCAATAGGGCTATGAGAAAAGAATTTTCTAGTATCGAGATATAGTTCAACACTGTTGGTCTCGATATTCCGACAGCCCGTGAAATTTCAGAAGTATTAATAAGACACCCCGCCTGATTTGCAAGAATTTTTATCAGGTTGTTAAATTTAGTAATGTCTCCAATACTAAAAAGACTTCTTATATCTTTATATATATATGCTGTTACAATTTCTCCAAGGAGTTTTTCTTTTTTTTCAAAACTATTCTCAAGAACTACTCTCGGATAACCTCCGAAGATCAGAAATTCAGTGAAAAACCGGTGGTACTCATCCTTAAAAAAGCGGGTAAGATCTTTCTCCTGCTCATATGGACGCACCGGCAAATTGTCAGCCAAATTTTTCTTCTCCTTGAAAAGAAGGAATTCTCTGAAACTTAACGGGTAAAGCGTAAAGATTAATTTTCTTCCAACAAAAGAATCCTGCAATTTCATTTTTATTCCCAATGCAGATGAGCCCGTGCATACAATCTTTAATTTATCTGCATAGTGGTCCACACTGAGTTTTATGAATCTTGAAGAGTTTTTCATATAATGAATTTCGTCCAGAAAGATATAGTTTCTTGTTTTCAGGTCGGCGCCTAAAGAAGATAAATATTCAATAAGGTTTTCAGTACCCTTCTCAACAATTTCAAGATTTCGAGGATACTCCAGATCAAGATAAAACGCATTGTTAGAAGCTCTTATCTCTTCCATAATAATTTTCAAAAGAGTGGTTTTGCCAATCTGTCGTGAGCCAAGAATCATTATAGCTTCCGGACCCTCAATATACATCATAATTTCTTGTGTTAATGTGCGTTCAAAAAGCAATACATCCCTCCTTTTATATTTTATACTTTACAATAAACTCTGCCATTTGTAAATAGAAACTATCAAATGGCAACCTTAGGCATTTTGCTTGTATATTGCTGCACATCTTCCCGATCGCATTTGCACCAACTGTTCAACTAATAAAACAATTTTTTAACCAATAAAACTTCTTGACTCCGCATATTCAAATAAGCAATAAAATTATTCACTTTCTTCCAACATATCGGCTTGTTGAATAACACGCTCCATCTCATTTTCATTTATATAATTCTGGTCTACTGCCACATAACAATGACTTACAGTCTCTGCAACAGATGATCTTGAATAATCCAGGAACTTCATAAAGTCTTTACTGCTGTTTCTATGAAACCCTTCCGCTGCATTATCCATAGAAGAGACCGAGCTTCTTCTGACCCGTGATACTAATTCAAAATCTTTCCCGAATTTCTCCTTTCTGGTTATTCCATAAATCAACTTCACAAACTCCCTCGCCTCTTTCCAGCACTCCAGTTCCTCAAACCGTCTAATCGTCCCCATGTCCCCCTCCTTGAATTTTAATGAGCCCTAACCAATAAAACTAATGAAACCAATCCAACAGTTATGTTAACTCAACCGCCTTCCTCAACTCCTCAACAGTTCTCTCAGCGCAAATGTCCCAGGAAAAATCCCCGGACCGTTTTTTTGCCTTTTCAGACAACGCTCTTCGTTTATTATCATCCCTTTTAAAAGGTCTGCGTTTAAACCGAGAATAATTATTTTAGGATTATGGGATATGGATTAAGGATTACTGGGAAGCGTCTTTTAATGGGTTAACTCTGCGATGTTCCCAGACATTTTTTTATAAAGTTGCCTGTGATTGTCAGAGCATGTTCTGCTGTTTCTTTATCTATAATTTCTAATGCAGAGATTTCAGTGTCGTAAACCTTATTCAGTTTCGGGATTCTTGCTTTAAGTGTTTTCATTTTATTCGAGATAATATCCATATTTTCCCAAAGAGCATTTTCTTTGTGTTTGATAACAACTGCCATATCAAAAATATCACGAACTTTAAAAGAATCGGCTCTGTAGAATATTTTCTTGATGATAATTTCTTCCGGAGTCTCAACTCGAACAGGTATTTTGCAGCCGGCAACCGTTTTTTTTATGGTTGGATGTTTGGTCAGAAGAGAGCAACGATAAAATCAATTTCCTGTTTCCCGACTTTGAGCTTCAGATAGTTGGACATTTCTGTATAATCGTCTACCTTTTCAGAAACAAAATCGTTGAGTCTGGGAGTGATACGCGTTAATAATTGAACATCTCGCAGAAATATGTCTATATCCTTGCTTACCCTATGTTTGTAGTACGTCATGAGCGCCGTTCCACCGCCAAACGACCAGTATTTATCCGGTATCTTCTCCCTGGCAAGTATCAATGGCACAATAAATTCCATAGGTCGTGGCCCCCAAAATTCCATAGGCCGCAAAATTTAAAGTAAACCAAAACTGATACGATTTCTCCTTGATCTGAATTCAAGGAGGAAGGATGGTAGGAGCGGCTATGTACACGACAATCAAGACATTGAAGGAGCTTGGGAAGAGTAAGAGCGAGATAGCCCGAATAACCGGGCATGACTGGAAGACGGTGCAGAAGGTAATCCGGGAGATCAACCGTGGGGTGATGGGGCCTCAAATGAAAGAGAGGCGCAGTACGGTAGAGCCTTATAAGGAGATTGTAATAAAGCTCATGGAAGAAGGACTCACGGCGGTCCGGATCCACCAGGAGATTGGGGCTGAAGGATTCACCGGCAAATACTCGGCGGTGAAGAAATATGTGCGGAAAATAAAAGGGAAAGAAGTTTTTGTAAGAGTGCATACCCCTGCCGGGCATGAGGCACAGGTGGATTTCGGATACGTGGGCAGGACGAAAGATGACGCCGGCGCAAGCAGGAAGACATGGATATTCAATATGCGGCTGAGCTACAGCCGCCTTGATTACTACGAGAAGGTCTATGACCAGAAAGTCGAGACGTTCATCAACTGCCATATCAATGCCTTTGAAGCGTTTAGGGGAGTGCCGGAAGTGGTCAAGATCGATAATCTCAAGGCGGCGATTCTGGAAGCCAACTTTTACGGGCCTGTATATCAGAAGATGTACCGAGAGTTGGCCGATCACTATGGATTCAAGCCGCTGCCCTGCAGGATATATCATCCCAATGACAAAGGGAAGGTCGAATCCGGGATAAAGTTTGTCAAAGGGAACTTTTTCAAAGGCAGGAAGTTCGCAAATGGGACTGATTGTGACCGGAAACTGAGGCTGTGGACTGAAGATGCAAACAAAAGGCTCCACGGCACTACGAAAAAGGTCCCTCTGGAAGTCTTTGAAAAAGAAGAGAAGGCCAAACTGCTGTCCCTGCCTGCGTCAAAGTACAAGACATGCCAGGCCGGGACCCGTTTGGTATACCACGATTGCCATATCTTTGTCGGAAGCAACTATTATTCCGTGCCCTTTGAATATGTCGGCAAAGAGGTTGATATAGAGATTGCCGATACCCTGATAAGGGTCTTTTACAAGGGGACACAGGTTGCTCTTCATACAAGACTTCAAGGGAAAGGGCAATTCAGCACAGATCAGAGCCATTATCCGAAATACAAGCGGTACTCCGAGACGGAACATCAGGAGAAGTACCAGACGAAGATGGCCGAGATAGGGGTCTTTGCGGAGCAGTTGTTCTTTCTGATTCTGAAAGAAACAAAGACCTACTGGCATCAGCCGGTAAGAGGGATATTGTCCCTTACGAAGATTTATCCCAAAGCTATAGTGGAGCTTGCCTGCAAAAGGGCGCTTTCCTATGGGGCCTGGCAGTACCATATCGTAAGAAACATCTGTCAAAACGGCGCGTACCTTCTTCCGGTGGAGTTTGAAACCATCACAGAGGTGACGGCATGAACCTACTTAAAAGCAGGCTCAGGGACTTCATGCTCTCAGGGATCTATAATTCAGTGGAAGAACGCATTGCTTATGCCAATGACAAGGGTCTTTCTTATATGGAGTTCCTCGAACTTCTCCTTGAGGATGAGGTAAATAACCGCAGGGCCAATGGGTACAAGAAACGTTACGCCAAGGCCAAGTTTCCTTATTACAAGACTATGGAGGATTTCGATTATGGCTTTCAGCCCTCGATAGACAAAAGGGTAATCAATGACTGCGCGACCTGTCAGTTCATTGCCGAGAAGAAAAACATCGTCTTTGTCGGTAATCCCGGCACTGGCAAGACCCATTTGTCCATAGCAATAGGTATAAAGGCCCTCACTAAAGGATATAAAGTCCTCTTTACCTCGGTAAGTGAAATGCTTCAGAATCTTCACCTCTCCAAGGCAGACAACAGCTTCTATCAGAAACTGAAGCATTATCTTGCCGCCGACCTTCTCATTCTGGATGAGTTGGGGTTCAAAAAAATGCCCGGCCACAGCGCCGATGACTTCTTCGATGTGATTTCAAAAAGATACGAGAAGGGATCTGTCATAATCACATCAAACAAGGGCTTTGAACAATGGGCGGATATCTTTGCCGACAGCGTCCTGTCTTCTGCCATCATAGACAGAATCGCACATCACAGTGCGGTCATCAAGATTAACGGCCAGAGCTACAGGACAAAGAACCTCAAAAAGAAGGGCGGTGATTCCCAATAGCAGGAGATGTTAGATATGGATCGGTCCGAGATAATCAATCCTATGGCATCTGAGAAGGTCGTTTCTTTAACTTCTCAGGTCAAAAAACGCCTATGGAAATTACTTGACCTTTGAGGCAAGTATCATACAGCTGATCTTAAAGAGGGTTGTCCAATCGACAGGAGATACTTTATTATTCATAAGTGAAAATATCTTCCAATTCTTTGTTTGGATAGAGATCTTTCACATAATTTGTATAGTAATTTTTAAGCAGAAGCAGGGGGATATGAAATTTTTTGATAAAATGCAAAACATCAGGAGTCGGGACATCGGTGAAAAAGGCAAAAATGTGCGGCAGATATTTTTGTTCCACTGTCCCTGTTTTAATAAGAGCTGAAAGCTTTTTCTCGCTAATAGGATATTTAAATGAAACGTTCACTGTTATTGCTATATTTTTCATATTTTTTATTATACTGGAGAACAACTACTTAAACAACAACTGGAGGCAAGAATTAATGAGGCTGTTTTATTAGTTCGATTAGTCGTATTTGTTTTATTAGTTAACTAATCCAACCAATCAACCCTTTAATCATTAAAGGATTATGGGATAAGGATTATGGATTAAGTTTTGATAACTGACTCAATAAAGTGATGATTTGCGTAAGAAAAATTCAGCGGAAGTGACTAACTTAGGCATATAACAGTCGGCCTTTGGGCTGCGGGATTGTACGTTTCAATGCCTTTGCTGTTTCAATCCACTCATGTATGATAACCTCAAGGTTTGAAAGGGCTTCCTGATATGTTTTCCCATCAGCCATACAGCCCGGCAATTCCGGCACCTCTGCGATATATGCCTGATCCTCAGCGCTCCAGTAAATTATTATCTCGTATTTACTTTTCACCTTTCTCCTCATATTCTAATTTATATTTTAGCACAAGATTCCTCACTTGCTTAACCTGATAAGGTTTTGCCTTTGAACCTCTTGGCTGTAAGTTCAAAATTTCTTCGATGCCATTTCTTGTAAAGATATGATGGTCACCCCGAATCCTTTCATCAAAACCATATTTTTTTAATAACTGACAAATTTCAGAAAAAGAAATATTTGCATCTGATGTCCCACGAAGTATTTTTGCCAATAATTTATCATATTTCCCCATAGTGCTATTCTGCCTTGAAATATTAAGTAGTTAGTTGCTCTGTTGCAGCCCAAATGATCTTGTTGTTAACGATAATCTGTCTTACTTTAAAAAAAGAGAGTTGAAAAAAGCAATATATTCCCTCCTTTTTTGCCCCTTACCCCCTAATCCTTATCTCATAATCCCTAAATCCCCTGCTATTTTCAGATGCTATGCCTCAAGTCCCTGCAGCCAACTGCCGGCCTTTTTGATATAGACGCCGTCAAGAAATAACTCCCTCTTTAAATTCTTTACAAGAAGAAACGTTTTTGTTTTGTTTGTGAAATATCCGGAAAAATGCCTCAGAGAGGCAACCTCGGTATCCACCAGCTTGGTCTCAATAAGCTGCTCCGGCTTCCCATCCCGCACCGTCAGGAAATCCACCTCTCTCTTATCCTTGTCCCTCACATAATGAAGAGCGCACTTCTCCCCCGCCGTATCCTCGAGAAAATGGAGCCGCTTCAGCAAAGCACATGCAACAGCATTCTCAAACCGGGCCCCCTCATCTTCCTTCACAAAACCTGTATCATAAAAATAGATCTTTGGCTGCTTGATCAGACTTCTGCCGATGTTGCGGTGATATGGCGTCACCACAAAGAGAATATAAAGACTTTCCAGAATGCCGATCCACTGTTTCACCGTATGAGGAGAAACCTGAAGGTCCCGGGACAGGGATTCATATGAGATAGTGCTCCCGACTGAATTGCGCAGTAATTCCACCAGCGTTTCCATGCTTCTGAGGTTCCGGACCGACGTAACATCCAGCAAATCTTCGCGCAGGATGCGGTCCACATGAGAGCGACGCCAGCGTTTTGCTTCCTCCCCGCTCCCTTTAAGAAATGGCTCAGGGAATCCTCCCAATCTCATAATATGTTCAAGGGCCGCATCAGCCGAATACTTTTCTTTAACCTCAGCCACTGAAAAGGGATGTAAGCGGTATGAATAAAACCTGCCCGCCAGTGAATCACCCCCCTTCCGGTAGATGTCAAGCCGGGAGGATCCGGTAACCAGAAGGCGCGGCCTCACCCCTTCGGTATCATAAATTCCCTTGATCCAGTTCTTCCATTTTCGCACTTTATGAAGTTCATCGAATATCACAAGGTCGCAATCACGACGCCATGCCTGTTTTTGAATAAGGAGGCGATGCTCTACATTGTCCATGTTGAAATATTCGGAGCTGCCGGGATAAAGTGCTTTGGATAAAGTCGTCTTACCCACCTGGCGGGGGCCGCTCAAAAGGACCATCTTTTGCGCAAGGTCTGCTCTTATCTTATCTTCGATACCGCGTTTCATAAGGACTATTTTGCATTAAAGTGCATAAAAGTCAAGACCAAAATGCAATACGCTGCATAAGAGCCATTAAAACGATAAAACCAATTTAACCTGTCTATTGTTCTCTGAAACCAATCCAACCAATCAACCCTTTAATCATTAAAGGATTATGGGGTATGGGATAGGGATTATGGATTAGGTTCTAAGGGATTTGATCAAACCGTTCTGCCTCTTTAATCCTTACCCCATATCCCTTAATCCTTTATCGTATTTCTTGATTGTCCTTCTACAATATTGGCTGTTACAGAATAAGAAGCCCTTCTTATCTGATCAATTAATCCATAACGTTCTGTATTTGGATATGCTGATGTAACCTTGTATATTTCTAAAACTAACATATGTGCCTTTTTCCAAACTTCCAAATCCTTCCAATGCATGTCCCCTCCTTTTCTTGCATTTTCAACCTGCCTTTTAACCCTTATCCCATAATCCCTATCCCATATTCTTTATCCCTTATCTCCTAATCCTTATCTCATACCCCTTAATCCTTACCCCCCTACCCCCTGCAACCGCCTTCTTCAACTCTTCAACAGTCCTTTCAGCGCAAATGTCCCACGAAAAATCCCCGGCCCGTTTTTTTGCTTTTTCAGATAACTCCCTTCGTTTATCATTATCCAGGCAAAGGACTGAACTGACTGCTTCAGAAAGTGATTTGGGGTCTTCTGCATCATAATACATTGCCGCTTCACCAAAAATTTCCGGCATTGGAGGACTTGTCGTTGAAATGCATATACAGCCATGCGCCATTGCCTCACCTATAATTATTCCAAAGGATTCAACACGACTTGACATCACAAACATACGGCAATTTTGATAACACCAAGCCATTTCACCAGCGCTTAAACTGTTTGTCCAGCAAATCTTGGATGACAGATTATGCTTCTGAATCCAGTCTATTAACCTTTTCTGATAGGCAACCATTCTTGAACTGGTTTCGCCTGCGATTACTAATCCTCTTATTTGATTTTCTTGTGACACAATGTGTTTCATAGCCAGCAATAAATCCTCAAGACCCCTTGCTGGTCGAATTGAACCGGCCGTAAATATAAACTTATCCTGCCAGTCTTTTGGAATAATGTCAGGTTTGCATCCATTTCCATTCTTATTTACATCTATTCCATGGTAAACTAAGCCAATTTCTTCACTCGGAATATTCCAACGCGTCACAAGAAAATCAGAAACAAATCTTGAAAGAGCGATGAATCTATCAGACCTTCCTACAGCTCTCTTTGCATCCATATATTGAATCCGTTGTTTCATCCTTTCAATAAAAGGAGTTCCATTAATATTATCTGCAAATGGCTCCATATTTTGAATCATGTTTACAACAGGTACATTCTTAAAGCAAAAGGTACGTTCAACCGGCACAAATATAACATCTGGTGAAAACCTTCGCAGTTCCATCAACAACTCAATATCTCGATGTCGAAACAAAAATCGAAACGGTTTACAACCTACAAACCTGACATTCGGCATTAGTTCGAACAAATCTTGAATATTAGTAGATTCAGGCGCAGCACAAAGTATAGCATCCACATCGTTGTGCTTTGCCATTCGTGGGATTATATTGCGTAAATACTCTCTATACCCCCCGCTCATCCCACCGCCGGTTTTATTAACAATAGCTATTCTCATTTAATATCCTTGTTTGAGATAATTTATGTGGAACGCATTTCAGGGGGGAGCTACAAGGTCATCCTGTGACGTTTTGTCCGATTGCAGAATATGAACAGGACCCACAGTCGTGACCACGCCACGTAACCGTCCTAAAACTTAAAATATTGGCCAAACCCTTTTATCATCATAAAATGTATTGTCAAGTGTCTAACCTACTGAAAGTGGGCTCATTCATAGTAAAGATTCACAAGCATTAAAAACATTTGAAATCGAAATCGCGTTCAGACAATCTATACTCTCTTTAGGACAAGTGTATGCCTTACACCCTTCGCATGGAACAGCACTACGCAACACAATATGTTGTTTGCCGTAGGGGTTCCATCGACCAGGCCAGTCCTGAGAAGAAAAGACTGCAACGCACGGAGTTCCGACAGCAGCTGCCAGATGCATGGTCCCAGTGTCATTCCCAATATACAACCTGCAATGTTTCAAAACTGCAGCAGCTTCCCTGACATTGAGAACACCTGCAGCGTTAATGCCTTTGCCCCATTTCTTAATAAGCCAGTCTCCTAATTGTCTATCCTCTGGAGACCCAAAAACTACAGGTAGAATATTATATCTGCAGATTATTTGATTACCAGTTTCAGCATATTTCTCTTTAGGCCAGATTTTTGACGGCCAATTACTGCCCGGCCCAAAACCCATTAATAGGGACTTATTCCCAGAGGATAAATGAGAATCGATAAACTGCACAGCTTTTTGTTTTTCTTCATCTGAAAGCTGAAGGTCGATGCATCCAGCGCCTGTATCTGGAACAGGTAGTCCACTTTTTTTCAAACGGCTCAACAAGTGATCAGCTTCATGCTCTACCAAAAGCAATGGCTCGTTACCGTTCTTCTGTGGCAATGGCGTTATGCCATGATGTCCTATGAAGTTTTTAATGCCTGCTACTCTAAAATAACTCAGGTCCCGCCAGACCTGCCATTTATTGCGCAACCGTGGTGCCAGATAAACGAGCAAGTCAAAGTTTCTGCGTTTCAACTCTGGCAGCAATGCTATCATTTTTCGTCCACTAATTCCTTCTACATTAGCCTCAAAGGAGATAAACTCATCAACAAGATTGGTAGAATCTATCAAGTCATTTGCAAGCACGTACGCCTTGCCCGGATGCCTGTCACTAAGTAACGTGACATGTGAGTTAGAAAAATACTGACGGATTACATGCATAGACGGAAGGGCAACAATCGTATCCCCGAGTTGACCGATTCTGAAGATTAGAATTTTCCTGATTTCTTTTTTCAACGCAGAATACCGGTAGATTTCAGATCTGTCAGCACTTCAGAAACCCTGTCCTTCCATGAGCATTGATTTTTTATGCAACGATCTCGTCCCGATAGAGCAATAGCATCCCGTTCTGTATCATTATTAAGAAAGTATCTTGCTTTCTGTACCAATTCTGCCGGGTGATCAAAAAAAGCAGCTTCTTTCCCGTCCTTATATAATCCTTCAAGAACACGGGTTCTCAGTGCAAGTAGCATAGTGCCACAGGCAGGAATCTCAAAAACACGTGCAGCAGTTGTATTTCTGTTCCATTTTGAATAGATCCCCAAACCAATCTTTCCGCCATTTAGAGCTTTTACATATTCTTCATTAAAGATGGAGCCGGACAGGACAAAATCTTTAAGCTGCCTTTTTTTAAACGGCTTTATCCAACCTTCTCCGCGGACAATTACCGGTAAACCGGCTTTTACAAGTGCCTTGATATACATTTCCGTATTGGGTTCCCAGTGTCCGATAAAAAAAATATCACTTTTAAATCGCTGATCTATTTCATGACTGTTAACTGGACGAAAGACCTCATCATCGTAGCCCAACTCATTGTAACCGACGTAGCTTTTTGTCATGCTTTGCATTTCGTCAACGTTATAAAGATTGGATGTGAAATGTGCGTCATATATGTCAAGCGCCTGCAGATAGAATTTGAATTTATGTTGATTATTTTTAATATCATCTGTGTTGTGGTGAACCAGGACAGCGTTGGTTTTATGTTTAATGCTCCTGAGCGTGTCAGGCCAGATATAATTTCCTTTGTCGATCCACACTATATCAGGCTTGTGTTCAAGCGCCTTTTGCTGAATCTCTCTGTTGAGAGAATGAATCCCCGGCCCAATCAGTAAATGGGTATGAACTCTGTGAATCCAGCGGTTCTTAGAGAAGATATAGGTATCGGTGTTAATAGGTATAACTTCTGCCCCAAGCCGTATAAGACCATTCATCCTTGATAAACAAGTGCCCACTAGTGGCCCGACATACAATATACGCATTTAGCTACAACTCACTTTTTACCTGAAATTAAAAATACTCTTGTATAAATGCCGCTCCCTTTGCTTCCTGTTTCGGCAAGATTCCATATGGTCAACCCAGTCCGGATAACCCTCCAGATTACATATCTTCCCAGCGAAACTACACCATGTATTACAGGACCTGCTTCCCTCGACATAATGTCAGAAAATCCCGATAGAGAAAGTAACTGTCGCAAAGAGTTTGGATCAAACGCTTGTTCGTGGGTAAAATCTCCATATCTTACTTTCAATCCCCACGGACTTTCCGCGTTTGGAGTTTGTAAGATTAACCGTCCACCCGGCCGCAATGCAGCATAGCAGGTATCAAAAAACCTTAACACTTCATCTTTATGAAAATGTTCTACAATATCAAGGCCTGTGATAAGATCATATTTTCCTGGATGCTTCCCTAAATAATCTAGAACATTAGCTTCTGTCACGTTATTAATTACCTGACGAGATATGCTTACCTGTTCAGGACTAATATCTACCCCCTGTAAATGTGTATAGCCTCTCGCTTTAAAAAAATAAAGGAGTTCGCCCCCACCACATCCTACATCAAGTATGGCCGCATCCTTATTGATCGGAAGCCATCCTCTTAAAAATAAGTCATATGCTATACCCCAGATAGAAGCAGTCTTCTGATCGAAGACTGCAGACGCTTCCTGCATGCGTGAAGCATAGCAGTCATAAATTCTCTTTCGATATTCATTCATTTCAATTTATTTTTGACGCTAAATACCATCTTAATATTAGTATTAACACACAATAGATCAATTATAATTATTCACCAAATCACCACTATATATTTTGATTATAATCGTATGTGAGATATATGTTTCTCAAACAGTACTCCAAACTGAAAGGAAACTTCTCTCTTATCTCTCCATTTCCACCAATCAGTATTTAGGTCAGTCGAAGGATCGGCCTTTAGATATTCATCATAGTTGTTAAAAATCTCATAATTGCAAACTGGACATTTTGTAAAAGGGGGGCGGCAGTACTTCTTTTTGAAGGCTATCTGTAAAAACCTTCGCAAAAGAGATTTTAGCTGCTGCCTGGCTTCAACTAAGGGTAAAAGTCCGGCCTGTGGGCCGATGAAGTAAAGCTCCTTTATTCCTCCAAAATACTTTTGCAAATTTTCTACTTCTTTCAGACCAAATCGCCGGAGGTGACCTTCGCATTGAAAAACTGCGCCGCATTTGTCACATAATACAAATGCCTGGGATAAATCCTGTAGAAAAGGCGATGTGATAAATACATATCGATTGGAAATTCTGGATATTTCCCAAAGTGAATCTTCATAAATCGAAGGGTCAAGATGTTCTAGTACTTCAAGTGCAGAAACGAACTGATATTCTCCATTCTGAATTGCAATATTTGGCAGTGCACTGGCTATTTTTATTTGCGCATGGACATTGTCTAAACTTGCCGATGCAACATCGACTATTGCAGTTGTCACATCATCTTCTAAGGAACAAGCATATGAAGTTGTTCCACCTCCAATGTCCAAAATAGATTTGACATTCAATTCATTTACTATGCTTGCAGCAAGCAATTGATTTGCAGCCTTGGAATTATCTTTCCTTGCATATCTTGCAAGAAAATTATAATCCTTAAATCCTAACATGGGGAAAAAGCTTATCCTTAATGTCTTGCCTTTATTAAACTTGCCTTCAACCTTTTTCTTTTGTTTTTTCCATCACAGCTATTGTTGTTCCTCTAAGATGCCGGATACCCGCATATTGCTTGCGTAACTGCCGCACGCAGCGAGTCACCCCGGACCACCACGCAGTGTGTCTATAATCATGCCATCCAATCCATCCCCCTGGCCGTAAAAGCTTCAGTGCATGCTAAGTATCGCTGACCACATATTTATAATCATGACAAGCATCCACCCACACAAAATCACATAGACCATAATATGGAGAGAAGTCAAATGTACGACTATCACCATATAACTGTTTGATCTTATCCTTTTCAGGAATTCCTTCATCCCTTTGAAATGCCTCACCAATTTGATGCTCAACTTGGTCTTGCGCCAGATCCAGCGTAAGGATACGGCAATCGTGTGGACTATTTACGGCCATTAGCCTTGTAGTTCTTCCTACAAACGTACCCATTTCAAAAACTAAGTGCGGTTGCAAGACTCTCATTAAATATGCCAAACAGGCAAGCTCTTGAAGCAACCTGGTATCACTGCTACGTCGACTGTGATATGGACCTATAAACTCTACATCTACCTCGCCCCTCCCCAATAGATCATCAATGTCAAAACTGCCCAATACGGGATCATCACTTTCTAAGTCCTGAGCATTCAGCACTTGCTGGAGAAAGCGTTGAGGACCTTTGGGGTCAATCATTAAAGAAATCGAAGATCGATAAAATATCCGAGGGATTGCAGTTATATATGTTTTGAAAAGATAAGATCCTGCATTTAGAACAGATTCAAAATTCATATGTATTCCTCCAATTATGATACTTCCAACAATCCAGTCATCGAAAAGATCTGTTGAAATCTCTTTTCCCAGGAATGATTATTCAGCGCCCTGGTCCTACCTGCTTTACGGATCATATCTGCTTCGTCAGGATTACTAATTAGCCACTTTATTTTTTCTGCACAGTCCTTTTCATCCTTATACGTCACTATTTCGTTACCAATGTCATAAACCAGAGAAAGCTCCGGATTGTCCTGGGTAAGATACAAGCCGCCAGCCATTGTAATCTCAAAATCCCTTCCCTTAAGACACATTAATTTTTGGGAATGACCTACACCTGCAAATCCAATGTTAATACGACTGCGAGAATAGAGCTTGATCATTTCCACATCAGGCAATGGCCCATTCTCCCATCCATTACCAAAACATGTTACATCTATTCCCATCTTTTGCAATCTCTTTATGAAGTTCGGTCTCCAGCCATATTTCCCTCCTATAAAGGAAACATCATATTCAAATGGAACATCATAAGGCTTGTGAATATCAGGATGTGCAGCCTCCGGCCAGAACATAGCCAGACCGCCATGGATGGAGTATTTCATAACAGATTCCAGAGCATTGGTGAGATTGAGATCCACCGCAGATGCAATCGAAGCAGGACTTGTAAAACGTCCACCTATATTCTTACCCGGAAAGTTTAATTTATCATCAAAGCAAAAATTAAAAAAAATTGCCCCGGCATTACCTATCGATTGAACAGTTTGAGGCGAGACAGTATATCCGGATAAATACCCGACAACGGCATCAACAGGTTTTATTGCATGAGCTCTCTCAAACACACTCAACATCTCTGCGTTCATGGCATCTCTGCGTTGCGGCCAGTCCGACGACTGTTCATCATATCCATGAGATCGCCACTCAAATTCCGTTACAGTCCCAAACGGCTTTAATGCGAGGGACAAAACTTGTTCCCAGTTATACATGGGATAAGCCAGAAATATATGCAATTCTCCCATTTTTATTGGAGTTGGATTAATACCCCTTTTAAGGAGTCTTTTTTTAAGCGCTGATGTAATATCTGAGTTGCTTTTGATACCCGGAACTTCGCTGGTATGTTTAAAATAATATTCGTTACTTCTTTTAGCACTGCGTTCCTGGCAGCATGCCTTGAAGACTGAATTTAAGGTGTTCAGTACGCTTGATTTTTTAAGTAGGTCTTTCACTGTTTCAGAATATTAACCAGTTAACACTGCTTTCCTATATGATTTTTTTATAATATTAGTTAGGTCCGCATGTAATGCAGTTAATATAACTGCTAGTAAAATTGCCTTAAGAAGAAAGCCCAGCCATATCACAGCCGCCTCCATGGGGAGCCTCATGATATGAATAGAACTAAAAAGATAAATATACATCCAGTATGGCTTATGTGCTCTCTGGATAAATAAATAGTCAAACCCCTTTAGCAAAACGCCCAGTAAATATGCCATTATTATAATTCCGGCCCATGAGAAGTTAACATAAGACTCACCCCAGAAAGTTACCGGCATAGACCCCCCAACGAGTATATACCATTCGTTAAGGGAAGTTGTGAAAACCGGCTTGTCCGGGTAAATAAATCTTGGAATAACAATAAACGGAATATTTCTATAAGTATATCCTAATTCATAGTCATAATCATTCGAATAATGCGTTAGTAAATACCCTAAACTTTTACCATCATATATCCGGTCTACGACTGTTGCGAACATATCAACATTTTGAATATTCAATCTTTCCTTTGCCTCAAGAAGCGCAGGCAATGTAACATTAAAGTTTATTTCTGATACTTCATTATAGGATGACGCAACATACCTGTAGCTACCAAAAACAGCCAGAAGCGGAATGGATATAATGGCAAGAACTACAATTGTTTTCACGGGAATCGTTCTTTTTATGACTATATAAGCAAACATTACAGCAAAGATAGTATATAATATGGGTTCTCTTGATCCAGCGGGAACAAACCATAGCATTTCAAGCATGAACGCGGCTATGGCAATTGTAAATTTGACTTTTCTTTGTCTTTTTCGTTTTTCAGAAAAAGCAATCAGAAATAATGCCCCGAGTACTATCAGTCCATAGTCACTGAGTTGTGAAAAAACAGAAAAAAAGGGGCTGGTAGATTGGTAATCAGTTCTGTAAATCTGATAATAACTGCCAGTTGCGATCAAAACAGAACGTCCAATCCATATTAGAGATAGTAAAGGCAGTAACACAAAAAAAAGGTTGCTGTATGATCGCACTGTTATTTGTATGCGGGGGAAGCAGATTGAAGGTTTTATGCTTTCATAGCCCAGAAAAAACATTGCCTGCCCGATAAGCGCCGCAAACGAGGTAATTGCATACCCCAATCTGTAATGAGCAAATTCATCAAATTCCGGATTCGCATTATAATAGAAAGCTAAATACAATACAGGAATTAGAAATTGAAACAGTGTATTAACTGAGATCAGCAAATCTGATTGAATGGAGATCTTTTTGTAATAGCGTTTATATAGATAGTAACCTATTGAGACTACAGCAATAAAAGTAATGGGAACTGATCTAAGAACTATATCATCTTCAGGGATTGTCAGCAACAATATAAAGCTGATAATAATACCACCAAATAACACCATCCAGCAACTATTTTTAATCAACTTTTGCTCCTCGCACTCATTATTTCTCCCCCACACCTACAAGCTCTTCACTTAGTCCAACTTGATTCGCCAACCAACCGATAGGGTAACAAACCAGAGTAAGCCATCCCGGGCAAGTAAGTTGGAATGATGGATTATGTCTATTCTTGAATTGCATAAAACTCATAGGAAGCCATGAAGAAGGATTGTAACCATTAATTTTAATGTTCTTGAACCCTGCCTCGGTGAGAAGCCGTGACAAAGATCTTTTTGTAAACAACTGCAGATGAAACGGAATCCATGAAGAAATAGAATCACCTTTCATAAAGCGCATACTAAAGCTTCTTCCATTAGGCACGTAAATCAGAATCTGCCCCCTTTCTTTTAATAGTCTGTGGCTTTCCGCCATGACTTCTTTAAGGTTTGGTACATGCTCCAAGGTGTTATCGATTCGGATATAGTCAAAATTGGAGTCAGGGAGGCCTGTTTCATGCAGTTCTCCCTGAATAAAATGCCCATGAGACAATACTTCCTGACATACACGAATGGTATCGATGCTCACATCCACGCCCCATACATCATAGCCTCTCTCGATAAATTCAAAAAGCTTTGATCCATTACCGCACCCCAGATCCAGCAAACGCTTGCTACCCTGCTGAACAGGATCCAGAGGCCATGAATGAGGCCGAAAACGAACTTTGCGCAGAAGTGTTTTCCATGCAGGAATATTTTTTTTGATCTTTTGCCGCAGTTCGGTTGCAGAGATATGCCCTGCATTGGTTGTATGGCCCTTATTTGACGAAGAGTAAAACTTTACAATTTCCTCCCATGGTGAACGGTCCTGCAGGTAAATCAGGGAACACTCTCTGCACAGGACATAAGTGCCTGAACAATCAATTCCATCCCTGCGGTTATGATCACGAAAAATCACTTTGCAGTCCGATTTTTCACATATTGGGCATGATACAGATATATTCTTTCTAAAGCTATTTTCTAACACAATTGATTACCGTCCCATAAACAGCTATTCAATAATTGCTGCATTTTTTAAGATCTGAGTACATGCTCAGGGACTTCCATCTGGTTTAATCCAGCATATATGTTTACCCAGTCTCTGTTAGTCATTTCTTCATTCTGACTTTTACAGGGATAATTACGCCACCTGTATTCCAGCCGGTTATATTTGGGCCAGAACAGATCCAGTTGTTCCTTATCAACAATGTAGAAATGATCCGCGAAAGCCCCCCAGCTGTCTTTAAGAGTCCACTCAAGTTTGTGGCCCACTTTCATTAAGAACTCTGTTGTCAAGTAAACTTCGCAAACACGCCACAGTGCAAAGTTCCTAAGCGAGGTGCACGCTTGATGCTGTTCCAATTCATTAAAAACACGGCTATCAAGCCCAATGTCCCAATACAACAACATATCATCTATATGCCCATAGCTAAGCATGTCCGAAAGCCCATACATGCGATACTTGAATGTATTCAGACTGCACCCTACAATTCTCTTCCTTTGTTTAGGCCAGTTACCATGCACCGGAAAGGTCTCGGTTAAATTGTAGAAGAAGTCAGTAAGATTAGGGGCATACATCCGCTGGTCAGTGCGAGTCTTGAGGACGTACTCCGCATTCAATTCTTTTGCCCGTAGGATGCCGCTTCGCGAAGAGGTGATTTGCATGTTAATATTACTCACCCCTGCATAGGCTGGCTTTCGGTTAAGAACTACAGGGATGCCCATATCTTCAAACTGTCTGATGACAGTCAGAGGTTCATCTTCCCACGTCGACAATACCAAAGACGCTCCACAGAAGAGTTTTTGATATATCATAATTGTTTCGTATGTGAAATTATTTTCCGTTAAAAGCGGCCCTTGGAGCACAATAGCAAGCTTCTTTGTCGCTTCACTCGGCTCACAGACTGCATCGATAAATATCGATTCCATCGGCCTTACATGATAGGTGAAAAATGAATTGTTGTCTTTTTCAAAATGCTCAATAATTTGCTGCATAAAATGGGTTTTGTCTGTTAGTCTGAGTTTCTTATTAGCAATTGATATCAGTTTGCATATCATTGCCATTATGCGCTTTATAGTGTTAGACATTATCTTATGCATTTTTAATAAGTAATCCAGCAGGCTCGGGCTATGAAGTTATTCGGGGAAACTAAGCCGATCTACCAGCAGGCACTCCACCCGTTTTTTGCAATCTTTGTTTTATGTAGTGTTTGGCCGTTTTAATAAACCAGATTTTTTTAAGAATTTTGGTTACAACAAACACTTCCCTGTTGGCAACAGCAACGCGTCGGCTCATTCTTATCAAATATCCCAGCGGGTAAGCAATCAGAAATCTTGCAGGGGCTCCCAAACGAGACCCGATTATAAAATTTGAAAGCAGCAGTGAGTCCAGCCACCAGGGGATATGAAAATAGCTGTAAATAAAGATAATTGTATTCTTGAGGTTGTACTGAATATCAGACCGGTAGTCCTTTTTATAATTTACAAATTGTTGATTATCAACAATCATATCATTCACTGCCCTGTTGGTAAGCACCGTTCCTGGGAAAAACTCTAATGAGTACAAACTTATTGTGCGCGGTTTGGGAAGAGCCCGGATCAGGTCAAGGGTTTCAAGCCACTCATCTTCATTTTCATAGGGATTATCCAGGATAAAGCCGTAGTCGGCGTTCAATCCTGTGTCATGATACCTGGCAACAATATTCGCAGCCTTTAATACACTCTCCCTGGTCACAGGCCTTCGATAATAATTCTTGAGGATCCTGGGCGATCCGCTTTGAACACCAAAAGCTATAACTTTCAGGCCATTCTCTACCAGCAGTTTTATCTTCTCATCCGTGACATAAGCCGGTATCCCGTTAATTGAAAAAGGGAGTTTAAATTCGCGCTTCATAACAGATGTTATTTCATTGATCTCATCTATGCTCCTGGCAAGAAAATCATCATCGTTAAAGGTGACCGATTTTATCTGAGGAAAATCCTTTAAGTGCTGCCCCAACTCATCGACAACCCGTCCGGTTGATGCGAGCCTGTACCACTTCTTGCCGGTGTTCCTGGCAATCCTTGAGTAAATTGAATTTGAACAGTATGCGCACGCAAGCTTGCATCCCCTCTGACTGTAAAAATAAAAACTGTCAAAACAATTTTTGCGAATTTCCGGCGTTATTGATTCAATTTTAACCTGATTATAATAGTAGCTGCTTTCAAATTTGTAGTCAGGATAGGGCAGGTCGTCAAGATTGTCTGTAAAGTAAGTAACCGGGTTGACGATAACGTCCCCGCCAGGGTTTCTATAGCAAATATTTGGAATCGCATTAATAGACAAGTTACCGGTGACAGCCGAGTATAACTGCCGGATAGGTTCTTCCCCTTCTCCAACGCATACATAATCTGAAAATTCCAGAGATTCCCCGGGCATTGCAGTTGGGTGAATACCACCAAGGACAACGGGAATTTGAAATTCCTGACGAATGTCATTAATCAGGGGCTTAAATAAACCTACATCTTTAGTCATCAACGATAAGCCTATGAGTTTAGAATTTCCTGCTATTTCCAGAATCTGTTGTCTGAGTCGTCTGTGCAGTATCCTGCAATAACTCATGTATATAACCTGAACAGGTATGCCGTGAAACTGCACATATCCTGCTAATGATTTCACGCCTATCTCATGCAGCGGGTGTCCGTTTGTTATAAGTGTCAGCATAATTAAATCAGGCTATTAATGATACAGGCATACATATTTTTAGGGCAATACAGCTTTCACGGGGTTATTATCAGCTTAAGCCTATAGAGCCAGTTTTGCCCCGTAGAATTTTTGAGTTTCATAAAATCAAAAATCCCTATGTTCACCAGCAAGCCTCCGGTGCCAATTAGAAATATACCGGGCCATCCCCATGAAACGGGGACAATCATTAATAACAATATGAGCATAATTAAACAAGGGATAGAATATAAAATAGGTTTCAGCATGCTGGTAGCAAACAATTCCTTGAAATTCATATTAACCAGTTTGCTGATTTGAACCGGGAAGAAGAGCAGACTGAATACCCCTACCGCAATAATATGCCCAAGCGCCAGACCAACAATGCCAAAATACGGAATCAGCAGTAGCGACAGGGCGACTTTCAAAATACCCTCTGTAAAAAAAATCCATCCAAAAGCTTTTATTTTCCCTGAAGAAATTACCAGACTGCCAATCCCGCCGATCATTGTATTGCTCAGGCAGATTAATGAAAGCAAAATGGTCAAACCTATGCCGTTGTAGTACTCAGCGCCAACCCATATCGGAATAAGCCTTGAATTCAGGCACATAGTTATAGCCATAAAAAAAATCGCTATGCGCGTACTAAAGAAAAGCAGTGATGAGGCTGCCCTCTGAAGGCCGTCATAGTTTTTAGTAGCGTACAACTCCGATATGCCCGGCATTGCGGCATTAGCTATTTTTGAACTCAGCATTCCCAGCATAAAAGGCAGTCGGTTATTCAAATAATAGACTGTAACCAAATCCACACCGACAGTAGATGCAAGGATAATGTTATCAGAACTGTAAAGGACCAGATACCCAAGCTTCGACATCCACCACAAGGCAGAAAAAGAGCTGAGCCTTTTAATTTCATCCCATGAAACATTTGAAATGCCAAGTTTAAAGTGAGGTACAAGTCTTTTCAAATAATAAAATAAAACTAATGCACCGGTAACCCCCGGCACTATTAATGATACAGGGAATGCCATTAAATCCAGGCCGGTATAAAGCAGAGGCACAATTAAAACAGTTCCTGCTACCCTGCTGATTCCGGTAACGAGATTCACAAGCGTCATTTCCTGCCTGCCGTTCAGCATCGCATCAATCACACCGAGCGGTAAACTCAATGTAAACCATACAATCATAACTATATAGGCAATTTTCCCTGTTGGTTCCTGTTTAGTGTCAATATCGAACAAAGCGAGCATATTGTCGGCAAAAACAAATCCGGCAATTAAAATTAAGGAGGCAAGACCAAGTTGTATTAATACCCCCGACGAGATCAGCCGGCTCAAACGGTTCTCGTCACCCGCAATTTCAGGATCGGCTATTTTTCTGGTGATAGCAATTGTCACGCCCATGTCCATAATGCCGAGCAACCCTACCATCTGCAATATCGTCATCCAAAACCCATAGCTGTTAGAAGAGATAAGAGATAGAATGACAGGGGTAATTATGAAAATAACCAGCATATTCATCCCGTCATTGCCGACAGAAACCCCATATGCTTTTAACGCACGGGAAAAGCGGTTTTTAATTGCTGGTTGTGAAATATAATTTGTCATGTGCTGATTGCACTGAGAAATGAAATATTAAATGGTGTGCCGAAACAAACATTCAGCCGGGTGCGTCTACTTAATTATATCCAAATATTTATCAAGATCTTCCGGGGTTCCCGTACCGTGCATTTGATCAAACAGGATATTGTAAATACCTATTTTCTTATTTTCTCTTAGAGCATAATTATAAACGGGGCAAACATAAAACTCGTTATTAATCCTGTCATTCTCTATTATCATATCAACGGCCGCGTTTACATAGTCTTCACCTTTAGAAAAAAGGTATATTCCAACTGTAGCATATTTAGAGATCGCAACCTTTTCCCTTACCTCGCTTACAAGATCATTACCGTCTATGCTTGCAAAAGACCACTTGGTGTCCTTATACGGATCAATAAATGTCATAATTGAGCCGTCAAGACCCCTGTTAACGCAATCATCAACAAAGTCGGAAAAGCGGGCGTCTATAATCTGGTCTGAATTAGCCACAACAAGCGGGTCATCATTGTTAATATATTTTCTGGCATAAAGCACCGTGTTAGCCGCACCCTCAGTAAGCTTACTTATAGGAATGAAAACAGCATTATAATTCTTTATTATTTGTTCAACCGTTTCTGCTTCCTGCTCAATGTGCTCTTTTCTCGCGATAAGTATGTATCTTGCACTACTGTATTCTAGGTTCTCAAGTACCCTTACTATCATAGGTTTGCCTAAGACATCGATAAAGGGTTTGGGCTTTTTATAGCCCGCCTTTACAAAGCGGCTTCCAGCCCCGGCTATGGGGATGACAATGTTAATCATCTGCTCTCCCTAAATACTTGTCATTATTCGCGCCCGGAATTTTTACCACAGTCGTGACGGTGTCGGTAAGGGCGTGAAAATCTGTTGATTTGTTCGGCTCTATAACAATTATATCGCCCTCTTCAAATTTTGTATTATTCATTCTAACTGTCCCACTTACAATGACGGTTATTTCTTTTGCTAACTTGTGATAATGCTCCGGCTCACTATCTCCTGCTTTGTATGTCTTAACTGCAACTTCTACATCATTAGTCTTACTCAGCGATGGCTCAAAATTCCCTACAAACCAACCGCCGATCATATCGCTGAGTTTTGCTGTTTCCATTCTAACTCACATCATACAGATATAGATTTTTCATTTAATCACCCACACAATACAGGCTGTACTAAAAAGTAATATGGCACACGACATGGACATTATCCAAGCACCTTCAGTCCCGACCTCTTTCCTTCTCGTATTCATGGATTTTCTGAGGTGAGTAAAAGGTATGATATTTGTCGTTATTTATTTTATACATTTCCAGATTTTTATTTTCCAGGATCATTTCATTTAACGTAGGGGCTATATAATATTTACCTTCTACACTGGCCTCTTTCTTAATTGACTCCATCGCGGCCTTCACAAAGTCGCTACCCTTTTTAAAATAATAAAAACCTGCAATAGCATTCTTGCTTATAGGTCTTTTTTCTACTGCTGCGATTATTTTACCTGCTCCATCAATAGACACATATGACCATCGTGGATGAACTGTTTCAATGCAGACAACGCCTGCATCTACGTCTCTTTTTTCAAAATGCTCAAGAACTGTATTTAAGTCCTCTTCAATTATCTGATCATAATTTGAGATAATCAGTTTTTCGTCATTGTTGATATGCTCTATTGCCATAAGAGCACTGCATGCCGCCCCCTTGGTTTCTCCGTTTATTTTTACTATTTTCTCATCAGATTCAGTCAATAAACTCAATACTGCATCAATGTGATATTTATCGCAGTCAGACGTCTGAACAACATAAACAAACTTTTTTTCTTCTTTGATGTTATTTAAATTCTTTATTGCCAGGCCAATCATTGATTTGCCGTTTATTTCAATAAGAGGCTTGCTGAACTGATATTCATCAGCAGGGAAAAAAGACGACTTCCCAGCCATAAGCATAAGAATATTAATCATTTCCATCCTCTATATTATTTATTCTGTTCTTAATATTCTGGTATGTAACATCGTCGATACTGTCAACTTTAAATAAATGAGCACCGCTTGCTATTGCCGCTTTTATGCCTTTTTCATTATCTTCAACTACCAGACACTCTTCAGGTTTAAGGCCAAGGCGGTTTATCGCACTAAAATAAATTTCCGGGTCCGGCTTGGGATTAACCACTTCTTCATTCGATATAAAGAAGGATAGATATTTTTTAAGCTGGGCTTTCCCCAGCATAACTTCCATGGAGTTTCTTACAGAATTGGAGCACACTGCTAACTCATAACCTTCATTTTTTAGTTTTGAAAGGGAATACTCATGATTGAATATCGGTTTACACCTAGCATGCGTTATTTCCAGAGTGTACTGTTGTTTAATCTCATTGATAAACTTATGCAATCCTCTCGGCAGTCCTCTTTCCATGCTCAGCATTTCTAATTTTTTAGTTGTTGGCAGGCCGTCATAGGTGACAAGATGATCGTACCTGCTGATTTCCATGCCAAACTGAGATAATGCCTTGTTTAGAGCTTCATAATGCCATTCTTTGGCATCTATCAGGACACCGTCCATGTCGAAAATTATGGCTTTTATTTTATCCATCAAAAAACTCTCTTGCTTCTTCAGGGTGATCAGTACACAACATTATATCATTAATACCCAATCTTCTTTCAATTTTTCTATAGTCTTCCCATTCTCTCCTGTATTCCCGTTTGTGCAACTCCGGTGATACAATACAAACCTTCTTACCGCTATCAACATGCTGCCCTATGACATCCCTGGTTACCCAGTGAATATTGAATTCGTCAAGCCATACACCACAACACTCTTTATAAAGAACAGGCTCTCTCTCATATTCGCTTTGTCTTGTAAACACATTGTAATCATATTTCAGATAAATAAGTGTATCAGGCACTGACATGTCAAATACAAAATAGTTCTCTACATCGTATTTTTTAAGAAGTTGTTTCAACTTTACCTGCAAACCATCTGCCTTTATGTTTAATGCAAGAGGAAGGTTGTTATTCACATTCCTGTACATCTCAATAAAACTGCTTAACCTTGCGGAACTTTCGTCTGCGATATCATGCGAAACAACAAGTTCATTCTTGTAATCTCTCAGGTCTGTTTCTGTACCAAAACCGGATAACAAAGACCTCTCAAAAGCTGCAAGGCTATTTTTTTCATGCTCGGCCTTCCAGAAACCCCTGTGAGATAAAATAATCAACTTCTTAGTATTAAACCCTTAACAACCTGCATAATTATCATATTGGCTTAAAAGAGGCTTTGTGCAAAGACTTAGAGTAAGTTTCGCAGCCTCATGAATAACACAGTACATCATGGAAATGTTATGGCTCCGCCCTTTAATTTACATGTACACGTATATCGCATGCAACCCCTATGGATTAGAATGGATATCCCCTTGTTGAAATAAACTTCATATTCTATCCGCATATTTTTAATTTACACCACCTCTTGATACCGCAACCCTTCTTAGCTGGGAAGTAAAACCGTACATTTCATCCTTAGGAAAACTCTTTGTGAGTTTATATATCTGAAAACGAGTTCATCTGTTTTTATGCTATAGCATAAGGTCTTTGTAGAGCATTTTTTTCAAGCTGACAAGCTAACAGGATAGTTAGCTATTTTTAGCTTCAACAACTACTTTTCCAGAATCAGTTTCTTCTGCAAATATTTAAAATTATTCATAACCATTTTAGGTTCACAAAGAAACAGCGCTGTTACAAACACCATATAAAGAGTCAGCAAATAAACAAATCGCATTACATTTTTTCAGGAAATGGCATATGAATAATATTCAGGACCAGTGGCCAGATAAATGCAATAGCTGCGGAGAATGTAACGGGGACAAGGAAAAGTTTTTTTACATAGAGGTCCATGTTATCTTTTTTTAAGAAATAGAAAACCGCAAACAAACCGATAATGATACTGACTGAGTAAGACAAGGCCCCTAAATATACTTTATTTACAGACAGAGCTATTGTCATGCCGATTGCAAGCAATATTATTTTTAATAAATATGCCTTGCTGACTTCTATTAATCTCCCTAACCCATAGGCGAAAGTTTTTGCATTAAAAAAGAGCGGGACAAATGCCGCATATACAGCGAGATAGCCGAGCATTGGTGAAGCATCTATCCATTTATCTCCATAGAGAACCGCTATAACATCTTTCGGATAAAGAAAAAAAATCAGCATTAGCGGCAATAATAGTCTGATAAAAAAGTAGTTTGTAATATAGAATGCCTCGCTCATCTTATCTTTATCATTCTGCAGCTTTGAGTATGTGGAAAATGCTACATTGGAAGTTGCAGGCTGCAGTACAACATTGGGTACACTCGCAATGTAATATGTCTGGCTAAAGAGACCCAGCATGGATGTTCCGGCAAATGTTCCTATAAAGAATTGGGGCGCCCTGTAATAGAGTACTTCAAGTCCTCTCGAAAAAAACATCTTAAAACCAAAGGACATAAGCTTCTTTGCCGTATCTCTGTTAAATTTCCTCTTGAACCTGTAACGTGACATCAATCTGGTTGAGAGGAACAAAAGAACAACTTTTATTATCTCTTTTCCTGCAAGACTCCAGACCCCGAACCCGGCATATGCCAGAATGACTGTTCCAACAGCCGACACATTGGAGGCAATACTGCCGGCAAGTGCTGTTTTCTTAAACTGCATTTCTTTTTCCATGGAGGCGGCATATATTAACGCACAGCCCTGGATGGGTGAGATAGCGCATAGTATTGCAAGAATTATAATTGCCCGCTCCGGATAATAAGATGAAAGCCCCAGACTCACGAGTCCACCGATTAATACAATAACGCTCCCTGAAAAGAGCGCAAGATAATAGGCTGTATCAAATAAGTCATCAGCCTCCTGTATCTGTATGACAGCCATGGAGAAACTGAAACTGAAAAAAAAGAAAAGGATCTCAGCTATCGACAACCCAAGTACAAAAAGTCCGAAATCCTCTGGAACAAGCAGACGAACAAGTATAAGTTGTATGCAAAAAGTTACGGCAAAACCTATATAGCTGATCCCGGATGTCCATAAAGCGCCTGATATTGCTTTCTTGGCCAGAGACATTGTTTTTATAAATGAATTTTAAATTTTGGGGTATGACTTGGATTTGCGCATTTGTTATGTCCTTCAGCGAGCCAACCTGCAATTGTTTTTATTATCTTGTCTGCGAATAATATTGCCCATAACCACCATCGCCCACACCTTGGACCAATGTATATTCCCCTGCTGAAATTCATTCCACACTCGGTCAGCACGTTTTTTATCTTAAAAAAACATGTTGCCACAGATTGACACAGATAAACACAGATATTTTTCTTTTTTTTCTTCATTAAATAAGGTCGTTAAAAAGATTGTGCAAGGACAGTGGATTATGCAAGATTTGAACTTTCTGAATGGTGAAGCAACTCTATTTATTTCTATTACTTATTTTATTGTTATTTTGATTCTTTTGTTTCTTGTTATTACAAAGATACATTATTTTCTTTGTTTCTGGTTATAAAATCTTTCTAAAAACTCTGATGCCTTGAGAATTTTAATTCCTTCAAATTCTTTTAGATTTAACAGATGTGCATCGCCTGACACAATATAATCCGCCCTGCTTTCGATAGCACACTCTATAAATTTATTATCATCAGGGTCATCTTGTACTGCGGTTACTTTCCTGTTGGGTCTAAGCGGCAACGTAAATCCAGAAAAGTCCAGAAGTATCCGGCTGACATCCTCCTCGGGGAGCTTGAATTTAGTTCTTAATTTATCGGCTATCTCAATTTCTATGTCTACTGAAGTGAAAATTAGAATCTTTCCGTCACGTCCAAGGTCTATTACTTCCCTGGGTCTGCCATTCCAGAAAATAGCAGAAATATATATATTGGTATCAATTACAATCCTTATAGCCAATATATGGTCCCTTAATTGTTTCCATGCAGATAAGCATCAAGTTCTTTTTCACTCATCGCTGGAATCTTATATTTTGTTGCCAGTTCTTCTGTATATGCGTAGAAAATTTCTCTATATCTCTTATCCTTAATTACTTCCTTTATCAATGCCATTTTCTTTTCAAAATCAAGTTGTGAAAACAGGTCCCTGACCTGCTCATAATTTATATCAATCTCCTTAAGTCTTGGCATATTTACCTCCTCTATTTATTGAATATATCGGTAATATAACACAATTGAGTTTAATGCTTCTATTGAATTATAGCACTGAAAGGGATTGATGATTTTAATTTCCCCATCGTTCGGGGTCAGACTTGACTATTGACATTACGGATTATGGGATAAGGATTAAGGGTTATGGGAAAAAAGGTTACAGGTCATAGATGATGGTTTGTAAAAAAACTGGGTTCCCGCTTAAGACCTGCGGGAATGACAAACTATGTGGCTTTACTTATGACAACCTTGGTAGCTGCCCCGCTTACAAGTTTCAAATGTTCCCTATTATCCCTTTAACGAATGAACATATTTTATTAACATCATGTATCGGATTCCCGGAAAGTACGGATGCTTCAATATTTTCTTTATAATGAAAATGATGTGGATAGTTATTAAAACCGGGATAATGAGGTTCGTTATCCCATCTCGCAACCGCTTTGTCTGTATATAGCTGGTATGAATACAAGATATCTTTTTCTGTGCTGATATATTTTATGTCAAGTTTGAATTTGGAAGGAATAAGCGTACACCGTAATTTATAGAATCCACGATGTTCGATTTCATCAATAAGTAATATCTCAACATTTGATACTATAGAAATTTTCCTGAGGGCTGCAATTATTTTATATATATCAAATTTATGCAGCATTATTGAGGAGTTTCTTTAATGCTTGATCCCATGACTGACTCATTACTATTGCAGCCTTCCATTCCATCCAGTCGTCTTCAACTTCTATTGTTGCCTTTTTCCTGATCTTTTTACTTACAGCAACAAAATCTTTGCCGTATTTAGACTCCATTTTTTTTATGACAGATACGTATGTTTCTATTCTCCGTTGCATATAATCTGCAACAATATCTTTCAAAGCTACCGTTTCATCCTTATAAACTCCTGATATTACGAGAGGCTTCAAAATATTTGAAATGATTTTCTGATTGACCATCACTAATCTCCTTTCAACTATTTTAGCGTCAACAAGCCGTAGCTTGCTCAATCTGCAACCTCAACTTGCTGAAGTCCAGCTTATACAAAATTATAACAAATCCAAATCGCTGAATCGTTCGGGGTCAGACTTGACTATTGACATTTCCATTCTTATGTTCGTAAACCCTTTTAACAATATCTGAAGTAATCCCCGCATATAAAGTTCCATTACGTTTACTGCTTCTGAAATTGCCTTTTGTAGAATTTGCCGGTCATCCGCCCGTGCTTGACCGATCTCTGATGCGCGTAAAATATCATGCCCCTCGTCTCGTAATGCTTGAGCTATTTCCATGCCAAACATCTGATCCAGATAAAGTTTGTAACGTTCAGGCATTTATGGCTTTAAGCTCTGTGTGGTCTAATGCTGCGCTTGCGTACAGCAGGGCTGCATGAATGTCTTCCCTTGTTATCTCCGGATAATTCGCAAGTATTTTCTCCCATGACTCCCCCTCAGCTATGTGCTCAAGTATCACAGTAACAGGAATTCTCGTCCCTTTTATTACAGGCTTCCCGTTGCATACTTTTGGATCAAGCTCAATTCTTTCAAATGGGATCATACTATTAACCTCAAATATTACCTATAATATAGCATAAAAGTCTTATTTTCTCGCTCTTTCAAGATTAATTGAAAGTCATTGAGCATATCGCATTACAATATTGGGATATGGGTTATAGAAACAAAGGGTTATGTAAAAAAGGTAATAGGTCATAGGTCATAGGTTATGAAAAAAGAAACTGTATTCCCGATTAAGACCTGCGAATGAAGAATAGCAGACATTATTTATACATGAGTCAATAAATCAGGAGTAAACAATAAGTTAGGATTCAAAATCGTAAATTTAAGATTCAATCTGTCAAATCTTACAGTTTGTGGCTGCGGGGTCAGACTTGACTATTGACATTACGGATTATGGGATAAGGATTAAGGGTTAAGTAAAAACAAGGGTCATAAGTAATAGGTGATGGTTTGTGAAAAACTGGATTCCCGTTTTCACGGGAATGACGGACTCACATCTAATATATCAAGTTGGCTGGTCAGCCGGTAAGCTGGCTGGCTTGCAAGCTTCATTTGGCACTGCTCCGCCGTCTCGGTTACAGAAAGCGGTCAGCTTTCAGCCAAAACCAAAAGCAATAAGTTACCCTAACCAACAAGGCAAAAATATGCTGTTATCCGCCTTGCCGAAATAGTCTTTTGTCAGTACAAAGCTTTTGTCCGTTTTATAATCTCTCTGAAAATACCTTATTCCCAGGGGCACTTTTGGTAATTTAAAGGAAGTATATTTAACCTCCACAGGAGTTGAGAAATTCCCTTCCATAAGCACAAAATCGACTTCATTTTTTGCAAGTGTTCTCCAGAAATGTATCTCTTGTAACGGCAAAAGGTTTTTAAGAAATTGGCTCAGAACACAGTTTTCAATCAACGCTCCTGCATCAACCCTCTCGTGAGGCGCGTCCATGTTCTTGATAATTATATTTCTCAAGCCCGTATCGGTAAAGTATATCTTTGACATCCTGCTTATCTCTTTTCTTGGATTATTGGAAAAAGGTGATACAGTTTTTATGATAAATGTATTTTCAAGGATAAACAGATATCTTTCAATTGTCTCACGCGCGATCTTTACGGTATTGCAAAGCTCGGTAATATTTACAAGGCTGCCGACCTGAAGGGCAAGGGCTTTCAAGAGATTATTAAATGCTGTGATATTATCTATCCTCATGAGGTCTTTGATGTCCTTTTTCACATAGGAGTTGTATATCTCAATCAGATAAGACAACTTTTTATCATGAACGGGCTCAAGTGCGACTCGCGGATAACCGCCAAATATCAGGTATTCATTGAAATGCCCTGCAAATTCCTTTGATAACAATCTTGCAGGAATATTTTTTATATCTGTCTTAAGATCCATATGTCTTACGTCGCTTTTTAAAAGGGCCCTGCACAATGCATCCTCTTTTTTAAAAATAAGATATTCATAAAAATCCAGTGGGTATACTTCAAAAACGATCTTTCTTCCGGCAAGGGAGTCTTTGAATTTCCGTTTTATTTCAAGAGTTGAGGAGCCTGAAACAATGAGTTTGAAGTTATGGTAATGGTCTGCGATTATCTTGAGAAAGTTCGTAGGATTATCCATATACTGGATCTCATCAACAAATATATAATTTTTACTTTTTGTATCTGATCCACGGGCGCTAAGATATGCAATGAATTCTTTTGCCCCCCGGTTAAAGGTTTGAAGTGTATCTAAGTCTTCCAGATCAAAATAATGAATATGACTATCCAAAACCTTTTTTCTTCTGAGTTCATCCATCAGCAGATAAAGAATACTGGTCTTTCCTACCTGCCGTGCGCCGATAAGAAGGATGATCTCAGGAGTATCAAGATATCCTGTAATCTTTTGGACTGTTTTTCTTGGGAATAAAAGTTCCTTATCCATTTAATTTAATTTGATTTATATAATTATCTTAAATTAATGAGATAATATTAAAGGTATATACTCATAAAAGTCAATAATTGTTTTGCTTATTAAGCCCGCAGACTTTTCCCGGCACTGCTCCGCCGCCTCAGCTACAAAAAGCAGAGATATGAGGTAGGGATTATGGGATAAGGGAGAGGGGCTATGAAAAACATAACTCGCCGCAAACCCGTCCCTGAAATTCTACAGGGGATATTGTATTACTTGCAGGGAGATAGGTCAATAAGACAGAGAACAGGGGGATAGGTAGTAGGGGGTAAGGATTAAGGGATATGGGATAGGCAGGGACTGTCTCCCTGCAAAAAAATTATTTTTTGGAAAATATCGATAGATGTCTTTTCTATGTAAAAATCTTGTAAGAATTATTTCATTATTGGGAGAAAGTTCTACGCCCAGTCGCATAATCACCAATTCTTATGCGGTAAAAAACATCAAAGCCTTCTATTTTCTTTATCTTGGAAATTGCTCGTATATCATCAGCATTTTCTATTTTGAAAATATATTCTTTCAATTTCTGTAGAACTTTTTTATCCTTAACGTCATTAATATCCCTGCTGAATGATTTTTCAACTCGGAATTTCATTTAGCAGCTTTGATCTTTCTGTCTAACTTTTTTAAAAATTCTTTGTTTTCTATATATTCACCTGTCCGGCCCTCTTGCATTGCCACGCCCAATCCAATGTCCTCTATTGCTTCTATTACAGCATCTTCTATTAAATCTTTTCTTTGGGCAGAACATTAATAAATGTCTCTCGCATTAGTTTTTTTAACTCATCCAGAATTAAACAGACAAGCCGTCAAGCTATCAAACACCTTTCCCTTCACTGCTCCGCCGTCTCAGCTACAGAAAGCAGTCAGCGTTCATCTGTCAGCTAAGTCAAGGGTTGAAAGTACAGGTGTCCTCCAGATGGTTATTGCTGTTTCATTAAAGAACTGTTTATTTCAGAGACAACTTTTTTTGCAAATTCGTAAAACTCAGCAGCATCTTCAACTGTTGGTTTTCCATAAGGCAGGATACCAAATTCACTGGGATAGCGGGAGTCTATGTAGAGTGCATCAAGTTTTTACCATCTCCAGATTAATTGCTATCTGTATATAGTTGTTTATGAGGGCAAATAATTTTTCAAGGTTATGGATTTTAACAAAGCCTATTTTGAATTCTTCAATAACTGCTTTCAGAGATTTTTCTATGGCCTGCTGTGCATGAAAGGCTGCAATATTGGTTAATTCTGAATTGTCTATAATTTCTCTTATTGTCTCAAGATCGTCATTTGCCCTTGCGAGCCATTCCTTAGTTAGCTCGTTCATATAATACAATCCCTTTTTGAGCTATTTCCCGGTAGAACATGCTGTCAAGCTCTATAAACCGTTTATGCATGGATTTCGTATGCACAATCAAATCAATAGGAACATTTCTCAGAATATCTGTAAGCACATAAGATACCTTTAAATAAATTTGCAGTTTTTCATTGTAACTGGTTGGCATTAAATCGTCATTTATTACCACAATCAGGTCTAAATCGCTGTTCTCATCCGGTACCCCCCATGCATAGCTGCCAAAAAGAATTATTTTATAAGGATTCAAAGCCTTTATTCTTTCTATTATTGTCTGTATTAAACCTGAGGTGTCTTTTTGCTGAGCCAGTTCTGCCATATTATTTCTTCCTTAAATAATTCGGAAGGTTGAATCCAGCTTTATGGAATAATTTTAATGAATAGATCATTAGAAAGTCAAAATTCAATATATGTAAATTTTGGGGTATGGCTTGACTATTGATATTCAAGCTGGCAAGCTGGTCAAATGGTGTCTTCTACTGTCAGTTAATCTTTCAAACCATCTCACTGATTTTCTGCGCAAATTTATTAAAGTCCCCGACGTCGTTTAACAGATCATACAACTTATTCACTTCGATTATCATATATTCATGAATCAGCAGATTCCTTAAACCGACCATCCCCGTTAACTTTATTATCAGCTCATTATCAATGTAGTTGAACTTGCCCAGAAGTTCGATGCACTCTGAATAGGAAGCAGGGTTGCCGAGATTATACTTACTCACAAGATGGCATGAGATATCAATGACTGCCTGAATTGTTTCAAGCAATCCGTAGCGCAAAGCCCATTCCCTGGCTTTATCTTCCTGCACATCTTTTAACGTATACTTTTTTCTGAACGCCATCAGTTCATTTATGTTTTCTTCAAGCAGTTTCAGCCGTTCAAGCATAATTTCTTTCTCCAAAATGCCCGCTCTTCAACCTGTTCCTGAATGCCGTGTCCATCATGTCCCGCAATGGCTTTGTATCAGCAAAGTACAGAAATACATTTTTTTTGAACTTGGTCAGTTTCTCATGGTCTTTGCAAAAGATCAATTTGCCCTTTGCAATTACTTCAAAAGACATGACGGGCTTTTTTTTATGCAGGTCGTTCAGGATCAGCAAGTCTGTTTTCTTTCGGGCTGTCTTTTCAAGATGTGCGGTTATCAATCCGATATCTGTCAGGCTTAAAACCTTATCTGTATATATTCCCACATCTATGTCACTTATGTCGGTTGCGCGACCTTCTGCGTAAGAACCGAAAAGAAACGCAAATACAATAAAGTCGTAGTGTTGCAGTTCTTGTGCGATTAATTCCTGAATTGACATAGAAATTTTGGGGTCTGGCTTGCAATTGTGCACAGTAGCAATATTTTTATGAATATCCTCATCGAGATAGAGCTTTATCATTTATGTAAGCTCGTTATCGATTTCTTCCTTATTGTCGAAGTAATAGCTAAGGGCATCAAAAAGCTTAGCGGGAGAGATGAGGGGGTAGCCCTCAAGAATTTCTTCCATGCTCATGCCGGAACGATAATGATTAACAATCGAGGCAACAGGAATTCGAGTGCCTGTTATAACAGCTTTCCCTTCATATTTTAACGGATCTTTTTCAATATAATTATGTTTTGTTGCCGTAGACATAAGCAATTATCCTTGAAAATATAATATCAAAATCGCACCGAAAGATACAGTTAATATTTTCCTTTTCCGTAAAAGAGATTTTTAGTCGGAAATTTTGAATTTCATTAAATCAGAGTAACAGTTGCCCGTCACTGCTCCGCCGTCTGGGTTACAGAAGCCGGCAAGCTGTCAAGCCTGCAAGCTGTTCTCAAGACACCATTTCCACACAGGCACTATTTTTATACTGATACCGTTCCGGATCAGGTCTCTTTCTTCATCGTATGTAAGTATCGTGCCTTCATCCGTGCCAAGGTGTTTGCACGCATCTGTCAGACCGCCGATCTCTCTCTTCGTTTGCCTCATTTAACTCATTCGAGACCGTCCTGCATCGTCAGAGGTCATTCTCCTGCACAGCCCTGTATCTATGAGATAAACCTTTGCAGGGTTTCTCATTCTTTTATAGGTGGATTCCGAAAATTTTTTCACCTCAAAGACAAGCATGCTCTGAAGAAAATATTTATAGTATCTGAAAAGCAGGTCTTTCGAGAAAGGGAACTTGTCCTTGTACTGTTTATAAAATGATGTCAGGGAAAACTTCATGGAAAATAACGAGAAGATCTTGTCTGTAAGATTCTCCAGGAGATGTTTGTTATGTTATATCTTTCAACGAGGTCCCTGAAATACATTGCGCTCATATATTCTTTTATAAGTTTTGTCTTTTCAAAATCTGTCTTGAGGAGCGCTGCTTCGGGGAATCCTCCCCATTTCATATATTCGGAGAAATGATTCTTTAAAAGCGTTTTCCCTGCACCATACATAATATTTTTATCTTTTATATCAACGTTCCTGGCAAGAAGATATTCTTTAAATGAAAAAGGTAGTATCTCTATACTCCACGATCTCCCTCTAAGTTCCGTATGTATCTCAGAAGGC
The DNA here is from genome assembly GCA_020723105.1 of Nitrospira japonica. Classification (GTDB taxonomy): domain Bacteria; phylum Nitrospirota; class Thermodesulfovibrionia; order UBA6902; family UBA6902; genus SURF-23. The sequence goes on along the minus strand of DYJL01000016.1, from coordinate 344 downwards.
ATCATCTTAGACGAAGATCTGTTTACAAAAACACTTATATTTTAGCGCGCTACAGCTCTCCTGCAGAATTTCTCCCAGCCCTCAATATTCTGGACTTCATCTAATAAAAATACTGTCTCTTTGCCTGAAAGATGTGGATTTAATTCCAGAAAAGACTCTCTTAATTTCTCAAAGTCCTGAAGGCTTGACCATTGCAGAGTTAAGGGATAGGGATTAAGGGATATGGGATAAATTGGTTGAATTGGTTAAAAAATATTTCATTAACAGGTTGCTGAAAAAGTATTTTAGCTGTCTTTGCGAGCGGGTCCCTCGCTTGTCATTGCGAGCGAAGCGAAGCAATCTTT
>DYJL01000080.1 GCA_020723105.1 Nitrospira japonica | reverse complement strand
CTTTGCGAAGAACCAGAGCCAAAAAGCTGCAAAACACATGACCTCTAATGTTCTGATCCTTATGATGGAAAACGGGCCGTGTTTCGAGCATGGTTTTGACGTCACGGAAAATGCGCTCGACCATCCAAAGATCCTTGTATTTGAGAGCCACTTGGGCCGGTGATAACGATGTATTCGTTCGAAGAACCCATTTCCCGTCAAACCTTTCTTCGGATTCGATTTTATCCGTATCAATCCGAACACTGTCTCGGGTAACTGTGAGGTACTTCCGATAACCCTTGTTGCCAATCAACTGTTTTGGGCCGCTTTTCAGTTTTGTTTTCAAATCGTTAAGAATTGCCTCACGGGCGTTTGCGTCTTTTCGGGCTTGACGCGAATTGACACAAACGATGTAACGAATCCCTTTGAACCGCACTTCTTTGACTTTCAACGGGGATGGGTCGTTCACCTTTAAGGGTTCCGGATGAACCTCATGATACCGCCCACCCGTTGTGAGAACCTCCGTTTTCATATCCTTGCAATTTCGCATTCTTACGCCCAAGATGTACGAAATGGGGTGTTCCTTGTCTTCAAGGATCTTTAACGTTTCGTCGCTGATCATGCCCCGGTCGGCCACAATACAGATGGTCTTGATATGAAACCGCTCACGAAGGCGCTCAACAACCGGAATCAGGGTTTTGACGTCCGCCGTGTTGCCCGGCCACATCTCACAACAGATCGGCCTGCCTTTATCGTCAATGATGGCACCCACAACCATCTGATTCAAATCGGGTCGATGGTCTTTGCTGAAGCCTTTTTTGCCAAGCTTGCATCCGCCTTCCCCTTCAAAATAGATCGATGTTGTATCAAAAAACACCAGGTCAAGATTTGAAAACAGATCCCTTCTGGATTCAAAAAGAGATTCTTCGATCAGGTCCTTTACGCATCGTTTTGAAAATGGCGTGGCATTTTTTTGGTCTTCGATCTCTTCACCCAGAAAATTCATGGCACGGTACAGGTTGTGAATCCCAAGTGACGCGGTTCCTTCAATATGATAATCCCGTCGCCACATCTCACAATGGCGGTCTGATCCCGAAGCCATCAGGCGATGAAGAACAGTCAAAAAAATAGCGCGCTCCACATCAAACTGATATTCCCGGCCTTTCAGGGCCTCCAAAATGGCTTTCTTTATGCCCGTTTCGTTCCATAACCTTTCAAAAATAAGGGCGGGGCCTATCTTCACGGCTGAGACATCCGGATCACTCTTGCCGGATAAGATCATCAGATTTTTTTCTGAAAATCGCGATAATGATCGGATCAGGGATTCGATTTGGCCTTTGTCACGCAGCTCATCCAGTCGGCCAAGCGTTGCCACCACACGCTGTTTTGTCTTTTTGTCGATTTTTTTGTTCTCGACAAGTTGGAGATATTCGTATTTCCCTGATTTTTTCACCCTTGCAAACATACATGGCTCCTTATTCTAAGGTCACCCGCATGTTCACCTCAATAACCTTTGATGTCAACCTTTTTTGCCCATTTTGTTGGCACCACCTTTTGAAGTT
>DYJL01000079.1 GCA_020723105.1 Nitrospira japonica | reverse complement strand
GGGGTCAAGTCTCCTTTTGACTTTTATTAAAATATCTGATAGCCGAAAAGCATGTCAAGACCATTACGAATCGGATATCCGAATGCCTGGTATCATGTTATGAATCGAGCCAGGCGAGGGCAGACCCTCTTCAGGGATAAAACAGACTGCATCGATTTTCAGGATTTGCTCCGGGAAACGGCGGATATGTTTGGCATCCGGATCGCCGCATTTTGTCTGATGCCGACGCATTACCATATTCTTGTAAAAACGCCTGAAATGAATCTTTCCAGATGCATGCGGCATATCAACGGTGTATATACGCAGCGATACAATATCCGCCATAAATGCGACGGGACCTTGTTTCGCGGCAGGTACAAGTCCATTCTGGTTGAAGCGGATAGTTATCTTCTGGAACTGGTCCGATACATTCACCGAAATCCGATGCGGGCCGGCATCGCCGAAAAGCTTGAAGGTTATCGATGGAGCAGTCACCATGGGTATATTTCGCGGTCAAAGAAATGGGATTGGATTTATAAGGGCTCGATATTTAGAAGGGGTCAAGTCTCCTTTTGACTTTTATTAAAATATCTGATAGCCGAAAAGCATGTCAAGACCATTACGAATCGGATATCCGAATGCCTGGTATCATGTTATGAATCGAGCCAGGCGAGGGCAGACCCTCTTCAGGGATAAAACAGACTGCATCGATTTTCAGGATTTGCTCCGGGAAACGGCGGATATGTTTGGCATCCGGATCGCCGCATTTTGTCTGATGCCGACGCATTACCATATTCTTGTAAAAACGCCTGAAATGAATCTTTCCAGATGCATGCGGCATATCAACGGTGTATATACGCAGCGATACAATATCCGCCATAAATGCGACGGGACCTTGTTTCGCGGCAGGTACAAGTCCATTCTGGTTGAAGCGGATAGTTATCTTCTGGAACTGGTCCGATACATTCACCGAAATCCGATGCGGGCCGGCATCGCCGAAAAGCTTGAAGGTTATCGATGGAGCAGTCACCATGGGTATATTTCGCGGTCAAAGAAATGGGATTGGATTTATAAGGGCTCGATATTGGCCATGTTGACACCGGAAAAAGATCAGCAGATAAAACAATACAAACGATTCGTTTCGAATGAAGAACCGGAAGAGGTCCGGCAGGTATTCGAAGGAAAGAAAATACCCTCAATGATTGGTAGTGAAACCTTCATAAAGTGGGTGAAGAAGACTTTTTTCAGCGGAAAACGCGATAAGGAAATACCGGAATCGAGAGATCTCGCTCCCGACACTGAAAGTATTATTCAAGCCGTATGCAGGTTTTACGCAATCGACGCGGCAGGGCTTTTGGCATCCAAACGCGGCACGGAAAACGAGCCGCGAAATGTGGCCATGTATCTGATAAGAAAACTGAGGGGGGAGCCGTTGATAAAAATTGGCGCTGATTTCAATCTGGGAAAGCATAGTTCCGTAAACAGCGCCATTGCCTGCATCCGGAAGCGGATTCACTCAAACGGAAAGCTCAGAAAGCGAATAGAAAAAATCATTGATTCATTGACAAAAAGTCAAACGGAGATTTGACCCCTAATCA
>DYJL01000078.1 GCA_020723105.1 Nitrospira japonica | reverse complement strand
CACCCGAAAAGACCATTGCAAATTAAGATCAGGTGTGCTATCGGGTATTATGCGAAAAAAATACACGGGCGAAAAAGCCAAGCACAGAAAAAACAGGCAGACAGAGCGTCAAAAACATATCCAGGCGCTTAAGAAAAACGAAGCATACGAAGAACTTCCGGAGGTTCTACTACCTGATATTTTTCTAGAAATACAAGAAACATATTGGGAAAGTTTAAAATCCGTCCCGGATCCGAGGAGTCCGGACAAGCGAGTGTATCCACTTTCCTTGATTCTGCACCGCATTATTTCCGGTTTTATTGCAGGGAATAAGTATATTGGGGTATTATTTCCCACAAAGCGTATAAATATTGAAGCTGGAAAAAAGAAGCTGGGAGCATTGCCCACGCGAAAAGCCGTTTACAAATTACTGCGAAGAATCGATTGGGCAAAAACCAATGAGATACTGGCACCTCTCTGGGAGCGTCTTGGATACATCCCGGCATTGATTGTCCGTCGTAAATTCAGAAATCCAAGGGAAATTTTGGATGAATTTCGCGAAGAACAAAAGCAGGCCGAACTGGAGAGACGGAAGCAACTTCTGGGAGAGCGTGAGAAAAAAGAGCGTTCAAAAGGCATGAGCGCTGCTAAAGCCAAGCGGTCCGGAACATCAAAGCCAATCGATAAGGATATTTCCGAAAAGCCGGAACCATCTGAATGTAAGAATATTCCTGACCCTATAGTTACTCATCATGATCTGGTGATTGACGGCAAAGTGGTAAAAGCATCGTATAATGTGGGTGTAAAAGAGCATGTTGTCCATGTGACAGAGATAAAGAAGGATGAAAATGACAATAGAAGCCGTTTTATCATAGGGGCATATCCTACGGTGCTTGATCGAAATGGCGAATGGGGTGCTGCTGTAAGTATATTGGATGCACTCACTCCTCTTTCGGGCGACAGAATGATTTTGGTTAGTGGTGATGCTGGGTTTTGCGTTGAGGAATTTTGTAAGTGGTTAAACGAAAAAGGTTTTTTTTTACATCTTTCGGATAAAAGAAAACGCCGGTAATATTTTTTTAAGGGTTTTGGATTGGACTTTAGATTTGATGGAAAAAAAACCACAGGGAGATTTTCACCAACGGGTTCATTTTGAAAGCAATGAGATACACAGCCGAAAGCTTTGGAGGCTACCAGGGCTATACCATGCTGTTTATCCAGGAATCCAGGAAGGTTTTGTTATTCAAAAAACCAACTTGAGAACATTGGAAGAAGATCTGCAATATTTTATCACAAATCGACCGCCAAAATCCTGGGATGCTCAAAGCGTTCTTGATAGAATTCTTCTTCATTGGGATACTGAAACGGGTGTTTTCGGTATCAAAGACAATACATTTCATGAGGACAAAGTGCGCTACAGATCCATCAACGGTGTAATGTCCCATGTGTCATTGCTGAATATTGCCTGGGGCTGCTTCTCTGCTCCCATTTTTGAACAATACTGGAGAGGTCAGCCTATGAACTATAGGATACAATTCTGGAAAGACAATCCAGAATACAATCCGTTGAAAACTGTAAATTAGCAATGGTCTTTTCGTGTG
>DYJL01000015.1 GCA_020723105.1 Nitrospira japonica | reverse complement strand
TGCTGCGTAGCCGATTATGGTTTCATAAACTGCTGTTACTGTATTTCTTGTCTCATATAAACGTGCCCTCTTTGTCAGTGGGCCTATCAGACTGGCGCCCATGCCGATTAACAGCCCCACTATCATCAGTACTATGGCAAGCTCAACGAGGGTGAAACCTTTAGAAGCGTGTAGGGTGTAGGGTGTAGGGTGTAGGGTATAGCGTGTAGCGTGTAGTTCCTTATCCCTTGTCCCTGTATTCATGATTGCCTCTTATAAAGGTAGAATACAATCATTACACTGCCTGCCAGGCTTAAACAAATTGCAGTTTCAGTCCTGGTTACTACTTCACTTAATTCTGCATCAGGAGAAATCCAGAGCATATTGAATCCATATAATATCAGAATCAGCCCTGTAATTCCTATCAGTCTCATAAACATAATTGTGTAATACAATTAAAAAAAATAGGGGCGTTTTATGTAATGCCCCTGCTGATACCATATCGAATCGTTTTGATATTAATTATATTCCTACGCCAAGATACTGTACTGTTGTATTTGTATATGCTGCGCTTCCCCGTACACTTCCGGTGGTGTATATGCCGTCATCCAACAGACGGTCTACGGCCTCTGCAATCGTGCCAGGCAGGTTATCAAAGCGTATCATGTGCCTGTAAATGGCTGGAACAGTTATTCCATAACCGCTGTTATTTACAAGAACATATACGTTGCTATCAAACTTGTGCTTCATCGTATCACTGGTCCCATTATAACTTCCCGTGATAAATCCTCCGCAAGCCAGATGCTCATTAACAGCAAAATATTCCCACATATATCCGTCATTATTACCATTGGCTACGGTACAACCGCTTTGTGACAGGTGTGTAGTAGCCTGATTGTCATCACCGGGTAACTGTCCATATCTGTCATTATATGCATGGGTTGCTGCTATAAGGCTCTTGGCCTGATCCACTACAGCCTTTATCTTTGCATTCTCTATCATCTGCTGGCCTTTGAGCACTGCGCCAAGTAGAAGCCCGACGATGACGAGTACTATTGCAAGCTCGACGAGTGTGAAACCTTTTTCATTTTTTCTCTTCTTGGTCTTTGTCTTCATTTCCTAATCTCCTTGTAATAAGTTTACTTTTTACAGAAACAAAGTTACTTATCCCATTAGATAAACGGGATTTACTGCCTTAGTTACATCAACTATCACCCCCTTAGGAATGTAAAAAACAACTCACAAAAATTTCCCTCCAGATTATCCGCTTAAATTGTGTTCGTAAGTATAACATCGGCTAATAACAGAAAAACTTTAATAGTTCTTTAATTTTTTTTAATGAAAGGAGGGGCGAGGGAATTTTTTATTGCATCGGCAAGGCTTGCTACCTTCACCATTTCTCTGACATCGTGAACTCTGATGAGATTAGCTCCGTTGAATATTCCGATGGCAACGGCTGAAGCAGTGCCTTCAAGTCTCTCTGTTACGGGCAGGTTGCCGAGGATTTTACCGATGAATGCTTTTCTGGAAGGGCCTAAGAGGATGGGTTTTTCCAAACCGGTAAATTCGTTGAGCCGGTTTATAATCTCAAGATTGTGTTCCACAGTTTTGCCAAAGCCGATTCCAGGATCAATGATAATTTTGTCATCAGCGATTCCGGCATTTCTGGCAATCCTGATTCCCTCACGAAGATAATCTGTAATTTCAGGGATGAGGGCAACATAGGTTGGGTCCTTTTGCATGTTCTTAGGAGCGCCTTTTATATGCATAATTATGACCGGTATATTATACCTTGCAGCAACCTCCGGCATTTTTTTGTCAAATCTGAGGCCACTTATGTCATTAACAATCGAAGCTCCTGCCATAAGCGCAGCCTCTGCGACTCCTGATTTATATGTGTCTATTGATATGGGGATTTTAATCTTATTGGCGAGTGCTTCTATAACAGGCACTACCCGTTTGATTTCTTCTTTGACGGAAATTTTTTCAGCGCCGGGCCTTGTGGACTCTCCACCTATATCAATAATATCAGCTCCATCTTCCTGCATTCGGAGAGTCTGCTTAACTGCATGGTCTTTATTTAAATATTTCCCACCGTCTGAGAAAGAATCCGGGGTAACGTTGAGAATACCCATAACGTAAGTGCGTTGGGAAAAGTCGAATGTGTAATCTTTCCAAATGAGTTTCACGAACCCTCCCGGATGTTAAGCTCGAATATCGAAAACCGAAATTCGAAACAATATCGAATAACCAAAATTCAAATAATCAAAAGAGGCAAGGTTTTGATCATTTGAGCCTTCGAATTTTGTATTTGTTTCGGATTTCGTGCTTCGGATTTCGAATTTTCTGTTTATGAAGGTGTCTCAGTTGCAACCTTAGTTTCCTGCGTTGCTTCTGACTCTTGCACGTCTCCGTTTGTGCCCTGAATAATAGCTTCTATTTCATGTGCATCGAGGGTTTCTTTTTCACGCAGCACCTGTGCAAGTTTCAGAAGAGTGGCCTTATTATTAAGGAGGAGTTGTTTTGAATATTCATACCTTTCGTTAATGATCGCCTTGACCTCTTCATCTATTTCTTCAGCAGTTTTCTCTGAATAGTCCTTATGCCTGGTGATTTCTTTGCCAAGAAATATCTGCTCCTCCCGCTTTCCAAATGTAAGGGGTCCAAGCTTATTGCTCATACCCCATTCGCAGACCATTTTTCTTGCAAGGTCTGTAGCCCTTTGAAGGTCATTGCCGGCGCCTGTAGTCATATGTCCGAGGGCTATCTCTTCTGCGGCCCTTCCGCCAAGCAAAACTGCGAGAGTATTCAGGATATATTCCCTTGAATATGTGTATCTGTCATCAATCGGGAGCTGCTGAGTAATACCGAGCGCCATACCGCGCGGGATAATACTGACTTTGTGAATAGGGTCCGTACCCGGCGTTAATTTTGCAACCAAAGCATGGCCTGCCTCATGATGCGCTGTATTGCTCTTTTCGTCTTCGGACAGGATCATGCTCTTTCTTTCCTTGCCCATCATGACCTTGTCTTTTGCATCCTCAAAATCAGTCATTTCAACTTTTGTCTTGGACAGTTGGGCTGCGTGCAATGCTGCTTCATTTATAAGATTGGCAAGGTCTGCGCCGGAGAAACCTGGCGTTCCTCTTGCAAGCACTTCGAGGTTTACATTTTCATCAAGCGGAATCTTTTTAATGTGGACTTTAATAATTTCAAGCCTGCCTTTTACATCCGGATGCGGCACTACTACCTGTCTGTCAAATCTTCCAGGCCTTAAAAGCGCCGGATCCAGAACGTCAGGCCTGTTTGTAGAGGCCAGCACTATAATCCCTTCGTTTGGATCAAAACCATCAAGTTCCACCAGTAATTGATTTAATGTCTGTTCGCGTTCATCATGTCCACCTCCAAGTCCTGCTCCCCTGTGACGTCCCACGGCATCTATTTCATCAATAAATATGATGCATGGAGAGCTCTTCTTGGCCTGGTCAAAAAGGTCGCGCACCCTTGAGGCTCCCACACCTACGAACATCTCCACAAAATCCGAGCCGCTGATGGAGAAAAACGGAACACCTGCTTCACCTGCAATAGCCCTCGCCAGCAAGGTCTTCCCTGAACCCGGAGGCCCCACAAGCATAACGCCTTTGGGTATTTTACCACCCAGTTTCTGAAACCTCTGCGGGTCTTTCAGGAAGGCGATTATTTCCTGTACCTCTTCTTTTGCCTCTTCAATTCCTGCAACATCTGCAAAAGTGACTTTTACGCCTTTTTCAGATATGAGCTTGGCTCGGCTTCTGCCGAAAGAGAGGGCCTTATTGCCGCCAGTCTGCATCTGTCTCATAAAAAACACCCAGAGAAAAACAAGCAGAATAACAGGCCCGAAATTGAAAAGGATATTCATGTACCACGGTGTGTGGTCTGGTTTTGCAGAGATTTTTACGCCGTTATCCCTCAACTCTTTTATCAGGTCCGGATAATCAGGCGCATAGCTTTTGAACCTGGTCCCGTTTTTGAGCATTCCAACGATTAAATTTTCCGGTTTCTTTATAGTAACTTCTGATATTTCACCCTGCTGCAGTTTTGTAATGAAATCAGAAAATATTATCTCGTTGTCCGGCTTGGATGTCTCAAGAAGATTGAAAACAAGGATCATCATCAAACCGAATAAAACCCATATAACTATGCTTTTATACAAGTTGCGTCCCTCCTGGTAAGACTATACCAGTAAGATTAACATATTTTATTTTTCATTGCCAACGGTGGGAGGCGCCTTAATTACGTTTCTTACCTGCTTAATACAATAAGCACAAATCCGATAAACATTATTACTCCGCCGAGGGCCCTTTCAGGGATATTCTCTTCCCTGAAAATAATATGTCCATAAAATATGCTGAAAAGCAGGCTCATGCGTTTGACAGAAATCATATATGCGACTTTAGTAAGGCTCATTGCAAGCATATGGAAAATTATCATCAGGGCATATGTAAGGCCGATGATTGCAAGCGGGGCCATATCCTTTCTGGTGATTATGATTTTACTTTTACTTAAGATAATCGGCGTAAATAGGATTGTTATTAATATAAAATAAAAACTGCCGAAAAAGACCGGTGAAGAATTTGTTATTGCCATCTTTCCGAGGGAGGAAGTAAGGCTGAATATAATGGCAACCATAATCATCATTACAGAGCCCTTTTCCCTGAATACGGCCTTCACAGGCTCTATTAGGGAATGTCTCATCTTGTGTATATTCAGAGTGTAGCTGCCTGATGCAATGAGTAAAATCCCGAGGCCGCCGCTTATGGAAACTTTTTCACCAAGGATAAAATATGACACCAGAATTAAGAAAAGCGGGGTCAAGGCCAGAAAAGGCATCGTCAGGCTGATGGGAGAGACTTTCAGGGCTTTTGTGTATAAAATCATGGCGGCTATTTCAAAGGGCAGGGCCACTAACGTAGCGGTCCAGAATTCTTTATTGAGAGGTGGTATCTCGATAAATAGCAAACTTGCTAAAAATGCGGGGAGGGCAAACAGCAGTCTGGCCCAGGCTACGAAATATTCGTCCCTTGACGCCAGGACCTTTTTAGTCAGGGCGTCGCTTGTGGCCAGCAAAAACGCAGTTAACAGGGCATATATTATCCACAAAGTTAAACTCCTTTATAGTTGATATAATACAAAATATGCAGGAAATTTTAAGCTTCCAGAAGGTCTCCCACTCGTAGAGTTGGAGCATGACAATAATTTATGTTATTAATCATTAAACATCTTAAAATTCATTTAAGATCTTTCAGCCGACATGAAAGCCTGTTTCAGAATTTCTATAAACGACATTTTTCTAAAGACCAGCTTAAGCCGCTTAAGCTGTTTAAACCGCTTAAACCGTTTCTTGTTTATACCCCCTACACGCTACACCCTACGCACTGTCTTTTTGTCTGTAATCATTGGAACAGAGTTTATCATGAACCCTCTTGAAGAAATACTGATTGAGAAAATAAAACAGGAAGGGCCTGTCACGTTTGAGACTTTTATGGATATGGCGCTTTATTATCCTGATCTGGGATATTATTCATCCGGAGGAAATGTAATAGGTCGAAGAGGGGATTTCTATACCAGCCCGCATCTGCATCCTGTATTTGGGGCGATGATAGTAAAACAATTAACAGAGATGTGGGAGGCGATGGGAAAGCCGTCTGTTTTTCATGCTGTTGAAATTGCTGCGGGCGCCGGTTATCTCTGCAAGGATATATTTGATTATCTGCATAATTCTCTCTCAGAAACCGGAAGCGCTTTCCTGAAATCATTGCGATATGTAATTGCAGAGCCTTTCCTGCATTTTGAAGAAAAGCAGAGGGAGACTCTTGTCAGGTACGCCAAAGACATAACATGGATTAAATCATTAGCAGGCCCGGATCAATTTATTGGCTGTATCTTTTCCAATGAACTGCTTGATGCCTTCCCTGTTCACCTCATTGAAATGGAGGATGTATTAAAAGAGGTTTACGTTGATTTTAACGGGAAGGAATTTGTGGAAGTAAAAAACAATATCAGCTCTCCTGAGTTGACAAAATATCTGAAGGAATTTTCCATTAGCCTTCAGCCCCATTACAAAACCGAGATAAACCTGAAAATCAAAGGCTGGCTTAAAGAAGCAGGCGTTGCGCTGTTAAAAGGTTTTTTGCTGACAATTGATTATGGATATTCTGCAAGGGAATACTACAGCGAGGAACGCACTAAAGGCACCCTGCTTTGCTACCACAAACATCAGGTTAATGAAAATCCTTACCGGAATATGGGCCGGCAGGATATAACAGCTCATGTAAATTTTTCATCTTTAAAAAAATGGGGAGAGGGACTTGGATTAAAAACCATCGGCTATGCTTCACAGGGGGCTTTTCTGACAGCCTCAGGTATTGACGAAGTGATAACAGAGCGTTATTCGGATAGCAGTGACTATTTGTCTGAAATAGCAAAAATCAAGGGCTTGATATTTCCTCAGGGAATGGGCGAGTCGCATCGTGTAATGGTTCAATATAAAGGAGAAGGAGAGCCTGCGTTAAGGGGCTTTTTAATGCGGAATCAGAAAGATAATCTATAAATATGTTTTTAACTTCTCCATGCTTTTTTTTGCATCCTCTATTGTGTGCGCTTCGATTGTATAGACACAGTTTATGCCTTTAATCTTCCTGAAGAGTGTTGTGAAATCAAAATCACCATCTCCAATAGCAAAATGATGATCTGCATATCTCAGGTTGTCATGCAGATGAAGCTCTGCGATATACGGCTTTATCTTATCAAGCCATTTCTTTAGGGGCAGCTTTGAGAAAAGATTGAAGTGGCCCGTGTCGAAACACAGACCGAAATTTTCTGAAGACATTGCCTTTGCAAGAAGTACAAGATTCTCAGGTTCATCTTCAAAAATATTCTCAATCGCTATTCTGATACCCATATCAGCAGCTCTTTTATTTATTACCCTCCACGTCTCAAGACTCTCTTCAAGCCATATATCCACCCGGCTGTCAAACTTCCACTTATCATATCCGGAATGAAAAACTATCACCTTTGGCATAAGTATTTCAGCAAAATCCAGGACCTTGGAAAACCTTTGGACCGTGACTTCACGCACTTTCAAGTCTACAGCACCTGGAGATAAGTCCATAAAAGGAGAGTGAATAGAGAATTCAGGCTTGTAGTCAAGCTTGTTTTTCAGTGCGTTTATATCGTCTCTTGTTAACTTGTCAAAAATCCTGGAGCCAAAGTAGATCTCGAGGTTGGCTTTTTCTTCCCTGATGAACTCAAGGTATCTGTCCACAGCCTCATAAGGAACGTGTATATGCGGTCTTATCTGGAGGGATTTTTTCTGCAGTTTAGACACTATGTGGTAACAGTTTCTTTCTTTGTTTCAGGTTTTGCATCAGTTTTGGACCCTTTGGAAGTATCTGCAGGTTTTTCTGCCTCCCGGGCCTTTTTCCTGTCCGGAGAGGGATAGTCCGAAACATACCATCCGCTGCCTTTAAGCACAAACGAGGTATTAGTTATGAGTTTCTTTAACTCGCCTCCGCATAAACTGCAAACAGTAAGCGGGCCTTCGCTTATTTTTTGCATCACTTCAAACGTTTCATTACATTTTATACAGTTATACTCATATACAGGCATAATCAATTCTCCATTAGCACATTCAGTTGATTCTTCCTACTACAAGGAAGGAGGAATTGGCTCGATGGATAATACCGTTGCAAGCAGTTTAATTTATCATACTCTCTGCTGCCATTACAAGCCTTACCAGCTTTACCGAAGCATAGACATAGGATGAGAAACTCTATATTTTACCTGTCATTGCGAGAACCCGAAGGGTTCGTGGCAATCTCATTACAAAAGACGAGATTGCTTCGCTTTGCTCGCAATGACAATCTTCTATGTCTATTTTTTGGAGCTTTATTTTACTGCAACACCGCCTGATACAATGAAGGCCATAATATCTCCGCTCTCAACAGATATGGGGGTAACCTGTTCTCTGGATACAATGATAAGGTTTCCTGAAAAATTGTAGGCCTGCGGCAGATATACGGCTACTTTATCTGCAAACCCGATATTTTCGAGACTTTCCCGTGTCAGGAATCCTATGAGATGAATGTTGTTAGCAGCAGACAGGGTAACCAGAACAGGTTTGTTGAAGCTTTTCCTGTCTCCGACAAATGCATTCATCAGGTCCCTGACAGCGGTATAAATCATTTTTACAAACGGCAGTCGTGCAAACATCCTGTCAATAAAACGTACTAACCTCTTTGTTAGAATATTTGAGGAGATAAAGCCTACTGCAGTTATTGTCAATATGGTAACTAAAAAACCTGCGCCGGGTATTTCAAACTTAAATATACTGTCAATCTTGCTCAAAATAGAATAAAGGACATAAATCGTTGCGGCCAATGGAACGAGCAGCAAAAGCCCTTCCAGAAAATATCTTGTAAGTTTCCTCATAAAAGCCTCCTTGTGTTAACCCGTATTTTAAAGAATCACTGCATTATTGTAATTGTATTTCCTATTTCTTACAATCATACTTATGCCAACACTGACAATAAAAGTTGAGCGCTCTGCGTATGGAGGCCTTTCCATTGGAAGGCACGAAGGAAAAATTGTAATGATAAGCGGAGCGGTCCTGCCCGGTGAAACGGTAGAGGCAATAATAGAAGATGAAAGAAAAGACTATATCCGGGCCGCAGCAAGAAAAATTCTGGAGCCATCGCCTTTCAGGATCGAGCCGGCATGTGAGTATTTCGGAGTCTGCGGAGGGTGTCAGTTTCAGCATATCCCGTATGAAATGCAAATAAGATTAAAGGAAGACATCCTCATTGATTGCCTGGCACGACAGGCCCAGATACAGACCGCACTTTCTGAGCCGCTTATAAATCGTAATCCGTGGCATTACAGGTTGAGAGGGCAGTTTAAAATATTTCGTGGATCTATCGGCTTCTACAGAGAAAATACCAGACAACTGGTTGAGATAGACAAGTGCTTCCTGATGATGGAAAAGATAAATGAATTCCTCGGTAAAATAAGAACCATTCTCAGCAACGATGCTGTTAAAGAAATACATATAACCTGCAGCGAAGAGTCTGCTGCTGCATTGATTAAATCCGTTCCGGCAATTGAATCTGCATCTGATACAAAAGCCCTGGCAGAGATGTTTTTAAACCTTGGTTTTTCCGGGTTATTTATTGAGACACAGAATAAAAAAATATACCGGTTTGGCAAGACCTGTATAACCCTGAAGCTCCCTGATAATCAAAAATATACTGTTTCACCGATGACCTTTTTTCAGAGTCACTGGAAGCTGAACCAGATGGTTATTGAATTTATAACAGGCAGATTACAGCCTGTAAAAGGCAGGAAAATTCTGGACCTGTATGCAGGTGCCGGCAATTTTTCCATTCCGCTTGCTGCAGATGCTGAAGTTACAGCCGTTGAGGAAAATCCGTACGCTGTAGCAGACGGCAAGAGAAACATTGAAATCAACAGAATAAAGAACTACAGGTTTATCAGTTCATCAGATAAAGATTTCCGTTCGGAGCAGAAATTCGATATCGTTATTCTGGATCCTCCGAGAGCAGGGGTTAGTAACAGATTAATTGAAACGGTGCTTTCATTAATGCCAGAGGAGATCATTTATATATCCTGCAATCCGTCAACTCTTGCAAGAGACTTGAAGAAACTGCTTAACAGATACCATCTTGAATCTGTAAGAATGATTGATTTCTTCCCTCACACATTTCATATAGAAGCGCTTGCTCACCTCAGGCTGAGGTAAGTTAACCTCAGACCTTGCCGGCCTTTGCTATTTCATTGGCAATAACAGCCTGTCCGAGGGATATGCCTCCGTCATTTGTCGGCACCCTGTGGTGAGTATAGACTTTAAAACCATTTTCATCAAGAAGGATAGACGTCTTCTCCATAAGAAGTGAGTTTTGAAACACACCGCCGCTTAGAGCAACCCTGTTGATTCCTGCATGCTTTTTGATCTTTAGACACATAGCTGAAACAATATCTGCAATAGTGTTGTGAAATCGTGCGGATATGGCATTAACAGCAACTCCTTTTACAATATCTGTGACTACCCCTCTGATTAGCGGATCAAGGACAATTGCTGTTTTGCCGTCATGTTCTTTGCAGTCAAATTCATATCTGCCATTGTCTGAAGAGTCCGCCTTCATCTCAAGTTCAATGGCAGCCTGCCCCTCATAATAAATTTCTTTTCTTATACCCAGAAGTGCAGATACAGCATCAAATACCCTTCCGGCGCTGGATGTCAGGGGCGAATTGATTTCTCTCGCTATCATGTGCTGAAGAATCTGCCACTTATTTATATCCAGGCTTCTCACAAAATCTATGTCGAGGTTCATCATATCATCCCCATATATTTTGTATAAAAAGGATGCGGCTATTCTCCAGGGCTCTTTTATTGCCTTTTCCCCGCCATTGAGCTGAAAATATTCAAAATGGGCTGCTCTCTGAAAACCGTTATAATTACAAACCAGAAATTCGCCTCCCCATATTTTACCGTCAAGCCCATAACCGGTCCCGTCAAAAGATACGCCTATGATATCGCCTTCCAAACCATTGTCTGCCATGCAGCTTACAATATGTGCGTGATGATGCTGAACGCCTGCCTTTCTGATATTTATCAGAGAATGCGCATATTTTGCAGAAAGATATTCAGGGTGCAGGTCGCAGGCGATAAGGGACGGCTCTATGTTAAATATCCTCTTGAAATGTTCAATGCCGTTTTCAAATGATGATAAGGTCTCCAGGTTTTCCAGGTCTCCGATGTGATGACTCAGAAATGCGTAACGGCCCCTTGCAAGACAGAAGGTGTTTTTTAATTCAGCGCCGCATGCCAGAATCTGCTCCGCAAACGGATGCTTCATCAGCAGGGGATGCGGGGCATATCCCCTGGACCTTCTTAATACAACGTCTTTCCCAAGCTCAACCCTGCACACAGAGTCATCGGTCCTGATATGGATTTCCCTGTTATGAATAACATAGTAGTCGGTTATATTACAAAGGCGGTCAAAGGCATCTTTCTCCTTAAAGACAATCGGTTCTGAACTTGTATTGGCGCTCGTCATCACAAGTATAAGCCCTGATTCTGCCAGCAGGAGGTGGTGAAGCGACGTATAGGGGAGCATTATGCCAAAGTATTTCTGGTTCGGGGCTACTTCCTCTGAAACAGGTGCATCCGGTCTTTTTTTCAGTAGAACTATGGGGCGTTTCACTCCGCTTAAGAGCTGTTCTTCTTTCTCATCTATAAAACATATGTCTCTTGCGGTATTGATATCCTTAACCATAATCGCAAAGGGTTTGTATTCCCGGAATTTTCTCGCCCTTAATTTTGAGACAGCATCCTTATTAAGGGCATCACAGGCAAGGTGATAACCCCCGAGGCCTTTTAAAGCGATTATCTGACCCTCTTTGAGCAGCCTGCAGGTCTCGGATATGACGTCTGTAGCAGGAAATTCCTTCATCTTATTATCAAACAGAAAGAGCTTAGGGCCACACACATGGCAGGCATTGGGCTGCGCATGAAACCTCCTGTCAGCAGGATAATGATATTCTGCATTGCATTTTTCACACATCTGAAAGACCGACATGGTCGTAAACTTTCTGTCATATGGGATGTCTTTTACGATGGTGAATCTGGGCCCGCAGTTTGTGCAGTTTATAAAAGGGTACCGGTATCTCCTGTCTTCCGGATTAAATAATTCAGAAAGGCACTCTGTGCAGGTTGCAAGCTCAGGTGATATTGGAACAAATCTTTCTTCCGGTCTTTCGCTTTCACGGATTTCAAAATCAGCGTATCCTGCAGGGTTAATGTCTTTACTCTGAATTTCGAAAATCTCGGACTGAGGCGGAGGCTGGGTTCTTACATGCTCTGTAAATTTGTTGATATTAACTCTGTCACCTTCAACTTCAATAAATACTCCGGTAGTAGTATTTAATACATAACCTGAAAGGTTGAGACTACTGGCGAGGTTGAATATAAACGGACGAAACCCTACCCCTTGCACAAGGCCCTTAATAGTTATCTGTATTGCATGTTTCATATTTTTTAAAGATCGGCTTAAGCTGTTTAAACTGTTTTTTACCCCCTAACAGTCTGCTAATTCCTGTTTTCAGTGGATTCCTTTTTTGAAAGCTCTTCTATTACAGACACAAGCCCGGATACAACTTTTGCCATACGCCCGTAGTCAAGGATATCTGCGACATCGCCGGTCCCATGATACTGAGGGTTTCTGTAAAAGGCGGTATCAGTCACCATAACAGCTTTGTAGCCAAATTTCCAGAAAGACCTGTGGTCTGAAAAATCTATCCCAAGCACCAGGGGGAGGGCGGAAAGAGATACAACAGGCAGGTCCATATTTTTCTTGAAGGCGCTTTTCACCTGCTTTAAAAAATTTCTGGAATGCATATTGCTCACAATCGTTATAAAGTTGCCTGTTGTCGGATACAGCCATCTGAAAAAAGGCAGCGGATAAAACTGACTGTCTGCCTCATCAGTAAAATATCCTATCATCTCAAGGCATATCATCCCTTCAACGTCAACACCCTGTTGCCTGAGATGTTTTGCATACACATAACTGCCCATGAATCTGGTTCTGAAGAAAGGCGGTTCTTCGAGGGTAAAAGCGACCAGTTGTATAGTCTTATCAAAGGGACTGTCACGCAGGAGCCTTGCCAGTTCAAGTAATCCGGCAATGCCGCTTGCATTGTCATCTGCACCCGGGGTTCCAATAACAGTGTCGTAGTGAGCGCCGACAATGAGGGTTTTATCAGGTGATTTTTCACCCCTGATTTCTACGAAGATATTTCTATAAGTATGTTCTTCAACCTCATAGGATTGTTCAAAGACAATATAACCATACCTGCTGAATTCAGATTTAATATAATCAGCAGTTTTATTCAGTGCGTCAAGTTGCAGATATCCGCGCGAGCCGATTTCTTCAGAAAGTATGCTTACGGTCTTTTTAAGATGGGTCTGTATATCCGCCAATTTTTTTATTCTTCTATTTTTATCTTTACAGCTTTCTTTTTTGCCTCTTCTGTTTTTGGGACTCTCACTTCAAGTACCCCGTTCTTGAAAGAAGCCTTTGCCTTATCTGACTGAACCTCAGCCGGCAGGGTAAAGGAACGTTTGAATGAACCGTATGAACGTTCAAGACGGTAATAATTCTTTTCTTCCATCTTTTCTTCCCGTTTTTTCTCTCCTGAAAGGGTAATCATGTTGTCGGTAAGATTGATCTCAATATCGTCCTTTGTCATACCGGGGAGTTCTGTTTTTAAAACAATATCGTCTTTCTCCTCAAAAATATCAACCGATGGCAAGGGCGCTATTTCCTCCATTATCTTTGGAAAACGGCTCAACAAGGGGCGTCCAAAGGGTCTGCGAAGGAAGTCATCAAACAGTTCATCAATCCTTTCAAATGGAGAAAGCCAACCTCCGGGGCGATAGGGTTCAAGCTCTTTTTTCCCGCTTTTCTTTGTTTTTTCTGATGCCATATTAAACCTCCTTATTTGTATTTTTAAAATTCATCCCAGCCGTTAGACAGGCTATATGTTTTCTTATTTTCCATATAGCAAAGATTCCCCGGGCTGTCAAGTTGAAAACCTTTTTTTTCTGAGCAGCCTCACATCCCCTTTAACGGGCATTCTTCACATCTCGGTTTTGGTTTGCAATAATGTTTTCCGGCCATTACAAACAGTGCATGATATTCATTAAAAAACTGCACATCCTTTGCAATATTTTCATGAAACAGGCACTGAAGTTCGTGGTAGCCTGCCTTTTCAGAGGCGAGGTTGTGCCGGACCAGAACACGTTTTGTATAGGCATCAATCACAAAGACTGGTTTTTCAAGGGCGTAAAGAAGAATCGAATCTGTGGTCTCAGGGCCGATACCGTTTACAGAGAGAAGTTCTTTCCTTAATAAATGTATATCATTATTCCTCATCTTCCCTATATCGCCTTTGTAATGAGTTGCAAGAAATGCGAGGAAGTGCTTAAGTCGTTTTGCTTTGACATTGAAATAACCGGCAGGCTTTATCAGGGATGCCAGCTCTTTGTGCGGCATTTTATGCAGTAACGTTGCATTCAGAACTTTGCTTTTTTTTAAGTTATTGATTGCCTTCTCTACATTTTCCCAGTTTGTATTTTGTGTAAGAATTGCGCCTACAGCTACTTCAAAAGGCGTCTCTCCGGGCCACCAATGTTGCGGACCGAAGGCTTTGAAAAGAGTATTGTAGATGTCGAACAGGATTTTTTTATGAGGTGTTTTCTTCATTTTATATGGACTGGATTCCCGCCGTCGCGGGAATGACATTGTTACCTCAGGGCGAGGCGCTGCCTCGCCCCTCCCCTAATCCCTATACCCTGCTTTTTCACCCCGGAGGCCAGTGCATCACCCTTCCGCCCAGCAGATGCAGATGTATATGAAAAACTGTTTGCCCTGCTTCATGGTTACAGTTCAGTACCAGTCTGAAGCCTCTTTCAGCAATATTCTTTCCTTTTGCAATTTTATTTGCGACCTGAAACATATAACCGATAAGCTCGTTATCCTCGTCTTTGATTTCGAGCGCAGTTGAAATATGCTTTTTGGGTATTACAAGAATATGTACCGGGGACTGAGGGTTTATATCCTCAAATGCAAGAACACGTTCGTCTTCGTAGACTATTTTTGAAGGGATTTTCTTCTCAATAATTTTGCAGAACAGGCAGTTCATTCAAGTATCTCCTTATTCCTTGATGTCTTCAATATTTTTGTTTCAGGCCTATTTTAAACAAAATAAAAATTTTTTTTATATAATAGGCTCCATGGTACTTGTAAGTATGGATAAACTAAAAAACAGCAGGCAGTTTCTTAAAGATATCAGATGGGATGTTACTCCAAAGATTTTTCTGGAAACCAAATCCCCTTCGGGCGAGGCTGTAGACACGACCTATGGATATATGCTGTATGTAGACCTTGTCAATGATAAACCGGTTCTGGTTATCATGCAGATGAGGTCTATTATGAGCAAGACAGTAGGTTATGTAAGCGATGTCCCTGAGGATTTACTGAAAGAAGCCATGCAATGTACAACAAATGAATGTGTCTCTGGCATGTATGCGCTTGGTGAAAAACTCGAGAACTGGCTAAAGAAAGAACTGGATATTTCCGGACTCTGACGAAAAGGAAAATATTCAAGGTTATACTGTTAATTTGGCAGGCGGCCTGGAGGTCTTACTCCCTTTCTTATTTCTTGAAAGATAAACAATACAGTCTTTGCATAACTTCCCGGAGCTTTTCTCGCATATCCGGTTATTCAACTCCCAGCAAGGCTTGCTCTTTTCTATATAAGCCAGACACTTTTCCCTTCGCTCCTTCGGACATTCATTTATTTCCCAGCAGGGCGCATAGTCGAGGAGTTTCTTAATTCCTTCAATACTGATCTTTTTTACATGAATAAGGTCCCTCAGGCATTTCAGCCATTTAATATCATTTTCAGAATAGTATCTGTCCTTACCCCTTCTGGCAGGACTGATTAAGCCATGCTTTTCATACAACCTGAGTGTTTGATCTGTAATGCCGACAAGCTCGGCAACAACACCGATGGGATAAAGGGGAAGATTACTTTTACCGTTCTCCTCTGACAATTCTGCTGCTGATATTTTCTTTTCTCCGGCTGATTTCATGTGAAATTATAACATATTGAATCAGCTAAAGGGCTCGCCATGTATTTTAAGTCTGATCCATACTCAATTTCTTAAGTTTTTTCCATAAAGTAACCCTGCTGATTCCAAAGTGTTTTGCAGTAAGCGTCTTATTGCCTTTATAAAGTGAAAGGATGGAGCGGATCTTTTCCCGGTTAATGGTATCTTCGTTTCTATTTACCCTTTTATTGAAAAAGATGTATTCGGGCAGGTCCGAGACTTCAATAGCATCGCTTTTACAGGTAATTACGCTATTTTCAATGGCGTTAATGAGCTGCCTTACATTTCCCGGCCATGTATAGTTTCTCATAATTTCCATGGCAGACGGGCTTATTCCTTTTATACCTTTATCATTTGCAGATGATATTTTTTTCAGGTAATGGGAGGCAATAACAGGGATATCCTCCCCCCTTTCCCTCAAAGGCGGAGTCTGAATCAAA
Organism: Nitrospira japonica; assembly: GCA_020723105.1. GTDB lineage: Bacteria > Nitrospirota > Thermodesulfovibrionia > UBA6902 > UBA6902 > SURF-23. The sequence continues at coordinate 57,837 of DYJL01000015.1, read as the reverse complement.
ATAGAATTTATCCTGTAAAGGAGGTCCTCCCTGAATTTATTTGTGGAAACGAGTTCATGCAGATCTTTGTTTGTGGCTGAAATCAGCCTTATATCAACACGAATTGATTTATTGTCACCTACCCGTTCCAGCACTTTTTCCTCAAGAACCCTCAGTAATTTTGCCTGCATTAATTGGGGCATATCGCCTATCTCGTCAAGAAAGATACTCCCCTTGTTTGCAGCCTCAAACCTTCCAACTCTGTCACTAACGGCGCCGGTAAAAGAACCCCTCTTATGGCCGAAGAGCTCGCTTTCAAGAAGGGAATCGTTAAAGGATGCGCAATTAACATGTGTGAACGGACCTTCTTTACGTTTGCTTAGTTTGTGTATTGCATGGGCGATGATATTTTTACCTGTGCCGCTTTCGCCGTATATCAACACAGGAGCCTCGCTTACTGCAGCATTACGGATCTGGTCGTACAGTCTTTGCATGAGGGGGCTCTTTCCCAGAAGGCCCATAAACCAGTATTCATCTCTTAATTCCTGTTTCAGTTCTTCCAGTTCCAACTCTTTCATATATAATGAAGTGATATCTGTGATGGACTCAATACCGGCTACCGGTTCACCATTGTCATCTTTTAGAAGCACGGCATTTTTTAAAAGATAAACATATCGTTTGTCTTTACTCTTGATCCGGCATTTTTTGTTAGTTATAAGGCCTTTTTCAAACAAATTACATCTTCTCTCTTTTCCAGATTCTGTCAGAACAGTACACATGTCATTATCAAGCATAGTGCATGGCTGCCCCAGTACTTCCTCCCGGCTATAACCTGTTATGGCCTCTGCAGCCCTGTTGAAGAATGCGATATGGCCTTCTAAATCTATTATCATGAGGCCTTCTCTCATGTTCTCAAAGACATTAATGAAAAACTTTGGATCTCTTGATAACCTGTTTAACACTACTGCCACCCGTTAATTGTAATTATTAAGTCAGCTTATATTCAGGTTAACAGATTAACACTTTAATGTCAAGTTAAAATTATTAAGTGTCCTAATAATAATAATTTTGAATCTGGCATGGTGTTTGCTTTATATATTTTCAGAAAAGGTGAAGCGTTAACATGAAAAAAATATTAATCGCAATAGACGAAACAAAAAGCTCAAAGAATACATTATCAGCCTTCAGTAATGAAATAAGACGGGCTGAAGAGGTCATCCTGCTTCACATAGAGCAGCTCGAAGGCAAATCCCTGATGACTGCAATGCTGGGCGATGCAGAGATGTCAACACTGAAGGAATCCCTAAGGGGCACTGCACATAAGGAGATGCTGGACCGAAAGGCTGAGGAAGTTCTCACATTCTATGTAAGAGAGCTTGAAGCCCGCGGTCAGAATAGTATAAGGACGATAGTGACGGAGGGGAATCCTGTGGATGAGATTCTTAAAGTTGCAGAGGAAGAAGGCGCTGAACTCATAATCCTTGGAGAAAGCCGGAAGACTTTGTTAAACAGGCTTTTTACAGGGAGTGTGAGCAGGGATGTGGAAAGATTTGCAAAAGTGCCTGTTCTTATCCCAAGTGTATTTCCTTCATGCGAAGAGCCTTATAGCTGGAAAGATGCCTATCTGGCTTTTGCAGTTTTTACAGTAATCTTTGCCGGGTTATTTCTCTTTGGATTTATGGTCCGATGAGGGATATTTATATATCAACTTTAATCTGAAAAAGGAGGAAGAAATGAAGAAAGTATTAATCGCAGTAGACGAAACAAAAGCATCCAAGGCCGTGTTGTCAGTATTTGATAACATGGTAAAACCGCCAGATGAAGTCATCCTGCTTCATGTAGAACAGCTCGAGGGAAAATCCCTGATGACTGCAATGCTGGGCGATGCAGAGATGTCAACACTGAAGGCATCCCTCAAGGGAACAGAGCATAAGGAGGCACTCGACCGGAAGGCAGAAAAAATCCTTGCATATTACAAGAAGGAGCTTGAACATTCCGGCCTGATCAGTATTAAGACAATTATCAGGGAAGGAAATCCAATGGATGAAATTCTCAAAGTGGCCGAGGAAGAAGGCGTGGAGCTGATAATTACAGGGGCCAATGAAAAGAGACTGCTGGACAGGCTTATCACAGGCCGTGTGAGCAGGACTGTAGAAAGAAGCGCCAAGGTTCCTGTGCTTATTGCAAAGAATAAGGCCGTCAGGGAGAAACGCAATGTGGAAAAGACACCCGCAGGATTGAAATTAAGGGAAAGTTACTGATGATAATTGAAAAGCTCATGTCGGCTGCTACATCCCATGATATGAGCAAACATACAGCTTGTCATTCCCGCAAAAGCGGGTCACCTCAGGCGACTCGCCGAGGCGAGAATCCATAAAACGACTGGATTCCGGATCAAGTCCGGAATGACAACACTAAGAAAAGGAGAGAGAAATGAAAAAGGTATTGCTTAATGTAGACGAAACAAAGGGCTCAAAAAGAGTCCTGGCAACATTCAGAAATGTAGTAGGACATGCCGAGGAGATAGTCCTGCTTCATGTAGCGCAGCCCGAGGGCCGGACCTTGATGACTGCCATGCTTGGAGAGGCAGAGATGTCAACCCTGAGAGAATCATTGGAAGGCACAGAGCATATGGAGAGGCTGGACAACAAGGGAGAGAAAATCATTGCATACTTTAAACAGGAGCTTGAGAACATTGGTCAGAGCAATATAAAGACTTTGATCAGGACCGGCAACCCGGTTGATGAGATTCTGAAAGTTGCAGATGAAGAGGATGTTGATTTGATGGTGCTGGGCTGCAACGGCAGGAAGTGGTATCAAAAGCTGATTACAGGGTGTGTAGCAAAGGACGTTGAGAAAATGGCAAAGGTCCCAGTCCTTGTAGCAAAAGCACTTGGGTGCGAGAAACCATCTTTTGTCCTGGAGGAAGCATATGCTGCAAGGTAATCTCTTCATCACGGCAATAACGGCAGTAGGCATGGGACTGGCTTTGGGATTCATTTTGCAAAGGGGGCGCTTTTGTCTGAACTCCGCATTCAGAGACATAATATTCATGAAGGACTTAACGCTGTTCAGGGCATATCTTCTGAGTGTGGCTGTAGCGGTTTTAGGCTCAAATCTCCTTGATGATTTTGGGCTTTTGAGAGCGCTGGATCCGGATACAGGAACCCTGCAGCAGATTCATTTAATGAGACAGAGCTTCGTTCCTCTGGCCAATATTCTGGGTGGTTTTCTGTTTGGCATAGGCATAGTGCTTGCCGGGGGATGCGCCAGCGGCATGGTTTTCAGAGTCGGTGAGGGTCAGATATCCATGGTGGGTGCGGTCATGGGTTTTTTCTTTGGTGTTGTTATGACTACAGAGGGACTGCTGAGTCCGGTTCATCAGTATCTGAAGAGCTTTAATGTAGAGATTTTCGGAAAGACAAATCCTGCTCTATGGGACCTGTTCGGAGGAGGCATGGCAACCAAATGGATTACAATAGGTGTGTTTATCCTTGCGGCATTTGTCTTTGTCATGAAAGGAAAGCCTTCCTTTGGCAAAAATTCAAAGACATATTCGTGGGGACTGACAGGTCTGTTGATAGGGATACTAACAATAGTTTCGTGGGTGGTATCATCTTATTTTGGAGGTGTTCCCAGAGGACTTGCCATTACAACACCCATAAGGGAGTTCTTTAATGTCCTTCTTTACAAGAGTTCACATTCAATCTTCCCTGAATTCAGTTTTCTCGGGATGTTCAGAGGCACATGGGGTGTATTCTTTATCCTTGCTGTTCCGCTTGGTGCGCTGTTAAGCGCCATTGGATTAAAGGAGTTTAAGTGGAAGATTCCGCCTGCAAAAGAATTCCTGACGGTTTTGTTTGGAAGCATAATCATGGGTATAGGCGCTGTGATTGCCGGAGGATGCAATCTCGGACATGGCGTTACAGGTTTCTCAACATTGGCAATCTCGAGCATAGTGTCCACCATGGCCATAATTCTCGGCAACTGGACGATGGTGTATTTTAAATTCATCAAGCCTATGGACGACTAAACTGGTCTTTTGTATCAGGAGCAGGCATGGGTAAAAAATATCTTTAACGCGATAAATTTTTTGAATGCTGAATTTTCAATCTTGAATTTACAGAGAGTATATTTATTCAGTTATCGCTAATGTATCGCAAAATATATTTTTTCCCCATGCCTGCTCCTGATTCTGTAACCTGTTTTACAGGAAAATATAACATTTCAATTCAGGAGGTTTTATGTCTCACAACAAATTATCCCGCAGGGAACTTATTGCAGGAACAGGAGCCGCTGCAATAGGTGCGGCACTTGCACAGCTCGGCGGAGGGATCATATCAAAGGTAGAAGCGAAAGTAGAAACCAATAAATGGCCCTGGCCGTATGAAAAGCTCAGTCCCGAAAAGACAGCGGAGCTGGCTTACAATGAGTGGTACAGGATTTTTTGCGGAGGTGCAGTTATCAGCAGCATCTTCGGACAGCTCAGGGAAAAGATTGGGGAACCTTATAAATCATTCCCGATAGATGCCTTTATTTTTCTTGAAGGAGGCATAGGGGGATGGGGAACCATTTGCGGCTCTAATGCTGGAGCAAATATTGTTACCAATCTTATAATAGGTCCAAGAACCTCAGGCAGTGAGGATGGAGCTTTGATGGGAAGCGAAATTTTGCAGTGGTATTCAGAAGCATCAATGCCCGTTTATCTTCCTAAAAATCCAAGGATAACATCCGAATTGCCGAAAACCACAAGCAACTCACCCCTCTGCCATGTATCAGTCGGCAAATGGATGCAGGCTGCCAATAAACCACTTGGAAGTCCCGAAAGAAAAGACAGATGTGCAAGGGTTACAGCGAGCGTAGCATATCACGTTGCAGAACTTCTGAATGACTGGAAAGATGGGAAGTATAAAACTAAAGGCCCTAAACCCGCCGGCATGTATAACATACAGACACAAAACAACTGTACTGATTGTCATGGTGCAAATGTGCCGATGCCGCCAAAATAATTCAATTACTTTCTTTGCTGTCTAAAATACTCAGATTGAGGGAGGCTCAATGCCTCCCTCTTAAATTTATTCTGAACAAGTATGAGTCACTTTATATTGTAGCTGACGTTGACCTCAATATCCTTACGCAGGGCATTATAAACGGAGCAGTATTTATTCTGTGAGAGAGATATGGCCCGGTCCAGTTTTTTCGGAGTAATACCGTTTCCAAAAACATTAATAACCAGGTCAATGGATTTATAATATTGCGGGGGATCAGGCTTTCTGACGCCTGAAAAGTCAATCTTGAAATCTGTAACTTCTGCTTTCATTTTTTTCAGAAAGTGGAACACATCAATAGCCATGCAGCCGGCGACACTCATTAAAAGGGTCTCGGTAGGAGCACATCCCCATTGCAGGTTTGCATCAAATTCTACTACATATCCCATCTGTGTCCTTGCAGTAAATATCAGGTCCCGCTCCCATAGCAGGGCGCCTTTATTTACTTCCAGTATTTTGCTTTTATACCCTTCGAGGGATTCTTCCAGATTTTCTATATGCGTTTCGTCCATGGTTGTTTATATCCTCCAATTGTTATTTTATGATGTTGATTCCCTCAGCCACTTCAGGTAACCATCTGAACCAGCTATTATCGGAAGCGCAATAATTTCGGGAAGATCGTAACTGTGAAGCTCTTTTACTTTTGATTTTAATTTGTCAAAAAGTTCCTGCCGGGTTTTTACGATCATAAGAGTTTCAGTATCGTCTTCAACCTTGCCTTGCCAGGTATAAATCGAGCGGATGTCTTTTATGATATTTGCACATGCTGCAAGTCTTGCTTCCACAAGAGAACGGGCTATGGTTACTGCCAAACTTTCACTTGGCGCTGTAATAAAAACCACTATCTCGTCTGTTAGAATGCCTTTACTCATGCGAAATATTTTTGCAAAGATCCTGTTAAAAAAGCAAATTGGCAGGTCAATTGCAAAAGCAAAGCTCATCTGCCTGCTGTTTCAGGGCAAGAGCTTTACCTTCTGTAACTGACAGTAGTCTCTGAATATCATGAGTCTTAATCTTTGCCAGATCTTTCATAAGAATAATTTTATTTTCAATCAATCTTTTTATTTGTGCGGAATTTAATATTGACATGATTGTGACAAGGTAAAGTTTTTTATCCTCGATCATTTTCTCAAGACTGTTTCCTTCAGGATATCGCCAGCTTTTTATCTTAAGGCCGCTGCACTCAGCGTACTGAATTGCATCAGATGTAAAACGGGTGTTTGTCACAAGCCAGCCGGCAAACGATTTGTCAGGATATCTGTTTCTTATAGCAGGCATAAGATCCTGAAACCGGGCATGAACATACAGGGCGATCTTGACATCCGGAGCGTTCTCTGTCCGGTTTCTGTATTTACATTCTACAAGAACTACGTCATGGTTGCTTACTGCAAGCACATCAATCTCGTGCTTCACACATTTCCCTTCTATGGTCACCCCGATGTCAACATGATAGCCGTATTGTTTCAGTAGTTCACCAAAATATTTTTCAAATGGATAGCCCGAAGGACCGAGCCTTATCAGGCTCCTTTTTATAGAGTATCTAAGCCCTGAAACCCGGTTGAACTGTCCAAGATACCGGTGTGCCAGCCTGTAGATCTTTTTTGTGCTCGTGTATGGCATTATTTCAGGGATTATTTTTTCGATGATCTCTTCAGCCTGTTCCCGCTCTGCACCGGATCTGAGCAGGGATTTCAGTAATTTCCGGGAACTGAAATCTTCAATAATTCCCGATGCCTTTGTAATTTGAATCTTTGTCATATCTATATAATTACAGACTACTAAGGATCAAAGAGTTAGTTCAGATAATTCATAAATTTTACACTGGAGGAAGCATGGCTCAAAAACATCTTGAAAGCGATAAGGTTTTTGAATATTGAATTTTGCGTCTTGGATTTACAGAGTATGTTTATTCTGTTATCGCTAAGGGATCGCGCAATATGTTTTTTTGCCACACTTCCTCCAGTGTTTATGAATGTAGGTTAGAATTATAACAATTTATTATATGAAGATGTTAACAAGCAGGCTCTGCTGAATTTCGTATCTGAAGTTTTGAATTTTCCAGACAGGATTTTTATATCCAGAATTCAGGATATTTGCGTTTCTGAGAGATGTTATTTACCAAAAGGGCTATTGCCAGCATAATTGTTGCGCCAACCCCAACAGGGATAATTGCGTAAAGGTACCCTAATGCATGTATTTTCTCCCCGCCGATTACTGCAATCAATGCCGTGGCCCCACCAGGGGGGTGAAGGGTTTTGGTTACATGCATAAATGCTATGGAAGTAGCTACGGCTATCGCTGAAGCAAGCCACATGTGTTGATTGAAATACTGATAACAGGTTACTCCTATGATTGCTGAAAAAATATGTCCTCCAATAAGATTTCTTGGCTGTGCCAGGGGGCTTTTGATGGCTCCATATATCAGGACTGCAGAAGCGCCAAACGAGCCCACAATCATGACCAGGTCTGTGTGTTCAAATCTGCTATAGTTGAGATATGCAACCATGCCTATTCCAAAGAAGGCGCCAATCCAGGACCATATGATTTCTTCTAAACTGACCATCGGAGGGCTTTTGGTGGTGCCCTTCATTTTTTCGAAATATTCTTTAAGAACCATGAAATGCCTTTAAGCGATTAGGGCCTGTCTCTAACCGGCAGGTAACGCAATATGTCTGCCCTGGAAACAATGCCGAGTAAATGACCTTCTGCATCAGTGACGGGGACGCGATTGATATTTTTTTCGGTAAAGATACTGGCAATCTCTGAAAGAGCTGTATCTTCCAGCACTGTGATGGCAGGAGAAGTCATAATGTCTCTGGCTTTGTGCCCACAAATGGATATAGCCAAGCACCCGTTGTTTTTCAAACAGGCAGATATTACCCCCATAATTGACTTTATATTTTTTACCCCTATACCTGAGAGAATATCTCTTTCCGAAATTATCCCTGCCACTTTCCCGTTTTCTTCAATAACTGGTACGCCTGAGATGCTATTTTGAGCCAGCAAGTCAGCGATTTCTTCAACAGGGGTATCTTCTTTAACAGAGAGCACTTTTGTAGTCATGATATCTTTTGCTTTAACTGAATGTACGATTCGAGACATGGCATGACGGTATGCCATTTGATAAACTTCTTTGAAGTCTCCCGGGGTGATATCAAGATATCCGGGAATATTTTTCATTGCTTCAAAGATATCTTCATCCGAGATTTCAGATTCAAAGGAGAATTTGTTTTCTTTCTCTCTCATATCATTACTTATTTCTTTATTTCTGTCATGCCCGAAGTCTTTAATCGGGCATCCATGGTTCGCAGGCTCACCATGACACCATTGTCACCCCGAGCTTGTCGAAGGTCTGAATTCCCGTTTTCACTGGAATGACAGAGAGGTACTTTATATTTAGTTTAGGTTTGATGAGAAAAGATTGAAATGATTTAAATCATAAACAATGGCGATTCTGAATCTTGCCTCTGGAATTAATTGCAAAATCCCGCAGAGTTATTGCCAGCCTGCGGGATTTAAAATTTGCAAATAATATGCAAGGACATATCTATCATTATTGACAAGAAGTCCATTGAGTTAGATAGGTTTGATATTATGAAAAAAGCAATACGCTCAACTGAGATTAGCAATCATAACCAAATGAAAGCCTTATAAAATTTGGCGAGGTATTTTGAGGTTTTAAAAAACTTCTTACCGAAGTCTGCTTTTAAATCCTTAAATAGCTTTTTTTATAACTAATCTGAGGAATAAACTATCTTCTGCCGCCGCGGGAACCTGAGCCTCTGCCCCTTCCACCGCCGCCGCCTCTGTTTCTGTCAAAGCCGCCTCTTCCGCCGCCGCCAAAACCTCTCTTCTCTCTGGGCTGCTGGGGCCGGGCTTCATTTACCATAATGGTTCTTTCCATTAAGGACTTGCCGTTCAGTTCGTCTATAGCCCTCTTTGCGTCTTCTTCAGTAGCCATTTCTATGAAGCCAAAACCTTTTGAACGGCCGGTAGCCGGATCAGTAATTATCTTTACAGATTCAACTTCTCCGATTGTTGCGAAGAGATTTGAAAGATCCTCTTCCGTTGCAGTAAATGGAATGCTGCCTACATAAAGTTTTTTTCCCATCTTTTTCCTCTCCAAAAAACTGGTGATTAGAAAATCTCCCCGCGAGATTCTCCTAACTTAAAAAGTTAGTTACTACTATAGCATAAGTCAACCCCCAAAATGCAATCAGGCTTTATAAGAAGATTTTCTATGTCCCCCCGTCTTTTTGTAATCACGCTTTAACTGTTGAACAAGTTTGTTGCGTTTTTCAAATAATCCCGATCTCGAGCGGGGCTCGGATTTATTTAAAACATAACTGACAAAGAACGGCAGCATGAGACTGCAATCTCCGTAGGAAACGATTGTTTTGGATAATGCGATTGGGTCTATCTTTCCCCATGAGACAGCTTCGGATGGGGTTGCACCGCTAAGGCCGCCTGTGTCAGGACGGGCATCAGTAAACTGTATAAAGAAGTCATGGCCGGCTTCCTGCAGCCCGAGTACTTCCTGTATATGAGGTTCTGTTTGAAGTACAAAATTTTTAGGACTGCCTCCGCCAAGAAGCAGGACAGCACTTTTGCCGCCTTTTTTCTTTACGTTGTAAACATAGCTTGTTACTTCATTAATATCCAGATGCGTATCGAAAGGTATTGGCTTTCCTTCGAGCATCAGGGCCGCAATATTCATTCCGATACTTGAATCTGCAGGTGACGAAGTGTGAACAGGAACGCCGGCTTCATATGCAACTGCCAGGAGGCTTTCGTCCTTTATTTCGGGTTTCATTTTAATGATCTCTTTTCCTAAAAGTGCATGTATATCAGCGCTTGAACAGGGGGTTGGCAAGCTGCCCCGTTTACGCCTGATAGTTTCACGGACAAAATTATCTGTAGCCAGCAGGGCCTCATAATCAAGAAAGATATCATATATGCGGATAATCCCGTTCTCGCGTAATTTTTCATCATCAACTGATGAACGGCCTTCCCGAAAATCGTATCCTAAAACATAATGAAGATCATGATACAGATTTGCGCCGGTAGAAACTATCCAGTCAATGAACCCGGCCTTGATTAAGGGAATCAAACAACTGCGGCCAATACCGGCGGGGACCAGGGCCCCTGCCAGAGAAACACCTATCCGGACTTCTTTTTCTACTATTTGGGTTGCAAACAACTCACAGGCTTTTCTGAACGTGCCAGCATTAAACGAAAACAGTGAACTTTCGATCACCTCGTCAACAGTCATTCCCCGGCCCAGGGGTTTGGGCTTAAGTGGTATATGATTGTTTAGACAAGGATGGTTTTTCTTTTTAGTCTTCATAAAGTTATTGCTGATTTTCACTCCTTTCAGGATTTTGGGTACTTATAAATTGTGAAGTTTTAAATTATATCAACAGATTTTTTTATTTACAACCGATATTAATTTATGATAATAATTATTGTCTTTTGATATTTCTATCATTATAATTATGTAGAAGTATTTATGCTTCTGCAAAAAAGAAAGGAATGAGAGATTGAGCTTAAGGCCTCAAAAAAACTTTAAGCAGAGTGTTAGTTTCTTTCAAATTCTTTTTTTCATATCACTTGCATCCATCTTTTTTCTTGCAACAGGAGTTTCAAATGCATCAGGGGTTTCTGCAAGGGCTGCTATTGTAATAGACAGCACGAATGAAGAAATTCTTTATGCCAAAAATCCTGACATTAAGCTGCCGCCTGCCAGTACAACAAAACTCATCACAGCGATGGCGGCTCTCGATAAACTGGCTCCTGATACCATGGTTACAATAAGTAAAAAGGCTGCTGAAACCCCCTCCGTCCCTCCAAGATTAAAACAGGGAGAAAAACTCAGCGTAAGAGATCTGCTCAGCTTTGCTCTTATCCGCTCCATTAATGGTGCTGCTGTGGCCCTCGCTGAGGCTGCGGCAGGGTCTGAAAAATCTTTTGTTCCCCTTATGAATGAGAAAGCCCGCTCTTTAGATGCAGTAAATACCAGATTTATAAATGCATCCGGTCTTCCTGGAAAAGGACAGCATACTACAGCCCGGGACCTTGCTAAAATTATGAAGAGGGCGCTTGCATACCCGCTCATTAAAGATATTATAGATACAAAAGTAATGGAAGTGGATGTTGACGGGAAATCTGTTCTCCTTACAAACACAAACAATCTTCTATGGTCTGATGAGGATCACCTCGGAGGCAAGACAGGTTATACAAGAGCTGCACGTCATTGCTTTGTAGGCGCCTCAGAAAAAGAGGAAGGCGTCATCATTATTGCACTTCTTGGAGATTCGTCAAGAGATACACTCTGGACGGATGCTGAGAAACTCCTTGCGAAGGATTTTAAGAAAGGCACGATAATCATAACAGACCAGGAAAGCTATAAAGTAAAACGCAAGGCAGTAACCAGGAGCAGTACCAAGCGAAGCAGGACCAGATCTTTGTAGGAATTCCAGATAGCAGTCTATCAACATTATTACAGTAACCCTTCTATAAGTAAAAAACCCCGACTTTTAGTCACCACGTTGTTTGCAACTTACTTTAATCATAAAGTATGATTAATAACTATGTTTCAGAGTTTCAGCACAACCGGTATCGGCAGTCTGCCGCACACTGATCCTGCAGAGGCATGTAAAATCGTTCTGGATTCAGTTGATATTCCCTTTTGGCCGCAACTGCCTCACAGAAGTTTTCTTGAACTCATGGTCCCTCAATACTCTGAAGGATTCCCTTTTGTAAAGATTGAAGGCGAGCATGTCAGCATTATAAAGGGAGACGAACCTGCTGTCTCAATATTTTATGAAGCAATTGCAAACAGAAGTGGTTTCCCTATTTCCCCGGAACATGCTGCCGGCTTTTATTCATTTATTGATATTTTGAAAAAAGAGAATAAGAAATTCACTACATTGAAAGGCCATATCACAGGGCCGCTGACTTTTACTTTATCTCTCACCGACAATCAGAAACGCCCTGTTTATTTTGATGACGAACTGAGGGAGCTTTCGCTTGAACTGCTAAAGGGTAAGGCAAGCTGGCAGATTGATATGCTTAAACCATATGCTGAAAAGGTCTTAATATTTATTGACGAGCCGATCCTCTCAGCGATTGGAACGTCTGCTTATCTGGGAGTAAGCAATGCTGAGGCTTCAAGGATGCTGCAGGAAATTGTCAAACATATAAAGACATCCGGCGGCATAGCTGGAATTCACTGCTGCGGGAAGGCTGACTGGCCCCTTATCCTTTCTTCCGGTATCGAAGTTTTTAATTTCGATGCATATTTTTACTGGGACACACTCGGCATATATCCTGAAGAAGTAAAGGAGTTTATCAATAATAATGGTTTTATTGCGTGGGGAGTAGTCCCTACAAGTGATGCTATCAGAGGCGTGACTCTTGAAGGATTGTGCGAGCAGCTCGAACGGGGCATATCTTCTCTGGAGAGGCTTGGGGTCCCGCGTGAAAAACTCAGACAGCAGTCGCTCTTGACCCCGTCCTGCGGTACCGGTTCATTGGAAGTTAAGGATGCACTGAGGGTATTTTCTTTACTGAAGGATTTGAGGAACAGGTATGTCGAGGATTAAACGGTTCATCTCTTTCGAGGGCATTGAGGGTTCAGGCAAGAGCACGCAGGTAAAATTACTTGGGGATTATCTTGGAGCAAAAGGTTATAAAGTGCTTACGACTGTAGAGCCCGGTGGAACCAGCATAGGGGTGAAGATCAGGAACTTGCTTCTTGAACCACAGAACCACATGGACCCGCTTACAGAACTCATTCTTTATTATGCATCACGGGCGCAGCATGTAAGAGAAGTAATATATCCGGCAATACTGAACAATACAGTCGTAATCACCGACCGCTTTACCGATTCAACAGTTGCGTATCAGGGTTATGCCAGAGGCATAGATTTATCAATCATACAGGCACTTGATGAAATAGTGGTCTCAGACCTTAAGCCTTCTCTCACTTTTTTGCTTGATCTTGATGTGGAAGAGGGCCTCAGGAGAAACAGACAGGCGCAAAAAGAAGACAGGTTTGAATTAGAGACACTGGAGTTTCATACCCGTGTCAGAAAGGGTTTTCTCCAAATCGCTGCCCGGGAACCTGAAAGAGTAAAAATAGTTGACACATCCCGGAGCACAGAAGAAGTGAGCAGGGAAGTTATAAGGATAATAGAGGAATTATGGCATTAAAAGATATTATCGGGCAGGAAAATGCAATTAATATTCTTCAGCGCTGTATTGCCAATAAGCGTATTCCGCACGCCTTGCTTTTCGCAGGAGATGAAGGCATAGGCAAAAGGCTTACGGCAGTGAATTTTGCAAAGACTCTGAACTGCAGCAGAGTTAAGAGTTATGAGTCAAGAGTTATGAGTAAAGGCCTGTTTGAGGATAACCCGGAACCCGAAACATGGGACTCGGAACTCGAAACGCAAACAGACGCCTGCGATCAATGTCCCTCCTGTACAAAAATAGATAGGGGGCAGCATCCGGATGTCTTTATTATCGAACCAGAAGGCGAGGGAGGGCAGATTAAAGTATCAGTAATCAGAGAGCTTGAAGAAAAACTGTCTTACAAACCATTTGAAGGAAACTATAAGATAACCATAATTGACAATGCCGATAAAATGAATCAGGAAGCAGCCAATGCATTTCTGGACACGCTTGAAGCACCTCCTGCCCTGAGCATCTTAATCCTGATTTCTTCCAGGCCGGACGTACTCCTTGCAACAATCCGCTCAAGATGTCAGAGAATAAGTTTTATGCCTTTACCTCTTGATACCATGAGCAGGCTGCTGCATGAAAAATTCAAAAAGTTCGATCCAGGGGCCGCCCTGCTTTTAAGTACGCTTTCCGGAGGAAGGCTCGGATACGCCATGAATGAAGACCTGATGATGCAGAGGGACAGGTCGTTTGACATGTTGCAGTCAATGCTCAACAGGCCTGAAGAAGAAATCAGGGACGACAAAATATCTATGGAGGAATGGTTTGACTGGGTACAGATGTGGCTGAGAGATGTGGCAGTATTTATTGTGACACAGCAGGCAGATTTTCTTCTTAACAGAGACCGGGAGGATGAGATAAAAACCTTTGCCATGACGACCACAGTGAAAGATATACTCAAATTGACCCGTGAACTTTATAATATAAAAGAACATCTAAACTTTAATCTGAATGAAAAGCTAACGCTGAATTATACAAGTCTCTTAATGAGAAAAAGATTAAGGAAGGCACAACCAAAGGGACCTTCCATGGAGCGGACCAATGCAAGAAGATAATAATATATTGGAGATACAGGAAAAACAGGCAGATGCGCTTGCAAAACATACAGTTGTTGGTATACGGTTCAGATCCTGCGGCAAGATTTATACATTTGAGCTTGAAGATATTGACGTAACCGTGGGCTCGAAAGTGATTGTTGAATCTGAAATGGGTTTAAGTATGGGTAACGTTGTAACGCCGAAATATACATTGGATAAGGCAGCAGAAACATTAAAGAAGGTTCTCAGGGTAGCTACAGAAAAAGATTTTGAAACCCTCAAAGGCAATCAATCTCTTGAAGATGAAGCCAGGGCCTTTTGTGCTAACAGGGCTAAAGAACTGAATCTCTCCATGAAAATTATAGCGGCGGAGACAACACTGGACAAGAAAAGATTTGTCTTTTATTTCACCGCAGACGGCAGAATTGATTTCAGAGAACTGGTCAGGGACCTTGCAGGAAAATTCAAAAGCCGTATTGAGATGAGACAGATAGGTGTGAGGGATGAGGTGAAATTGCTTGGTGGTATCGGCATCTGCGGCAGGCAGACCTGTTGCAGCCTGTTTCTCACGAATTTTGAACCGGTGACAATAAAAATGGCAAAACAGCAGGAGCTGTCAATAAATCAAAGCAAGCTTTCCGGCATCTGTGGCAGGTTGATGTGTTGTCTTGGTTATGAATGCAAAGAAGAGAAGGATGCTGCAACCGTTCAGGATGAGGATCTCATCACTGTTGCAGAGGAAGCTTTCGAGACCAATATTCAGCAGGCTGGTTCAGAGACGGTTTCCCAGTGTAACCAGCAGAAGCCGGTTGAAGGCCCATCTCTAAATAACAGGAAAATGGCAGAGTCCTTGCCTGATACACCTTTGCAACAGGAGCCGGGGAAGGGCCCTGCAGAGAAAAGATATCATGGGCGTAGACATCACAGACACAGAAAACATGTATCGGACAGCTCTGCTTATGCTAAGCCTTCCCAGGGAGGTTTGACACAACAACCCGTAAGTGGAGAACAAGATAAAGGGAAAGATGATGGGAAAGATAAGGGGAAACCCTTCAGCAGGCGCAGGAAATTCTGGAAAAAGAAGAAACCTTGATGAAACAACGATTTTACATCACCACTCCTATTTATTATGTAAACGATGTTCCGCACATAGGGCATGCCTATACAACTATTGCCGCTGACACCCTGGCACGATACAACAGATTAAAGGGCCGGGAAGTTTTCTTTCTGACTGGTACGGATGAACATGGGCAAAAAGTTGAGAAGGCTGCACAGGGAAAAGGACGTACCCCGAAGCAGCATGCAGATATAATGGTTGAGAATTTCATTTCTCTGTGGAAGAAGCTGAACATCTCAAACGACGCCTTTATTCGGACAACGGATTCCCGGCATGTTGCCATTGTTCAGGAAGTGCTTCAGACGCTTTACGATAAGGGTGAGATTGAGAAACGCTCGTATTCCGGCTGGTACTGTACGCCTGATGAAAGGTTCTGGACTGAAAAAGATCTCATTGACGGCAATTGCCCGGACTGCAAGCGCCCTGTTGAAAGAATACAGGAGGAGAATTATTTTTTCCTGATGTCAAAATACCAGAGCTGGTTGATTGCATATATCGAGGAGAATCAATCTTACATACTTCCAGAGACCCGCAGGAACGAAGTGCTGGGATTTCTGAAAAACAATGCCCTCGGCGACCTCTGTATCTCAAGGCCCAAGTCGAGGCTTGCATGGGGTATCCCTCTTCCCTTTGATGAGAATTTTGTTACTTATGTCTGGTTTGATGCATTGTTAAATTATTATTCAGCAACTGAGTACCTTGCCTCTCGCCCCTCGTCACTGAATTGGTGGCCTGCAGATCATCATCTCGTTGGAAAAGATATTCTCACTACCCATGCAGTATATTGGTCTACGATGCTTAAAGCCCTGGGGTGGGAAACACCAAAAAATATCTTTGCACACGGATGGTGGACCGTAGACGGGAAGAAAATGTCAAAGTCTTTTGGTAATGTCATAGACCCTGGCCGCATGGTTGAGAAATATGGAGTTGATGCCTTCAGGTATTTTTTGCTCAGAGAAGTGCCTTTTGGTTTAGACGGAGATTTTTCAGAGACTGCATTAATCAACCGCATCAATACGGACCTTGCAAACGATCTCGGCAATCTCCTGAGCAGGTTTTTAACTATGGCGGAGAAGTATTTTGGCGGAGAAATCGAATGTACGGAAGAAAATATAATAGATACTGCTTTTGCAGGTGAATGCATAAAAGCTTTGCATCCTGCCACAGATGACGCCAACTGGTCTAATCTCAGGTTCAACATAATACTTGAATCTGTCTGGAATGTTGTCAGGATGGCCAATAATTATATTGCACAAACAGAACCGTGGAAACTTGCTAAAGACAATAAAGTGCAGCTTGTACAAGTTATGGCTAATATTTGGAATGCGTTAAGACTGACTGCTGTTACACTGTATCCGTTCATGCCTGACACCGCAGAAAAGATGGGCAGACAATTGGGAATGATAAAGACTGCAACTGAGGGCCTTCCCGGAGAAAAAGGCATTGCCTGGCAGTATTCCGGAATAAGAGTTCAGAAAGGAGATCAATTGTTTCCGAGGATAGAGACGAACGAAAGTATAAAGGCGCATAGCGATGTGCCTCTGCAACCGCAGGAACAAAAATCCGAAAACGCAAATCTTGTTTCCATCGAAGACGTTGCAAAGGTTCAGTTAAAGATTGGCAGGGTGCTGTCTGCTGAACGTGTGCCCAAGTCCAGCAAACTTATAAAGCTTCTTGTTGATACCGGAGAGGAAAGACAGGTAGTAGCGGGTATCGGCAAGTCATACGCACCTGAAGAGCTTAATGGAAAAAGCATTGTTATTGTCACAAACTTGAAACCTGCGAAGCTGATGGGTGTTGAATCACAGGGAATGCTGCTTGCAGCTACAGACAGCAATGGTGTATTATCCATTTTAATACCTGAAAAGGATGTTAAAGAAGGAGCGATTATTAAATAACCTTTTAAAGAGGGCGATAAAAAACTATTTTAAGGAAAGAGGGTCTATTATGAGTGCTACAATAATTTCAATCAACGTAAGCGACAAAAAAGGCATGAGAAAAAAGGCTATTGATACTGCTGTGTTGAAGGATAATTATGGTATCGAAAGCGACGCCCATGCATCCGAGACCTGGCACAGGCAGGTAAGCCTGCTGGCGCTTGAAAGCATTGACAAGATGCGTGCAAAAGGGCTTAAAGTAGGTCCCGGCGATTTTGCGGAAAATATCACGACGCAGGGCATCAGCCTTGTGGATCTTCCAGTGGGTACGAAAATGACTATTGGCAAGGATGCGGAAGTGGAGGTAAGCCAGATCGGCAAGTTGTGCCATAATCGCTGCGCTATTTATCATCAGGCCGGCGATTGTGTAATGCCGAGGGAAGGCATTTTCGTAAAAGTGCTGAAAGGCGGCACGATAAAAACAGGAGACGAGATAGTAATTAAGGATTAAGGGGTAAGGGATACGGAGGATGGAATTAATTCTTACTACTCCTTAATCCCTATCCTCTAATCCATAATCCATACAAATGATAAAAGTTGCAATCCTGACATTAAGCGATAAAGGCTCAAAGGGCGAGAGAGAGGACACGAGCGGGCCCACTATTGAGAGAATGATAAAGAAGATCGGCGCTGAAGTATCAAGTTATGAGATTATCCCTGATGAAAAGGCGTTGATCAAAAAAAGGCTCCTTTCGCTGTGCAAAAAAGCAGACCTTATACTAACCACCGGCGGCACCGGCGTATCTCCGCGTGATGTGACGCCTGATGCAACGCTTGAAGTCATTGAACAGGAGATACCTGGGATTGCAGAAGCCATGCGCTATAAAGGACTGAGGAAGACTCCGTTTGCAATGCTTTCAAGGGCTGTTGCAGGAATAAGGGGAAAGACCTTGATAATAAATTTGCCCGGGAGCCCTGCTGCTGTAAAGGAAAATCTCTCCGTAATTCTTGACTGCATCCCTCATGCTGTTGAGAAGATACAGGGAAGCCAGAAAGAGTGCGCCCGTCATTTGAAGGCAAAAGATAAAAAATGAAAAGGGAGTATCTGACATGACAAACGTTGGATACATAGGCGCTTTCTTCGGCGGGGTGCTTTCATTCCTTTCGCCCTGTGTCCTGCCGCTTATCCCGTCTTATGTTTCATATATTACCGGGATTTCCTTTGAAGATTTCAAAAGCGGGGACAAGGCCTTTATAAGAAAACTTACCCTCGTAAATTCTTCTGCATTTGTCCTGGGCTTTTCCATTGTATTTATACTGCTTGGTATATCTTCATCTTTCATAGGTTCGTTCTTCTCCTTCTATTATGATCAAATCCGTATCGTTGGCGGAATAATCATTATCTTCTTCGGGCTTTATGTAATG
Source organism: Nitrospira japonica (assembly GCA_020723105.1). Taxonomy (GTDB): domain Bacteria; phylum Nitrospirota; class Thermodesulfovibrionia; order UBA6902; family UBA6902; genus SURF-23. Next base: position 39,110 of record DYJL01000015.1, on the reverse strand, counting down.
GGGATCCTCAAATTAAACTTTCTTTCATCGGACAAGAGAATCCATCTTAAATCAAAACCCAGAGGAGTTTTAGGCTCACTGATTGTAGGACTTACGTTCGGCGCCGGCTGGACGCCGTGTATCGGGCCCATACTGGGTTCAATACTCCTTATTGCCGGCACCTCAGGCTCTGCCATGTACGGGTTTAAACTTTTGCTTGTGTATTCTGTCGGACTTGCGATTCCTTTTATAACAACATCGCTCCTTATAAATTCATTCCTCAGTCATTTCAGTGCCATCCAGAAGTATATGAAGTTAATCATGATTCTGAGCGGCCTGCTTCTTATCTCCTTCGGTATAATCCTGCTTACGGATTCTGTGCATCTTCTTTTAAGTGTTGCGCCGGATCTGGGAGTTGAGGATTTGATTACACGTCCAAAATAAATTTTATCCACAGATTTTGCAGATTAAAAAGAGTAAAGAACCAATAAATCTTATTTAATGAATTGCTTAGAATTGTCATTGCCCGACTTGATCGGGCAATCCAGAGAATGACAAAAAGAAGTCCCTACTTAAACTTTTTTTGTTGCGCTTTATCGTTGTTTTACGTATGATATTTTTTAATAACCCACCTTATTTTTAGAGAAAATTATGGCGACAAACAACTTCAGAGAAAAAGCAAACTTCATTTGGTCTATCGCTGACCTGTTAAGAGGTCATTACAAGCAGGCCGACTATGGTAAGGTGATTTTACCCTTCACGGTTTTACGGCGGCTGGACTCCGTATTACAGCCTACAAAGAAAAATGTGCTGGCTGCTTACGAAAAACATAAAGGCAAGAAGCCCGAAGTTCTTGAGCCGATTTTAAACAATGCAGCCAAAGCCAAATTTCACAATCGAAGCAAGTTCGACTTTGCCGAATTGGCCAAAGACCACCACAACATTGCCGCTAACCTCCGCAATTACATCAACGGGTTTTCGATCAGCGTGCGGGAAATAATCGAATACTTCAGTTTTGAAGATCAGATAAGAAAGCTGGATGAGTACGACCTGCTCTATATGATTGTTAAGCGCTTTTCCGAAAGTAACGGCATATTCAAAGATGTGGATTCCATTCATATGGGGTACGTATTCGAGGAGCTCATCCGAAAGTTTGCGGAGCTCTCCAATGAGACTGCCGGAGAACACTTCACTCCCCGTGAGGTGATTCGCCTTATGGTAAACCTGTTGTTTGTAAACGATAAGGCGATCCTCCGAAAGCAGGGCATTGTTAAGACTATGTATGACCCTGCCGGAGGAACAGGCGGGATGCTTTCAGTGGCAGAGGAATATTTGCACGAATTAAATCCTGATGCAAAGCTGGAAGTATTCGGGCAGGAGATCAATCCTGAATCATACGCTATCTGTAAATCAGATATGCTCATCAAAGGGCAAAACCCTTCCAACATCAAGTTCGGCAATACCTTTACTCAGGACGGGCTGGAAGGCGAAACTTTTGACTACATGTTGAGCAATCCGCCTTTTGGCGTGGACTGGAAGAAGGCGGAGAAGTATATCAAAGACGAATTCTCTAACAGAGGCTTTGCCGGACGTTTCGGAGCAGGGCTCCCATCTATAAGCGACGGTTCTTTGCTTTTTCTACAGCACATGATTTCCAAGATGAAGCGCAGCGCCGGAGGCAGTCGCATTGGAATAGTATTTAACGGTTCACCCTTGTTCAGCGGTGGAGCAGGCAGCGGCCCCAGTGAAATACGCAAATGGATTATTGAAAACGATATGCTTGAAGCCATCATTGCCATGCCGGACCAGTTGTTCTACAACACAGGCATTTCCACGTATATCTGGATTGTTACCGACCGCAAAACCAAGGAACGTAAAGGTAAGGTGCAGCTCATTAACGCAACCGGCTCTGATAAGGAAGACAAGGACAATCCCTTTTACAGCAAGATGCTCCGCAGTCTCGGCAATAAGAGAAAAGAGATTCATGAAGAAGCCATAAAACACATTACTCAAATCTACGGCGAGTTCATGGAAAGCCCGTACTGCAAAATCTTTGACAATGATGATTTTGGATACAGGCGGATAACTGTCGAGCGGCCTAAACGGAACGAGAGGGGCAAGATTGAAAAAGACAGAAAAGGAAATCCCGCGCCGGATGCCGATCTGCGTGATTTTGAAAATGTCCCGCTTAAGGAAGATGTGGAGAAATACTTCAAAGGGGAAGTGCTGCCGCATGTGCCCGATGCATGGATTGATCACGGCAAAACCAAAGTGGGATATGAGATAAATTTCACCAAATATTTCTACAAGTATAAGCCGCTACGCAGTTTGGAAGCAATAAGAAAAGATATTCTGGCGTTAGAGGCTGAAACAGATGGGATGATAAAAGAAATCATTCCCTAATAATTCCTCTTTACTAAAAGGGGATAAAGCTATAAATTCCCCCTTAGTAAAGGGGGATAAAGGGGGTTGTTATAAAAATCCATTACAATCCAAAACTCAAATCACTTGCAAGAGATTTGAGAAAGCAAGGTGTGCTATCAGAAGTTTTACTTTGGCAATACTTGAAAGGCAGACAACTCAATGGCTGCCAATTTATGAGGCAAAAGCCTATTGGGAATTATATTGTTGATTTTTATTGCAGCAGGTTGGAACTTGTAATAGAGATAGATGGTGAGAGCCATGACGGGAGATTTCAGTACGATGTGGAACGGCAAAGATTTTTAGAGTCAATAGGGTTGGCGGTTTTGAGATTTAACGACGTGGATGTCAAAAAAGATATAGGCGCTGTTCTAACGGCAATTGAAGGATGGATGAAGGAGAGGGAAACAACCCCCCTGCCCCCCTTTACTAAGGGGGAATAAAACTAAAATGAAGCGTTACGAGAAATATAAGCCTTCAGGGGTCGAGTGGATTGGAGAGATTCCGAAGCATTGGAACATTAAGCCGATAAAATATCTTCTAAAACCTGGCAAAGAAGGAATACGGATTGGTCCTTTTGGTAGCTCTTTAAAATCTGAGTTCCTGTCATTGTCAGGTTATAAAGTTTACGGACAGGAGAATGTAATAAATAATGATTTTAATTTGGGATGGCGATACATTAATGATGATAAGTTTTCAGAACTGAGTGACTACGAAATTACGCCAGGAGACGTTTTGGTGACGATGATGGGAACCACAGGGAAATGCAAGGTTGTTCCAAAGTGCATCGAAAAAGGCATAATGGATTCTCACTTAATAAGAATGCGAATTGATGATACGCAATTTGAATCACAACTATTTGCTGACTTAATAAACGAATCCAACTATGTTTTTAATCAGATGAAAATGCTAAGTAAGGGTTCGATAATGGAGGGGTTGAATTCATCAATTATCAAGAGTATTCTGCTCATTATCCCCTTTCCTGAAGAGCAAACCGTCATTGCCAACTACCTCGACGAAAAGACTGCTCAAATAGACTCTCTCATCCAGAAGAAGCAAAAGCTGATTGAGCTGCTAAAAGAAGAGCGAACGGCGATTATCAATCAGGCGGTAACAAAAGGTATCAACCCCAAAGTCAAACTCAAACCCAGCGGCATTGAATGGCTGGAGGAGATACCGGCACATTGGGAAGTCAAGAAGTTGAAGTATGTGGCGGAGATAAATTCAACATCTTTAACTGAAAAGGAAGACGATGACTTAGAAATTGAATACATTGATATTAGTTCGGTTAATGAAGACGGAGACATTAGTCAAACAGCATTTTATTTATATTCAGATGCTCCATCAAGAGCACGGCGGATTATTCGTGAAGGCGATACAATTATTTCGACAGTAAGAACTTATCTAAAGGCAATTGCTTTTATTGATTTTGAAAAGAACAATTTAATTTGTTCCACTGGTTTTGCCGTAATTAGACCATCAGATAAACTTGAGCCCAAATTTTTGTTCTATTTATCAAGATCAGAAAAGATGGTGGATAGGATAATGGCCTTATCAAAAGGGGTTAGTTATCCTGCAATAGATTCAGATGACATAAAGAATTTAGTGGGATGGTTCCCTGATAAAGATGAACAACAAGCGATCGTCCACCACATCGAAACCCACACCACCCGCATAGACGCCACCATCTCCAAAATCGAAAAAGAAATTGACCTCTTGCAGGAATACCGCACGGCCTTAATCAGCGAAGTGGTTACGGGGAAGATATGTGTGCTATGAAATATAATCCTGAAAATTCTAAAATCCTGGGAATCCTGATTCAGACAATAAAAGGGGGGACATAATGAGCAAGGAGCTTACACCAAAAGAAGGCGACATAATTTTCTACACAACACCTGACGGCGTGGTGCATATAGAGGTATTTTTTCAGAATGAAACCTTCTGGCTGAGTCAAAAAAAGATGGCAGAGTTATTCGGAGTTGAAGTTAACACTATTAATTACCACCTTAAAGAAATATTTAACACAAAGGAATTAAAGGAAGATTCAGTTATTCGAAAAATTCGAATAACTGCTGAGGACGGCAAGAACTACCTTACCAACTTCTATAATCTTGACGCTATTATCGCCGTGGGCTATAGGGTGAACAGTTACCAGGCAACGCAGTTCCGCATATGGGCCACTAAAACCTTGCGGGAATTTATCATCAAGGGCTTTGTGTTAGATGACGAGCGGTTAAAGCAAGGCAGACATTTCGGCAAGGATTACTTTGATGAGCTGCTTGAGCGCATACGTGAGATACGGGCTTCTGAAAGACGCTTCTACCAAAAAATCACAGACATCTATGCACAGTGCAGTATCAACTATGATCCTAAAGCTGAAATCACCCAGGTGTTTTACAAGACAGTCCAAAATAAACTCCATTGGGCAATAACAGGCAAGACAGCGCCTGAAATTATTGCAGACAGGGCTGATGCCGAAAAGCCGCATATGGGCTTGCAGACATGGAAGAACGCGCCGAAAGGGAAGATATTGAAATCAGATGTCAGTGTTGCAAAAAACTACCTGATGGAAAAAGAGATTAAGGCATTAGAGAGGATCGTTTCCATGTATCTGGACTATGCAGAAAATCAGGCGACCCGTCATATACCCATGAAAATGAAAACTTGGGTTGACAAGCTGGATGCATTCCTGCAATTTAACGAATACGATATTTTGAAAGATGCGGGTAAGGTATCACATGAAGTGGCTGTAAAACTTGCCGAGAAAGAATATGAAAAGCTCAGGATAATTCAGGACAAGGCGTTTGAATCGGATTTTGATGAGGAAGTAAAGAAATTGAAAAATAAAAGCAGGCCTAAAAAAGATTAAACATGACAAATTAAAATTCAAGTGTACGTAAAATCTTATGTAACGGTTATGTAACTAACAAGGAGGTAGCTGTTTTTAACATGGTGATTAAAAAGGCTTTCTTATGTGCATGAAATACTTGTTTAAATAAGTTTTAAAAGAGTTTTAAACGTCTTTTAAAAGAGTTCTCTAAATTTGGCTTGAAATTTCAAACTGTTACAGAAAATGTATTAGAGGACTTTTAGAGATAAAAGACTGCGGGGATCAATGAGTAACGGGATACATACGGAATCCGCATTTGAATCGGCTATCGTGGGCCATTTGACCTCCAACGGCTGGCATCTCGGCAACGCCTCGGACTTCAGCCGCGATTTGGCCTTTGACAAGAAAGCGGTCCTTTCATTCATCCAAACGTCGCAGCCCAAAGAGTGGGCAAAACTTCAGTCCTATTACAAAGACGAAACCGAAAGCAAATTCATTCAGCGTTTGTTTAAAGAGCTCGATTTGAGAGGTATGCTGGACGTGATCCGACATGGCATAACCGACAGCGGCGTGAAATTCAAGCTTGCTTATTTCAAGCCTGATAGCGGCCTCAATCCCGAAACGGTTGAGCAATACAAGCAAAATAAGTTGTATGTGGCGCGGCAGGTTTTTTTCTCAACCAGGAACAATAAGAGCATTGACCTTTTGCTTGCGTTAAACGGCTTGCCCGTTGCCACCATTGAGTTGAAAAATCATTTCACCGGACAGACCGTGAAAGAAGCAATGGAGCAATACCGTACCAGTAGAGACCCTAAAGAGTTATTGTTCCAGTTTAAGAAAAGGGCTTTGGTGCATTTCACTCTTGACCCTGATGAAGTATATTTGACAACAAAGCTTGATTCAGTAAATACAAGGTTTCTGCCGTTCAACAAGGGGTTCAATAACGGGGCAGGCAACCCGACCGAAATTATGCGGTGATAATTGACGAAGCGCACAGCAGTCAAGGCGGTGAATCAAGCCGAAAAATGGTAGAAGCATTGGCTGGCAAGAATATTCCGTTGGAAGAAGCAGAAAAGATAGAGGGCGAATTTGAATCTGCTGAAGTTGATGAAGATGATTATATCCGTGAAGTTATCAAGAAGCGAGGGCCTCAGAAAAATATCAGCATCTTTGCCTTTACAGCTACGCCCAAGACTAAAACTCTGGAAGTATTCGGAATGAAAGATGCCAAAGGCAACCCAAAACCCTTCCATCTCTATTCAATGAAGCAGGCAATTGAAGAAGGGTTTATTCTGGATGTACTTAAAAATTATACCTCATACAAAGAATACTACCAGTTTTCTAAAGCGATCGAAGACGACCCCGAACTCAATAAGCGAAAAGCCGTTAAAGCAATAGGAAGGTTTGCCACGCTGCATCCTGTCAGCTTAGCTCAAAAAACTGAAGTAATTATTGAACACTTCCGGCAAGTAACAATGAAGAAAATCGGAGGTAAGGCCAAAGCAATGGTAGTCACTGCTTCTCGAAAGCATGCTTTACGCTATTATTTGGAGTTTAAAGATTATATCAAGGAAAAAGGATATGAAAAAGACATCCATGCACTGGTTGCCTTTTCTGGAGTGGTGGTGGATGATTTTTACCCCGAAGGTGTAACAGAGGCCCATTTAAACAGCTTTGGCGAACTGGAGCTGCCCGGCAAATTTGCGACAGATGAATATCAGGTATTACTCGTTGCAGACAAGTACCAGTATGGTTTTGATCAACCCCTATTACATACAATGTATGTAGACAAGAAACTATCAGGCGTAAGAGCCGTGCAGACACTCTCTCGATTAAACAGAACCCATCCTGGCAAGGAAGATACCTTTGTGCTGGACTTTGCCAATGACAGACAAACAATAATTGATTCCTTCCAGCCGTACTATGAATTGACGACAGTAACCGAAATCACAGACCCAAATCATTTATATGACTTGAAGGGAAAGATGGATGCAGCCAATGTTTATTATCAGTCAGAGGTAGATGCCTTTGCCAAAGTTTTTTACAAACCCGGCAGCACTTCAATAAGAGACCAGGGTAAAATGTACGCTTTCATTGACCCAGCAGTTGACCGTTTTAAAGCCTTAAAAGAGGAACCGCAAGACGAATTCAAAAAATCAGTGACAAGTTATGTTCGCTTGTACTCATTCCTTTCTCAGATCATGCCTTTTCAGGACGTTGACCTGGAAAAGCTGTATTCATTCGGACGTTTCCTGCTGAGCAAACTTCCCAAGTCAGACTATACCGAAAGACTTAAACTTGACAATGAAGTGGCTTTGGAATATTACCGCCTGCAAAAAATTGCTGAAGGAGACTTGGTGCTGCAAGTACAAGGCGAATATGGATTAGACCCGACAACAGAGGCTGGTATCAGCAGACCTAAAGAAGAAAAAGACCGACTTTCCAATATCATCAAAGTTTTAAATGACAAATATGGGACTGATTTTAATGATGCAGACAAACTTTTCTTTGATCAGATTGAAGAAGAACTATACCAGGACGAAGATTTGAAAAAACGGGCATTGAACAATCCGATTGATAACTTCAAGTATGCGTTTGAAGAGGTGTTCATCAACAAGCTGATAGAACGCATGGATACCAATCAAGAGATTTTTGACAAGATCATGGAAAACACGGATTTCAAAAATGATGTTAAGGAGTGGTTGACAAGGAAAATCTATCAGCGGTTTCATGAAAAGCGGGATTAGATCATGCAAAAAAGCTCAAACATTAGCAAGCCTTCTGAAACAGGAACGGTAAGGCCGGCTCCTATATTACAATGTGTTAAACTATCAGGATGTCTAGGCATGAACTCATAATTGAAGGCGCAAAGCAGAATAACCTGAGGAATATAAGTCTCTGCCTGCCGCACAATACATTTATTACCATCACTGGCGTATCAGGCTCCGGCAAGTCCTCTCTTGCATTTGACACAATTTTTGCAGATGGGCAGTGGAGGTTTATAGAATCCCTTTCAACATACGCAAGACTTTTTCTTGAGAAGCTCGACCGGCCTGATGTTGATGCAATTCGTAATATCAGGCCTGCTATCGCCCTTGAACAACGCAATCCTGTCAAAACCTCCCGTTCAACTGTCGGCACTATAACAGAGCTTTACGATTACCTCCGGCTTCTATATGCAAAGATTGCGCAACCGCATTGTCCCAAATGCGGACGTATTTTAAGATCATGGACCACGTCGTCAGTTGTAAAAGAACTTATTGAAAAATATTCCGGCAAAAAAGCAATGATACTCTTTGATACTGAAGAATCTTTGCAGAGCCTGAGGCAAAAAGGCTTCAGTAGAATATGGGTAAACGGAGAGATCAGAAATATTTCATCTGTAGGGGTGATTGATGAATCGCCCCTACATTCCAGACTTACTGTGCTTCTCGACAGGCTTGTCATTAAAGACGAGTCACGTCTGTCTGACTCAATTGAGACCGCATGGGAGCATGGCAATAAAAGTGTAAAGATAAAGATTGTGGCTGAGTTAGCGGAGAACAATGAACTGCTCTTTTTTCAATCTGAATTAAAATGTCCGGATTGCAATCTGGAAGTCATGAAACCACAGCCGGTCCTTTTTTCATTTAACCACCCGCTTGGGGCCTGCCCTGTCTGCAATGGGTTCGGCAACATACTTGAATACTCGGAAGACTGTATTGTTCCTGATAAAGATCTATCTCTTGAACAGGGAGCAATAGAGCCCTGGAGCAAACCGTCAAATAAATGGTGGTACAGGCAATTTGCAAAGGTCGCAAAACTGCACAGGATCAAACTTGGTATTGCGTACAGGGAACTTTCAAAGGAAGAAAAAGAACTGATATTTCAGGGCGCTTCCGATTTTTATGGTTTGAATGATTTTTTCAGGGAGCTTGAAGGCAAGCGGTATAAGCTTCATGTGCGTGTATTTTTGAGCAGATACAGAAAGGCATCACCATGCAGAGATTGTCAGGGGAACAGGCTGCGTCCTGAGGCGCTTGCATTTACAGTTGGAGGGTTTAATATTGCACAGCTTACGGATATGTCCCTCACACAGTTGAACGACTATTTCTCTGCGCCGGTCTTTACAGAATACGAGCGGGAAATATCATCTGAAATACTCAGACAGATTAATCTGAAGTTAAGCTTTTTGATGCGGGTTGGCATAGGATATCTCACATTAAACAGAGAAGCAAAGACCCTTTCAGGCGGTGAAGCGCAGAGAATAAATCTTGCCAATCAGCTTGCCTCCAGGCTCACAGGGACCCTCTATGTCCTGGATGAGCCCACGGTAGGCCTTCATCCAAGAGATGTGGGCCGGATTGCTGAAATATTGAAAGAACTGGCTGCTGCCGGAAATACTGTTATTGCAGTAGAGCACGATAGGGCTGTCATTAATTCATCGGACTGGATTGTTGAACTGGGCCCTGGCGGAGGGGATAAAGGCGGCATGCTGCTTTTTTCGGGTTGTAAAGAAGACTTCCTTAAAACAGATACACTCACGGCAAATTACCTGAAGAATATTGAATCAATTCCGGCCCTAAAGATCAGAAAGCCGGGCAGAGGGAGGAAACTTACCATAAAGGGCGCCAGAGGGAATAATCTAAAGAACATAGATATAACCATACCGCTTCAAACTCTGACCTGTATAACAGGCGTCTCAGGCTCAGGGAAAAGTACGCTTGTAGAGGACACACTCTACAGGGCGTTGTCTCTTTTTTTTAAAACAGAATTTAAAACATCCCAGCCTTATGACAGTATGACGGGAATGGAATATCTCAAGGGCGTCAAAATAATAAACCAGAACCCTATCGGCAAAAGCCCGCGTTCTAATCCTGTAACATACATAAAGGCCTTTGATCAAATACGAAAAATTTTTGCAGATCAACATCAATCTAAAATCTCTGGATATACGCCAGGCCACTTTTCATTCAACACCTCAGGCGGCCGTTGCGAGGCCTGTCAGGGAGTCGGATCTCATCGGCTTGAAATGTATTTCTTTGAGGATTTATATGTTAAATGTGAGAAATGTGACGGCAGAAGATATAAACCGGATGTTCTGTCCATAAGTTATAACGGGAAAAACATTCACGAAGTCCTTGAACTTACCGTTGACGAGGCAATTGAATTTTTTAAAAACGCTTCTTTCCTGGTGAATAAGCTGAAATTAATGGCTTCTGTGGGGCTTGGATATCTCAAACTCGGCCAGCCTGCTACAACACTGTCAGGCGGTGAGGCCCAGCGTCTGAAGATTTGCGCAGAGCTCGGTGTTCTAAACAGAAGGGATTATCTTTACATCCTGGATGAGCCTACGGTGGGACTCCATCAGGATGATATTAGAAAGTTGCTTAAGGTGCTCAATTATCTTGTCAGGGCTGGCAATACGGTCCTTCTGGTTGAGCATAATATTGATGTCATAAGGTGTGCGGACTGGATTATAGATATGGGCCCTGAAGGCGGCGATGAAGGCGGATATATCGTTGCTGAAGGACCTCCTGAGGAAATCATTCTTCAAGCAAAATCGTATACAGGTTTATATTTGAAGCCTGGAGTATCCGAAAAAATTTACATTAGAGGAGACAAGGAGAAAAAACATCTTTAAAGCGATAAGATCTTGAATATTGAATTTTGAATCTTAAATTTACAGAGGGTGTCTTCTCTATGTCCGCTAAGGTATCGCGCAATATGTTTTTTCTCATGCCTCCTCTAAATTTATAGAGAGTGTAAGAAGGAATACCTATAAATATTTTTCTGCCTCTGAGACGAGTTCGTTAATCAGCTTTTTGACAGGGACAATTTCAGTGCATCTGTATGCATTGGATCCGGCAAACACAAAACCTTCATCAAGATTGCCTTCTGCCGCATTGGTCAGGGCCTTGGCAATACAGTAAGGAGTGGTTTTTGGATCGCAGGTTTTTAAGCAGCGATATTTGCACGAAGTTGGCACAGTCTTGCCTTTCTTTATGTCCTCTACAAACTTGCTCTTGATTACCCGGCCTGGCATGCCAACAGGACTCTTGATAAGTATAAGGTCTTCTTTACGAGCATTAATGTATGCCTTTTTAAAATTTTTGTGAACATCACATTCATCTGTACAAACAAAACGGGTCCCCATTTGTACGCCTGAAGCGCCTAATTTAAGGAAATGCGCGATGTCTTTGCCGTCAAAAATTCCTCCGGCGGCAATTACCGGAATCTCCGGATCAAACGTTTTTACAAATTTCAATATTTCAATGATTAATTCATCAAGGGAGGGGGCCTTTCCTTCAACAACGTCCTGAAAATCATATCCGATATGACCACCCGCCTTGCTTCCTTCAACTATTATAGCATCCGGGAGTCTGTGGAAGTTCCTTTTCCATTTATCACAGATGATTTTCAAGGCCCTTACCGATGACACCACCGGTATCAGTTTAATATTTTTTTTCTCCACAAATTTAGGAAGCTCAAGAGGAAGCCCTGCTCCTGATATAATCAAATCAATATTTTCTTCCGCAGCGGTTCTTGTGAGAGATTCATAGTTGGAAAGGGCTACCATCAGGTTAACTCCGATTATGCCTTTGCTCATACTCCTGGCTTTTCTTATTTCAACCCGTAAGGCCTCATTATTGACTGCTTCAAATTCAGAGCGGGGCATGTCTTCAAACTTTCCCAAACCGACCCCGGCGATTACGCCCACGCATCCTTCATTGGCAACAGCCGCAGCAAGTCCGGAGCGCGATACCCTCACCCCCATCCCACCCTGTATAATGGGAGGATTAATTGTCAGATCACCGATTCGTAATGCAGGTAAATTTTTGTTCATTCTGTCTTCTTTCTATGTTATGGATATTATTTTTTTATGCTTGCATCTTCCACAATCACGGCATATTTGTAGCCGCTGCCGAAGTCCTTGTCTTTAGACAGGGTCCCTTTCACTGTTACAATATCCCCGGGTTTAGCAGTGTCTTGTGTTGTAACCAAAATATCATTGGTGCCCTTTGAAGGGTCGCCGCTTCCATCCTGGATATGTATCCAGTTTTTTCCCATGATATCGGGTGAGAACTTAACAACCTGGCCTTTGATAACCACAACTTTCTTGTCAAGCGCGGCGCTTTTTTCGTAAAGTTCTGCAACAGTGTGTGCATCAGGCCCGGAGGCCTTCTCAACTTTGACTGCCTTGCCCGTGGAAACTTTTGGCGGGGTATGATCCGATGATGCACTGACAGATTCTGTCCCGCGGGAGCCTGAAACGCCGCCTGAAAAGACTATAGCTTCAAACGTCCTGTTAAGAGTCTTGCTCAGGAAATTGTTCATGACCATCCCGGGCTTAAAGGATATATCCTGTCCTACTGTAACCTTCGTTTGAGGAACAGCCACCCATGTTTTCTTGCCGGCTTTCTCTATATTGACATACGTGTAACCGCCACTGTCCATGGATTCCACGACCTTGCCTGAAAGAGAAGACATATCCTGATTCATTTGAGATGATTCATTTGCAGCCTTTTGCGGGCTGGCAAGTGTGGTGTTGATGAAACCTGACACAACCAAAATTGATATTGCAACAAATAACAACAAGAATTTTTTCATTTCATGGCTCCTTCTTTAATCTTGGATATGTATATAATACCTTTTTTGATCAATAAAAGGAGACCGAGGTCTTGATTTTTTGACAACCAGTAGCAGTTTTGCTATCTTAACAGCAGGATTAAGCTCATGCATAGGGGGAAGCTAAATGACTCCAGCAAAACTGGAACAAAAATATATCTTTTAGCGGCTGCAGTCTTTTTAATCCCGGCCCTTCTTTTCTTATCCAACCCCCTCCTTGCCTCAGACGTAAATCTGGTATTGTACCAGCAAGGCAAGGGGGATCTTGTCAGTATAACCGTTGAGAATAATTCCACTCAGAATGTTGTAATTGACTCCGTCTATATTGAGCTTGACAGACAGAAGTATGAGCACCCTTCAAAGGAGATAATTCAGTCATACAATAAAAGAAATTTTAACTTTACAGTGACATTCCCTTCACTGCATGGGAGTTATCCGCTCATCATAACTGTCAGGTACTTAAATGACGGACAGGTGTTATCTCTAAGGCATGCAGGGCTGTTTAATTTTGGTGAGGCTTTGCTCTCTGATACATCATGCTATATTGAAGATTCAGTGATTGATGGAAATGGTGATATTATTCTTAAGGCAGGAAATCCCGAACGCTGGAGATTGATAGTCCCGGAGGAAATAGACAACGTGTCAGCTTTAACATCTAAGGATCATACGGTTTTTCATGTAAGAAGCAGGGTTACGGGTTTTAGAAATACCTATCCTGTTTTTGCTGTTTCTGAAGATGTGAGCGAGGGAAAACATAGAACAGGCATATGCAGCGGCAGACTCACAGTCGTTCCGGCTATCCCGTCTCAATCTAATAAAGGCAGGATTTCATCCGGCATCTTGCTGGCCCTGTCATCATTCTTCATGCTTGTTTCTCTGTTTATCCTGAGGAGGAAAGACGCGGAAAGTCATTTTCCTGTAACTCTTGCCAAATACTCAAGCCGGATGTTTTTTATCGCCATATCTTATTATGTGCTTAAAAATTTAGACTCGTGGCTTACCTTTTCTCAGAAACTTATTGATTGGAAGATTTACGCTTCTTTCATCAAGGTTGCCTCAGACAATCTTCGCGGGAGCAATTTCCATAATTTTTTTAATTACTTTGCCGATATATTTTTTATCGCCTTGCTTTTGCTGATGTTCCCATATTTTTACTGGCTCAATAAAAAAGAACCGTTGGGCGATGATAAATATGTATCTTTTCTGAAGACCCTTTACTCTTTGCCATCTATATTTGTCAAAAGAAAGATTTATTGGAACAGTCATTGCAAATTAGGAATGCTGACTATTTTTGTGAAGCTTTTTTTTGTGCCGCTCATGGTTTCGTGGTCCATAAGCAATATTATTCATATAAGCAATCTGTTTAATTCGCCCCCACTGTGGAATCTCTACACACTGAATTACTTCCTTGTAGATGTATTTATACTGACAGACACCGTGATATTTACAGTTGGTTATCTGATTGAATCAAGGTTCCTGAAGAGCGAGATAAAATCCGTAGAGCCAACATTTTTAGGCTGGCTCGTATGCCTCTGGTGTTATCCGCCGTTTAACGTATTCTCTTTCAGACCCTTTGATTATCCGATTATCAATATCTCAATAAACTCTCCTCAGGGCCTTCATATTGCGATGACCTGTGCAATAACTCTCCTGTGGGGCTTGTTTGCGTGGGCCTCAGTTGCTCTGGGATTTAAGGCCTCCAATCTTACAAACAGAGGGATTATAAAATCAGGGCCCTACCGTTTTACAAGGCATCCTGCATATACTGCAAAGGTGTTGATATGGGTAATTCAAGGCGTGTTCTTTTCGCAGTTCGGACTGGGAATACTGATTGGATTTTCTTTGATTTACGCCCTCAGGGCCTGGACCGAGGAAAGGCATTTATCAAGAGATGCTGCCTATCTGGAATATAAGAAGACGGTGAAATGGTGGTTTGTTCCGGGCCTTCTCTAAACCAGTCCTAATACAATCTCCCTTTCTTCAATATCAACACGCTCTATCCGCACGTTTATCTCTTTGCCGATGGTAAAGGCTTTCTTTTTGCGTCTGCCGATAAGGCAATACCGCTTCTCGTCAAACCAGTAATAGTCGTCTGCCATTGAGGAGACATGCAGGAACCCCTCCACAAAGAACTCTTTCAGTTGTATCTTCAGTCCGTGAGAGGTGACATTGGTTACAAGGCCTGCATATTCATCGCCTACTTTATCTTTCATAAACCATACCCGCATTGCGCTGACAATTTCCCGTTCGACCTCGTCAGCAGTTCTCTCTGTCTTCGAAGAATGAGCGGCTATTTCCGGCAGGGTCTCTTCGAGATATTGAAGCGTTTTTTTTGTCAGCCTGTTTTTCCCCAGGGATTCCTTGAGAATCCTGTGGACTACAAGATCCGGATAACGGCGAATAGGTGAGGTAAAATGCGTGTAGCAGGTTGAAGCAAGCCCGAAGTGCCCTATGTTTTCAGGTGAATATTTTGCCTGCTTTAAAGAGCGCAGGAGGATAATATTCAGAAAAGATTCTTCTGCGGAGCCCTTGGTTTTTTTCAGGACGGATTGAAAGATCGCCGCGCCGGTTTTTCTAACCTGAAATCCGAGTGCATTGAAAATGGGTTTCAGCTCGTCCAGTTTTGAAGGGTCTGGTTTTTCGTGAACTCTGTAAAGCGAGGGCCCGCCTGATTTTTCCAGATAAGATGCTACGGCCTCATTTGCAGCTATCATGAAATCTTCAATCATCATATGTGCGAGGTTGCGCTCGGCCCTGACAATGGCCTCAGGCCTTCCCCGCAGGTCCAGCAGGACTTCTGGTTCCGGCAAATCGAAATCGAGGCTGCCGCGCCGGACCCTTTGCTCCCTCAGGATATTACTGAGTTCTTCCATCTTCTCAAAGCTGTCAATAAGATAATTATACCGGTGTCTTTCAGCCGGGTCTCTGTCGGCAAGAATTTTTTTGACCGAAGTATAGGTCATCCTCTCGTTGCTGTGAATAATGCTTGGATAAAAGTCTTTTCTGATCAGCTCTCCTTTTCTGTCGAATTCCATCTCAACGGTGAAAGTCAGCCGGTCCTTCCGGGGCAAAAGGCTGCACAGATTGTCAGAGAGTTCGTGGGGGAGCATGGGGATTACACTTCCCGGAAAATACACGCTGGTACCCCGGCGCCTGGCCTCCAGATCGAGGGGAGAATTCCACTGCACATAATGGCTCACGTCCGCAATATGCACGTAAAGAATATATCCACTGTCTATTTTTCTGATTGACACGGCGTCGTCGTAATCCTTCGCAGTTTCGCCGTCAATGGTGACGGTCAAAAGATTACGGCAGTCAACTCTTCCACGTAAAGGGATCTTTTCCTGTAACTCCTTTACCTCAGAGATAACGACAGAGGGAAATTTCAGAGGAAGTGAATGCTCTTCAATAATCATGCCTATCTCATCGAGAGGCTCTGTGATTGCCGAAAGGATTTTCAGGACTTTGCCCTCAGGGGGTTTTGTCAGTGCAGGATAAGAAGTTATCTCCACGGCTACCATGTCGCCATGCTTTGCGCCGGAGCGGTCACGCGGGGCAATGAGGATGCCAAAAGGGATTTTTCTGTTTTTAGGTTTCACATAAAAAAAGTTTTTCTCCTGATACAAATGCCCGATGATTTTTTTCTGCGCCCGTTCAAGAATTTTAATTATGCTGCCGTCCCGTTTGGCCTGACTTTCAACACGTGCTACAACACGGTCCCCTGACATGGCTCCCAGTGTCTTGCGTGCCGGGATAAAAAGGTCGCGTTCCCCCTGTTTCTCTGCAAGCACAAAACCAAAGCCGTCCCGGTGCGCCTCAAAGAACCCGGTAAAGAGATTCATCTTTTCAATCAGCCCGTAGAAACCAGTTCTGGTTTTGTAAACGTCACCAGAGCTTATCAGTGATTTCAGAGTTCTCTTTAAAGAGCGGGACTCGGTCTTTGGAATATGAAGCGTCTTTGCAATCTCTTTAAGGCTGCAGGGCCTGTCTGTTTTGGTTTTGAGGAAAGTAAGAATGGAATCTTTATGATGGATATTTTGAGGAATCATGTTATAGATGCAGGGGCAGATTTTACACCGGCCCCTGTTTTTTTGTCGCCCATTTTATTATCTCATTCACCATCGCTTCGATGGTCGCCTCTTTTGGCATGATGCTGACTTTCAGGCCTGCTTTCTCAATAGCCTTTGCAGTGACCGTGCCAATTACTGCAATTGTAACATCTTCGAGAAGGGCGTCCGCGTCCTCTCCTGCTATCTCCATAAAATTATTAAAAGTCGCTGCGCTTGTAAATGTTGCTATGGTGATTTTCCCCTCTTTCAAAAACCGTTTTATCCTCTTGCCGTGGGTTTCCGGTTTCACAGCTCTGTAAGCAGTGACAACGTCAATCTCGCCGCCGAATTCACGTACCTTCTGCGGGAATAGTTCTCTTGCTGTTTCAGCTCTCGGCAGAAGCATTTTTAGTCCTTTGAGTCTGTGTTTTGTGTTCTGTGTTCCGTGCTCTTTCTCAAACGCCTCAATCAGCCCTTCCGCATTAAATTCTCTGGGAATCAGATCTACTTTTATGCCGTATTTATTGATTGCTGCTTCAGTCTTTGAACCGACTGCGCATATTTTTATCCCTTTCAGATCACGGATGTCCCGGTCTCTTTCAAACAATCTCTGGAAAAAGAATTTCACGCCGTTTGTGCTTGTGAGTATCAGCCAGTTGTAGGATTCAATCTTATCTATCGTTTTATCAAGTTCCGACCAGTTTTCAGGCGGCACTATTTCTATTGTGTGGAATTCAATTATCTCTGCGCCCATTTCTTCCAGTTGCTCAAAACCTGCTGAGTGTTCTCTCGTAATAAGGATGCGCTGACCAAAGAGCGGTTTCTTCTCATACCATTTTAATGTTTCTCTGAGTTTTACCACGTCGCCTACAACCATAACTGCAGGCGGTTTGATCTCGTTTTCTTTCACTACAGAGGAAATATTCTCCAGATTGCTTACGAGGGTGGTCTGGTCAGCCCTGGTGCCCCAGCGTATTACTGCAACCGGGGTTTCCGGGTTTCTGCCGTTTTCAATCAGTTTCTGACAGACAAAAGAAATATTTTTTACGGCCATAAGAAATACAATGGTCCCTACGCCTGTTGCAAGCCTGCCCCAGTCAATGGAACTTTCTTTTTTATCTGCATCTTCATAACCTGGGACAATTGCCAATGAAGATGAATAAAGTCTGTGTGTAAGTGGAATTCCAGCATATGCAGGCGCAGCAACCGCAGAACTTACGCCGGGGACCACCTCAAACTCAATATGCTCTTTTGCCAGGATTTCGGCTTCTTCACCGCCTCTGCCGAATACAAACGGGTCGCCGCCCTTTAATCTGCATATTATTTTCCCCTCTTTTGCCTTTTCAACAAGGGTCCTGTTTATCTCATCCTGAGTCATTGTATGCTGGCCGCCACGCTTGCCGGCATAGATGAATTCAGCATCATGCCTTATATAATTCAGGACCTGTGCATTCAGATGGAAGTCGTAGACGACCACCTCTGCCTTTTGCAGGCATTTAAGACCCTTTATTGTAAGAAGGCTGATATCTCCCGGCCCTGCGCCGACTATGTAGACTTTCCCTGTTTGCATGTGTTGATCTTAAAAAACAGCATTTAGCCACTGACTTACACTGACTTATTTAAGTAAGAAGTAGGAAATGGGAAGTAAAAGGATCTCAAGTTAAAATACGTTCACTAAGCTTTGTTCACCATCTCACGCAGTTCCTTGCCGACCTTGAAAAACGGGACCTTTTTTGGAGGTACGCTGACAGATGCGCCTGTCTTGGGGTTCCTGGCTTTTCTTGCATTTCTGTTGCGGAGCCTGAAATTACCAAAGCCTCTAATCTCAACCTTGCCGCCTGTTGCAAGCGCTTCCTTGATGCTTTCAAATACAGTCTCTACGATAACTTCTACCTGCTTTTTTGATAAACCCTCCATTTTTTCTGCGATCTTCTCAATAAGAACCGACTTTGTCATAATTTCCTCCGAATAAAAAATTTGAAATTTAAAATTTCTATTATGGTGTCATTAAATATTTCAGGCTGACGCCATGAAAGACATTTTCCATCAGCTTTCCGGAAAGCTCACTTTTTAATATATCAACAAAGCTGAACTCTTCCTTTTTCTCAACAACCTGTGGTTCACCCTTTATGCCTGTTAAGTCAGATGCCAGCCTGATAGCATCCTGAAGATTTCCCAATTCATCAACAAGTCCGAGTTCTTTTGCCATTCTTCCGGTGAATATCCTTCCGTCAGCAACTTTTTTAATCTCTTCAAATTTCTTGTTTCTTCCTTCTGATACGGCTGTGATGAATTGATTATGCACATCATCAAGTACGTCCTGCAAAATCTGTTTTTCTTCCGGCTTTAAGGATTTGAATATGGATGCGATATCTTTATGCGCTCCGCTTTTTATAACCTGTGTTTCCACGCCTATTTTTCGCATAAGGCCTGAAATATTCGGTAGTTCCATAATCACACCGATAGAGCCTGTAAGTGTTCCGGCATTTGCCACTATTTTATCTGCAGGGGCTGCAATATAATAGCCGCCTGAAGCTGCTACAGTGCCCATTGATACCACGACTTTTTTCTTTGCTTTTATCTTTACGATTTCTTCATATATTTCCTGAGACGGAGCTACGGCCCCGCCGGGACTGTCAATCCTGAGGACAATGGCTTTTATGGAATTATTGTTTGCGTATTCCTTCAGCTCCTCAATAACCTCAGTTGAATCAAGAATTACACCTGTAATGCGCACGAGAGCAATTTTCTCTCCTAACGGAACTGTGCGGGTGAATGTAAGCATGAGGCTCAGAATTACAATGCATACGAAAATAACAGCAAAAAAAATCAAAATCTTTTTCATTTATTCTAATCAGCCTATCATTGTTTTCAGGCTAAGATCCATTTTTCGCTCGGCGGGATTGATATTTATCACCCTTGCAGTCAGTTCCGTCCCTGTTTTGAAGAGGTCTTCGATCTTTTCATCGTGCTTTTTCTCTATTTCAGATTTGTGAATTAAACCTTCTATCCCGTCCTCAAGCTCCATAAAGATGCCAAAGTCAGTAATGTTTGCTACCTTGCCAGTTACAGTATCTCCGACCTTGTATTTATTGGGGATTTCATGAAGCCACGGATCCGGAGACAGCTCCTTGAGTCCCACGGAAATACGCTCCTTTTCAGGCTCGAAACTTAAAACCACAACATCAAGCTGCTGCCCTTTTTTGAGTACATCTGAAGGATGCTTTATGCGTTTCAGCCACGATAAGTCCGATATGTGAAGGAGTGCGTCAACCCCTTCGTCAAGGGCGATAAAGGCTCCGAAGTCAGCAAAGCTTTTTACTCTGCCGGATATCTTTTGTCCTACAACGTATTTGTCTTTTACAGTTTCCCACGGATTTTGTTTGAGCTGTTTTATGCTTAAGGATATTTTTTTATCTTCCTTGTTAACTTTCAGAATAACGGCTTCAACCTGGTCCCCAACCGAAAAATATTTTGAGGGTTTAATAGACTTTTCCACCCAGTCTATTTCGCTTACATGTATAAGACCTTCAAGCCCTTCTTCGAGTTCAATGAATATACCATAGTCCGTAGTTGTAATTACTTTTCCCATCACTTTTTTGCCAACAGGATATTTTTCTTCTACTGAGGTCCAGGGATCGGGTCTTTTCTGTTTGTATCCGAGAGTCACCTTCCCTGTTTCAGGATTAAATGTGAGAACAATTACTTCAACGGTATCACCAACGCTGAATAACTCGCCGGGATGGCTGATCCTTCCCCATGACATGTCGGATATATGAAGCAGACCGTCAATGCCGCCAAGATCAATAAAGGCGCCATAATCAGTAAGGTTTTTGATTATGCCTTTGACAAGCGCTCCCTCTTTAAGCTGGTGCACTGTTTCTTCCCTGAGTTTACTACGCTGTTCTTCAAGGAGAATGCGCCTTGAAACTATTACGTTGGAGCCTTTGTGATTAATATTGATTATTTTGAATGTGCAGTTCTGCCCGATAAGAGAATCAGTATTTTTTATGGATTTCAAATCTATCTGGGAGCCTGGCAAAAAGGCGTTTACTCCGCCAATGGTTACAGTCATGCCTCCTTTGACCTTTCCAGTGATCCTGCCGTCTACAGACAGGCCTTTACTAAAGGCATTCTCAAGCATGTCCCACGTCCTGATTCCTTCAGCCTTTTGCCTGGACAGCTTTACAAAACCGTCAGAATCATTCAGATTTACAACAAAGACCTCAATGTTATCTCCCGGTTTCAGATGATTGATATCATCTTCCAGAAGTTCGCCAAGTGGTATAAAACCCTCGCACTTGGTTCCCACGTCTACTATAATTCCGTCTGGCTTTACCTGTAAGACATTGCCTTTTACGATAGCCCGTTCTTTCAATCCCTTAAAAGTATTGGCATAAAGTTTTTCTAAATCATTCATTTGAGTTTCCATAGTTATATATTATATTACCTCCCAAGAGAAATTTCTTTAATTTTTTTTACAACGCTGCTGATTATCCATTCCGGCGTTGAGGCGCCTCCTGATATACCGACCTTTTCGACTTTATTTAACCATTTCTTTGAAAGCTCCTCTGCTGTTTCAATATGATATACCTTATTGCAAACTTCCTTTGAAAGCTTGACAAGCTGGTTTGTGTTGGCGCTGTTTTTACCGCCGACAATAAGCATAAGGTCTACTTTTTTAGCAAGCTCTTTTGTCTCCTTGACTCTTTGTGCGGTGGAATCACAGATAGTATTGTATATCTTAACTTCCCGCGCAGTCCCGATTACCTCCAGCACAATCTTTCTTAAGGTTTCAAAGGATTGAGTGGTCTGAACGATTATTCCAACTTTCTTTTTTATCCGGGGCAGAGCGTCAGCCTCATTTGCAACAATTACATCACTTCCGGCAAAGCCGATTAACCCCTGCACTTCTGGATGATGCTTATCTCCAATTATAAGCACCTGATAGCCTTCGTCTCTCAGTTTTTTTGTAAAGTTCTGAGCTTTTTTGACAAAGGGACATGTAGCGTCAATGAGATTATATCCCATCTTTGATGTTTCAGTATACACTTCTGGTGATACACCGTGTGTTCTGATGATAAGGGTTCTAATATCCCCGGAGTAGAGGTTATCTGTTGTATTTATGCCCTTTTGTTTCAGTTCTTCAACTACCTGTGGGTTATGAATCAAGGGGCCATAGGTAAATATGCCTCTCCTGGATTCTTTAGCGAGATCAAAAGTAATATCAATGGCACGCTTGACCCCAAAACAAAACCCTGCTTTTTTAGCGACTATTATCTGCATATTGTTTTTTTAGTTTACTGATTGCTGTCATGATCTCTTTGCTGACTATTTCATGCGAAAGATTATCCGGATAGTTATCTTTTCGTATAGAAGTATAATATATTGGCTTATCAAATACTACAGTTATGTCAGCCCGTTTCAACCATTTGGCATTAATAGGCAGCGCCTTGTTGGATCCTTTAATAAAAGCCGGTACAATCGGCACCCTGGCAAGACTTGCAATCATGCCTATACCGCGCTTGGCTTCAAGGATTTCGCCTGTTTCACTCCTTCTTCCTTCAGGAAACAGAACAATGACCTCTCCGTTTCTCAGCCTTCTGACAGCCTCTTTTATGGTTGACGGGCTTGTCTTTTGCCGGTCCACAGGAATAGAGGTCTGTTTTATGAACCATTTTAACAAAGGTATTTCAAATAAACCCTTCCTTGCCATGAAAGCAGCCCTTCTTGGAAGCACAGCGCCTAACAGGGGCGGATCTATATAACTGATATGGTTTGCAGCAATGATTACGCCTCCTTCACGGGGAATATTTTCTTGGCCCTTAACAAGCACGCCGCCATTGATCCACAGGATAATCCGTATTAAGATTTGCGCAAATTTATATAAGAAATTAATCATCGGGATTCCTTCAGGCTCTCAATTATCTTTTCAATAACTTCATCAATATTCAGACTTGTTGAGTCTATGTAAATCATGTCATCAGTTTTTAGAAGGGGAGAATTTTGTCGTGTTGAATCTCTCAGATCTCTCTTTTTAATATCTTCAATTGTTGCCTCTAAAGTAATTCCGGAATCTTTTATCCTTAACTCTTCATATCTCCTTTTGGCCCTTTCTTCAATGCTCGCATCAAGAAAAAATTTATTTTCTGCTTCAGGAAAGATAGTGGTACCGGTGTCTCTTCCTTCAATCACAATCCGGCCCTGCAGGCACATGTTTCTCTGTAAGGAGAAAAGGCCCTCTCTCACTACAGGAATTGCAGAAGCCTGGGAGCTCAGTTCCCCGATTTCAGCGGTCCGGATTTCCAGAGACACATCCATGCCGTCAACGAAAATTTTATCTCCGTTGAAGGAGATTTCTATATCTTCCAGCATTTTTTTCAATGCCCCATGATTATCAAGATTAATTCTCTCTTCTCTCACCTTCCATGCAACAGCCCTGTACAGAGCGCCTGTATCAAGATATTTATAGCCAAGTTTTTTAGCAAGGAGCCTGGCTATTGTGCCTTTGCCGGCGCCAGAGGGCCCGTCTATGGTGATTACGGTTTTCATAGGTTCCATCAGGTATGTCTCAAAATGAAGTCTATATTAACAGAATCTGTAATTCTAAGCTATGCAGGGGCTGGAAATCTAACAAACATCGGTTTTTCCTATTTACTTTTTTGAAGTAGATAAATAATAATTTTATGCTGCGTATCTCGACTACCGGCCTCTTACGCCTGAAGAGCATAGACAGGTTGAGTCCTTGCTTGCACAAGACTGGCTGACCACTGACCTTGAGCTGAAGTAAGATTGCTTTTTCCAATATTGTAGTGTATTGTAATACAGGAGGTGCCTTATGAGAACAGTTTTATCCGTCAGCCTGCCGGAGAGCATGTCCGATGAACTTGACAGGTTTGCGAGAAATACCGGGCGCAACAAGAGTGACATTGTCAAAGAATCCCTCAGTATGTTCCTGTGGGAAATGAAACTAAAGGCAGTACAGAAAAAACTCGGCCCGAAAGCAAAGAAGCTTGGCATAGTCAGCGAAGAAGATGTGTTTAAAGCGATATCATGATTGCCGTATTTGATACGAATGTTCTGATTGCGGCGATTATCACTGAAGGTATTTGCTCGAAATTATTGCACAGGGCGCGAGCGGGCGAATTCTCACTCATTTCGTGCCCGTTTATCATGCAGGAGCCTAAGCGCATTCTCTCGAAAAAATTCCATTTTGGGCAAGAGGAAATAGCAGAGGCGATGGAGCCCATTAGTGAGGCGATCAATAAGGTCATTGAACACAGTCACAAAGTTAAGGATGTTTGCCGGGATGCTGCTGATGACAATATTATTGCCTGTGCAGTGGCGGCAAAGGCTGATTATCTTGTGACGGGGGATGCCGATCTGTTGGATTTGAAGAGCTATCAGAGCTTCAAGATTGTGACTCCGAGGGATTTTGAGGCATTGTTTGTGTGAAGCAGACTACAGCAAATAGAGAGTCAAACAAGGAACATCTCAAGAAAGATGATCTTTCTGCAGTCTCTCCAACAACCCCGTAAATCCCGGGAAGGATGTGGCGATGCAATCTGTATCCAGAATCGTGGTCTCTCCATCAGCCATCAGTCCGGCGATTGCCATGGACATTGCTATCCTGTGATCGCCGTGGCTGTGAATAGATGCAGCTTTTAACTTTTTCCCTCCTTCAATGATCATTCCATCTTCAAGTTCTTCTACAGTCACCTGCATCTTGCGCAATGCATCTGCCATCGTTGCGATCCGGTCCGATTCCTTTACCCTCAGTTCCTTTGCGCCGGTTATCTTTGTGGGCCCATGCGCCATAGCCGCTGCAACGCAAAGTATGGGGAATTCATCTATGGTCCTGGGAACAATATCTCCTCCGATTTCCATTCCTGAGAGGCCTGAATGTTTAACATACAAATCAGCGACCGGTTCCCCGGATATTTCTCTTTCGTTTTCAGGTTTGATATTTGCGCCCATTGCCTGCAGTATTTCGAGCAGGCCGGTCCGTGTGGGATTGACCCCAACATTTTTTATCAATATCTCAGAACCGGGTACAAGCACCCCTGCTACCATAAAAAATGCAGCCGATGAAAAATCATTTGGGATGGTAAAATCAAAAGGCCTTATTGCAGCTTTGCCTTTGACACTTACTGTTAGTCTGTCAACTGTTATATTCACGCCGGCAGCTTTGAGCATGCGTTCAGTGTGGTCTCTGGACCTTTCCGGCTCTGTGACAGCGGTAATTCCATCGCAGTAAAGTCCTGCAAGAAGTATTGCTGATTTAATCTGTGCGCTTGCAACAGGAGATTTGAAATTGATCGGTTTCAGTTTCCCGCCGGTCACTGTCAGGGGGAGATAGCCATTTTGCGATTTAAAAACAGCGCCCATTTGTGAAAGAGGATCCATGACTCTTTTCATAGGCCTTCGGGTCAGAGAGGCATCACCTTTCAAGGTTGCTGAAAACGGCTGGCCTGCAAGCACCCCGCAGAGCAGTCTAATTGTCGTTCCCGAATTCCCGCAGTCAAGGGCCTCTCTGGGAGCAGACAGACCGGATAAGCCTTTCCCATGTACGATTATTACTATAGCTTGTCCCTCATCCCTCGCCCCTGATCCCTCAACTTCTATCTCTACCCCCATCTGTCTAAATGCGCCAATCGTACTCAGGGGATCTTCGGCATATAAAAAATTCCGGATAATGCTTTTTCCCTCTGCAAGGGATGAGAGTATGATCGAACGATGGGAAATGGACTTGTCCGGCGGTGGAATAATTTCGCCGCGTAAGGGCCCTGTATTTTTAATGCTAATCTGACTCAAGGGGCTGACGCGCCTCCCGGGCTTTTATAAATTCTTTTTCAAGTCCCTGCCAGTCTGATCTTTCAATAAGTTTTGTAATATTTGAAATAGAGGATGAAAACATTTTAAGAGATCTAAGAATATTCTTTTTGTTGTGAGAGCAGATATCTCGCCAGAGTTCTGCAGGACTTTTCGCAATCCTTGTCATGTCTCTCAGTCCCTTGCCTCCATGATGAAGTATGGCTTCGTCAACTTTCAGAATACCGTTTACCAATGCGTATGCAACAACATGCGGCAGGTGGCTTACAGCAGAAAAGATCACGTCATGCTCTTCCGGGTTCATGAGCATTGTTTTTGCTCCGACAGTTTTCCATAGGGTGACAACTTTTTTAAGGGCGGCATTATTTGTATGCGGACAGGGAGTAATTATGCATCTGGCATTCTGGTATAGATTAGCCGAGGCACAAGTGACCCCTGAGCATTCTTTTCCTGCGATCGGATGCGCGCCCACAAAATATACGTCTTTTGGCATCAGAGGCTCAAGTCTTTTGACAATTTGCGCCTTCACACTGCCGACATCTGTAACTGTGGCGCCATTTTTTAGATTTTGGCGTATATTTTTCAGAATGGCTTCAAACTGTCCCACAGGAACAGCAAGCACGATCAGGTCTGCATTTTTTACGCCTTCATTAAATTCAGTTGTATAGTCGTCTATTATGCCAAGCCTTTTTGCCTTGGTTAAATTTTTCCTGTTTCTTCCAATGCCGGTTATTTTACCCTTGAAGCCCTTTGCCTTAAGGGCCATGGCAAGGGAGCCGCCCATAAGGCCGACCCCAATGATGCTGATATGTTTAAAGTTTATTTTCATATCTCTCTTCCTACAGCCTTTGCAACGGCTTTCAGTTCTTTCATGAGGGCTGTAAATTTAGAAGGTTTCAAAGACTGTTCTCCGTCTGACAACGCCTCTTCGGGGTTTGTATGCACCTCGATCATAAGGCCGTCAGCGCCTGCTGCAATTGCAGCCTTTGACATAGGGGCTACGAGTTTCCACTGGCCTGCACCGTGACTTGGGTCTACAATGACGGGAAGATGGGAAAGATTTTTTAAAACAGGAATTGCGTTTAAATCAAGGGTATTCCTTGTTGCTGTCTCAAAGGTCCTGATGCCTCTCTCACACAGAATAACATTGTTGTTCCCCTGAGCCATGATATATTCAGCAGCCATGAGAAGTTCTTTTATTGTTGCTGAAAGTCCCCGTTTCAAGACTATCGGTTTATCGTGAGAGCCAACTTCCTGAAGGAGCCTGAAATTCTGCATATTCCTTGCGCCTATCTGAATGACATCGGTATATTTGAGAATGACGTCTATATCTCTCGGGTCCATGATTTCAGTAACAATAGGCAGACCGGTCTGTTTACGCGCCTCTGCGAGTATCTTTAATCCTTCTTCTCCCAGCCCCTGGAAAGTGTATGGCGAGGTTCTGGGTTTAAAAGCCCCGCCCCTGATAAATGTTGCGCCAGCTTTTCTTACTTCTTTTGCTATGTCAATAAGGGTGGGCAGATTTTCAACTGCACAGGGCCCTGCTATGACATGTATTTTTTTGCCTCCAATTGCATGCTTACCGATTTTAATGACAGTGCTCTGGGCCTTAAAATCCCGGCTTGCAAGTCTGAAGGGCTGAAGTATCCTGTGTATTTTCTCAACACCGGGCATCGAGGCAAAGGCATTTACCTCGTCTTCTGTAATCTTTGATGTGTCACCAATAACACCAATTACGGTTCTTTCGGTCCCTTTTGAAATATTAGCCTTAAACCCTTTGCCTTCAAGTTTCCTGATAATATGACGAAGCTCTTTTGCGGTAATACTTTTTCTTAGAACTATAATGTCCATACTGCCTCCTGTAACGCCTTTATAAATTTCCTGTTCTCTTTTGGGAGTCCTATTGTAACACGTATTGTATTTTCGCCCATAGGCCTTATAATTACCCCTTTTCCAAGGAGAGAATTATATATTTCAACAGAGGTCATGTCCTTTAAGAGAATGTAAATAAAATTGGCTTCTGTTGGTATATAAGTAATCTTCAGGGCCTCAAGTTCTTTATAAAGGTACTCTTTGCCTTTTTCATTTGTCAGCTTTGTTTTTTCAAGATGCTTTTCATCTTTCAATGCAGCAACAGCAGCCCTCTGCGCAAGAGAATTAACATTAAACGGCTGACGTATCCTGTTCATTGCGTCAATTATTTCAGCTCCTGCTATCCCGTATCCAATTCTCAAACCAGCGAGTCCGTATATTTTAGAAAAGGTCCTGAGAATAAGTATATTCCGGCCCTCCCTGAAATATTTCATGCTGTCTGCATAATCTGATGAGGCAACATATTCATAATAGGCCTCATCAACAATGACTAAAATCTTTTTTGGGATTCTCTTCATAAAGGTATTCAGTTCCGCTTTTGTATTGATGGTGCCTGTTGGGTTATTGGGATTTGCAATAAAAACAATCTTTGTCTTTTTTGTTACCTTTGAGGCCATTTTTTGCAGATCGTGCCGCCAGTTTTTTAAGGGGACCACTATATTGTTACCTTGCACAGCCTGCACAATTGTTGAATAGACAACAAAAGAGGGATGTGCCATCAGGGCTTCATCTCCCGGACAGAGAAACGTCCTGACTGCAAGTTCGATAATTTCATTGGAACCGTTGCCGAACACTATTTCTTCTGGCTGGACTTGCAATTTTTCTGACAACACCTGTCTGAGATGATAGCAATTTCCGTCAGGGTACCTGTTTAAATCATTCACACTATTATAAAGGGCCTTAATCGCAAGAGGTGAAGGACCCAGGGGGTTTTCATTGGAGGCGAGCTTGATTGAGTCTGAAATGCCGAGTTCCCTTTCGAGTTCTTCAATCGGCTTTCCCGGGACATACGGTTTGATGCTTTTTATGTGGTCAGAGGCTTTTAACATAAGAAAGTTGTTAGTTTTCTATTCCGCGGACGGGTAGGAGCCTAATACTTTCAGATAGAGGCATTCCTTTTTTACGTCATTAAGCGCCTTCTTAACTCCTCTGTCTTCTATGTGCCCTTCCATGTCAATAAAGAATACGTATTCCCAGGCCTTTCTCCTGGACGGTCTCGATTCGATCTTGGTGAGGTTGAGCTTGTGCTTTGCAAAGGGCCGCAGAATTAAAAATAAAGCGCCCGGCGAATCTTTTATTGTCATCATGACTGATGTTTTATCTTTTCCCGTTTTGGGCGGGGACTCTTTTGCAATTACCAGAAAGCGGGTGAAATTATTTTTAAGGTCCTCGATATCTTTCTCAATAAACTGAAGGTCGTAAACAGAAGCGGCAAGCTCGCTTGCTACAGCGGCGGCATTAGGATCTTCCGAAACACGCCTGGCTGCTGCAGCGGTGCTCATCTCTTCCATAACTGGTATCCCCGGAAAATTCTTTTCCAGCCAATCCCGGCATTGTGCCCGGGCCTGTGGGTGTGAGTAGATTTTCCTGACATCTTCCCGATTACCTGTTTTTGAAAGAAGATTGTGTCTTACCTCAAACATTATCTCAAAGGCGATCTTCAGATCAGAATCAATAAACATATCGAGAGTGGAATTGACAATTCCTTCTGTTGAATTTTCGATAGGCACGACGCCGTACAGTGTTTTCCCCCTTGTGACAGCTTCAAAAACTCCTTTTATGGTGCTTTCAGATATGTATTCTGCAGAGGAGCCGAACTTTCTGCTGGCTGCAAGGTGAGTAAAGGTTGCGGAAGGCCCCAGATATGCAACCTTCAAAGGCTGCTGTAAAGAGAGTGATGCTGAAAGGATTTCTTCGTAGATTAATTTAAGGACGTTATTGGGAAAAGGCCCTGGGTTGTTTTCTGTAAGCCTTTTGAGAATTTCCTTCTCTCTTTCCGGCGAATGTATACTTAACTTTTTGTCCTGTTTGGCTTTCCCGATTTCAATAGCAATCTCTGCCCTCTTGTTCAGAAGTTCAAGTATGCGCAGGTCAATATCGTCAATTTTCTTTCTCAGTTCATTGAGGTCGGACATAATATAGGTTCTGAAAATAATTTAATATTGAAGCATAATTTAGCAATTACACTGAGATTTTTCAAGGGTTGGATAAATTTTGTATGAAGGCAATTGCAATTTTATAGCCCTTTTGTTTATTTTAATCATCTGTATTACACCAGAAAATTTATTTTAATTAATTAGCAGTCTGCTGAAAAAGTCTGTAATTGTCATTGCGAGGAGCGTATTTTGCGACGAAGCAATCTCAAACTTATTGCTTTATAAAGAAGTGAGTTTACGGAGTTTATCCCGAGCGGTAAAGAAAGATTGCTTCGCTTTGCTCGCAATGACAAGCGAGGGACCTGCTCGCAAAGACAGCTAAAATACTTTTCAACCTGTTAGAAGCTTATGGCTTATCCAAAGACTCTTGCAATGATTATGGCTGGTGGAAGGGGAGAAAGGCTTTTCCCTCTTACCTTTGAGCGTTCCAAGCCCGCTGTACCGTTTGGCGGACGTTACCGCATCATTGATTTCGTTCTGAGCAATCTGATCAACTCCCAGATATTCTCCATTTATCTGCTTGTACAGTACAAGTCTCAGTCTCTTATCGAATATGTTAGGGAAAACTGGGGGCTTTCATCTGTAATGAGCGACCATTTTGTTACAGTTGTTCCGCCGCAGATGAGATATGGCCCTGACTGGTTTCAGGGGACGGCCAATGCGGTATTTCAGAATCTCAATCTCATACGCCAGCATAACCCGGAGCTTGTAATTGTGTTTGGGGCAGATCATATATACCGTATGGATATACGGCAGATGATAGATTTTCATCTGGAACGCAATGCGCAGGTTACAGTGGCTGCAAGGCCCATTCCTATCTGTGAGGCCAGTCTTTACGGCATTATTGATGCAGGGGATGACGGCAGTATAAAG
Organism: Nitrospira japonica; assembly: GCA_020723105.1. Classification (GTDB taxonomy): domain Bacteria; phylum Nitrospirota; class Thermodesulfovibrionia; order UBA6902; family UBA6902; genus SURF-23. The sequence continues at coordinate 8,490 of DYJL01000015.1, read as the reverse complement.
AGTTTCGTAGAGAAACCAAAAAATCCGCCGCCTATGCCTAAGGATCCAAACAAGGCCTATTGTTCCATGGGTAATTATATTTTCAATACGGACAGCCTGATACAGGCGCTTATACAGGCGGAGCGGAATAAAGAGTATGATTTCGGTAAACATGTAATTCCAAACCTGCTGAATGCCGGAAAAAAGCTGTTTGCGTATGATTTTGAAACAAACATTATCCCGGGGTCCAAGCCTTATGAAGAACTGGGTTACTGGAGGGATGTTGGGACCATAAAGGCATTCTGGGATGCACACCAGGACATGCTTAGAGAAAAGCCGCTGTTTGAGATAAAGAATGAGCTGTGGCCTATCCGTCCGTCAAGAAATGAACTGCCGGCCATGAAGATATTGGGCGGAGAAATAATCAACAGCATAATTGCAGAGGGAACAGTCATAAACAAGTCAAAGATAATCAATTCTGTCATCCGCCGGGGCGTCGTCATTGAAGAGGACGTTGAAGTTCGGGACTCGATAATCATGGATTATGTTGTCCTGAAAAAAGGGTGTAATTTAAACAAGGTAGTAATTGACGCCTACAACGTCATTGAAGAAAATGTCCATATAGGACACGACGTCAAAAAACCTTACTGGCGCGCTCACCTGGACCCATCAGGGATTACCGTCATTGCAACTGAGAAGCAGACGGCCCGGCTCTGATCTTCAAACCTCTATTTTTCTATCTCAACCTTCTGAACGGTTTTTCCAATAGTAAATATCCTGTCACGGGAATATGTATATTTTACATTCACTTCAACATTCACAGATTTTATGTCCTTTTCAAGGGGAATGATAAAGGTGCTGGTGTCAGGTTTATCCGGGTTGATGCCTAAATTAAAATGTTCTGTAGCTGTCACATCCCATTCTGCCATCACCACCTGCTTGCCGCCTTTAAAATAGAGATCGTTAACTGAGAACTCTTTTTGTCTGGAAAGGATTTCCCGGCCTTCCTGATCTCTTACAGATAGTTCCATTATTATTCTCGGCATAATTGCACAACCATGCGGGATCACATGCCCGGCATTGTTTTTCAGTTCGATTTCCAGCACCAAGGCCGGCATCTTCCTGTTTTCATAAATATCTATATACCTCGTGGGCCTTGCTGCTACATTAAGGCTGAGCGACGACTTGAGAAAATCAATATTGCCGGGACCGGCGAACGTATGAATTCTTGCTTCTCCCATCATATGACAATTCTGACAGGTCTCTTTGCGTCCCTTTTGAATAAAATTTTCGATATACGTAGTGTAGAGCGTGGGACAGTCTTTCCACGGGACGTCCGGGGGGCAATGATGACATTGAGCGCAGAACTCAGAAGTTGACAGCAGAGCAGATTTTTCTGTCTGAAAACCAAAGCCTGCATGCGGGTTGTTCTCCATGCTTCGCGGACCGTAGATAACTTTTTCTTTCGGGGCCGCATTAAATCCTGTGGCCTTTAGATTGTGGCAGCCGAGGCAGTTGAGATTGAGCTTTGAAAGCTCTTTTTTCGCAGCTTCTCTCTTAAGTTCATTGTCGTTTTCCACTGCAGTTAATATAAGGTCGCCGATATGTAAGATGAGTTCCGGAGCTGCGTCTTTTATCTGCGGGATATGACAGTTTAAGCAAATCGTAATATCTTCCCTTTTCATGGACTTTTCTTCGTCAAGAGCCAGCCGTATAAATGTTCTCATTCCCAAAAGGACCCTTGGATCGATAATTGAATTGCCCATGGTGGAGGTCTTCCAGTCTTCATACTTGTCCGCGTGGCATCCTGCACAGGGTTTGATATTGTACATTTCCACCAGTTCGTCAATTGTTGCAGCTTTTTTTGCGGATACCGGATATGGAAGAACAGCTATAGATAGAAGCAGAATGCAGATAAAGATATTCCGCATAATTACCTCCTTTTTCTCATCTTCAACAGATAGTTCAATTCTTCGCTTTTCAGCAGATACATAATTAAGATATATGCTGCAAGGTAAAGTGCGATTACCCCCGTTATGATACCTGTTTTTTCAGCAAGACGTCCGCCCTGCATCCATAATTCTCCCCGGACCAGCAGCCAGCTTGTCAGACCGGTAACGACAGAAGCAAGAGATATTTTTAAAAAAGACATGACAATCTTGCGTCCTTCAATCCTCTCAAGTTTTTTTCTCAACATGAGAAAAAGGATAATGAAATTTACTGATGAAGCAACAGCATGGGCCAGTGCAAGCCCGCTGTGCTTCAAGGGTTTCATTAATACGAGGCTCAGGATGATGTTCGTAATCAATGCAACAATTGCAACTTTCACCGGCGTTTTTGTGTCCTGCATGGAATAAAAACTTGCTGTAACAATCCGTACGCCGACGATGGCCCAGATTCCGAGGGAATAAAACAGGAGAGCCTCTGCTGTGCCGACTGTTGCGGCATATTCAAATTTGCCTCTCTGAAAAAGGATATTCACTATGGGTTGCCTTAATGCAATAAGCCCTGCCATAGCCGGAATGGTCAGAAAAAAAAGCATCCTTAAGGCGAATGAAAAATCACTCCTCAAACTTTCAAGCTCTCCTTTTGCAGCATGTGCGGAGAGGGTTGGGAGAATTGCCATGCCCATTGCAACGCCGAATATGCCTATGGGAAACTGTATCAGCCTCATGGAGTAATAAAGATATGTGATGCTTCCCTCCGGCAGATAAGATGCGAGTATTGTGCTGATGAAAATATTTATCTGTGCAACAGCCATCCCCATCGTAGCAGGCAGAAGAAGTAAAGACATTTTCCTTAATCCTGGGTGGCTGAAATCATATGCCGGTTTCAGGGAATATCCGTTATTAAAGAGAGAAGGGACCTGAAATGCAAATTGCACGAAACCACCCAGAGCCACGCCAATGGCAACTGCAAGGATCGGCTGGCCCATCCTCGGGGCCCAGAGAAGCACCGTAGCAATGGTAACAATGTTGAGAACTGCTGGTGCAAGGGCAGGTACAAAAAATATTCTTTTCACATTTAAAGCCCCCATAGCGAGCGCTGCAAGACTTACAAACAGAAGAAAGGGGAACATTACCCGGGTGAGCAGAACTGTCAATGAAAATTTTTCCGGCGTCTGCAGAAACCCCGGTGCAATTGCAGCTACTATTGCCGGCGCAAAGACGATACCTGCAATGCAGATTGCACCGACCAGAACAAGTATGAATGTAAATGCGATTCTGACAAGCCTTTCAGCCTCTTCTGCTCCATGTTTTGTCTGATATTCTGTCAGGACCGGAATGAATGCGGAAGACATTGAACCTTCTGCAAAAAGCTCTCTCAGAAGATTCGGTATCCTGAATGCAACAAAGAATGTATCTGAAAGACCGGAAGCGCCAAAGAAAACAGCCAAGATCATATCCTTTATATAGCCGAGGATGCGGCTGATAAGGGTGGCTACAGACATCAGTCCGGCAGCTTTTGTTATGTTCTTTTTTTCATCCATAAATTTTCAATCAGTCCAGATTGTTCATGAATTTTTCTGCAGATCAGACATAGCAGCCTGTTTCAGAATTTCTATAATCGACATTTTTTTAAAAATCGGCTTAAGCCGATTAAGCTGTTTAAACCGCTTAAACCGTTTTTTATTTCTACCCCCTACACCCTATCCCCTAATCCCTTTTCAAAGGTGTCGTATAGAAATTTTTCCACAGCCTTCCATGTCTGCAACCTTTGCATTAGCCTCAGGTTGACTTTAACATACTGTTAATGTTAAAAAATATAACATTTTTACAGAAATAATTTTCAATTTTCCGAATATAAGGAGGGCGGTACATTGCCAGCAAAAGCAGCACCCAAGAGAAGTAAATCGGTCCTTAAAAGGGCGCGACAGACAAAAGTAAGGACGCTTACAAACAGAGCTGTAAAGAATGCTCTAAAAACCCTCTCAAAAAATGTTGAAAAAGAAGTTTCAGACAAAAACACAGAGGGCGCTCAGACAGCTTTGAAAAAAGCTGTTTCAGAAATAGATAAGGCAGCCCGGAAGGGTATAATCCACAGAAATACTGCATCCAGGAATATTTCACGTCTTACAAGGCTTGTGAATTCCATGACTCCTTCTGTAGCAGCCTGATAAGCAGGATCTCAAGAATAAGCTCCGGCCTCCCCGATGATTTTACTCCTAAATCTGCTTCATGCAGGCTCTGGAAAATACGGCAGAAATCTTCTTCTTTGAAAGAAGGGATATATTTTACAAGGGCCTGGTAGGTTTTTTCACGCATCCTGACGGGTCGTCTGCCTTTATTTACCCAGAGAGAATAGAATTGTTTATAATGCCAGTTCAGGGTCCCGATAATCACAGGGCCTTCGTCGCTTCTGCCGGAAAACAGGGTCTTTAAAATTCTGAAAGCTCTGGAGCTTTGCCCTGAGACCAGAGAATCAACAAGATCAAAAGTTGTGTATTCCCGCATTGCGCTGGTTGAATTGACAATATCTTTGCCGGTGAGGGTCTTGTTTCCCAAGGAAGACAACTTTTCTATCTCCATCATCAGGGGGCCTATCTCATATCCGACATATTCAATCAGATAATTGATGGCATCTTCGGTCAGCTTTACTCCTTTTTTTGCAGACGCCTGTTTTATCCATGCCGGGATATCTCTCTCATTTATATTCAGAGGATAAACTTTCCAATTAAAATTCAGGGCTGATGCAGGAGCTTTTTGAGAAAGGATTAACATGCATGTTGTTTCTGCAGGATTTTTAAAATATGGTGTTAACGCTTTAACAATTGGGGCAGGGAAAAGATGAAAATCCTTAAGGGCCACTAAACGCCTCTGCGTCATAAGAGGGAGGGTGGCTGCGGCATTTAAAATTTCCTGGGGGGGCGAGGATGGATAGAAGACATCATAATTAAAATCCTTCGGCGCAGAATTAATGATAATATCAATAAATTTTGAATGGGCCTCCTCCAGAAAATAGTCTTCCCCGCTCCAGAAATAATAAAGAAGATCAGGAAGCCCCTTTTCGAATTCTTTCAGAAGCGCTTTATTTAGCATATATCAGAACAATCCTGCTGACTATTTCTGTTGCAATTTCACTGCATGCCTTATCCATGGCTCTTTCCTTATGAGCAACGCTTTCAGTGACGGTGCCGGTAGACGGAAAGGTGATTTTTATGGGGGACTCCATGGTCTTGAATTCTGTGATTTTTCCCTGATCCGCAAGTTTAATATTAACCTTCATTATTATGGACTGCTCTTTGATTTTCTCGTCAACCGCTCCGATAGCGCCCAGTTCGAAACCTTTAACCGTTGCTTCAATCTCAACGTCACCACCCGCATTTCTGATTTCGATTCCCTGATTGATAAACTCTCTGGAGAGGGCATTATGCAGCCTTTCTTCGAGTCCGGGCTCATATGTATTATTCTGAACCTGCTTGATGGTCACTGAATTAAAAGGCACGAGTTTTGAACCGATCAGGTGATAGCCGCATCCAAAGAGAGTAAGCAGTAAGCAGTAAGCGGTAAGCAGAGGGATATGGAAACCATAAGTGAAATTGCGCCCATTTCTGTCATTGCGGCTTGTCCGCAATCCTTTTAAGGAAGGATTCTCGCCTCGGCGAGTCGCCTGAGGTGACCCGACAAGCGGGAATGACAACCATATGAACTTACTAATAATTTTGAATTTTGAATTTTTCATTCTGAATTTCATATAACTATGTTCACAAGTTTTCCTCTGATAACCACAACTTTTTTCAACGTCTTGCCTTTGATATGCTCCTGGATTTTTGCATCAGAAAAAGCCTTTTCTTTTACGCTTTCATCATCAAGCCCTGCAGGTATCATTATCTTTCCCCTCAGCTTTCCGTTTATCTGGATTACAAGTTCAATCTCTTCTTCCTTTGCAATCTCTTCATCCCATACAGGCCAGGGTTTCTTCAGAATATTTTCTTTTTCACCAAGTTGTGCCCAAAGTTCCTCAGCAACATGAGGCGCAAAAGGAGAAAGAAGCAGCAGCATCTGACGTATGACGAATTTTAAAGTTTCCCTGTCATTATTGTTTTCAGGAGTGAATGCTGTAATTTCATTAACAAGTTCCATCAGAGCTGCAATAGCCGTGTTGAAGTGATAATCACGTTCAATGCTTCCGGTGACTTTTTTTATCGTTTGATGAGTTTTCCGTAACAACGGTGATAAGTGATCCGTGACAAGTGATGGAACTTTATTATCCCTTAACTCGTTGTTTGTAACTTGTAACTTGTCACTGTTCTTGTACACCAGTCCCCATATTCTGTTTAAGAATCTGTATGCACCTTCCACTCCCTGATCCGACCATTCAAGGTCTCTTTCAGGTGGCGCAGCAAACATGCAGAAAACTCTCACAGTATCAGTGCCGTATTTATCAATCAAAAAATCAGGGTCTACAACATTGCCTTTTGATTTTGACATTTTAGCGCCGTCCTTGATGACCATTCCCTGTGTCAGCAGGCTGATAAAAGGTTCGTGTGTCTTAATAAGGCCGATATTTCTTATGACTTTTGTGAAAAAACGGGAATAAAGCAGATGAAGAACTGCATGTTCAATGCCTCCGATGTACTGATCCACGGGCATCCAGTAGGAGAGTTTAGAGTCAGGAGTTAAGAGTTTAGAGTTGAAGTCAATCTTTTCATCCCCGCCAAAACAGTAAGCGACAAAATACCACGATGAATCCACAAAAGTATCCATGGTATCTGTTTCTCTTCTTGCCGGGGCCTTGCATCTGGGACATTTTGTGTTTATAAAATCTTTTGCCTCAGACAGTGGTGACGCCCCTTTGCCTGTAAATACTACATCATGAGGAAGTATAACTGGCAGGTCACTTTCAGGGACCGGGACCATTCCGCAAGAGGGACAATAAATTATTGGAATTGGTGTGCCCCAGTATCTCTGACGGGATACGCCCCAGTCTCTAAGTTTGTAATTAACCACTTTTTTACCGAGACCTTTTTGTTCGAGATAATCTGCAATTTTGTCTCGGGCCTCTTTGCATGGCAGTCCTGTAACCTGTGACGAGTTAATAAGAATACCGTCATCTTCAAAGGCTTGTGAAAGGAGGTCAGGAACAAATCCCCCCATCCCCCCTTTGTCAAAGGGGGGGGAGGGGGGATTATCTGTGTTCTGTATTCTGTGTTCTGTGTTCTCCGGCACTATAACCGCCTTCACCGGCAAACCATACTTTTTTGCAAATTCAAAATCCCGCTGGTCATGTGCAGGCACGGCCATAACTGCTCCTGTGCCGTATTCCATAAGGACGAAGTTTGCAACCCAGACAGGTATTTTATCACCTGTCAACGGGTTTTCAGCATACCATCCGGTAAATACACCTTCCTTCTGCTCCGGGTCTTCTGAAAGGGATTCTATGGCCCGTATCGTCTTTTCATCTTTCACCAATTCGGCGATAAGCGGATGTTTCTTTGCTATACTCATAAAGGTGGCTCCGTAAAGGGTATCCTGTCTTGTGGTAAAAATTCGCAGGCTCTTATCGGAACCAATTAGCCTGAAATCAACTTCTACTCCTTCACTGCGTCCAATCCAGTTGCGCTGCATGGTGACAACCTTTTCAGGCCATCCGGCAAGCTTGTCAGCATCTCTCAGGAGCTCTTCTGCATAACTGGTAATTTTAAAGAACCACTGCTCAAGCTCTTTCTGAATAACAAGGCTGTCACAGCGCCAGCACTTGTTGTCAATTACCTGCTCGTTAGCCAGGACGGTCTCACAGGAGGGACACCAGTTAACGGAAGAAGCCTTTTTATATGCAAGCCCCCGTTCAAGCATTTTGAGAAAGAACCACTGGTTCCATTTATAATATTCTGGCTTGCATGTTGTCACTTCCCGCTTCCAGTCGTAGCTGAGCCCCATCTTTTTTAGCTGGCCTTTCATGTAGGCAATATTTTCAAAAGTCCACTTAGCGGGATGTACTTTGTGTTTTATTGCAGCGTTTTCGGCAGGCAGTCCAAAGGCATCCCAGCCCATCGGATGCAGCACATTAAACCCCCGCATTCTTTTGTATCTGGTAATAACATCGCCGATTACATAGTTTCTGACATGGCCCATGTGAATTTTACCGGAGGGGTAAGGGAACATCTCGAGACAGTAGAATTTTGGAAGCTGGGAATCTTCTTTTACAGCAAAAAAACCCTCCTGCTCCCAATTTTCCTGCCACTTCTTTTCTATATCTTTTGGACTATATTTTTCTTCCAACCAACTGCCTCCTTATAATTTAATCCACATTATTCATAACTATGGAGCAAGTATGGTGAAAAGACATATTTAGTGATTAGTAATTAGTGATTAGTAAGTTAGACTAAAAACTAACAACTGAAAACTAACAACTGTTTTCTGAACCATGGTTTGCTCCATATAAACATTTATGAATAAATTGGGTTAAGTGGTGTATTTTACCATAATTAATAACGCAAAATTGCAGATAAATAACCTGCCAGTTGCCTCAGAATAAAATGTTACCGAAGGAACGTTGACTCAGGGTGAT
>DYJL01000077.1 GCA_020723105.1 Nitrospira japonica | reverse complement strand
AAATAAATATGGCAAAACAATTAAGCTTCAGTGAAGAAGCAAGAAAAGAGATTCAAAAGGGGGTGAATGCCTTAGCTGATGCTGTTAAGGTTACATTAGGACCCCGTGGAAGGCAGGTTATTCTGGACAAGAAATTTGGCTCACCAACAATTACCTGCGATGGTGTTACTGTCGCTAAGGAGGTAGAGTTAAAAGAGCCATTCCAGAATATGGGAGCCCAATTGGTAAGGGAGGTTGCCTCAAAAACATCTGATGTTGCTGGAGATGGAACAACAACAGCTACAGTTCTAGCACAGGCAATATTTAATGAGGGCGTAAAGAATATTGCAGCAGGTGCAAATCCAATCGCTTTAAAACGGGGGATTGAAAAGGCATCAGAAGTAGTTGTTAAAAGGCTAAAGAAGGATGCCAACCCTGTTACAGAGAAAAGTCAAATGGCACAGGTGGCGACCATAAGTGCCCATATGGATACAACAATAGGCGACCTAATTGCCAATGCAATGGAGAAGGTTGGAAAGGATGGGGTAATCACCGTAGAGGAGGCAAAAACAATTGAGACAGCCCTAGATGTTGTTGAAGGTATGCAGTTTGACAGGGGATATCTCTCCCCATACTTTGTTACAGATGCTGATAGGATGGAAGCAGTCTTGGAAGACCCATATATCTTAATCTATGAGAAAAAGCTCTCTATAATGAAGGATTTGCTTCCCATATTAGAGAAGATTGTCCAGGCTGGAAAATCATTCTTGATAATTGCCGAGGATGTAGAGGGAGAGGCTTTGGCAACATTGGTTGTCAATAAAATCAGGGGTACACTTAGGTGCTGTGCTGTCAAGGCTCCTGGATTTGGCGATAGGAGAAAGGCAATGTTGGAAGATATTGCTATACTTACAGGTGGAAAACTAATTGCAGAGGAATTAGGGATAAAGCTTGAGAAGGTATCAATTGATGACTTAGGAAAGACAAAGAGGATAGTCATAGACAAAGAGAATACAACAATCATAGAGGGAGGAGGAAAAGCATCTGATATTAAAGCAAGGATTTCTCAGATAAAGCTCCAGATTGATGACACAAAGTCAGACTATGACAGAGAAAAGTTACAGGAAAGGCTAGCAAAGCTTGCGGGCGGTGTTGCTGTAGTAAAGGTTGGTGCGTCAACAGAAACAGAGATGAAGGAAAAGAAGGCTAGGGTTGAGGATGCCCTACATGCAACAAGGGCCGCAGTAGAAGAGGGCGTTATCCCTGGCGGTGGCATTACCCTTTTAAAGGCACAGGCTGAGATAGATAAGCTCAGTCTTTCTTTTGATGAAAAAATAGGAGCAAGTATTGTTAAAAGGGCATTAGAAGAGCCATTAAGGCAGATTGTTGAGAATACAGGTTTAGAGAGCTCAATCATTGTTGAGAGGGTAAGGGAAAAGGGAGGAAATGTAGGTTTTGATGCCTCAAGAAATGAATACTGCGATTTAATAGATGCAGGTGTCATTGACCCTGTAAAGGTCACCAGGGTTGCCTTGCAAAATGCAGTCTCAGTCGCAGGGCTTCTCTTAACAACAGAATGCCTTATAACAGAGATTCCTGAAAAAGAAAAGATGCCGATGATGCCACCCGGTGG
>DYJL01000035.1 GCA_020723105.1 Nitrospira japonica | reverse complement strand
AACTGATTGAGGAATTATTTTGAAACTACCTGCGGATTTCCGCTGAAACTCGACAATAATCTCTAAAACCGTCTTACCGAATGCATGATGATCAAAAGAGATCCCCGATCATCATGCATGGTAATAGTTGCTAACTCTTTTTACTAATGCGCCGCAAACGCATCCGCAGGGGTTTTTGTTACATTCTGGATAACATCATCAGTTCCGAGTCCGAATGACTCCGCCGTATCCGTGACCACGTTCATGAATAAAACCTGGCCTAATGTTCTCCATCCCGTGCCCTCTTTCATGCTGTCGATTAACCGAATATTGCCTGCGTCTCCCGTGTAATATGACAATTCATGTTCGGTGAAGGCCGCTGCGTTTAACCGGTTCTGTTCTTTGACGATAGGGCTTAAGGTGACCGAGGTTGCGTCCCGGACAACCTTTACCCTTCCTTTGACCTGCATGTAGTAATCAAACGGGGGGTTGCCGCCGATGGAGGCGAATTTCTTATATTCGGTCGTTATTACCCCAGCGTCTTTATTGGTAAATTTGATGTCAAAGCCCCGGTCTATGAAAATGCCGGTCAGCCTGGTTAAGGCCTGTTCTTCCTGTATTCCCGCCTTCCTTATCTCAAACGACTGCACTTCCACTCTGGTAACGGGCAGAGAACAGGCAAGCAAAACAAAAGGTACAATGATAATGAATACTGTTTTGATTAAACTTTTCATATTAACCCCTTTCTTCTTTTTAAATAGTTCCTGCCTGCCAAAAGTATGCCGCCGGTGATAAATAGGGCGGAGCTTATGGGTTCAGGCGCGACATTAACCGTCCAATTATCTACGTACTGAAGATTGGTCCAGCCGCCCGTGCTGCCGGTAAAACCAATGTACCCCTGCGTTGGATAGTTTGAAATGGAATAGTCCAGATAAAGCACGTTATCCACATAGGTTTTGATGTTTCCGGCATTAAAAACTATCTGCGCGGTGTGAAGCGTCCCGTCTTCCAAAATTGGAATGGAAGAATTTGTTGCAAGCGAGGCCACGCTGCCGTTTTGATCAATACCGACATGGTTAGCTACCGGATCGCCCAAGCCCCAGTTATAGTACGTATCAAATTCCACGGCAAAGCTCTTACCGCTTATCCACTTGTAGCCAAGACCTTCTCCGTTTACTCCCAGGGCGTTAAGGCCGGTGGAAGCGTCTATGACAGCAAAGGTGATTCCATCTCCTCCCGATGTGTTGTTCCCCAAATAGAAATCAAAAGTTGTGCTAAACTGATCAATCGAGAGAGGAGTGTTATACCAGACAGAGCCGCTTTGCGTCTTTGCGTTAGGAGTCAGCACGATATATCCGTTGGTTGTATCCTGATACGCGCTTCCGTTATAGGTTAAATCGGTTGTGGGAGTGTTGAAATCAATGTTAACTGCGCTTTGAGCCTGAGACGATAAAGAAAAAACTAAACAAATTATTATTAAAAATATCCTGACCACATTAATGCCCTCCTTGTTTTATTTTGTTAAACCTTTTTTATATGCCTTCCTTCTTAAGAATCTTCTTCCTGCTAAAAGCGTTCCGCCTGTGACAAAGAGAATGGAGCTTATGGGTTCGGGGACGATTGCTACGTCTCCGGGGCGGACGGCAATGGCAGAGAGGGGTTCGTACTTACGGAGTTGACTGCCTTGAAGACCGTTGGCGAAGTAGAAGGTCCAAGCGATGTACGAAACAGTTGAATACTCTGTACCCGACCAGTAGAAGACCGGCTGCAAATTCTGAAAATCACCGGTGTTATTTAAGCCCCAGCCAGGTTGAGGATTAGTACCGTCGGTCGCATAGTATCCTTTATTCCCAAGCTCCGCATAAAATAAATGCCCCATCTCGCTGCTTATTATGTTGTAGCCAGCCGTGGTGCTGCCATCATAACCAAAAACCCATGGACCATCCACTGTTGTCGGTAAGCGCCAGTCATCATAGATAGTTCCACCGAAATCCACTGTCAATCCGGATGCCCAGTTCACCTGATTCTGCCACGTATCAACAGAATTCGTGAAATCGTACCAGGTAATATTAAGGTCGCTATCATAGATCAACTGGTTGCCGAGGCTGTCCGTCCCTCGGTTGAACAATTCAGCCTGAGCGCTGAAAGAAGATAAGACTAATACTGCAAACAATACTGCTATGAAACATCTATTAGTAAGCTTCTTCATTTTTACATCCCCCTGCATCGTATTAGAACTATGACCGCAAGGCGGTCTTTACTGATTCTCTGAATAATGAAATTCCTTGCTATAACCACCACCCCCTTTAGTCCTGATACAGCCTTTCCACTGCCTTTTTAACCTCATCGTCCATTACGCTGGCGTAGACCTGCGTGGTACGGATGCTCGAATGCCCTAATTGCTCCTGAACAAGCCTTAAATTGTGACCGCTGGATTTGTAGAGAAAGCTGCCATAGGTGTGCCGTAAGCAGTGGATGGAATAATGGCTGTCGAGACCAGCCTTTTGAATGATTTTCTTGAATGATTTCTGTAAGGCTCTTTTGGTCAGTTGAACTCTGTTTTTCGATGAAAACAAATAGTCGCTGTGAGGGAATATTTTCTCTTTCCAGTTTAAATAAAAAAGGCAGACCTGTTTAAAAGCCTTTGAGAAATAGACGGTACGCGTCTTATTCCCTTTGCCGCGCCTGACAATCAGGAAGGACTGTTCTTTTGATAGATACAGATCGGAAGTCTTGAGATTCACCATTTCCTCAACCCTCAATCCGGCGGAAAGCCCCAGCTCAACCATGAACCAGTCCCGAACAGGAACGGTTTTATCCTCTCTTAAGGCAATGTCTCTGGTAGCCTCCAAGGTCTCTCTTAGTTTCCTGACTTTTCTGAAATCAAGAAATTTGGTTTCATTGATGACCCAGGAGAAACGTTTTTTAACTGGCTTGTTGCCGGAAAGTTCACCTTTCATCAGTTTGATGAACTTCCCGATCTTTACGAAGGGCATAATTGTTTGCTAAGAATAATAGTTTTGTGGCCGGATTACGGGGAGGAAAGCCGGATTTCTCGATCAAACGCGGGTTAAAACAGACAGGATTCAGAAGCAGGACCACTCTAAATATTGAAGCAGAAATAAAGAGGCTTTCAAGGCGGATTTCAGAGGGAAAAGATGAAAAAGATTAGTTCAGTTTTCTGATGAAAAGTGAACTTTATTTATAATATGGGTGAGGAGAGGGGAAAGTCAAGGGAAAAGTGAGAAAGTAAGAAAATATTGTTTTCCCCAAAAAATCAATTATAATTAATCGTTGATTTACTATTGTTAGGATAGCATTATGAAAGTTTTCTTTATCGATACTAATATTTTCATCCAATGCAATGATTTAGCCAGTCTTTCTTGGGAACGTATTTCTAAGGATGATGATTTATTAATATTAATTTCAAGGCCTGTGCTTGAAGAAATTGACCGTTTCAAATCGGATGGAAACAGCCGAAGGGCTAAACGAGCACGAAAGGCCTCATCCTTTCTTAAGCAGATAATATCAACATCTGATTCTAAGATGATAGTTCATAAATCAGCGCCTCATGTTGAAGTCTCGTTTCCACCTCTCAATAATCTACAATCAAACAAATGTGCAAATCTCGATCTTTCAAGGAATGACGATAGAATAATATGCGAAACACTTTTATACGCTGCTGATAATCCAGATAAAAAAGTTGGGATTCTTGCGCATGATACTAACCTAATGTTGACCGCGAAAAATTGTGGTTTAATATACTGTGACATTCCAGATGATTGGTTATTGCCACCGGAGCCTGATGCCCGTGACAAGAAAATAGCGGAGTTGGAAAATAGGATAAAAGATTTTGAAAAAGCCTATCCTCAAATAGATATCTTATCTGAAGATGAAAATCAGCAACCAATAACATCCCTAACAATCAATATTATTAATTATGACCCCCTTTCCCCAGAGGAACTAAATAAGCTTATATCGAAGGCGCAATATAAAAATCCTGTGGAAATTAAATTAAAACCTCTCATTTCAACTAAGCATATACCGACCACTGGCCTTAATATTGGAACAAATATGAGCTATATCTCACCAACAGAAGATGAAATGCGAGAGTATAGAGAAAAAATATACCCCAAGTGGATTCATGACTTGAAAGAATTCTTTAGTACTCTTCATGAAAAATTAGAGTATGCATATCAACATGCAATTTTTTATTTCATTCTGGAAAATTCAGGAAACGTCCCGGCAGAAAATCTTATTATCGAATTTAATTGTGAGGGCGGACTTATGTTTGGCATATCAATGTCAGCCGAGCAAGAAGGTGAACTTAAAAAGAAACATGAGATAAAACTGCCAAAACCACCTTCTCGACCTCAAGGGCGATGGGATCAACGTCTTAATGCTCTTGATGCTTTAAGAGGACGTATTTCTCCAATGGACCATTATATTAGAAATAATAATTTAGCTTCTTTACTAGTTAATCATTCTAAGCCTAGAGATAGAAATTCATTTTACTGGAAACCACATGAACCAAGTACTATTTCAAAAACATGGGCTTTCGAATGCCAAGAATTTCGTCATCAAGTTGATTCAGAGGTATTTAAGATGCCAATTCTTGTTCTTGAGAAAAATATTACAAAAGGAGCAGTGAAATGCGTGGTCACAGCTAAGAATCTTCCCAAGCCCGTTCAACTTATCATACCGATTAAGGCTGAATACATAAAAGGAGATACTTATCAGGAGGCTGATAGGCTCTTAGACAATTTAAAACAGACTTGATTGTTTTTCATTGTTTAGTTTCGGTTGATTTATTAAATTTATATCATAATTGTTTTTCTTGCTACCCCTCCCATACCTCTCCCTCGACAACCGTATGATCGCCTCTCTGTGCGATTCCTTCCTCTCTGGCGGCGGTAAAGTTATCGCGCTGAAGGCATTGGAAGTCACCCCGTCAATCATCAATTTCAGGTAGATATTGAAATTCGGCAGGTTCACCAGATCGGATTCATCAAAGACCGGATAAAATTCCTGGGATAGATATTTGGCATCGGTTGCCCCTACCCTGAAAGAGATTATCGTCCCTACATTGCCGAATATCGCAGCACGGATTTTCTCTTCAAGCTGCTCGATGTATTGATGGGAGAGGGTAAGATTAAGGCCGTATTTCCGGCATTCAGATAGGATGCCCGTAAAAGACAGGGTAAGGAAGTTATGGATTTCATCCACAAAGAGGTAAAACGGCCTTCTTTTGCTCTCCTGAATATCCGCCCGGCTTAAGGCCGCCAATTGAATCTCGGTTATGATCATCGCCCCTAAGAGGGAAGAGTTGTCTTCCCCGATTTTCCCCTTAGCAAGGTTGCAGATAAGGATTTTCCCTTCGTCCATGACCTGCCTTAAATCAAAGGTGTTCTCTCTCTGTCCGACAATGTTTCTTAAAGGAGCGCTGGTCAAGAATTGGCCGAGCTTGTTTAAAATAGGCGATACCGCCTCCGACTTTAGCCAGGCCGAATACTTCTCAAACTCATAGAGCCAGAAGTCCTTAACCGGCTGATTCCTGATTTTCCCTACCAGTGCCGCCCTAAAGTCCTTATCCGTCAACAACCTCGGCATATCCAAAAGCGTGCTATGGGAGAATTCCAATAAGGTATACAGGGAATGCCTTAGGATGTGCTCTAACCTTGGCCCCCAAAACTCTGACCAGATTTTCTTGAATACCGAGATAAGGCCGGAGACAACGAGGTGACGCAAAGAAGGGTCAACGTTTCTTAAAGGATTAAAGGCAACCGGATAATCAAGGTCAGAGGGGTTGAAATATATCACATCCTCTATTCTTTTCTCCGGCACAAAATCAAGGATGTTCTCGGCCAAATCCCCGTGAGGGTCAACTAAAGCCAGTCCGTAGCCGTTTTTAATGTCAGAAACCACCATGTTCTCCATTAAGGTGGTCTTGCCGGTACCGGTCTTCCCGATTATGTACATATGGCCCCGTCGGTTTTTCTGTTTGATTCCAAATCTCTTTCTGATGTCCCGCCAGTTGGTTATGGCCAAGGGGGTGATCGGATTTTCTTCATGGTTCATAGGCTTCATGATATATCCCCGTCTCACACGAATAAAGAAAGGTAAACCTCTCACTTCCGGCAAATCCTCTCTCCTTATGGAAAGTTTTAAAGAATCTATGCTGAAGACAGTTCTTTAAATCTAATTTCAAAGGAGGAAAATCGAAATGGAACTCAAGATTTTACGGGTACGGGAATCATCGGGAGACTCTATCCGTTCACCCGATGCTCTAGTAAGCCTCATGACAGAAGAAGCCAAGGCCGACCGGGAATGCTTCTGGGTGTTTCACTTAAACACCGGCAATCAAGTTATTGAAAAGGATCTGGTCTCTATCGGCACGTTAAGCAGTTCCTTAGTCCATCCCCGCGAGGTCTTCAAGAAAGCAATTCTTAACAGTGCCGCCCGCATTATCACGGTCCACAACCATCCGGGAGGTCAATCATTCCCCTCAAAAGATGACGGGATAACCTGGGGGAGATTAGATGAGGCCGGAAAGCTGCTCGGAATCACCGTCTTGGATCACCTGATCATCACCCCTTCCGGCAAATTCTTTTCCAGCTATCAGGAAATCTATTCAAAAGAAAAAGGAGGTAAACACAATGAAGAAGAAAGGAAGACGTATTGAAGTACGCACTCCGAAGGGAGAGTTAATCCTATCCCTTGTGGTCCATGACGAGGAGGTCTTTACCGAGACTAATGAGGCTCACGGGCAGGCCGCAAAGACCGAGCCTAAAAAAGGCAAAGGAAACGGCAGTAACGGACGGGATGAAACCGCCATGACCGAACCCCAGCAGAAGTATCTTTTCCGGCTCCTGTCCGATCAGGGCATTGAGGGAGACAGCGCCCACGAGTATCTCAAGAAGTATTTCCGGGTAAACAGCCTCAAGGACGTAACCAAGCAGGAGGCAAGCAAGGCCATTGAGGAATTGCTGGCAGACGCGGCTAAAGGGGGTGAGGCCCATGCCGGATCACCTGTCTAACAGCCAGATCAATCTCTACCTTAATTGCAGCCTCAAGTATAAATTCCTCTACATAGACCGACTCCCAAAGCCCTTTAAGCCCTCCGGATTGGCCTTCGGAAGCGTACTTCACTCCGCCTTAAACTGGTTTCACAAACAGAAGATGAACGGAAACGGAGTGACCCTTGATCGACTTTACCGCATCTTTGACGCTGACTGGTACTGCCAGAAGCTCGATCATGCTATCCAGTATAAAGAGAGCGAATCGGAGACAAGCCTTGTGAGCGCCGCCAAACAGATGCTTGGCATGTATTTTCAAAGCCCCCATAACAAGGTAAAAGGCTCGGAAGTCCCCTTTACCTTGCCCGCAAACGGCAACGGATTCGGCATAGACTTTGAAGGCTGGTTTGACCTTATTGAGGAAAACGACACCATTGTGGAGTTTAAGACCTCGGCCCAGACCATGAATCAGGAAGACGCGGACAACCACCCGCAGCTTACCATCTACAGCTATGCCTATGAGACGCTTTTTGGAAGGCCGCCCAAGACTCTCAAGATCGTCAATTTCGTCAAGAATAAAAAGCCCAAGATGATCGTCTTAAAGACCAGAAGAGACAAGACCCATTACCAGAGGTACTTCTCCCTGGCCGGAGAGGTCTTGAGGGGAATCCAGAATCAGGTCTTCTTCCCCCGGCAGAGTTTTATGTGCAAGGACTGCGAGTACGACTCCCCTTGCAGGGCATGGGGGAGGGATTAGTTCTTTGATTAACTCTATAAGGAAGTAGAAAAAACCTACTTCCTTTTTTCTTGTTTTAGCAGTACATTATAGGGACAAAATTCAATAGTTAACGCAGAACATTAACACTTTATATTTGTAATCAATCTATGGCAAGAAAGAATCCAACAAGTCCAATCAGAACAGGGTTTAACTACCAAGACATTTGGGGCCTTTATCTATGTGCTCAATGGATGAAAAAACCCCGGAGATTTCGTTGGATTCGTTTTGAAACCATACCAGATGAAGTAAACAACTCTAAATTTTATTTAGACGATATAGTATTGTTAGGGCAAAATGATCTTTACCACCTTTATCAAATCAAACATACACAAAATTCTAATAAAGACAAATGGTCTTGGAATGATTTGCTTAGACAAGATAAAGACTCTAAAGGAAATTTGAAGGAATCTTTAATAATAAAATGGTTTAATTCTTATTTTAAAGAGGGCCTTAGTAATAAAATTGAGAAGACTATTTTTATTACCAATGGTTTTCCAGATGCCGATCTCTCTGCTTGCATTGTGGACAATAAAATTGACATATCTGTGGTCGAAAAAGATTTACCCTCTATTTATTCAGTTATAAGGAATCAACTAATTGATGAGGGAAAGATAAGAGAATTCTTCTCGCATTTTAATTTTTGTTTTGGACAAAAAGATATAGATGAACTCGAACGCGATGCCAGAAGATTTTTATATGATGAATTAAAAGCCACTGAAAGTGGAGTGACCAATTTACTATTGGAGATCATTAAAGAGAGCAGGCGACCTACTACCAGAAATTTATCTTTAGCACAGATAAAAGATTGGTGTGAATTTGACGATCCTCGGCCGTTAAATGAAAGATTTGAAATTCCTTCAGATTTTGAATTTTTCGACGAGGCGGTGCATAAAAGTTTTTTGAACGATTTTCAAAATCCAGACGGTGGAATAAAAGTTATTTTCGGCAAGCCTGGCGTCGGCAAGAGCGTCTATTTATCTAAACTCGATGAAGAATTGAAAAATGCAGGGATAATATCTATCAAGCATCATTATCATATCTCACCAGAGGATGCCAATCCTCAAGAAAGACTTAATTCAGGTCGCGTCATTGAAGCGATAAAAGCGCAATTTAAACAGCATGATGAAATTGGCGATCTTGCCAATAAAAATTCAAGAGGGATACGTTTAAATGAATTCATTGAAACGTTGGCAGCTAACCTTTATAAAAAACAAACATCCTTTGTGGTAATCATTGATGGATTGGATCATGTATTGCGATACGGGAATAAAGATGAATTAGAATCATTTTTAACGGAAATCTGCTTCCCTCAACCTGGTTTGTGGATTGTTGTCGGTATGCAGATGATTGCAAAAGATCATTTACCTCAAATTGTATTTGATAAATGTCCAGAAAAGGAATGGTTAGAAATAAAAGGTTTAAAAAAAGAGGTTGTCTCAAGATTAGTAAATGCGAACAAAACACATATTAATTTACCCGACAATAAGGATCAGCTTGATGAATTAATTGATAAATTATTTGAAATTTCAAATGGCAATCCATTGCATCTTCGTTATAGCTTAAAACAATTGAAAAATAATTTAGGAAATAGTTTAGCTACTCAATATTCTTGCAATGATCTTATCCCTTATAGCGGAGATATAAAAAAATATTATGATGCCCTTTGGAGGCAACTTCCTCAAAATTCACAAACTCTTTTACTCTCACTCGCCAGTGTTAATTTCACTTTTACGCGGCAACAATTGATCGAATGCGTATCATCTTTTGTTTCGGACCCATCTGATATTACACATAGTTTTAATGCGATTTCACATTTAGTTTCAGAAAATCGTCGTGATCAAATCAGCGTTTACCATAATAGCTTCGAAGTTTTTTTAAGAGAAAGACCAGAATCCGGAGAACAAAAAATAATTATAAAAACAAATATCAAGAAATGGTTGGAAAAATCAAATTATGAATATTTAAAATGGGCTGAACTGAGGATAATTGAACATGAACTTGGCAATAGTAATCCTATTCTTGAAATTAACCGAGAATGGCTAATAGATGCTATCTGTCAGCCATGTAATCCAAGCCAAATTTCAAATCAGATGAATTTAGCGGCTAAGGTTGCTTTCGAAAAAGAAGATTTCTCTAAAGCCTTTGAAATATCACATCTTCATAATTACTATCTAAATTCAAAAGACTTTGTAGAAGAAGCCAACGAACTTATATGGAAGGAGGCACTATATCAAAATCCTAATTTTTTTGATTATATCGATTTTGAATCGCTACCTTCTTCAATATTTCCCTCATTAGCCAAATTAGCGGAGTCCCGAGGAGATTCCAAAACAATATATGAATTTATAAATATCTTAATTGAACGTTTAAATAGTCAGGTTCAACGTCAGAATACCCGGCCAAACATTACCAATATCTTCCTTGATGTACTACCTTATGATAGGCGTCATGATCTGAATAGAGTTTATAGGTACATTATCCAATTTAGAGACGAAGGAAATTCTGCTTCACTTTTTGAAATTTATTCCCGCAGGCTTCTTATTCTGGATCAAAAAGAGAAAGTAGCTAAACTCCTTAAATTTGACTTAACGCCTTCTGAAGTAAACAAAATATTAATCCAGTGTGCTCTACAGGGTTTTGAAAACAATACGGAAGATATTTCCAACTTTTTTATTGGAAAGCACAATTTACCGAGTTTATGCTTATTGTACAACTTCTTAAAAAACCAGGGCTTAAATAACTTACTACCTCTTCCCAAATATAATTTATTCCCTTATTCAATACGGGAACATGATTCTGATGAACGTTCTAAATGGAGTGATATTTATCATGATCATTTTCTTATCGGTCTATTATATGGAATCTCAAACAGACAAAAAGATATTGAACAGTGGATACGGGAAGCTCCGGATCATTGGTCTGCGCAAGCGACATGTAGATTATTTGAAGCAGGATTAAAAATAGCTATCAGCATTCAGCGGCAAAAAATATTATATTCAGATTTATTTACTCCCTTATCTGAGATAGAATTTTTGAGATGGCCAGAAAATAGGGATACTCTTAATTTTCAAAATGCTTTTAAGGATGCTATAGATTTAATATTAAGAGATATTATTTTCTTTAAAAAATATCTAAAAGATGAGATACAAATCCATCTTTCTGACTATAGAACAATTACAAATCTGCCACATTTATTCACTAAGGATACATTAATTAGTCTAATACTTGATATTGACGAAACTCTTCTCACGCAAGATGTATACGATAACATTAGAGATGAGAATACCTTCCATCTTTCAAAATCAGTGAATTACTTCCCGGAAAGGGCTAAAGATTATTCTAATATTTCAAAACTTGCTCGCCTTTACAAAGACAATAATTCACAAGGCTTTCTTAGAAAAGCCGCCGACAATATGCTTGGATACGGTTATCATAAGGACGTTTATTTGTTTTATGTACTTGATGCTATTAAATTCTGTGCTCAAGCTGGGTCGAGCACCAAAAAGATAGATGAATGGATTAAAAGAATTTCCACCCTTATTCATTATGTTGGAGATTACACAGATGGAGATGAAACAAATCATCTCCCATTCCATTTAGCAGATATTTTAGCTAAACAAAGACCAGATTTGTTATATAAAAAATATCATTTCGCTGCTGATAAAGAAGACCTTTACCATGCAGAAGAATTATTTAAATATCTCATAAAAGCTCTTTCCTTTATCAATGATAGACAAATTGCTTTGGCTACTACGGCTTTAGACGAGGATTCTTTTCATGAACTTAAAAATATAGCTCAAAATAATATCGGTGCGCGAAGAGCTTTAGATAATATTCAATCTTATTTCGGGCAAATACATTACCAAAAAGATGAAAAACAGCCTTTTTCAGGAATAGAAAAAGAGGCACACGATCATTCAAAGATCGAGCAAATAAATCTCTTAGAACATCTAAACGTCAGTTTTGAAAACAGATGGGATCGAGATAATTATTTGTTAGGATGGTTTAATTATTGGCTGGATAAAACTGGTAAAGAAGATATCTATCAAACTTTTACTTTAGTTGCTGAAAAGTTTGGCTTGCATTCTCTTTCAGGTGAATTATTAGACTTGGTATTTCCCTTGGCATATGAGTTTGACAATAGTTTAGCGTTTGAAATTATATGTCAGGCTCAGATAAATGATCATGGATGGCAAAGTTATTGGTCTGATAAAAATAAAGCAGAGAAAAGATGGGAATTCATTAAAGAAAAATATCCTAATCGATATCTTGAGTTCTTTAAAAAAAGTGCTAACAGTATACCAATTCCGCGTGGAATCGAATTCTTATTGTTATTCAACGAACGTGAAAAGGCTGAAACAATAACGGAGGCAAGCATTAGATTTGCCGAGTCGCTTATGGCTGATTTAAATTTATCTGTTCCGGAATGGATTAGCAATACACAAGAAGTATATGAACTCGATCTCTTAATACAGCGGCTACTCTGGCCCAGTCCTTTAGTGAGAGAAAGAGCAGCATCGGGCATTGCCTACTTACTTATTAATGAAGAGGATAAGAGATCTGTTTACAATAAGCTCTTAACTTGGATTTGATCTTCCCCCGTTTTCACGGACACTCAGTTAAGTTAGGCCACCATAGCCTCCAGCTCAAATGATA
>DYJL01000076.1 GCA_020723105.1 Nitrospira japonica | reverse complement strand
AAGAAACCGTTCGGACAAAACCGGATTAACTGTTCGAATAGACCGGATTAGGCATAAAATTATGACTAACATCATACATACTTATATGATGTTATATAATAATTAAGTTAAAAGAGGGAGGCGTAAATGCTTAAAGATGGATGTCCAGGAAGCAAGGACATAAAACAGCCAAAGCCAGAAGATATAAGGTGTCGTCACTGCGGGGGAGAAATCGAAATATGGAGCGACGAGACGGAGATTAAATGTAAATTTTGTGGAAAAATCAATGTACGCTCTATAGGACCTACCTGTCTCGATTGGTGTGCATTTGCCAAAGAATGTGTTGGTGAAGAAAAATATAAAAGGATAAAAGCAGGAGCCGGCAGTAAGAACTAATGGTACATCGCTATATTGCACAGTGACTTACAGTTTGTTTTATGTGTTTTCCTCAAGAGATTTTTTCTTCCTATTAAGAATTCTCGAAGCCAATAATCCTGCTTCATACAATATTAACATCGGTACTGCCATAAGTGTCTGATTGAAAGCGTCAGGCGTAGGGGTTATCAAGGCGGCGACAACAAATGCAATTAAGACAGCATATTTCCTGTTTTTAGCCAAAAACTCTGTTGTCACTATCCCCATTCTTGTTAAAAATACTAATACAACAGGCAGCTCGAAAACAGCACCAAAAGCAAGAATGAATTTTAGACAGAAGTCTATATAGCTCTCGACCGAGATCATTGGCTTGATGTTTTCTGTCTTATAATTAAGGAGAAAATTCATTGCAAATGGAAGGACAATAATAAAGCAAAAGAGTGCCCCGAGTAAAAACAGAAATGTTGCAGTAAGAACAAATGGAAGGACATATTTCTTCTCTTTGTCCTTAAGGCCCGGAGATATAAATCTCCAGAGTTCAAAGAAAATAACCGGCAAACTGATTAAGGCAGCGCTGACCAAGGAAATCTTCAGGTGCATCCATAGAGCCTCTGCAGGGGCCAGAAACACAAGTGTCAGGTCGTCTCTTTGCGCTGGGATAATTGAGAGATACGGGTTATTCAGCGAGAAACTTATAGTATTGCGCATGGGAAAAGTTAAGATAGTGAAAAGATATTCGGAATAATAAAAACAGGCACCAAAGGCAATGCCTACGGTAATGAGGGAAATGACAATTCTATTTCTTAATTCAAAAAGATGTTCTGTGAGGGGTGCCTTATCCATCTTTATCTGACTCAGTTTCTACTTTCTTTTCCTCGGCAGCATTTGCTTGCAGGGATCCTTCTGCTTGGGCTTCTGCAGTCTTAGATGCCTCTTTCTTATCAATATCAGGTTCGATCACATCTTTAAAGGACTCCTCAATACCAGCTTCTGCGTCCTTTATTTCTTTTGATACATTTAGCTCAGACTCCTCCAGGGATGCCTTAACATTGCGCATGGCAGATTTTAATTCCTTCATCCCTTTACCAAGAGTTCTGCCAAGTTCCGGCAGTCTTTTTGGACCAAAGACAAGAAATGCCACGATAAAAATTACTATTAATTCCTGTGCGCCGAGGTCAAACATTTCATTGACAATATCAGAAAAATACAGTGAGTGTCAATTATGATACAGAGAGGTGGACCCCAATGGTTGGACAGTTTTGGGGCTGAATTAAGGTGGAAACC
>DYJL01000075.1 GCA_020723105.1 Nitrospira japonica | reverse complement strand
GAACGAGGAACACACGGCGCTTTTTTAGCCAGATTACGTTTTATGTATTCCAGACCGGTTTTCAGCATGTTTATGTTATCCAGTGTTCCTCGTCACTCACTTTTTCGTTAGCTGCAAAATGACTCAGAAAGGGGTTGTTTAATGGGTTTGGGTAATTTCTTAAAATCAAAGTTTACGCAGAAAAAAGCAATAGAACCTATAACAGCCTTGCAGAGCTTTGACTATGAATCAATGTCTCTCCGTCAAATAATGGAATACTTTAGCAGTGGCCAGAGCATGACCGCTGATATAGGAATCAGTTTAACAAGACGGCTTTTTGAACTGGCATATTTTGACATTAATAGTAGTAACGAGGAACAAGATATAGCTAAGGAGCTTCTCGAAAAATTAATCAAAGAGATGGAAAACGGATTAGCAAACAGTGCTGAGAGCTTGCAGTCATACCGTAAGGCAAACGAATTTATGTACAAAAGTATTCCAAGAATGGGACGCGGATCTCTTGCTTGGAAGGTAGAACTGGCCATTGCAAAAGGCGACGACAGCCTGAATGTTTTAATTGATCCGTCATCTGGGCCGTTATATCCTGACTACATAGAGTCCATCGGGGAAGAAAACTGGAAGAAGCAAAAACCGGGGATACTGAAAGCACTTATACGCGACAGGAAGAGAAACGGAGAGTCAAACGCTACGATTATCTTGGCCAGCCTTGTTTGTGCTACTGATCCTGTAGCATGGAACATTCTATCCCCAACAGAACGAATCAATTTAATGTCGGTCTCAAAGGATTATTATAAAGCACGCGCCATTCTTGTGAATAACGGCATATTGCCAACTCAACAAAATGCACTGTCTTTCGAGCCAAGACGCGACTCCGATTTTATGGGGGCTTATTTAATACAAGGCTTGAATGATGTAAACGTTGACTGGAGATCAGCTTTAAGTGATGATTTAAACAAGTTGTCATCAGAGCAGCAAGATTTTATCTTTATTTCGATAACGCCCCTGAGAATCAAGCTTACTATAGGTATGTTACAGGATATATACGGAGAAGAATATGCTGAGGCTGTAAAGAATAAATGTATTAGCATGTTAAAAACTTCATGGGATATGGGGCTTACTGGTATCTATAGTAGAATTGAAGAAGCCGAAACCAGATATTTTGCAGAGCATAGTGATGACCATGGATTGGATGGGACTATAGCAGCTGGTCTTTTAGCCTATTTGTACCCTAATCCAAACGAACTTGACGATGACACTAAAATGTCTCTGTGGAACCTCATGATTAAAGTATTTAATGCTGATCGTATACATTGGATGCAGTTTGTGAGATTCCTAATACGTTCGGAGGTAAATCAAGTACAAGCTAATTCTGAAAATTTTGAACTCACTGAAACTGAAGCAGAAATATTTGGAACATATGGTTCTGATGTCCTTAAAAAGACAACTATTTATGAAGATACAATTGGTATTGGGGCATAAACAGCAGCTAACAAGTCATTGGAGTTGAACGAGTGCCACAGGACACTTTTTTAGGGAGCATTGTTTTGAGGAGTGCATATCAGTTTGGAGGCATGTTGTTATATTACAGTGGCACTCGTCACTCAATTCTACGTTATCTGTCAAAAGAAGGAGAGCCATGAAACGTGCTCAATATATTCAACGA
>DYJL01000014.1 GCA_020723105.1 Nitrospira japonica | reverse complement strand
GGTTTTGTATTTTACCTAACCTTTCGGTGTGTCCGCTATTTCGGGGGAAGTCCAATTCAAGGACAAAAAATGGAGAGCGCAGTAGCAATAGGCTTACTCCCCCTAATTAAAGCTTTTTATAATTCTGAGAATCATAACGATTTAAGTTTCATTGATTTAACTACTATCGTTAATTCTATTCCTCTCAATTCTGTGGTTATAGAAAAATTAATCCAAGAATTGTCTCTTTACATTCCGGCTGAGAATATAAAATTACCAGATTATAAGGATTACTCTCCTTATCCATCTACTTATTCAATCGGTGCTTTCTTTACAAAATACGTTAATACTTTTTTGGCCCCGATTTATCGTAATAGGGCTGATGAAATAGAAAGCAAAACTTACAAACCGTTTTTAAAACAATGGGCATTTACAGCAGACGAGATTGCAGAAGAAGCCGGAGTCAGATTTAATGCAAATCAAGCGAATTACTATGGTCGCAGTGAGCATGATAGTTTTTTAACTGGTTTTTCAACAAAAATAAGTGAAGTGTGTCGATCAGCTTTTTTAAGAATTTTGCAGAGTTTTTATATGAATGGGGATATAACATATGATTTTTATTTAGAGTATGCATATGCAACCCTTCCCATAGATTTGTCAAAATGGGAAATATTACCTAATCAAATTCCTGATTGGTGGCCGCAACAGATACAGATCGATAAAAATGATCAGAGTAGAGAACATATAAGACCAGTCACATTTAAAAATCCAATAGAAGACTTAATTAGAGATGATAAACAGAATATCCTCTTGGCAGCAGAAGGCTCCATATGTCCATCAAATGAATCAAAATTATCAGACCCTGAACATTCTTTCTCTTTGATCGGTTTTGCTTATAAAATTCTTGGGTCACAAATTCCATCATCTGAAGATTTGGCGGAAAACATCCTCTATTCGCCGAGTCTTGTAATTATACCATCGCGTTCTGATCGTCCTTTTCACTTTTTAGAAAATCAAAAAGAATATTTGACAACAAAAAATGATTATATTCGAATTAAAGATATGATAGTTTATCCTCTTATTGCACGCGAACGAGACTTATGTATAGCGCTATGGCAATATTTTAGAGATTTTGAAGTTCCTATAAACCTTAATTTACCTCTATCCCAAAATTTAAAATTGTCAATTAACCATAACGGGTGGGCTTATCAAAATGAAAATGGAGAAAATATTGTCGCATATGCAGACTGGCTTAATGGATTGAAGGAAAGATATGAAAGAGAAATGCCTATCCCGCATGGTCAATTTATTACAATCGATAAACAATATTTATATCAGTGGATGGAAGAAAAAGGGGTAAGAATTGGCTACATTCTTAAAATCGTCTATAGAGCAAAAAAAGATAGTTACGGTGAAGTGAGAAAATTTGAAGATATAAAACTCTTGAATGTGAGTCCTATAATTACACCGTAATAATATGCCTCCTACAATTCCCCCCCTTTCCAAAATCAGGAATTCTTGTATAATTTAATCCGCGAGTAAGGATATTAAGGAAATAAGTTCGAACATCCTTCACGCACGCCTGCCAATAGAGAATATTTGAGAAAGAAAGATTAATTTTATGCTTAGTTAAGCATTTTTTTGAAGGTTCGAGCAGATTAATTTCTGTATTAACCACCGAAAGACCTCTCCTTAGAATCAGGAGGGGTTTTTCCATTTGTATAACGAGTTTTTTATCCATCAGCGAAAGGTTCGAGCCAAATCCCTGAAGGACTGACCTTTGCACTTCCAGACCGCCTTTTTGAAATTTCTCCCGCGCCTGATTTGCAAAGATTAGGACTTTTTCAGTGAGCTCGGCGGCCTTTTTGCTATATCCCTGTTTATCTCTCAACTGTTCCTCAATTCGAATTTTTTCTCCCGTAAGGCGTTTCTTTTCATTCAGATATTCTTCGTCATTGATGAGGTCTTTAAGCCGCATCTGGTTAAGGTTATCAATCCTTCTCCGGCAGTCGGCAAGGGTTTTCTCAAGAGAGGCGCGGATGTCCCGACATTTCTCCTTATCCTCTTTTGTTTCAGTCTTCAGGAAATCCAGGGCAAGCCGGACTAATTTTTGGGGTATATAAATTTGACATAGATAGTCCACGATCTGTTTTTCCAGATATTTAAGTTCGATATATTTCTGGCCGCAGGATACATCTCTTTTCTTTTTTGTACAGCGATAATAAACATAATGAGAACCGTAGCGGTTGTATTTCTCCTCGGCAGTGATCATGGAACCGCATTCCCCGCATCTTATCAGGCCGGTAAAGGCGAACTGATGGTTTTTGGGCCGTGGTCTTCCTTTTCTTCCCAAAATCTCCTGCGCCTTCCAGAATTCATCTTCTGTTATCATGGGCTCTTGCCTGCCCTGAAAAATACCTTCTTTTCTTTCAATCAGACCGTAGTAAAAAGGGTTTCTGAAAATCTTGTAAATGCTGCTTATGAATAAAGGCTTGTTTCCGGTTTTTTTGTGCAGCCGCGTCCTGAACCCCCATTCTTCATTGGCTGTCTTTAAGATTTGCGAGGGGCGGTCGCCTTGCAGAAGAAGTTCCCACATCTTCCGGACAAGAGGAAATCTCTCAGGGTCTTTAACGATTATTCCGTCTCTTGGTTCATTAAGATACCCTAAGGGCGGAAGGGCGGGAATCCAGCCCTTTTCCAGTTTTGCCCTGTTGCCGCGTTTGACGTTATCGCTAAGATCATCTACATATTTTTTAGCCATGCCGAATTCAATTTGCATCAGGAACTTGTCATTGCTATTGTTTCTGAATTGATTATGGGGAGTGATTATCTCGGTTATCTTTCCCTGATCAAGCGCCCAAATCAGAGACGAGCCGTCAATGGGGTTTCTGGCAAGGCGGTCAAGCTTCCACGAGATAATACCTTTTACTTCTCCACTGTATACCTTCTTCATTATCTTGTTAAAAACCGGCCTGCCCGGATATTTGGCTGACTGTGATTCGGCTAAGATTTCAGAGACATTCAGATTTAATCTGGCAGCCAATTCTTTGATCTCCTTTATTTGAGATTCAATAGACAATACCTGCCTTTCCTCTGATTCAGAGGATTTCCGGCAGTAGATGATGTATTGGGACATAGAGGGGGAGTTTAATGGTTATGGACCTTCCAGTTTAGCATCTTCATTATTCCGGTCAAATACGATCTCGCCCTCAAAGCCGGGCTGAACAATCACCCTTAGAAAATTAACCAGTCTTAAAAACTTCTCATAGGCTTCCTCTTTAGAGATTTTTTCATTGAATTCCTCAAAATATATCTGCTGAAATTTCTTGATTGTTTCTTCGCTTGGTTTCATATCCCTTTGCCTTTAAGGGTAAGGGATACAGGAAGGATTAAAAGAAGGGAAGATTTGCCTTGAAGGGCAAGTTGCCCCGTATTCAAAACGAATTACTTCTTAAGTGCAACGTAGACAAACCTTACAAAGAAACCCAACGCCAATAGGAAAAAGGCATGCTGTCCGAAAGCCAGAACCTTAATCGGTATCCCTATGTAATTAGGGAACTGATAAATATCATGGTAAATATTTACCCGTTCCGCTAATTGCTGGGTTTGCCATGGAATCGTGCCAATAACAAACAGAGCAAATACGATAGAGAGTGCAAAGAAAAACAGTGAAGTAATTAAAGCCTTGCGGCCGTCTTTCAGTTCTTTCAGTTTTGCTTTCTCCATGAATGCGCCAATTGCCGCAAGAATTCCGGTTTGTAATACAAGAAGCGTAGTACTCCATTCCTTAAGCAGTTTTAACGCTTCAAAATATGGCAGAATTGAATTGTCCATCTATTTTGCCGGATATGTTTTCATTTCATCTTATTTTTCTTTTGTAAAATAAAATCTCGTGACAACCGGCATATGGTCTGAGATATTCTCGCTGACTTCCTTTATGTAAGCCTTAATCTTTTTTGAATCAGGACTTGTTTGTAGAAGTTCATCGAGGCTTTTCCATTGTATTACAGTCGATTTTTTCTCTGCCAATGCTTCAGATGCCGACATGGTAACACATGATAGATCAAGCCTTGATCCAAACTCGCTTTTTGTTTTATACATGAAATGACTAATTTCGTTTTTGTTGTTCAAACTAGTAAAGAAAGCCCCGCCTTCTTTCTCTAATTTTCTTAAAGGATTCCATGCGGCTGCATCAGGGGCCTCGTTCCAGTCGCCGGTCAATACCACGTCAGCGTCTACTTTTGCCGCTTCATTCTCCAACCACTTAACCAAATGTGTAGCGGCTAACTCCCTCTGCGATTCACCGCCACCGCGTTGAGATTTAAGATGTAGGCCGATAAGCTGAAAATCAAATGGATCGTAACGACCGTCCGTGTGCGCTACGGATGTGAAAAACCCTCTTAAGGGCAATCTGGGAAAAGCGTCTTTGCCTTCATTCGTTAATACTGTTTTCTTGCCGAACAACTCGGTAAAATCATCTTTTGCCCTTACCCAATCAATATCGTATAACATCGCAATTTTTTGGTTTCCGCCTGTTTCGCCATACACGGCCCTGTAGTGTCCCGCTCCCAATTTTTTGAGTTTTTGAATTACTGGATCGAGCGATTGCTCAAGAATTTCTTCAAGTATGAAAATATCGGCATTAATAGCATTCATAATTTGGGATATACGCTCAACTCTCTTTTCATCCTGATCATGAAAATATCTTATATTCCACGCTACAACATCTAAAAAACGATCGGATCCCCGAAAATGTTCAGGAACAAGATCGCCAAACGCTTCGGTTAATCGATCATTGCTTGATACGGAGATAGCTTTTTTTGAAGTTTTTTTCTTGGAAGTAGCTTTTCTGGCCATAATTTCCCCCTTTTCCCTGATTGTTTAGATAAAGACTTCTATACGCCAATCAAAAATAATACATAGGTGAAATTTTTGTCAATATAATTTTGCTTCGCAAGCAATTAACTTGCCTCAAAAGGCAAGTTTCCCTTCCTTGTTTGACCCCTCCATTGCGGATACCCTTAACACATAATCATTAATTCCATAGGAGGGTATGGAAAAAATCAATTACAAAAACATCCCCAACTGCCTCAGAAAATACAGGAGGGTGAGGGGCTTAAAGCAACATGAAGTAGCCGTGATTTTAGGCCTAAAAAGCGCCAGCCTGATCTCGCGCTGGGAAAACAGCGGCTGCATCCCGGACACAGTAAACGTCTTCCGGCTGTCCATCCTTTATCGGACTATGGCGGACGCGCTGTTTATCGACCTGGTAAGACGCTTAAAGCCGGAGCTTTTAAAAAGAGAAGAAATGCTTTTAAAGAAATCAAATGACCGAGATTAGAACATTAAAAGACGGCGACTGGTACTGGATAGACAAAGAAGTTATTCTGAAGCGCGTCCCGGAAATCCGGGCAATGGGGGTGACAGTCTACAATTTCCTTGCGGCTATGGCCGACAAGAACCAGTGCTGCTTCCCCTCTCAAAAATACATGGCCGACCGGCTCGGTTACTCCCGTACCGCGATCAACAAAGCCATTAAAGTCTTGGAGAAATACGGACTTGTCGCAAGAGTCAAAAGAAACCGCTATCACTGTGAATATCTCTTGCTTAGATGTAAACCAGAGGAAACTCAGGTGTCAATTATAGGAAATCGAGGTGTGAGAATAATGAACACTAACAATAACGATATAACAAGATATATTAACAATTCGATATCGAAATTTAATAAATTTTCAGAATCAAATAATTCCTTTAAGGGATTAAAACCTAAAACCACAGAGTATTTTTTGGCTGTAGATATAGCCGAGGCGCTTCATGACCCTCAAGGATTGCCTCTCTATCTCTCCTACGCCAAGAAATACCCTGAAAACCTGCTAAGGCGTGTTTTAGGAGAGGTCAAAGAAGTTCCAGTAGAGAAGATCAAAAAAACCAGAGGAGCTTTATTTAATCACTTAATACAAAAAAAGTATGGAGAAAATAATCATTGCGATTAATCCCGGGGCTAAATATTTAGGGATCGCCGTTTTCTGCGGCACAGAGCTTAGGGAGTGGAGAATAAAGTCCTTCAAAGGAAAATGGTCTAACGATAAGACCGGGAAGATGTTAAAAATAATCGCCGATCTTATTTCACAATACGAGCCGGGTGCTATAGCTTTAAAGAAACTCCATCCTTCACGGAGTTCTCCGGGGCTTAATGAAGTGGTTAAGAAGATAAGGGGGCTATCGGAAAATAACGGCCTTGAGGTCTATCAATACTCGATCAAGGATTTGGAAATTTTCTTTTCAGGGAAAGAGCGGGTTAGAAATAAGAGGCAGCTTTGTGAAATAATCGCCTCAAAATATCCGATTCTTTACCACGAGCTACAGAGGGAGAAAAGTCATAAAAATGTTTACTACATCCGGATGTTTGAGGCCGTTGCGTTGGGCGCGGCCTGCTCATACAAATTAGATAAAAATTAATCATAAAACCTATGCCAAAATTCAAATCAAAAATCCTGGCCATTGACCCCGGAACAAGAGAAATGGGAGTAGCCTTTCTTGAAGGCGACAAACTCGTCTATCACGGGGTAAAGTCAATCAAGAGAGGGCGAACTCCAAATGAGACCCTACAGGAAGGAAGAAAAGCAATATTAAGGCTGATAGATGATTTAAAGCCCGAAGTCCTTGTGGTCGAGAAGACCTTCTTTGCCAATAACCGGAATTCCGCGCTCCTCAATGTCTTTGTCGATGAGATTATGGCTATAGGGAGAAGAAGGAAATTGAGGGTGATCGGCATTGCGCCGAATACGGTTAAGAAATTCATCTGTGGAAATGGCAGGGCATCTAAGGAAGAGGTGGCGCGGGTGATCGTCTCAAAATATCCGGAGTTGAAGGTTTACATCAATCAGGACCGGAAGTGGAAGGAGAGGTATCACCAGAATATGTTTGACGCGGTGGCGCTGGGGGTGGTGGGAGTATTCTAACGTGCATTATTTAATATAAGGCTTGACATGGCGCCTAACCTTATTGTTGAGGATAAAAACCAATTATAAAAGAACCTCTTAGAAGAGTTGATATAATAATCAATACCTGACGAATCTGGTCTAATCGCTCGTCACCCTTGACATTTACTTATTGACACTGAGGGCAAAAAATAGATATTTTATATTATTTCAAATTTAATCAAGAAGCTTCTTTAGTTTTTTATGAAAAAAGTCCTAAGTTTATTATCCCGGGATAGATTTGAATATCCAGATTAATGATAGCTATTTTAAACATAATCTCCTGCTTTTAGAGAATTTATGAATAAGAGACATAAAATTAATTTAAATAAAAAAATAATTAAAAAAAAGCTATCAGCATTTCTCCGCTTCTGATAAGCTATTATGATCAACCTTGAAAATATTATTAATAAATCCACCCAACATAGAAGAAAGTAAAGTTGAGGCACATACTATACCACTTGGTCTTCTTTATATTAAAGAATTTTTATGTCTTCATAATTATGAAGTAAAAGTATTAAATTTCTATTTTGAAAGAAATTGGCAAAATATTTATAAGAAGTTAAGTAGACTTGATTTCCATGTAATAGGCATTCCTTGTTATACAAGGCAAAGATTCAGTGCAATTAAATTAGCCGAAGTTTGTAAGGAAATTAACAATAGAGCATTTATTGTACTAGGGGGTCCCCATGCTACTTTTCTCGATATACAAATTCTACGTAGAATACCATCGATAGATTTCATTATAAGGAATGAAGGCGAATTAACATTTCTTGAACTTTTAAAAATTATCAAATTAGGTAATTATGCTAACCTGTATGCAATTAAGGGCCTCACTTTTAGGGAAGATGAATCTACCATCATAAAAAACTCTCCAAGACATCCAATAGTAAATCTTTCTGATTTCCCCCCTCCTCGATATTCTTATAGAGAATTAATGTATTTTTCGAGATGCGAATCCCTTACATTTCACTTTGAAAGTATCAGGAATAAAATTAACACAAATAATTTAATCGCGCCAATATTAGCATCAAGAGGTTGCAACAATACATGTTTGTTTTGTTGTAATGGTACGTACTGGAAAAATCAATATTATTATAGCCCAAACTATGTATTCAAACATATATTAGAAATTAATAAGAAATTTAACATAAATTTGTTCGATTTCTACGATGACGATCTACCAAATTCAATAGATAATCTTAATGCAATTTGCGATCTTATAATTAATAATGATCTTGATATTAGCTGGTGGTGTTCAAGCCGAGCACAGAATTTGAATGAAGAAATACTTATAAAAATGAAAAAGGCGGGTTGCTTCATGATTTCATACGGAGTCGAATCAGGTTCTGAATATATATTAAAAAATATTAATAAAAATCTTCATCCGAAGGAAATTAAGCATGTTATTGAATTAACAAAAAAAGTAGGGCTTAAATTGAGAGTTACTATTTCAATCGGTCATCCAGGAGAAAATGATAAGTCAATTATAGAAAGCATCGATTTTCTCAATAAATCGAAACCCGATCAAATTGGACTTTTTATCGTGAAAATGTATCCGGGCACACCTCTTTATTGTCAGGCAATAAAGAATGATCTTATAGATGACGATTATTGGTTTGATAAAAATAATTTTGATATTCCTTTTTACATTTATGAAAGAACATTGGATCAGCTATTAGCCTATAGAAACATGATACGTAGTAATTTAAACGCAACTGTTCTTAATGAATATGAAAATAAAGTTTATAGTTTGGAGCTTGATTTAAAATGGAAATGATAAAAAATGAAGTAGTACTTTTTTTCCCACCCATTCATGATTTTTCATTGCCATATTTGGCACCACCATTTTTAAAGGCAAGTATCGAAAAAAATTGCAATATCAAATGCGCCACGGAAGATCTGAATCTAAGATTATTTTTAAAAATGATTGGTCAGAAAAATTATCTAAAACTTAAGTCTGCTATAACTAATAAAATCAAACAACATGATCTCGTAGGTTCTATCAATGATATTATTTTATTTGAAGAATATTGTCTTCTTCAAATCAACAGTTTTTTAAAAAAGTATCCCGAATATATTATTTCACTAAGAAAGATTACACCTATGTATAATGCGGCTTATTCGCAAAATATATATCAAGACATAATCTTTGGCAATAATTTCTTATGCAATTTTTATGCAGAAATATTATCTAAGAAAAAATACCTTAGAACAAAAATATTTGGGATTTCCATATCTGTTGAGGACCAAATAATACCTTCTTTTATATTGGCAAAAAAAATAAAGGATTATTTTACTGATAGTCTTATTGTGATCGGTGGTAATATTGTAACGAGACTATATGATAATATCGTTAAAAGTAATTTATCTAATTTCGTTGATTACTTGATTATCAAAGAAGGAGAAGAGCCTATACAAGAATTAGTAGATATATTCTTAAGAAAAATAAAATTGCATTTTACAAACCCTAAGATAATAAATGTCATTAATGAGAGAAATCTTCCGCGTCAGTACAGGTTACGTCATTTTAGGAAAAGCAAGTTGCCTATAACTGACATAGACAATCTTGTGTTATCGAATTTTAATAATTATAAACTTGATTTATACTCAGCTCCTTTTAAAATAGTTCCTATTTCTCTTAGTAGAAAATGTTATTGGGGAAAATGTGAATTTTGTTCGATTCATACTTCTTGGGACATGCAGTTCAGAAGCAAAAGTTTAGGCACCGTTTTATCTGAACTACACCATCATATTAAGAAAGGTATCGCGCATTTTCGTATTATAGATGAAGATTGCCCCCCTTATTTATTGAATGATTTGGCAAATAAACTTATTGATGATAACTTATCTATTAACTATGAAGTATATACCCGTTTTGAAAGTGTTTTTCTAGATAGTCAATTTTGTAATAAACTTTATAAATCGGGGTGTAGACATTTATTTTTCGGTCTTGAAAGTATTGGTTCAGAAACATTGAAACTTATAACAAAGGGGTTGTCATATACTAAAGAAAATATTACCAAAATACTACAAAATACCGCTAAGGCTGGCATCCTAAACTATTTATTTGTCCTTACTGGAATACCCAACTCTCCTATTAAAGAAGAGGAGGAAACAGTTAAATATATACTCGATAATCGTAATATTCACAGTATTGCATTATCTTCTTTTGTTATAGATAAAGACTCTCCAATTCATAAAAATAGTTTGGTACGGAAGAAATATAATGTGACTTTAAAAAATATTGGAGATACTACAACAGAAATAGGGTATCTACTAAAAGGTAAGGATGTCCGCGCTGAAAACAGAAAAAGAACATCAAATTATATTACAATTATTTTTAATAGCCGACCTGATTTGGCTCTTAATTATTTAATAAATGAAGAAACTAGATTTATTTTGTCATGTAAATTTGGGAATAAATTTGCATCAGAGTATATTAGATTATCGTCTGTTGATAAAATACACGAAATTGTAAATAGGGCAATTAACAAAAATATTGAGGAAAGAATAGAACGAAAGCTATTTTTTCGAAGTGAAAATAAATGAGACAGTTTATCAGTCTTCAGGGAAGTTATTACGATATCGGATATCAGATTGGAAACTTATTTTCAAATAAAATTAATA
Source organism: Nitrospira japonica (assembly GCA_020723105.1). Lineage (GTDB taxonomy): Bacteria > Nitrospirota > Thermodesulfovibrionia > UBA6902 > UBA6902 > SURF-23. The sequence continues at coordinate 67,252 of DYJL01000014.1, read as the reverse complement.
AATATATAAATGTTAGGTATGAAAGTATTTCGAATGAGTTTGCTAATTTCAATTTAGCTTTTAGAAGAGAAAACTATTATAAATATTCAGATAGTTTGATATCATCCTTACTGAAGCATACTCCTAATGAATATTCTGAGCTTCGTGGTATTGCTGATGGTTCAGGTAATATCATTGAGGATATTATCTTTGGATTAGGTTACTCGGACATTTTTGATTTGCTTTACAAAGAAGCTCGATTACATTCATCAAATCCGGAATCTGATGAATGTACATCTTTTATAACTCCACCAAATTATTCTAGAAGTGAAAAGTATATAACCGGTCAAAATTGGGATATGCCGCCTGAGACTGAAGATTACGTAGTCTTACTTCATAAGAAACCAGAAAGTGGTATGGAATTATATTCCCTCACCACAGTTTTAGGATTAACGCATATGGGAATGAATTCTAATGGTACATGTATTGGAACCACAAACGTTGCAACATCTGATGTTGGGTGTGGAGTAATCTTTTCAGCATTAATTCAGTCTGCCTTGTCAAGAACTACTATCAATGATAGCATAAAAATATTCAATAACCTGCCAAAAGTTTCTGGTCATTTTTATTATTTAGCATCTGAAAATACAGCTTTTGCAGTTGAAGTTTCTGCATCATATTGCATTGTCGATGAAATAAAAAATAAAAGCTATATACATTCCAATCACTATAAAAATAAATTATTCTTACCTAACGCCATAAATTATTCTCCTACTTCTGAATATAGAGAACGTTTTCTAAGCAAAACTATCGAAGACAATAAAGGATTACTTACTATTGATGATTTTAAATTAATCTTGTCTAGCCATGAAGGGAATATTTGCCGTCACTCATTAACAAACGAAAAAATATATTCTCAGACAATCGGTTCTATTATTTTTTGTCCCCACGACAAGAGAATTATTATTTCTTTTGGTAAACCATGTGAAAATATTTGGCATGAATTTAGTATTTAACTTATAATTGAGGAGAACATTTATGTGGAAAATATACATTGCCTTATCAGACTATAGTGAAGAGGCTTTAAAAATATTGAAGAGGGTTTTTACTAATATACAAATTAGAGGCGCGGGAGAACGTCCTTCTGAAGATGAACTATGTGAATTGGTAAAAGAATATGAAATTCTGATTATTGGTGCTAAAGAAAAGATGACTCAGAAGGTATATACAAATATACAGAAACTGAAGATTCTAGGAACCCTATCGATAGGTCTTGATCATATTGATAAGAGATTTCTGGTGGATAATAACATTAGAGTAATTAATTGTCCTGATTCAAATATTATCTCTGTTGCAGAACATACATTTGCATTAATATTAGCATTATGCAAAAAATTATTTAAATCTCATCAATTAACAGTTTCATATATTGGAAGAAAAGGTCTCGATGGATTACCCTTTGATCTTAATAATAAAACTATTGGGATATTAGGTGCTGGAAGAATAGGCAGTAAAGTAATTCATATTGCAAAAGCTTTTAACCTTAATATCTTATGCTATACTGCTAATCCTACAAAACATACTGAATTACTTAACCTTGGAGTAAAGTATGTTAATTTAAAAAATTTGTTTTCAGAAGCTGACATAATCTCTATACATCTTCCTTTGACGAGTAACACCAATAAACTTGTATCTGAAGAGTTGATCAGTCTTATGAAGGCAAACTCTATTTTAATCAATACTTCAAGAACTGATATAGTTAATAATATTGCGCTCTCTTCTGCATTAGGGAAAAAGCTTATTTTTGGAGCAGCTATTGATTTAGATATTGAAGATAAGAACACTATTGATTTATTCAGAAACTTATCTAATGTAATTTTAACTCCACACACTGCTGGAATCACCATAGATTCCATATTGAGGATGGATGTCGATCTATCTAAAAACTTGGTTCAAATGTCGCTTTAATTACTTCTTTCGATGATGAATTCAAGAAAGGCTTAATTATACCAGACATCACGGAGGAATAATGGAAACAATATGGAATGTTTTTAAGAATCCAACAGATTTAACTAATTTTAATTCAATAGTTACTTTAATAAGCATTTCCATATCCATTGCAATCATTGCTTTACCTGTCTTAATTTTTGCATTAAAGAATCGAGATAAAATAGGAATTATCTTTTTAAGATTATTAAGCAGTTCAGCTATCTTAGAAAATGATTATTATTCTTCAAAATTTGTGGTTGATAAAATCAATAAAAGTAAAAGTGTAATTAGGATATTGTGCGTAAGAAATATTAGGATTACGGAACCTGATGTTATTGAAGCGTTCAGAGCTTTCCTATTAAAACCAAAATCAAAATTAATAGAACTATATACTTTATGTCCAAATACAACTAATGATTGTGTAATCAATGATATCATGTGCGTTTTGCCAAGCCCCCCAAGAGATGTTGAAGATTTCAGAACACAAATTAAAACAAATCGTAGTCATATTTTAAATTTGTATGAATCCCTAGGAACCGAACAAAAAAATAAAATATATTATTATGAGTTTCCCTGTGTGCCCTTAATTCATATGTGTCAATTTGATGAAACGATTTATATGGGCTTTCAGTTATTTAATAGAAATAAAGTAGAGGAGTCTTTATTAAAATATTCAATAGTAATAAAGGTTAAATCCAAGCTAGGACAAAAAATCATTAATCAGTTTGAATATTTGAAAAACAAATCGCAAAATTTATTTAAGATGTCAAGAGAAAAGATCTCAACGTGACAGTATCAATATCATAATGAATGGAAGATAGGATAGTTTTTATTGATAATCAACCTTATGAATTATTTCGTGGTGATGAATCAGCTAAGTTGTATGAAGAAAGATGCTTACCTTCCGCAGACATCAATGATGTAGTTGTAACATCCCTTCCTATCAATAGAGAATATATTGCTTATTTGCAAACGCTTGGTTTGAAAATCGAGTGTGATTTTTTTACGCCGCAATTTTTTTATAAAGATTTAGCCTATTCAATTCTAAACGATGATAGATTACTTTCAATCTTAAAAAGAAAGGTTCGTGAGTCAAATTATGTTATCGAGACATTCATACCAAATAGAGATTTAGTCACACTTTCAAGATATTTAAACATACCCATCCTATTCCCCCAAGATATTTATGATAAATATTCATCAAAAATTGGATTCAACAAACTTGCTAAGATTTTGAAGCTACCCCACCCAGATAATGTATTTTTTTCACACGGGAACCTATGCGATTATAGGCATTTTATAAAAAGGAATCAAGATGTATTGCTTAAAAAGAATAATACAATCGGCAGTTTAGGCGTATATGATATATCTTCAAATCAAATACTAAAAAAAATAGTTAAACAATATCCAACTGATTTATTTTTACTGGAAAAGAAAATAGAAGCTGTTTGGAATGGGAGTATTCAATTTATTTTTCAAAATAATAATCCTCGAATATTTATTGATGAGTGTAGTATGGATAATAACCATTTCAAAGGATTTAAATATCCTGCAACTTTCCCTGAGGAATGCCATAGCAAGATCAAGGATTATGCTGAATTAATTGCTAGTTTTTTAAAACAATATTTCATAAGAAAAGGATATTTCGGATTAGATTTTATCGTTAGTAATACTAACGATATTTTTTTTCATGATTTTAATCCTCGCAAGACAGGGGTGATATATGTACTTTTTTTTATTGAAAAATTAATAGGGATTATAGACAATTACAACTTAAAAATAGCTAGTACCTTTATCAATTTGGATTATTACAATAGAAAGGCGATAGATTTTTTAACAGTTATTACTTTACTTCGTAGGAATAAAATATTATTTGGTCAATTATCCGGCTATGAAGGTATTCTATTATTTAATCCGAACTTATTGAAGATGAAGATTCTACACGTTATTTCCTTATCTCAAATTGACAATGAAGACATATATATTCGTGAGGTTAAAAAAATACTTTCAAATCAAGTAAATAATTTATTATAAAGTCCTCCCATCTATTCTTACCTCTTTTTTGGGACCTTTCTTAATATTATACTTTCCTTGACATAATGCCTATATGCATCAAATTCTTTCAACAAGTCCTTTGACCATTGTTCAGTCTTTCTATGCGTTGTCAGATATTCCTCCACATTTCTTTTAGTAATAGCGTCATAGGCTACCATAGTTCTTTCGTCTTTCAATAGGCTACCTGGAAAAAATTGATCAAGGACTTTATTGAACAACGGTAGCTCGACATATTGCAGAAGAAATGCAGCTCACCAATAAGGTCGCTGGTATAATTGAAGTATCAGGTTAATTAAATGTCGAATTATTGTGGGGCTGTTTGTGATTCTGCCCTCCATTTCTCTATACTATTTTTTTAGAAGTTTTTCTTCTTTTCTTTTTATAGCTAAAAAGTTTTGCCATCTGTTGTTCCCTCCTTTTTATGTCAATAGGAGGCTTACCTTCAAAAGAGTATTTATATTTAGTAATTTCATTTAAAATTTCTTCCGAGTACCCTTCCACATCTTTATGGGTTGATAGAAATTCTTCCACTTTTCTCAAACAGATCGTTTCAATGCCCTTCTCGATTCTTTCATCCTTATGTATATCACCCGAAAATTTGGAAAGCACCTCATGAAATACTCGCTTATCAATATATTGCAACACAAATGCAGCTCGCCAAAAAGGTCGTTCATCAGATAAGAGTAAGAGAATAACAATATGCCGAAGCACTTTTGGATTATTTCTGATTTTGTCTTTAAGTTTTTCCCACCATATGTGGTAATAATAACGTCTGTACAAACAGCTTGCGTAAAAAAAGCCGAGACTATCATCATCAAGGACTGCCGGGTCTAATCCTGAGTGTATTCGAAACAGATCGGGGGGCTTAAGCATTCTATCGCCATCGAAATGATGGCGTTTCCAAATATCAAATTTAATTTTCAAAAATTGTCTTACTGTCACTGAAGAATTTGTCTTTAGATAAAAAATAAAATAATCCTTTTTTTGACGGATATGTTTAGGAGCTAGAGGAATAAAATAATTGGTGCTTTCACCAGCGCCGCTTCTTTTCTTGCCCGCTATAACAATTCCTTTTGGATTAAGTATCCTCTTCATTTTCCTGTCTCGTTCATAAGCCAAATCTTCAAGCAAAGAATTAATCGTTCCTTTGTGTCTTGCGTAGGTATCGTTGGGAGTTTCATCAGGTTTCCACTGGCCGGGTTCCTTCTGCCTATACATTTTTATAACCTCGCTTCTTAATACTTTCGGCCTGTTTTTTTCATCATTGAGGTTAATGTTTTTATCCAGTTGCTCATCCATAAATTTCTTGTAAATAGAATGGATCACTTTTAATAAATAAAGGGGACTCTGAATTTTGTGCGTATAGGTCTCATAGTACTCTTCAACATTTTTTACAAGATCATCTATATCTTTCCAGGTTATTACTTTATGCACATCATATTTCGCTTTTTCCATTTTCCTATTTTATCGGCTTACTTTTTTGTGATAATTTATGAATTTCTGTCGTCGAACCCCTTCTAATTTATTCAATAAATACAGGACATTATTATATCTTTTTGCATTAATTTTTCCTACCAATAATTTTCATTAAATATTAACTAAGATTATTTGCGTTTTGTTTCGGAACTGATGCATAACAGTAAAAAAAGAACCGTATCTGATACGGCTCTGAAGATGAGGTGAAAAAATGGCTTTTTTTCATTTAAAGAGAGATAAAGGGGAGAAGGCGTGGACCCGGTGTTCAAACAGCGTAATTCTGCCTTCGGCAGCTTCAAGATTTTTGCGTAATCTATTCATGTCCTTTACCAACTCCTTTGAAGCGAAACAAAGTCCGTCATACGTCTCCTTGATATTGTTATGCTTCATTGTTAGCAGACGGTTCTCTTTAGTAAGTCTTTTATTCTCCTTCTTAAGCTGCCTTGCAAGCGCTTTTAATTCCCTGATATTGTTTTCCATTTTTACCTCCTATGGATGGATTGGCATGGGAGGATGTTGTTCACTCCCATACCTGTTAATAAGTTATGGGAAGGTGAAATAAAGATATGCAAAGAACCCTGGGGTCTCTAAAACTTAATGCAAATCAGGAATCCTGTAAAGGGGGCGAATATGAAATCAATATTAACAACAGAAGACTATGAGGAAATAATGATCAAGATAGACGAGCTTGAAAACAATAGTCCTTAGAGATCAAGCGGCTTTACCACTGGCTCATCGGGAATAAGCCCGACAGGGTCCTTGGGTACGAGCACTTATTTAAAAAAAAGGAGTATGAAGTATGAACATCTTTAAGAAAGCCAAAAACCACATCGATGCGTATATCGCCCATAAGGGCGGACTCGCTTTAAACGAGTTTATTGACATCAAAGAAAAGACATTAAAATCCCGCGCCCCCGATGGCGAATCTCCCTTCTACCTCTCCATCCAGCCTGACGGCAGCACCGTAAGGACGGAAACTGTGAAAGAGGAGAAAGACATCTCCGATGAACAGGCTTTAAGAAAAAAGCAGGGAAACATTTATTCAAACCTCAAACAACGGCTGGTGACTCAAATTATCGAATCTATCTCACAAGCTGAAATGGAAATCAGAGACGCGGCGACTTCCTTAAATGAAATCCGGAAGGCTCATGACGAAATATTAAAAACCACCCCTAATCATCATTTATTGAAGCAAGATGCCTTAAGAAGCTTTCTTGTATGTCTGCTCATCGGCTTAGGAGACGCGGTTTCTTTATTCTATTTGTTTTGCGATTTTTGGGGCGTTGACTTGGCAAGGATGTTCTTTTACTCGACATCTGCTCTTTTCACTCTCTTTTTTACTTTTGCTTTCGTAGTCGCTTCAGTCCTGATCGCCCATCAAGCGTTATCAAAAAAGAGTTTCCTGTGGTTTGCCTGCCTTGCCGTTTTAGCCGTGATTATCGGGAAAATGCGCACCGTCCAGGGAGCTGTCATCGAGGGAAACGCTATGGATAATTCTTTTTGGCAAGCACTATACACGGCTATCAGCTTTATACTCCCCATATCAGCCGCGTTCTTCTTTAAGAGATGGAACGAAATATCAGAGAAGACCGGCAAAGTTGAAAGCGAAATAAGAAGATTAAACGAACAGGAACAGGCCTGCCTTGAAAGGCTTAATGAGGCAAATTCGGAAAGGCAGAGGTCGCTTAACGAGCTTGATAAAATCACAAAGGAGTATGTCAAGCATTATGAAAGGGCGCTGTCAAAGAAAGAGAGATTAGAAACGGCCTGGGAAAGACATGCCCGATACGTTGAAGGCTATCTTGCCGATCTTAAGTTTGCCTTCCTGTTTTGGAAAGGCTGGCAGTCGATTAAAACCTCCGTTTCAAAACCAGTTAAAGCGCTTATTAAAATTGCAACGCTCCTGTCCATATTCATTCTCTTTGCCTATCCCGCCTACGCCGATGACCGCTTTAACATACTGGTTGTCTGCGACCGGAGCAGTTCCGCTCAGGAGTTTTCCTGTTCGTCAGAATCGTTAGAAGATGCGGGAAGATTCTGGACGGAAAGAGCGGATCAGGCCGGGGGCGGCTCATTTGAAGTGTTTCTCGTTGACAGAGGCTTTGATACAACGTCTGTCCTTTTTTCTGAATCATATCCACCGAGGTTTCCGGGGCCGGTCACGGTGAATAAGAAAAAGTGGAAGAACAAATTTCTACAAAACCTTTCCGAAAAAACCCCATCTCTTCCGGTAAATAAAGGCTCGGCCATTGTTGAAGCTGTCCATAGGGCTTCTTTAAGAATTCCAGATGAAGGAGAAACACTCATTTATGTTCTATCCGATATGCGCGAAGTAAATAAGTCATTCAATTTTGAAAGGCAAGTCCCCTCTGAAAGGGAATTCCTAAATTGGCTTGACAGAAAAGCCATCAAACCAAAATTCAAAGATTCGACAAAGCTTGTGGCTTGCGGGGTGCATCCATACACCCCTGACAACACCGGCAAGATGACAACTCAAAATTATGAACAACTGTTAAGACTCTGGCAGGCGGCATTTGACAAATGGGGAGTGCGAGCAAGCATTTCCGAGGTCTGCCAAATAAATAATCAATGGAGGTAATGACAATGAAAAAAGATATAGTTTTTATAGGCGGAGCGCATAGAGGCGGCAGGGCTGTTACCGATGCGGCCTTAAGAACTCTGCCCTTCCCCAAAATCTTTGACCGGATCATTATAGCCGATCCGAAAGAAGACCGGGCACTAAGGTTAGCAGAAAGATGGAGTGATGAAGGCATCAGTTCCACGGGCATTAAAAAGCCATGCGAAGAGGTGATAAACGAAATCGAGGCGGATAAAGTCCTGTTGGCAATAGATGATATTTCGCCTATGGCACAAATCCTTCAAGAAAAGAATCTGCCGACTCAATGGCAGTTATTGGTCAGAGGGTTGGGACATAACGGCCCTGTTATCGGTCTCTCTGGAACCATCGTAAAAGGAGACTCTGCAAATAGGAGATCATCGGCAAGACTCATCAACGTTCTAAGCTCATTTATCGAGCCTCAGAGTTCGTCAAGCATCAGGCAGAACCCCCTGAATGCGGACGCGCTTTATATGGTCAGAAAGAAGGTCTCTGAGCACAGCGTCAGAAGACTGCAAGTATTAGACCGCGATCCCAAAGATTTAAACGGAGGGGCGTTAAACCTTATCTGGGGCATGAAGGCATATCCGATGACGGTTCAGGAAAAGCCTGAAAGCGAAAACTGGAAAGAGACAAAACAGCAGGCATTAGAGACGGAAACAGACTACAGCAACTTTGCCGTAGCCAGCCTCGGCCAGGGCAATGTTGACTTCTTTGTAGTTGAACAAATAAAAGAGCGGCGCGTCATCAGATTTCATCTGCCTCTTATGCATGTCCTTCCCCCGGATGTTAATTCGGGACTCGGACTTCTTGCTGGTACAGAGACTTCTGTTCCAGCAGTGGTAACGGACTGATTATTATGAGCAGAAAAGTTATTAACTTCGATTCGCTGCTTAAACTGTTGTTGAAATCAGTCATTGTTGCAGGACTTGCCTACTATGTGGCGGCGCGGCTTCACATAGACGCTGCCCTGGTATTACCGCTTCTTTTCCTGATTCTCATTTTCATGCTTGTCAAAAGATACTTCCCCTTTGCCTTTAGGTTCATCAAGCGACTTGCCAAATGGTTATTGAAAGTTGCGTTAAGCGCTCTCAAATGGCTGTGGAGAAAACCTGAAAGAAAAGGCGGCGCTCAAATAAGGCAGTCGCGAATGAGATGGAGGCTTTAGTTTGATAGGCATAAAGACCAAACGGCGGATTATCGCTTTTTTGTATCACTCAGGAATCATTGTAGTGAGTATCGCAGGGTTTAAGATCGGAAGCGCATTAAACAGTCACTTAATAGCTGAGCTCTCGGCGGCTCTCCTGCTCTTTCATTTATCAACCTTCCGGGTAATCCCTGTCTCGCGGTGGATTCAGGAAAAACTTATCCGAGACTCTGTCTGCCTCGGCTGTGGAACTGTCATCGAGCTTGTAAGCCTCTATCGCTGCGGCTGCGGATTTATGTCTTACAAAGAACGACATGTCTTTAGTCCCTGCCCCATGTGCAAAAAATATTTCTCGTGGCTCAACTGCCCGGTCTGCCAGACTTCGATACCGATTTAAGAGGATTATATGGGAGTAATAGGGCAAAAAAGAAAAATAATCATAGAGGAAATGGAAAAAGGACGGGGATCAGCCAAAATTTTTTCACATCCCGTTTCCTTAGAGCCTCCATTTAGACCCTTTGGTTTAAGAGAGGAACACAATTCTTTCTTGAAACGATTGTTTTCAAACATGCCGGATAATAGCCGCCGCATAGCGGAAAAATCTCCTGATAATCAAAGATTTCTCTTTATCCGCATTACGCCCTCGACAGACGACAAAAACACCCTGATTACTGCTGAACAATTCATCCTCTCTCTACCTGCAAGCAATCCCATAAGTTTTGAAATTATCGGCCATAACAGAAGAATCTTTTTTCAGATCACGGTTAAAGAGAATCAGGTTAATCCCGTCCTTTCCCAGCTAAGATCGCATTTCCCGAATGCTGAAGCGCATACCGAGAAAGATTATATAAGAACGACCTTTTCTTCCCGTCCTTATTGCCGCGCTTATCGCTTAAAAAATTCCCACTTCTTCCCTTTATGCATTGATGACAAAATCGACCCCTTCCGTCCGCTTTTCGGATTCCTGGGGAATCTTTCAAAAGCACAGGCCGGGGCCTTTCAGATTCTATTTACTCCTGTTAGGCACAACTGGCAGGAGAATATGCGGCAGGCTTCAAGGAATCCTTATGACCCCAAGTTGTCAGTATTCTTTGACCTTCCGAATCTTCCCAAAATTGTCGATGACAAAATCTCAAGACCCCTCTATGCGGTATCAATAAGAATGATTGCTTCCGATAAAAATCTGCTTCAGTCTATGGAAACGTTTTTTAATCAGTTTCAGGGTGAAAACGGAATAATTCCAGTAGCAGGAGAATATCCGCATGAAAGCATTATAGAGCGAAACAGCCATGTTCATGGAATAATTTTAAATCTGACCGAGCTGGCATATTTTATTCATCTTCCTTCTCCTGAACTTATCGAATCCCTCCCATATATTGAACAAGCCCGAAAGTGCTATCCTGTACCCTCTGAATTTACATCAAACGGGCCGGTACTCGGATTCAATATGTATCAGGGAATAAAGACACCGGTCTGTCATTCATGTTCTTTACCAAACCAGCATGTGTATGGCACAGGAAAAAGCGGCTACGGCAAATCCAATCTTATCTTGTCTCAGGCAATCCAGAGGATTGAGCGCGGAGACGGTATTGCAATCATCGACCCGCACGGTTCTTTAATCAAAGACGGGATTCTACCCCGAATCCCTAAACACCGTATAGACGATGTTGTCTACTTCAATAGCGGCGATTATCAATATCCTATGGCTATCAACCCTCTTGTTCACAGCGGAACAAAACTTGAAAAAGAACATATCCGGGTTGACCTCTTAAACTTCTTTGAAGACCTATTTGAAGCTCCATTAGGAGTGAATATCCAGCATGCTTTGAATTTCCTTATCATCACCCTCTTAACAAGGCAGGACTCCACCCTCTGTGATATCGAAAGACTGATGATAGATAAGAACTGGAGGAACAAGTTCTTGCAGGGAATCACTGACGACCGGATTCAAATGTTTTGGGAGAGCGAGTTTCCTTTCCTGGAAAGAAGAGGCATTGTTACTTCCATTTCCAATAAACTAAGCCCCTTGATACTTCCTGACAGCGCGATTGCCCCTATGCTTGGCCAGAGAGAAAACAAGATAGATTTTCTTGAGATCATGGATAGTAAAAAAATACTGCTCTGCAACCTTTCTCACGGAGATATTGGAAAAAGAAACAGCCTTCTTCTGGGAAAATTGCTTGTCTCAAAAATTCAGATTGCCGCCATGATGCGGAAGATAGAGGAAAACTGCCTTGACTTTTATCTCTACATTGATGAATTTCAGCATATGGCCTGTCCCTCAATGGCCGACATCTTAAGCGGCGCTCGGAAATTCGGACTTCATTTATGGCTTGCTAATCAGATGATTAGAGACATCCCTGACCCCATTCTTCGCCATGTCTTTAACGCCTCGACCTTAATATTCTTTGCCACGGATTGTCCCCAGGACCAGATGATGATAGAAAAGAACCTGTCCCGGAAATTCAAAGCTGAAGACATTGGACGGCTCAAACGCGGCGAAACCTATGTGAAGATGCTAAACAGCGTCTTTAACATGACGACCGAACGGATATCTGACATTCTGGCAGTCCACTACACGGACGATATTATAGCCGCTTCGCGCAAAAAGTACTCTCTATCGGAAAAGGATTCATTCAGTTATAAAAAAGAAAAAGATCAGAAACCGGAAGTAACATTATCAATTCAGGAAAAGACATTCCTTGAATTCGCTTTCAATAATCCTGCTCTTTCCGTAACAAAGCTGTACAAAGAACAGGGATTAAGTGCCTACATGGGAGATAAGCTAAAATCATCTCTTAAGGGCAAGGGTATTATCCATGAAATCATAACACATTTAGGAGAAGGTTCCCGTGTTGCCAAGTTTCTCATAATCACTCCACAGGGTTTTAACGCCTTTGGTAAGGGGACGGAAAATAGCGGCAAGGGCGGGCTACTGCACAAATACTTTCAGTCAGTCATAAAATCCTCTGTTGAAGGGAAAGGCTTTCGTGCAGTAATAGAAGAACCGATTCCTGGAAACAAAGAGGCTGTCGATATCGGACTTCTACGGGGCGGAAAAAAGACCGCTGTTGAGATATCCGTCACCACTAAGACAAATCAAGAAGTCGGCAATGTCCAAAAGAGCCTCCAAGCAGGATATGATCAAATAGTCATATTGTTTTTAGAAGAGAATAAAATGACTGAATTTCAAAACATTGTTAAAGACGTTTTCACAGAAAAAGAACAATATAAAATTTCAATCGGGCTGGTCTATGATTTCTGTCGATTCTTATGATTTGAAAATGACTTACATGATTTCTGCCCGAAATTTAATAATGAGTCAGAAACCAGAAAGGAGTTAAGAATATAATAAACAAACAATGAAGCTGCTCACAATAAAAGAATTGTCGGAGATACTCAAAATCAAGGTAAAGACCCTTTACCAGTGGTCGGAGTTGGGCCAGATCCCCTGCATTAAATTAAACGGCTGCCTCAGGTTTGACCTTGACGATATCGAAAAATGGAAGAGAGACTGCACAAGAGTACCCCATTCAAGTTATAATCCTTTTATTCAGGCCAGAGGCCCCAGGAAAGGAGGCGATATGTAAATGGGGCTTTATCGAAGAGATAAAATTTACTGGATCAGCATTACGCAGGATGGAAGACGGACTCAAATTTCCACCGACACCGAAAACAAAAAACTGGCCGAGAGGATTTATGCCAAAATTCTTATGGAGATTCAGGAAGGAAAATACTTCCAAAATGCCCTGGCCCGGACAAAGACCTTTGACGAGATGATGACACGATACTTCACAGAATGCACTAACAAACAGTCAACGATAGAAAGAAAAAGGGACGCTCTTACTCATCTTCAAACCGTGTTTTCCGGCAGGACAATTTCCGAAATCACTCCCGAATCCATTATTGATTACAAGCTCAAAAGGAAGCAGGAGAAAGCAGCGGACTCAACAGTGCTAAACGAGATCAGACTCTTAAGCAACGCTTTCAACGCTGCAATCAAGACATGGAGGTGGTTGAAGGAGAATCCCGTAAGTCAGGTCAAGTTGGGCCTTAAAGCAGGCAAGATTGACCGTTGGCTGACACCCGAAGAAGAGACAAAACTTCTGGAGGCGTCTTATGGCAAGATGAACGGGCAGTTAGCGGAAATCATTGTTATCGGGTTAAACACCGGCATGAGTCAGGAAGAAATCATCAACCTGAAGTGGAAGAACATTGACCTTCAACGAATGACACTTACAACTACAAGAGAAAAGACAAACGACACAAGAACCATTCCGATTAATCAGACGGCGTTTCAAGTGCTCATGGAAAGATCAAAGGTCAAGAGCATTTCAGGTTATGTATTCTTCAACGGTGCAAATAAAAAGATTGACAGGTGGAAGCTCAAGAATAAATTCAACGAAGCGGTCAGAGAATCCGGTATTGAGAAATTCAGATTTCATGATCTGAGGCATTCTTTTGCTACGAGGCTCGCTCAAAGCGGAGTGGATATTTACAAGATATCAAAACTGCTTGGACATAAGGATGTATCCACGACCCAGCGGTACGCTCATCACTACCCGGAATCATTAAGATCGAGTGTTGAATTGCTGGACTCTGCTACAATTTTGCTACAGTCAAAAAAAATTCTTAATGCAGATTCTACAGAACAGACCGTAACTGCTTGTAAAGAAAAGCGCCCCCTGCAGGGATCGAACCTGCGGCACCAGGTTTAGGAAACCTGTGCTCTATCCGACTGAGCTAAGGGGGCACGGGGATTTTGGTCGGGGCGAGAGGATTTGAACCTCCGGCTCCACGGTCCCGAACCGTGTGCGCTACCGGGCTGCGCTACGCCCCGTGCATGAATAATAGCATAATTCGCCCCTCAAATTCTAAGATGCAGGTGCTTAATAACAGGCCCTTGACAATTAAGATGTCACACTAATTAACCGGTCGCGATATTCCATCTGTGATATTTATAAGTTCTACGCATTTATTCTTAATAATATTGCATTCCTTAATCATCCCTATATCATTTGCATACCAGTAATTTTTTCTCACCAACACCGTAAAACGGTTCTGTATTTCATAGACATAACTATCTGATGACTAAAGGGCCACCGCGAGCAATCTCTATGTTTTCATCGCTTTTGATTAGTTTATATCAGATTCTTTCATCAGTAAGCAAGAAAAATTTAATACGCTTGTATAGCAGAAAACTTATATCTCAAAGGCATCCCTTATTAATTCAAACTCGGGCTTCCGGTCCTTATAGCAAATACTCAAAACATCAAATCTGCACGGAGGCAAGTCCTGAAATCTCTTAAGGTATGACAGGGCTACGTTGGTAATCTTTCGTCTTTTCGATCTGGTTACAGATTCAAACGGCAGACCAAACTCGATACTCTCCCTGGTCTTGACTTCAATAAAGACAAGCGCATCATTATGCCTTGCAATTATATCTATTTCGCCAAATGGAGTTTTGTAATTTTGCTCAATAATTTTATAGCCCTGTTTTCTGAGATATCCCTCTGCGAGCTCCTCGCCCTTTTTGCCTAAACTCATTTTGCCCCCCCCGTTTAAAAACAGTGATTAGTAAATAGTTGTTAGTGATTAGACTAAAAACTTACAAATATTTTGACAGGCCCTGCACTATTTTTCCAAATCTAATTTTCTGTAAAAACACGTCCTGTGGCCTGTGTGACAGGCGCCGGCGCCGGCCTGCTCAACTTTTATCAGTAACGTGTCCGCATCACAATCATAATAAATTTCCCTGACATGCTGCACATTCCCTGAAGTCTCTCCCTTCATCCAGTACTTCTGCCTGGACCTGCTCCAGAAATGAGTCTTGCCGGTTTTTACAGTCTGCTCCAGAGAAGTTGCATTCATATACGCCATCATAAGAACTTCGTTATTTTTCACATCCTGTATTATCGCAGGAATAAGCCCTTTGTCATCATATTTAAGTTCGGGAATCATCAGTCCTCCTTGAAATGGTCCAGTAAAGTATGACTATTTTACCATACAACCATTGAAAAGCCTGATAAGCCAGCATCGAGGGTTTAAAGATTAGTTGAAACGTCTGCAGTCTGTTACCGTGTATCAAAACTCCATACACTGCTGTCCGTTACTCCACCGTTGTAGTCCTTTGCAACAACTTTCCAATAATAAACAGTTCCAGTCTTAAGGCCTGATACCGTCATGGTAACTTCGTCAGAACCCCTGTCATCATTTACTGATGTCGCTACTCCGCTGCCGCTGCCGCCACCTCCGCCCCCGCCTCCACAGGATATTAGAATGATTCCTGCAGTTACTGTCACTGCCAGCAATGAGAACACTCTATCTCTTTTTATAACAATGCCTGCAAGCGTTGCTACTAATGCAAACATTAAGAGCTCTATTTCAGAACTGCTGATTCCTGCATAGACAATATCATTATTCAAAAGGCCCGCTATATCTGACTCAACTATACAGCTTGTTATAAAATTCTCATCTTCACATACATAAAGATCATACGCCACCATATCTCCATCAAGGTCCTCAGATTTGTCCCACCTGAATTCAACTGTTGCGCCCAGATCCTCCTGATAGTTTAACGGGAAAACAAGCTGAGCCACAGAAGGCGGGTTATTATTTGAGGTTATGATATCCCGGCTGATCTCATTAGAATACCCGCTTTCGTTACCTGCAAAATCATATGCAGTGACAACGAAATAATAGATAAGCCCGTCAGTCAGGTTGCTTATACGACTGGTTGTAACCCGGCCGACATCAATGTTGTCTGTATAAATACCAGAAATGGTGCCGTAGTAGATTTTAAATCCGGCAAGGTCCGTAAGCGGTGTTCCGTCAGCATTCGATACAGGTGCATTCCACGTAATGACGGCTTCACCTGCAAAGAGATTTGCAGGAGAAAGAGAAAGGATTATACACAGGACCCATCCAACAAAAATAACTTTATGTTTAAAATTACTAACCTGTCTCAATTTCAAACTAATGATTTGCTTCTCAGCTCCCCTGAGCAAATAAATTTGATGCTGCTTTAAAAAAGCTCCTCGAGGATAAAGCAATAAACTTGCCCAAGATGTAACTATCCTTACAACCTCTTTTAATCAAAAGGTAATTCTTCAGGTTAGGGCTTCAGACAACTTTTGAAGCGTCAAATTTTGTATGGATTACCAAACAGCAGCAATCAAAGAATTGACGTGCAGAGCTTTAAGACAGGGAATAGGGATTAGGGTGTAGGGGGTAGGGGGTAGAAAAACGGTTTAAGCGACTTAAGCTGGTCTTTAAAAGGCTGCTGAAAAAGTCTGTAATTGTCATTGCGAGGAGCGGATGTTGCGACTAAGCAATCTCAAACTTATTGCTTTATAAAGAAGTGAGTTTACGGAGTTTATCCCGAGCGGTAAAGAAAGATTGCTTCGCTCGCAATGACAGCTAAAATACTTTTTCAGCAACCTGTTAGAGGCAGTGTATGTTATTGCATACACTGGATTGACAGGTTTACTTTTTGAAGGCTTCGGGCTTTAAGTCATATTTCTTGATGAGGTTATAAAAATCCGCCCTGTATTTACCGGCCAGTTCCGAGGCCTTGCTGACATTACCTCCGGTAATCTCCAGAAGATGCACAAGATAGTTTTTTTCAAAAGCAGCCCTCGCCTCTTTAAGAGGTTGTAATTTTTCATGAGTCTGATCCGTGGACTGAAGTATAAGGTCTTCGGCAATGACATCGTGACGGGTCATTGTTATTGCAAACTCGATAGTATTCTTTAGCTCCCTGATATTGCCGGGCCAGTTGTAGAGCATAAGCTTTTGCAGGGCCGCAGGTGTTAACCCTTTTACGCCTTTTTTCATCCTCCTGTTAAACTCATTTAAAAATTGTTCGACCAGTACAGGGATGTCCTCTTTCCTCTCCCTCAAAGGAGGGAGGTTAATCGGGATAACATGAATTCTGTAAAAAAGGTCTTCACGAAAGCGGCCTTCCCTGACCTCATTTTTCAGGTCCTGATTCGTTGCAGCAATAAACCTCACATCAATTTCAACCGGTTTGTCACTGCCGAGAGGATAAAACTGCCGTTCCTGAAGAACACGCAGGCTTTTTTTCTGCAATGAAAGAGGCATGTTTCCGATCTCATCCAGAAAAAGAGTCCCTTTGTGAGCCTGAGTAAACAGTCCCCTGGTCCTCTGTACAGCACCGGTAAATGCGCCTTTTTCATAGCCGAAGAGCTCACTTTCCAGCAAGGTCTCAGGGATAGCAGCGCAGTTTATGGCTACAAACGGCTGGTCTTTTCTATCACTGCCGAGATGAATGGCCCTGGCAATAAGTTCCTTTCCTGTGCCGCTTTCTCCATTGATATACACAGTAGAATCTGACCTGGCAATGATTGAAACCTGCTGCAGTATGTGCTGCATCTTTTCGCTTTTGACCACGATATTTGAAAAGTCATATTTCTCTTCCATAAGCCCTTTAAGTCTTTTAATCTCCATAGAGAGCCTGCGGGTTTCCAGGGCTTTTTCGATTTGTGAAAGCAACTCAGCCGGAGCAAAGGGTTTGGTAATGTAACTATACGCTCCTTTTTTAATGGCCTCTACCGCGCTCTCGATGCTGCCGTATGCTGTAAGGATGATAACAGGCAGGTCCGGATTAATCTGATGCACATCTTTCATAAGAGATATCCCATCACAACTACCAAGCTGTAAATCAATAATAGCCAGGTCAAAAGGCTGTTGTTTGACAGCTTCGAGAGCTTCCTCTTCCCTTAAAGCAGTATCAACTGCATAACGTGCTGATTCAAGTCTCATCCTTAATACTTCAAGGAGATTACTGTCGTCATCTACCACTAATATCCTTCTTGTTAACTCTGCCATTCCTATCTTGCCAGCTCCTTTTTCTTTTTCTCAATCTCAATGTCTACCTGCTTTGCCTTCTCAATGACATTAAGTATACCTGTCATTATCTTCACCTGTTCAAGCAAACGGCTGTGAGGATATTCATCAATAATCTTCCCAAAATAATAAGCTGACTTCTTATAATCTTTTCCAGGGTTGCCGTAATGAGCATAAATCAGCCCGATATTAAAAAGCGCTTCATCCCCTGGTATATCCTTGCCGGTAACTGACAGTACCTTAAAATTTTCTTCAAGGGCTCCTTTGTAATCACCCGCTGCAAGCAGTTTCTGACTGTTCAGGAGATACCCCTCGGCCATGAGCCTGTTTCTGTTTTCCTTCAACGTAATGCAACCAAAAAATAAAAGTGAAATCAGACAGGCAGAACAAATGTAAAAACACTGCCTTTGCCAGTTGTACTTTCTACCCAAATTTTACCTCCGTGATCTGTAATGATCTGTTTAACAATATATAACCCTAAACCACTTCCGACAATTTTGCCTGAATCCCCAAAAGTGGCCCTCCTGAATTTATCAAAGACAGTTTCAATCTTTTCGGCTGGTATGCCAATGCCTGTATCCAGCACAGAAACACTCAGCCCCTTTTCAGAGGCCTGAACAATTATTTGCACCTGTCCTCCATTAGGTGTAAATTTAACTGCGTTCCCTATCAGGTTCCTCAAGACCTCCAGTATTTTATCGCTATCGGCTTTCACAAGAGGCAGTCCGTCGGCAAGCCTCGTTTCAATGCTGATATTTTTAGTATCAGCCAAAGGCTCCATCTCGCGGACAATCCTGTTAATTAAATGACTGCTGTCCACAGGAGTAAAATTATAAACCATCATACCGGCTTCCATCCTTGCCAGATCCAGTAAAGAGTTGACGAGATTTATCAGACGGTTGCACTCTTCGTTTACAATTGTCATCAGTCTTTTCTGCTTTTCTGTTGCTTCCCGGCCCGGCAAGCTTTCCCAGAGAAGATTTATCCCTTCCTTTATCGTTGTAAGCGGTGTTCTCAGCTCATGAGACATCAGTGAGAAGAAATCGGATTTCATCTTATCCAGGGCTTTCAGCTTTGTGCACATTAAATTAAAAGCCAGCGCCAGCTCTTTTATCTCCGGCGGGGAGAAAAGCATTAAATCATTTCCGAAATTCCCTTTTGCAATTTCCCGGGTCTTTCTCTTTATAACAGAAAGCGGTTTTGTTATGTTTATGGTGATAACGACAGATATAATAATACCAATAGTGAGTGCCATTATGCCTGTTACTACAGCAACCCTGCTGGTAGTAGCTCCAATGCCGTCCAGTTTTTTTACCTTATTATAAGTGTTCTGCCGGTTATAGGCCCTTAAACTTTTCAAAGATTCTGTTATTTCATTCACAGCCTGGTCTTTTTCTTCCTTATACCTGCTGACAGGATAATGTTCTCCGGAGCTAAGGTATTGCACCTCGGTCTGAAATAAGGACTGGTAACGATCGTAAAAATGCCTTATGGCTGTCAGCATATTGCGGACCTCGGCATCATCTGACGTGGCTACGGCTTCTTTAAGATTTTTGTCAAAATCATCCCGGGCCTGAAGAAACTGGTTGTACAATCCCTTATCTTTAATGATGATAAATTTTTTTTCATACAGCAGCGACGTCAGAAATATATCTGAAAGTTTCTGTTCGTAATCTGTCAGCCTGTTATCCACCGCCAGTATGGAGCGCGTTATGCTTTCCATCTGATAAAGCTGAATAATGGTGTACATGCTCACAGCCATTGCAAGGGTAAATATTGCAAGGTAACCAATAACCAGACGTGAAAAGATCGATAGTTTCATATGTTATAATCAAAATAAATTTTTATATTTTTCCAGGGCCAAAATGAAGAACCTTCTGTTCATTCTCCTTATACCTTTGTATACGATTTTAGGGCCTTCTGCCGCTTTTGCCGTAACGCCGTATATTACAGACCCTGATATAAAGATAATAGATAATAACATTATTGTAAAAACATCTATTACCAGTATCGCCGGCCTTGATGAGAAAATTAATTCTGGCGTAGGGAAAGAAATAATCTTCACCATAGAACTCATGCGGCTATGGAATTTCTGGCCTGACGAATTCGTGGTTTCAAAAAAAATCAGGAATGTCATCAAATATGATAACCTCCGAAACCACTATCTGGTTTCATCGCGGGACGGTACGGTGCGCACTGATATCAAATTTACAGACTTCGATACAATGAAAAACCGGATTTTCTCCGTTGATCCTCTTAGCATTGCAAACATTAAAGAACTGGATCCGGGACGTTACTATATCAGGGTTATAGTGGAATCAAAAAGCAGAGAACGCCTGCCCCTTGTAGGCCTGTTGATGCACCTGCTGCCTGAAGTGGAAATGAGCCTGGCCAAAGAATCTCAGCCGTTTGCTGTCGGTACCGCCAAATGAAAAACCTGAAGATACTCCTCGGCCTTTTTATCATCAGCATCGTCGCCATAATCATTACCGGAGCAATAATGAATTATCTCGGAATAGAACACGGCTCCCTGATGATAAGGATTGGCTTCATCTTTATTATTGTGAATCTGATTCTCTACCTCCTGCTCCTGATTTTTTTTGTAGGCAAAAACCTTATCAACATTTATACGGAGAAAAAAAGAAAAGCCCTCGGTTCAAAATTCAGGACCCGGCTCGTGGCCTCTTTCCTCGGACTCGTTCTCATACCGTCCATCCTGCTCTTTATCCTTTCAAATCAGTTAATAAACAATTCCATTGATGCCTGGTTCTCTCTTGAAGTGCAAAAGCCTGTGTATGATTCAATGGACATAGCAAAGACCCTGTATGCCAGAGAGAGGCAGTTTGCAGAAAATTATGCAAGGCTTCTTGCAGCAAATCCACCCCCCCAGAATCAGGTCCTGCACCTGCAGGACCAAGGGATTTTCAGAAGTCACTTCAAAAATAAACCTGACGGTTCAAGATTAGTTAAAGACGCCTTCGAGGGCCTTACCGGCACAGACATAGCAGTAACGGAAAAAGGCGATATAATCAGGGCCGCCTCCCCTGTTACGGTAGGCGGGAAAATCACGGGAGTCGTCGTGATTGAAACCATCATCACAAGAGACCTTGTATCAAAAATGGAATCCATCCAGCAGGCCTTTAAAGAATATGTTCAGGTCCAGAACCAGCAGAATCCTATAAGATTTTTATATTTTCTTCTTCTTACCACAGCAACCCTTCTTATTATCTTTCTGGCGCTCTGGGTCTCTTTCCGTATAGCAAAAGGCATTACAGTGCCTATTCAGTTCCTCGCTGAAGCGACAAAGACCGTTGCGCACGGCAATCTCGATTTCAGGATTGCGCTTAAAAGGGATGATGAAATCGGCCTGCTGATAAATTCGTTTAATAAAATGCTTGACGACCTGCAGGATGGAAAACGGTCCCTTGAAAATGCTTATCGTGAATCAGACCGCAGGAGATTGAGCATGGAAACGATTCTTGAAAGCATAAATACCGGGGTCATATTCTTCGACCGCCCCGGCAGGATAATAACCCTCAACAATGCAGCATGTGCCATGCTGAACATAGAGCGCAGCAGCATGGAAGGAAGAAGCTACCGGGAATTACTGGGCATAATTAAATCCGAAGAAGTAAGTTTAATGGTTAAACATCTCAGTGAAAAGGGCTATGGCGCAGTTGAAAAGGAAATCCATATCTATATCAATGGCAGGCCACTGGATTTAAGAGTGTACATGACAACCATTCAGGACTCCGGAAATAATTTTGTCGGCACCCTTGCCGTCTTTGATAATCTGACAGAGATTATTATGGCGCAGCGCGCCCTGGCCTGGCAGGAAGTCGCTAAGAGGATTGCCCATGAGATTAAGAATCCTCTTACGCCCATCAGGCTCTCTGCGGAGAGGCTCCAGAAAAAATGGAATGAGAAAGCCGATGACTTTGAAGATGTACTGAACAGGTCCACAAAGACTATCGTCTCGGAAGTCAACAGCCTCAGGTCTCTTGTTGACGAATTTTCGAGATTCGGCAAGATGCCCAAAATAAGTCTTGAGCCCTCTGATATAAAATCAGTAATTGACGAAGTCGTTGAACTTTACAGCAACCATAAAGACCTTGAAATTATCACCACATCAAACGGAGAAATCCCTGAAATTGAAATTGACAAAAAACAGATAAAAATGGCCCTGATAAATCTTATAGATAATGCCCTTCAGGCACAGACCAGAAAGATCTGGCTGAATACATACCATAACCCGGCCCTTGATATCATACGCATAGAAATAATAGATGAAGGAACAGGCATAAATGAAGAAGACAAGGACAAACTATTTTTCCCGTATTTCTCGACAAAAAAAGAAGGCACAGGACTGGGCCTCGCTATCGTCAACAGTATAATTTCAAAACACAGAGGATATATAAGGGTACAGGACCATCAGCCACGTGGCACACGATTTATTATTGAACTGCCGATAAGGCAAAAGTAAGGGCCCGTTTTTTTCACAGGTTATCATGTTGTTTGAACTGCAGCAACATCAAGCACATGTTTTAGATTGTGTTTTACAGCCTTTTCCTTAAAAACATTGGTGTATTCCTCCTTTGAAGTTTTTGGTCGAAACTTATGGAGAATACACCCTTTCTCTTTTCTATTCAATTTACACAGAAGATTTTACGCTACCGAATCTGTATAGTTGCTGTCAAGAAAAATCGTTATAATGTATAATTGAAAATTGAATAATTCTATAATCAGGAGTTCTAATAGGTTGCTGAAAAAGTATTTTAGCTGTCTTTGCGAGCGAAGCGAAGCAAACTCACTTCTTTATAAATCAATAAGTTTGAGATTGCTTCGTCGCAAAATACGCTCCTCGCAATGACAATTACAGACTTTTTCAGCAGACTGCTAAATAACAAATGGCAAAATCTGCAAAAGCCAAAATTCTCATTGTTGATGACGAAGACAGTATCCGTGAGACCCTGAGCGGCATTCTGGAAGATGAAGGCCATGAAGTTATCACTGCATCATCAGGGGAAAAGGCCCTGGCTTATTTCAACGAATCCCATCCCGACGTAGTCCTGATGGACGTCTGGATGCCGGGCATGGATGGCATTGAAACGCTCAAAAGCATAAAAGAAAAAAACAGCGAGGCCTGTGTAATCATGATCTCCGGACACAGCGCTATAGATACGGCTGTTCATGCGATCAAACTCGGCGCCTATGACTTCATGGAAAAACCTCTGTCTCTTGAGAAGGTTACAATTCTTATCAGAAGGGCTCTTGAAAAACAGTACCTCGAGAAAGAAAACATCGCATTAAAAACCACCATTTCACAGCAATGGGAAATCATAGGGAACAACTCCGGGATTATATCTTTAAAGGACAAGATTCAAAAAGCAGCAAGCTCTCAGGGCCGGGTCATCATATTTGGTGAAAGCGGAACCGGCAAAGAGCTCGTTGCCCGGGCCTTGCATAATGCAAGCGACAGAAAGGGCAAAAACTTTATTGAAGTAAACTGCGCAGCCATCCCTCATGAACTTATTGAAAGCGAACTGTTCGGTCATGAAAAAGGCTCTTTCACAGGGGCCTTTGAATCCAAAAAAGGCAAGTTCGAACTCGCAGACGAAGGCACTCTTTTCCTCGATGAAATCGGGGACATGTCTCTCGCCACACAGGCCAAGCTGCTTCGGGTTCTTGAAACACAGGAATTCCAGAGAGTCGGTGGAAGCAAGAAGATAAAAGTTGACGTAAGGATAATTGCCGCCACAAACAAGGACCTTGAAGATGAGATAAAGAACGTCAATTTCCGGGAAGATCTATATTTCCGTTTAAACGTCATTCCCATCCACGTCCCTCCTCTCAGGGAAAGAAAGGACGACATCCCGCTTCTTGTCGAATATTTCCTGAACATCTTTGCACAGCAATACGGGCAGAAACCCAAGAAAATAAGTAAGGCCACGCTGGAAGCTCTGATAAGTTATGACTGGCCTGGCAATGTAAGAGAACTGAAAAACACCATTGAACGTTTTGTAATCATGAATCCATCGGACCTCATTGATATAAAAGAAATTCCTTCTTTCAGAGGGATTAAAACCGACTATTCCTCCTTCAAAACATTACGAGAAGCCCGCGATCAGTTTGAAAAAGATTTTATTCACAAAAAACTTCAGGAAAATAACTGGAACATCTCAAAGACAGCCGAAGACCTTGAAATCGAAAGAAGCAACCTCCACAGGAAAATGAAGTCCCTGGGCATAGAAACGTCTTAACAGCTACATGCCACTAACCTGCTTTATCATTCATAAAGTTGGAGCAAGGATGGATATTTAAAATTTTTCAGCAGACATGGCAGCCTCTTTCAGAATTTCCATAATCGACAAACTACATATTTCATTTTTGCTTCAAGCAGTTTCTTTTATTTCTTTTCCCTACCCCCCTACTCCCTATCCCCTAATCCCTTTTTATTGGAGCAGAGTTTATGAATATTGGATCAATTTGCAGGCGGGACCGGTCGCTGCGGAACCGGCCTCTGAGGCACAGGCCTTTGCGGAGGCACCGGTCTTGGAGCTGGTTGCTGCGGAACCTGAGGTTGAATCTGTGGTTGTTGCGGTTGAGATTGCGGCTGTTGCGGCGCTTGCTGCTGCGGCTGTTGCACCATCATCGGTTTGACCGGTGGCAAGCCTTTCTTCTCATCCCTCAGCCTTACCTCTGACTTCTCACCATTCCACAAAAGAATAACTTTATCTTCCCGTATATCTGATACAACATAACCCCCTATCGAATCATTTATACGATATATGCGTGTTGACTTTGTATTAGGGTCTTCGAGAATCGCTGTCTTTTCATTGCCAAGAATAACCGTTCCAAAAAGTCTCGGTGGAATTTTAGGCAGGGACGGTTGTGCTACGTCTTCTTTAAAGGGCGACCTGGCCGGCCTGAAAAGATCCTTGTTTACTATTATCTCAAAAGACGAGGCTGAAAGAATTTCTTCTTCGCCTTTAACCGGAGCTGTTTCCTTCTGAATCTGTTTTGCCTCCGGGCCCGCAGGAATATTTAATTTATGCGTATATACCCTGTAGAATCTGACGCCAAGCAAGCCGACAATTATAAGCAATATGAGATTTATGAGAAAATAATTACGTCTCATTCCGGCCCTCTTTGTCAGCTTCTTTGTTTTCTTTTTCAGGGTCTGCAGTTTTTTTGATAAAGCCTGTCACGATTAAACTCGTATAGACATCTACGGGATTGCCGACATTTACAACCCTTATCTTGATCTCGGAGACAGTAACCATAAAGGGAGAAATTCTCAACCGGTACAGAAGTTCTTTAAGTTTTCCGGTAGTTGAGGTAAACCCTATCTCCACAGGAACCGCAAGATAGTAATGCACATCATAAGGATTCAGAGTTCTTTCCATCGCTATATTTAAACCCACCGCAGAAGCTGCGTCTCTGAGAATTTTTGAAAGCGCTGCAGCCGCAATGGGCGGCGTAGCCCCCTGCAAAACCACCTTCTCCTGGTTTTCGAGTTCCTGCTTAAGCTCCCTGAGTTGTTTCTCAAGCATATCTTTCTCTGATATCCTGTTTAACTGCTTTTCAAGCATGATGCGTTTGGCATCTGAAAATTCTTCAGCATGTTTTCTGGAATTGCTGTACCATGAATAAGCATAAAACAGGACAATAGCGCAAACGACAATTCCTCCGATAGCAAGAAATTTTTTTTCTCTCTCATTAATTTTAAATGGCAGTTTCATATGACACCCTCACTTCTTCACATCCACGCTCTTTGACTTTTTCATTTTCTTATCACCAGCCGGCGTTTCGCTCTTCACCTTGACTCCACTTTTCTTCTCCACCCCTCCGGCCTTCGATTCATCTTCAGCTTTGGTATCTTCGTCCTCAGGCACTTCCTCTTTTTTTACCGGCATAACAACTGCACTCAATCTGAATTGTTCTTTGTCACCAGTTTTCTTTACAGGGCCTACAAACGCAACTTTCTCAAAACAGGGAGAATCTTCCAAGACCGGTATGAGCGCAGAAGAAGATGCTGCATATCCGCTAATGGTCAAGGTCCCGGCCCCTTTGTCTTCATCCTTTATATCAAAAGATTTATATTCGAGGTTTGTTATCCAGGCCTCGCCCGGCAGCAAACCAGAAAGTTCTGCGAGCATCTCGAGTGTCGTTTCATTACTTTTTAACTCATGCAACAATTCAATCTGTTTCTTCAGCTCCCGGACATCGGAAGAAAGCTTTTCAGTTGCAGCCAGCATAGGCTCATTCTTCTTCAGTTCCGCATAAACATTTGTCAGGTATTTTTTTCTCTTAATCGTTTCGGTCGTAAAAATCCCAGCTATAAGAAGCAGTATCAATGCAAGAATTATTCTGGTGCTCAATGGAATCAACCTTCCCGTTTCAAATTCTTTCTTGTGCGGCAGCAGATTTACTGAATATGTTGACAGTTCAAGTCCCGCAAAACATGCGCCTACAGAAGATGCAAGTGTGTTAATTTCGGTCCTCTTAATTTTCTTTGAGAAATCTGAAACCTGATCCAGTGATATGACATTTACGCCAAGTCTGTCTTTTAGTTCCTTTATAACATCAGCAATAGAAGCTAACTCTCCGGCCAGTATTAATGTATTAAACTGCTCTATCTGAAGCCGGTCCTGCAGCTCCGTCAGGTACTGGGAAATACTGTCTGATATTTCCAGAGGCTGGGCTGTTTGAAAGACAAAAGATCTTTGATATATAAAAAGGCCGTCTTTTATTACAGATAAACTTACATGCTGCCTGTCAAAGTACAGGCATATGTTCGCTTCCCCTTTTCCCCCAATGACTCTGGACCTGCGGACCATTCCGACCAGCTCCAGAAAACCACCCGCTGGAACCCCGCTTAATTCAACTGTACTTAAGACTGCAAATGTTGCAGGAACGACTGCGCCAGGGCGCAGAGACAGTTTCTCAAGATAATCTGTTATATAAGCCATCTTTTCTTTGCTTACAGCAGTAAACACAACAGAACAAGACGCATCCTTTTCAGCAACCACCAGAAAATCATAGGACACTTCTTCAAGATTAAACGGTATATGACGTTCTATTTCAAACTGCATCAGGTTTGCAAGGTTCTCCCGGCTCTTGCCCTTTACTGATGGGATCTCGGTAAATTTAATAAAGGCCCATTTATCAGGTATGCTTACAAAAACTTTGTCTGCGACTGCACCCTGCCGGTTAATGTATTCCCGGATTTCTGCAAGGACGCTGTCATCGTTCTTCAGAGGAAAAGTAGACGCTGAAAGCAGACTCATACCTGATATATTATTTCTCAGGCACGATACAATTAGGGTGTCTTCTCTGAACTCCATGCCCAGAAAGGTTCCGGATATTTTATTCAATAATGTTGTCATTCCAGTAAACAA
This sequence comes from Nitrospira japonica, assembly GCA_020723105.1. Lineage (GTDB taxonomy): Bacteria > Nitrospirota > Thermodesulfovibrionia > UBA6902 > UBA6902 > SURF-23. The sequence continues at coordinate 39,720 of DYJL01000014.1, read as the reverse complement.
TCTCCAGTGTGTCGTCTTCTTTTCTCACTATGGCCCTGACCGACCTTTTAATCCTGCCGTCTGCATTTGAGCCGGTTGATATGATATTAAAGAATTCCGAATCAATTTTACCATGATCCGATGAACCGGTTATCTGCCCTGAGGCCCTTTGTGAAATTATATTAGCTGCCATGTCAGGCCCAAAAACAGCCTCGAGAACAACCTCTGGAGCAGTATTTTTATTTATCACGCCGGAACCATAAACAGTGAAATATTTCCCAACACCGTCAGGCACCTTTTCTTTGGCATCTGTCAGGGAACCATAAAAAATCCCGGAGGTCATGCCTTTGACAAGCAGCAGTTCTTCAGGCATATAAAACGGGCCGTCCTTGCAGTTATACGGCCGGTCCAGAGACTGGTAATAATCATCTTCTGCGCCATTTAGCATATGGAGGTCATCCGCATCTCTCCAGTCAAAAATGGAATCAACGATTGCATCAATCTCTTTGCTTTCAACCCCTGCGATCACAAAAATATTCCTTAATTGCTCTATCGTGGCAGTATTAAGATTCAACCTGCCGTCTTCATTGGCTATGGTATATTGGAAACTTCCGTTACCCAGTTCCCCTTTCCTTTGAGGCGACTCTTCCTCCGGATCAAATATCAAAACGCCGTTATCATCAACATACATCCTGGACAGGTCTTTGACATTAAGAATTTCAGCCTTGGCCTGCTCAAGGCCTGCCAGAGCCAGTTGGTATGCCTCCTCCTCTTCCTTGAAATTCCTTGTAATATTAATCTCGGTCCTCATGGAATATGAGAATTCTCCAACGATAGCTACAAGCACCACTACAACCCAGATAACAAGTACAAGCGCCACTCCGCCTGTCTGGTCTGAAATCAGAAAAGACTTTCTCTCCGGCTTATCCGTACCCTCAGGTTTCCGATGGTAATTCATCATCATTTTCATTATCCTCTGCATCTGCACTTACAAGGATGTTAATGACAAAAGGCTCGTAACTGGATACCCGGACCTTTATAGCCAATGGAAGCTCCTCGCCAAAATCCCAGGTTTCCTGCCATTGTTCCTCATCTGGTGAGAGATAAGAAAACTGCAACTCATCTATTTTGGAATCAATTATTTCTCCCTTATTCTTGATTCTCTTTTCCAGTTCTTTATCAGGCAGCAACCCCTCTTTATATGAAAGGGTGGCATCCTTAAAAACATATTGCACCCATTTGACTCCGCCGAACGCAGAATCTGCCAGCGTTGTAACAAACATGATAGAGTCCGCATCTCCCCTGAAGACCACAATATCTTCATCCCGGCCCGATATTTTCATCTTATATGGATAGCAGGACTTAAGCTGTTGAGACAATACGCTTGACAGGATTCTAAGCTGTTGTGCATCATTGGCTTCTTTCTCGCCTTTTTGCCAAGCCTGAATGCCCAGACGAAAAGCGCCGCCGATTATTACTGCAATAAGGCTGAAAATTGTTATTGCAATAACGAGTTCAATAAGGGTGAAACCATCCCTTCGGGAAATTGAAATTTTCATTTTTCTACAGTTCTTCTTCCTCACCAGAAATTACCCTCAACCCTACAAGCTCAACTATCCTTGAATTTTTCCTGACATCAGGCCACATCACTCTTACTTTTATTTTTACCAGCTTATAGACGTTGTCTTTAAGTTCTTTATAAGGCTGGACCTCTGTTTCCCATCTATAGCCGTCACTGAATGTACCGCGGTTCGATTCGGGAGAATCTGTTATCTCCTCCATCTTGTCCTTGGCATGGATAACAGCCCTTGAGTAGTCGCATGAAGCCCTGGCAGCCCTCAGTCCGCCGGCAAACAATTGCATAACCAGAACAAGGCTTATACCCAGGATTGCAATTGCTACAATTACTTCGATAAGGGTGAACCCGTCCCTTCGGGAATTTGAAATTTCTTCAGCTCTCACCCTGTTGAACCTCAACCTTTCCCGTTATACGATTAACAGTCACAAAATAAACTTTCTCTTTCTGATTGCTCACCTCAACAACACCTCCGGTTGAGTTCCCAATGGGAAAAAATTCAATAAATGAAGCAACAGCATCTTTGCCGGACAAAACAATTTGCAAATCCACTGGAATTGATTTACCTGACACCTGCACGAATTTTTCATGGCTGTCTTTATCCGCATTCTCGGTGTACAGCTTAAGCATCCCTGCACTCCTGTCAATAAAAAAACAATACATCCTTTTTTCCGTAACTGCATGACTCCTTGCGTATCTGAGAAGGGCTGAAACCTCTTTTGTGAATGCCTTTAATTGATGATCCCCTGAAGTTCTGCTGACAGCAATACCAACTAATCCCGTGGCAATTCCCAGTAGAAATAATACGATGACAAGTTCAATAAGGGTAAATCCATCCCTTTGAAGATTTGAAATTTGAAATTTGAAATTTGAAATCTTCATGCTACTTCATCGTCTGCCAGCTTACAATATCTGCGTTATCTCCTTCTCCTCCCTCTGCATTGTCAGCGCCATAAGAATAAAGGTCATAATCGCCGTGCTTCCCGGGCTCTTCATAGTGGTATGGATTGTTCCATGGATCCAGAGGAATTTCGGACTTTTTCAGATAGGGTCCGTTCCAGCTATCAGCGCCTGAAACCGATGTAATAAGAGCCTCAAGCCCTTCAGCAGTCGTGGGATAACGCCCGGTATCGAGTTTAAAAGAATCGAGCGCTGTTCCAAGGAGCTCTATCTGGGTATATGCAGCCTTTTTCTTGGCTTCCCCTACCCGGCCAAACATTCTCGGCACTACAAGTGCGGCCAGAAGGCCCAGAATAATCATAACCACCATGAGCTCGATGAGAGTAAACCCCTCGCAGCATTTCAGAAAAATTTTTTTCTTCTTTGTGTTCATCGTCTCCTCCGTATCAGTTTTTAGTTGTTAGTTTTTAGTTGTTAGACAAACAACCATCACCTGCCTCTAAAATGGCAGTTCATTAATACTGAATATCGCTGTCAGCATCGCTATAACAATAAAGCCTATCAAGATGCCCATAACCAGAATCAAGGCCGGCTCCAGCAGGGACAGCATGCGTTTTACAGTAGTTCTTACCTCTATATCAAAGCGGTCTGCGATCTTTATCAGCATCTCATCAAGCCTTCCGGTCTCTTCGCCAACAGTTATCATGTGTATGGCAAGCGGGGGGAAGATATCGCTGTTTTTTAAATGTTCAGAAAGGCCCTTTCCCTTTCTTACAGATTCACGCACAGAAGAAATTATCCCGGATATTTTCTCGCTCCCAAGAGTGCCCTTAACTATATGCAAAGCATTCAGTATGGGAACTCCGCTTCCAAGAAGAGTTCCAAAGGTCCTGGCAAAACGTGAAACTGCAATCTCTTTAAAAAGTTTCCCGAATAACGGAAGCCTGAATTTCAGACGGTCCCAATTACGCCTTCCCTCTTCGCTCCTGAGGTGCCTGCTGACAATAAAGGCTCCGGCAATGAAAAACAGCAGTATAACCCACCAGAACTTTGTCAGGACTGCGCTTACCGCAAGCAGAATTACAGTAGGCAAAGGAAGATTCTGCCCCATATCAGTAAATATCTTTGCAAACTGAGGGACTACAAACGTCAACAGGACCACCACTGCCGCCCCTCCTACAATAGAAAGGATGACAGGATAAATAAATGCGGACCGGACATCCTCCTTGAGCCCTTCAGTATTTTCAAGATATGCTGCCATGCGCTCTATCGTACTTTCAAGAAACCCGCCTGCTTCACCAGCCTTTATCATGTTTATATAAAATGAGGGAAAGACTGCCGGGTATTTCGACAACGCATCTGAAAAAGATTTGCCGCCTTTTACCTGTGAAAGAATTTCATTTATCATCTCTTTAAGTTTTTTCTTATCTGACAGTTCTGCCAGAATCGAGAGAGATTTATCCAGGGTAAAACCTGCGTCAAGCAGCACACCAAGCTGATATGTAAGAAGCATTATATCTTTAGTGGTAATCCTGCCTTGCAGAGATGAAAGCATACGGCTGATAAAATTTTCATGCCTGACAACCTTGCTGACCCTTAACGGGTAATATCCCATATCCTGAAGGCGGTCAATGGCTAAACGCTCACTTACTACCTCAAGGGTGCCGGTAACTATATTGCCTTCACGCGTTGTCGCCTCATAATAAAAAGTTTCCATTTACGACCCTTCCTGTGCAACCCTCAATACTTCTTCTATAGTCGTTACACCCTCTCGGACCTTTTGCCAGCCGCTCTGACGTAAAACCTGCATGCCTTCAGATACTGCCTTCCGTCTGATTACATCTGAGCTTGCCTTGTCGAGAATCATCTGCCTGATTTCAGCATCCACGGTCATCAGCTCAAAAATACCGGTCCTGCCAAGATATCCTGTAGACCTGCACTCCTCACATCCTGCGCCGTGATAGGTTGTAATGTTTTCACTGATTTCTATTTTATCAAGAAACTGCTGCTGTGTTTGAAACGGCTCTTTGCATTTAGGGCATATCACCCGGACCAGTCTCTGAGCCAAAACTCCTATCAAAGAAGATGATACAAGAAAACCCTCTATGCCCATGTCCAGAAGCCTTGTTACTGCACCGGGTGCATCATTCGTATGGAGGGTGCTGAAGACAAGATGCCCTGTAAGCGCTGAATGAATGGCAATATCTGCAGTCTCGAGGTCCCGGATTTCACCGATCATGATAACGTCCGGGTCCTGGCGCACAATATGCCTTAGTCCATTTGCAAAGGTAAGTCCTATCTGTGGTTTTACCTGTATCTGATTTATGCCGTCAATCTGATATTCAATAGGGTCTTCGATGGTGATTATCTTTCTGGCTGAGGAATTGATCTTGTTCAGAGAAGCATAAAGGGTAGTTGTTTTTCCACTGCCTGTCGGGCCTGTGACAAGAAGCATCCCGTAAGGAGTTGTAATAAGATTCCTGTATTTTTCCAGGGTGTCTTCAGGAAAACCAAGATATTCAAGGACTACAAGCGCAGTGCCCCGATCCAGGATTCTCATGACTATGCTTTCCCCGTAAATCGTAGGTATGGTGGAAACTCTTAAATCTATATCCCTGCCTGCGACCCTTAATTTTATCCTTCCGTCCTGAGGGAGTCTCCTTTCAGCAATGTTAAGACGGGACATTATTTTTATCCTCGATATGACGGCAGCCTGAATGCGTCTTGGAAGAGATTCTATGTCAGTCAGGGCGCCGTCAATCCTGTAGCGCACTTTGACGTTATTTTCAAAAGGCTCTATGTGTATATCACTGGTCCTGCTTTCCACAGCACGGGTGATAAGCATATTCACAAGTTTCACGATAGGCGCTTCAAACGCCATGTCTCTGAGATGATGGACATCCTCCTGCAGCTCAATCCCCTCTTCGCCGGCTTCTTCATCTCTCATGCCTTCCATGATGCTTGTCATCTGGACATTGCTTCCAAAAAACTGTTCAATGGCCTCCAGGATATCCTTCTCACTGCTGAGGTATATTTCCAGAGATTTACCAGTGAAACTTTGAAGTGCATCAAAAACATATTCATTTAACGGGTCTGATATTACGATTTTCAGTACAGTGTCATTCATGCCAATAGGCACAAATTTATACTGCTTCATGAATTTTACGGTAGGGTAAGAACCAGCCGGGACCACTTTGGGGAATTCAGAAAACTTTAAATATTTCAGGCCAAACTGCAGGCTGAGTGCGTTGAACAGATCTTCTTCAGATATGAAACCAAGCCTTAACAGTATCTCTCCGAGACGGAGCTGGTTCTCTTTGTTCAGAGAGGCCTGTTCTTTTAATGCAATATCGAGTTTTTCAGAATTTATCAGATTTTGACCCAGCAATATCTGGCCCAGCAAATCTGATTTCTGTATCCTTACTGCTTCCTGGTTCATTCGTTCCGGGATGGTTTTATTCCCTCGGGAGGCACTATCAATGCAGCCGGCTGTGATTTGTTCGTTCCTTCTTCAGAAGGCGACATTATCTCTTTTTCGCCGAGATATTTTTTTACCTCTTTTAATCTATTTATAAATTCATCTGTAAGTTTCTCTCCCTCCATCCTGTTTACCACCACATGAGGCGTAATAATTATAACTAATTCTTTTTTTGTTACCGTATCAGTCTCATAGCGAAAAAGCCCGCCGAGGATTGGGAGTGAACTTAAGAAGGGTATCCCCTGATATGATTTGCTCTTTGTTTCATCCATAATGCCGCCAATGACTATGCCGTGTTCGTTTGGCACAACAATGGATGTTTTTGCCTTTGTAGTATTGAATGAAGGGTATGTATTGCCGGCCTGTCCGACTGCCACGTTATCGCCCTGTGAAGACACCTCCTGTTCGAGATCCAGGACTACGGTTTTTTCTTCATTGATGGTAGGTTTTATTTTCAATTTAATGCCTACTGTCTTGTATTGAATACTCTGTGTTGACAGGTCCCCCGTGGTAGTGTTGGTTGTGCTGCTTGTAGCTGTTGGCACTTCAGAACCCACCTCGATATTAGCCTCTTCCTGATCCCTCACAAGCAGCCTCGGACTTGAAAGTATATTTACCTTCCCCCGGCTTGCAAAGGCATTGATGAGGGCTGTAAGATTATCAGGTCTGAATAAGATAAGCGACAACCCTCCTGCTAATCCTTCGTTTGCCACGGCAGATGCTATAGTCGGCGCAGCAGTTGCGAGGTTAGGAAAATCTTTCGGCGGATAATTGCTCTGAGTAACTCCCTTGAAATTACTGCCTCTTATATTTATGTTCTGGAGCACAGACCACTGTATGCCTGCTTTGTCAGCATTGGAAAGAGTCACCTGAGCTACTACAGCTTCAATCAGGACTTCCCTTGGATATGTATCAATCTTCTTTATCGTCTCAACCATCTCCCGGTATATCCCCTGGGGCGCCAGAATAATGAGTGAATTAGTCGGTTCAAAGGTAATAATTTCCACCCTGCCGCCAGCTCCTTCTTTTCCGCCTGCAGGACGAACTGGCTGGACTTGCTGCTGGGCCTGGGCCGCCTTTTTTTGCGGATCAGCCTGTTGCGCAGATATTTTTTTTGCACCGCTGCCCTCTCCGTAAAGAGAGTTCAGGATTTCTGCAACATGCTCTGCCTTAACATTCTGCACCGGATATATGAAAACATTCTGTCCGCTTATTATCTCTTCATCCAGCTTCTTCAACCACCCCTCAACTGCTTCAAGGAGAGAGGCGCTTGCAGAGAAAATCACCAGGCTGTTAATCCTTTCTATAGGCACCAGCGCTATGCCTTCCTTTGTCATATTCAACGCATTCAGCACTTCTGTCAGTTCGTTTGTAACAATAGTTATGTCAGAATACTTTGGCTTGAAAAACAGCATCCTCGTATTCTTGAAGGCATTTACATCAATCTCCTCAAGAATGCCTAAAAGTCGCTTTATATTTGACGAGGTATCATTGATTATAAGAAGATTGTTCCTTGGATTCTGGATGATGTTGCCAAACTGGGAAAGCAGCGGGGTAAGCACGGTAGTGATTTCATTGACCGGAACATAATCAACTGGCACAATCTGGGTTATGATTCTGTCAACTGATAATATATTCTCAGCCTCGCGGCCTTTTCGGACCTCAAGCGGTTTCTGCTTTGCAGTGGCGCCCTGTACTACCTTATAAAATTCCCCTGATTTCACAAGTGATACGCCGTTAGCCTCAAGCACAGACTCAAATATACTCATTACTTCACTGACCGGAATCTTCTTTGCAGAATGAATCGTTATCCTCGCATCTACGCCTGGACTTATGATGAAATTTTCTTTTGTGATCGAGCCTACGGTATTTATCACATCTCTTAAATCAGCATTGTCAAAATTCAGAATTATATAGTTCTCTTCCTTGGGCCTGGAAAGAAACGCTTTCACCTGTTCAGGCGTTATATTAGCAGGGATATTTGCTGGAACGTTTGCAGGGACCTGAGGCTGAACATTTGCCGGAGCCTCAGGCATCAGAGATGATTTCGGAGGAGTTACTGTTTCCTGAGCAAAGACATGACTTACAAACACTAAGACGCAAACAAGAATAATGATTTCCCTTTTCATCCTCACCTTATAGATTTGCCTGTTAAAAGTTAAAGAATACAGCAAGTTACTATATCATATAATTTGCATATATTTCGAGGGTAAGGGGGCTAAGAAATTTTTTCTTCTTTCCATCTGAAAGGAAACGATATCTTGAAGGTTAAACCTCCGCCAACTTTGCTCTCCAAAGACACTTTTCCAAGGTGTTCTGAAACTATTTGTTTTACCAGCGGCAAGCCCATTCCGAAGCCTTTCTCTTTCGTGGTAAAAAAGGGCTTAAATATATTTTCGAGATCTTCTTTGGAAATTCCAGGCCCTGTATCTGACACGACAAGAATGGCATTATTGTCATCGCTGTATGTTTCAACCGTTATCCTGCCGCCATTTGATGTAGCATCAATTGCATTTCTTAAAATATGGTAAACAGCTACCCTTAATAAATCCCTTTGCATATTGATCTTCAGGGCTTCCCTGGAAATATTTACTACCATTTTTACCCCTTTGTTGGAGGCCTCATTTTTTAATATGAAAACAACACGTTCAACAATCTTGTTAAAATCATAATGTTCAAATTGTGACTGCCTGTTTTTGAGTAATGTTTCAAATTCCTTCACTATCATATCAAGCTGGGCTGCACCTTCTGCAATATATTTAAAGCTCTCTCTTGCTTCTTCCGGAATATTCTGTTTTGCAAGTATCCTGTTGCATCTGGCTCCTATCATGGCAGAAGGATTTCTTACCCTGTCTGCTATGGTAAGGGCCATAAGGCTCATGGTCCTTTCTGCGCCAATTGTCTCTAATTGCTGGTTCAATTCCGTCAGGTCCGCATTGATCGTATTGATCTTATACATCAGTCTTTCCCTTTCTTCCTCAGCCTGTTTTCTTTCAGTAATGTCTCTCTGGACTGAAACCCAGTGTAAGAACTCGCCCTTTTCATCGGCAAATGGAACAATATTGCATTCCACCCAGAAGGCAGAGCCGTCTTTCCTGTAATTTAAGAGTTCCACCCTGACTGGCCTATGCTGAATAAATGCTTCACGTATTTTATTAACCTCTTTCAGACTTGTATTGGGCCCGCGCAACATCCTTAGCGTCCTGCCGTAGGCATCCTCAAAAGTATGTCCCGTCATCCTTGTAAATGCCTCGTTCACATAAAGTATCTGCCGGCCTCGTAATTCACCGGGCTCTGCTTCCAGAATAATAATAGCGTCGTTAGCATTAGCAATCGCAGCCTCAAGCAATCTAAGTTTTTCCTCTGATTTTTTCCGTCTGATAATATTTTCAACCTTCAACAACAGGACGTTAAGAAAGTCACCATCTTTATCCTGGCCTATGATGTAATCGTAGGCCCCTGCCCTCATCGCACTCACTGTCGTCTCAACATCAGAATGCCCTGAGACCACAATCACAGGTACATCCTTTGTCGAATTCAATATATCTACTGCAGTCCCATCGCTAAGGTGGTAATTCGTAATTACAACCTCAAATTTATCGGATTCCAGAAATTGCTTTGCCTCTGAAACAGAGTCTACAAATGAATAATCATATCCATAATCTTCGTGCCCCGTTATGTTTCTTAAAACCGGCTGCTCCATGCGAGTATCTTCTATTAATAATATTTTACTGCGTGCTGTTATCATATTTTATTTATCTCTCTCCAGGATCTTCTGCTTTCATCATCCATAAACTTACAGGCTGCTGCTATAATAAATTATATCACTATTCAGAATTCAGAGATCGGCTTAAGCCGCTTTAAGCTGTTTAAACTGCTTAAACCGTTTTTCTACCCCCTATCCCCTAATCCCTATCCCCTATGTAGAATCTGTCCGGGAATATTGTTAAACTTATACATGGAAGTCTTCGTTACAGGTTTTTGGTTTTTCCAGAATGATAGCCTAACATATCCTGCTTTCCCTGATTTTCGTTGATGAACTCAAAGTATTATAAAAAGATTTTTGAGGAAAAATGGCCCTCAGAGGTTGGCGGGATAATACTGGCATTGCTGAATACAGCAATGTTCATATATTCAGGACCTATAGCAACAACAACTGCCGTTATTGCTGACTGGGGAAGATGGACATATAACACTGCTTCCATGAATCTGCAGTCACCAATACACTTTCTACAGACTTCAAGATATTTCCCGCAACATATCCTGTATATCGGCCTGATGGCCGGAGTTTTCCTGTCAGCGCTACTTGCAAAACAGTTCAGCCTGAAAAAAGAAGAAACGGGCGGCTATATTCAGGGATTTATCGGCGGGGCCTTGATGGGAATCGGCAGTTTTTTAGCCGGCGCCTGTATTCTGGGTGGCTTATATTCAAGCATTATGATGTTATCCCTAAGCGGCTTTGTTATGATGGCAGGGTTATTAACCGGCGCTTACATTGGTGGAAAATTCGTGATGTGGCAGATAGACAGGCAGGCAGAAAAATTATTCAGCCCTGCATCCAGTCAAACAATACCAGCACCAATCAACTATATTGTTAAGAAAAACTATAGACATATACAACCCAAAATTGCCATAGCCGGAATCCTGCTTATATTGATTATTATTTCCATTGATATTCTAATCGGGACAGAATTCCCTGCAGCCGCATTTGTATCCGGCATCCTTTTCGGTATAGTCTTTCAGAGGTCTGCATTTTGTTTCGCCGCTGCCTTCCGGGAAATTTTTCTCACCAGGACTACGCGCATGATGCAAAGTCTTATTATCAGCCTGGTAGTGGGTGTTATCGGTTTTACTATTATTATGATGGCCGGAATAAAACCAATAATAACCCCATACGTATTTGAAACAGGTTTGCGTTCCCTCATTGGCGGCATTATATTCGGATTTGGCATGACTATTACAGGTGGCTGAGTAAGCGGAATACTTTGGCGGTCGGCCGAAGGATATATACGGCACTGGTTTGCATTACTCGGAGCAATGCTTACAGTTGGTTTAAGAGCGCCTATCAGCTCCCTTCTGCAGGATTCATGGCTATATAAAAGGTTTGACGTGTTACCTTACGAGTTCGGCATGGGAAGTGCTTTAATAACTACAATGACCCTCCTGATCACCATCTTAATAGTTCTCAGATGGATGGACAACAGGGGAAAAGTCAACTAATAAGACTTACTTTAATTCTCTGCAATTACTGCTGTCGCAGGGATAATAAACAGAAAAGGCCTGCTTCATTTTTTCTACAGCTTCTTTCTGAGTCTTGCCTCTTGCCATCAGACCGGGCATCTTATCGCTTGTAACAATCCACTCGCCCCTGTCGTCCTGATATACTGTCAGTTCCTTCATAATTATTAAAGCGAGTTAATAAACTTTCTATATTTAACAGGAGGGTTAATGATCTCCATACCCATGCTAAAAGATGTACCATATGGAGAAGTTTTTGTCTGAAACCATTTAATTTCACAATTCATGTTCAATGGTTTTCCTGTTGGGAGGGTACATTTTAATTTTATCCTGGAATGATTATTGAACTCTACAGATTTATTTGAAGTAGCAGTTACCATATAGAAACCATCTTCTGAAAAATTCATAATAATACCTGGATACTTAATGTCGCCTGCGACAATTTCAGCATCCAAACTATCAATTATCCTTTTATGCCGCCTCTTATCCATCTTTCTGACCTTTATTTCTGCATTATAGGCATACCGGCAATCTTATGAAAAAAATTTTATAGTCACTGGTGGAGGCGCCGGGAATCGAACCCGGGTCCGAAAGCACTACATCAAAGCTTCTACATGTTTATCTTACTTATTAAATCTCAGACTCGGAAATACCAGCAAGAAGGCTCTCCCGAATCCTATCCCTTTGAGTCTTAGCTGAAGAACAAGGGACATCTCTTCAGAGCAGTCTGCTAATTGACATTTCATCAGGGTAACAGACATTCCCTGTGAAACGTGCCGCTTAATTAAGCAGCAAGTGCCAGTTCTGTGTTGGCGTTTATATTTTTTCTGCCTTTTAACGTGGTGGCAGAGCCACGACATGCAGCTTAGACCTCGTCACTCTCGTCGAGGCCTGTCGCCCCCGTTAGTTAATTATAACACAAGATGATATTTTAGAATTTGACAAACTTACAGTTTTTGGTTTAGGTTTTTAATAATGATTCCCTTTAAAGACGACAATCCCTCACGTATTTTCCCTTTTGTAACAATTACCATAGTAACTTTAAATACTATAATTCTCTTAATGCAAATAACTTCTCCATCAGGCCAGCAACAAATTGCTTTTTCCTATGGGGCAATCCCATATCTTCTTCTGACATTGAAACCCTTGCAACCTGTTCATCCTGTCCTTACTGTATTTACCTCAATGTTTATGCATGGCGGTTTCCTGCATCTTTTGACAAATATGCTTTATCTATGGATATTCGGAAACAATATCGAGGATAAATTAGGACATGTAAGATTCATAATATTTTATATAATCTGCGGTGTTATTGCAGTTTATTCCCACGCAATAACAGATCCAGCATCACAAATACCTATGATTGGCGCCAGTGGAGCTGTATCAGGAATCCTCGGTGCATATTTACTTCTGTTTCCACACGCCAGAATTCATACTCTTGTATTTTTTGGCTTCTTTGTTGATGTAATAAAACTACCTGCCATATTCGTAATTGGCTTCTGGATTGTTCTTCAACTTATAAACGGGTTGATTAGTAAAGGCTTTGCAGGACATGGAGGAGTTGCATGGTTTGCACATATAGGCGGTTTTCTTGCCGGTCTGTTCTTAATCAAATTGTTTTTAAAAACTAAAAAGCAATAACTATAAAAAACTTGTGGAAATATACTACGCTTTTAATTTACTGCTGTTGGTCAATAACCATATTTCTAAGAAATAGTAAGTTATTTAGCTTTATTTGCTAATATTTTCAATATTCAGCCATATTTCTGCTAATCTGAGACCTTGTCTTGAGATTTAATTAATATTATATTAGCACTCGCCACTATGGAGTGCTAACTTTCTTATAAAAGTTCCTAACATGTTAAAACTAAACTACTAAAGAAAGGAGAAGTAACTATGAAATTTAAACCACTGAAAGACAGGTTGTTAGTAAAGTATTCGGATGAACCCGAAAAGAGTTCAGGAGGTATCTACATTCCTGACAGTGCAAAGGAAAAGCCCCAAAAAGGAGAAGTAATTGCAGCAGGCCCTGGCAGGATAACTGATGACGGCAAATTGCAAAAGATGGAAATCAAAGTTGGTGATGTCGTATTGTTTGAAAAATATTCCGGCTCAAAAATAAATATTGAAAACGAGGAATATCTGATAATTAAAGAAGACGACATCCTTGGGATAATTGAGAAATAAATTTTACTTGTTCAAATAAGGAGGAGCAAATGGCAAAACAGTTACTTTTTGATGAAGATGCAAGAAAAAAAATTCTTAAAGGTGTAACTACATTGAGTGATGCTGTAAAGTCTACATTGGGACCAAAAGGAAGAAACGCAATCCTTGATAAAAAGTTTGGGGCCCCTACAATCACAAAAGATGGAGTTACAGTTGCAAAAGAGATCGAACTGAAAGACCCCTATGAAAATATGGGTGCACAGTTAGTAAGAGAAGTCGCAAGTAAGACCTCTGATGTAGCGGGTGATGGCACAACAACTGCCACTGTGCTTGCATATTCTATTTATAAAGAAGGAATGAAACATGCGGCTGCAGGCGCAAACACTATGGAGATCAAGAGAGGGGTAGAAAAAGCCGTTGAAGCTGTTGTTAGTGAACTCAAGAAGAACAGCAAAACCATCCAGGATAAAAAGGAAATTGCACAGGTTGGAACAATTTCTGCAAATAATGACTCTGAAATCGGCAATCTAATTGCAGATGCGATGGACAAAGTCGGTAAAGATGGAGTTATTACCGTAGAAGAGGCAAAGAGCATGCAGACAACACTCGACGTAGTGGAAGGCATGCAGTTTGACAGAGGCTATATCTCACCTTACTTCGTAACTGATCCAGAGAGAATGGAATGTTCTCTTGAAGATGTATTGATCCTGATTCACGAGAAAAAAATCAGCTCCATGAAAGATCTGCTTCCAATCCTGGAGCAAATCGCAAAAATGGGTAAACCCCTCATGATTCTTGCTGAAGAAGTTGAAGGAGAAGCACTTGCAACACTTGTTGTAAACAAGCTTCGTGGAACACTTCAGGTATGCGCTGTAAAGGCTCCAGGCTTTGGTGACAGAAGAAAAGCCATGCTTGAAGACATCGCAATTCTTACAGGTGGAACGATGATAGCTGAAGATCTCGGCATCAAACTCGAAAACATAAAACTTACCGATCTCGGAAGAGCTAAAAAGATTACGGTTGATAAAGAAAACACAACAATTGTCGAAGGCGCCGGGGATCACAGTAAGATTCAGGGGCGTGTGAAACAGATAAAAGCACAGATTGAGGAGACCACCTCCGACTATGACAGAGAAAAACTTCAGGAGCGTCTTGCAAAAATTGTCGGTGGAGTTGCTGTCATTAATGTAGGAGCTGCAACCGAAACTGAGATGAAAGAGAAAAAGGCACGCGTTGAGGATGCTCTCCATGCAACAAGGGCTGCTGTTGAAGAAGGAATAGTCCCTGGTGGTGGCGTTGCTCTGTTACGTGCCATCCCTGTTCTGGATAATATAAAGCTTGACGATGTGGACCAGAAGATAGGGGTAGATATAATAAAAAGAGCTCTTGAAGAACCGATCAGACAGATTGTAAGCAATGCCGGACTTGAGGGTTCTGTGATAGTTGAAAAAGTAAAAAACAATGACAATAAGAACTTTGGATTTGACGCCAATGCAGAACAATATGTTGACATGATGAAAGCAGGTATCATTGACCCGACAAAGGTTACAAGATATGCCCTGCAAAATGCAGCTTCTGTCGCTGCCTTAATGCTAACTACAAGCGTAATGATAGCTGACATTCCTGAAGAATCAAAAGCTCCGGAAATGCCGGCTGGCATGGGCGGAATGGGCGGAATGGGCGGAATGTACTAAGAAAACCATAGACGTCAGACGGCAGTCAGGATAAAAAAAGGGTGAGGATTTTTTCTCACCCTTTTTTTACTTTTAATGTTTATAAACAATTAATAACCACTGCGTCATTTCAAACTTATTGTAAGGGACATTAACACAGCATGATTTAAATCAGTTGCATTGTTAAATATAGTTTACTATGATATCCTACATCAGGTTAATAAGGAGTAAAAATCAACTTACTTTTTAAAAGAAAAGGCAATGAAATAAAAATGAAAAATATTTATTTTGTAGAAGCAAAATCTCCAGGAGCAAACATATTCAGCAAGTTTCCGATGCCCCGGTTAGGTTCAATTCTGCTGGCAACCATCTTGAAAAACAATGGATATAACACAAAAGTATATATTGAGGATATAGCAACACCGGACTGGAAGCTGCTCGAAGATGCTGACCTCGTCTGTATTTCATCCATCACCTCTACTGCACCGCGTGCCTTCCAGATCGCTGAGAAATTCAAGAAGCTCGGCATCCCTGTCGCCATCGGCGGACCGCACCCAACCTTTCTTCCCGAAGAAAGTCTGCAATATGCGGATTATGTCATCAGAGGCGAAGGGGAAGAAACCATCATTGAGCTCCTTGAGCATCTCGAATCCAGTAAGCCGTTGGATGCAATAAAGGGATTGTCTTTCAAAAGCGGCGATCAAATCATTCACAACGCTGACAGGGAGCTTTCAAAAAATTTGAATGATTCACCCATCCCTGATTTCAGTCTCGTTTACAAATGGGATTATACGGTTGTGCCTGTTGCAACCTCAAGAGGATGCCCTTTTGCCTGTAAATTCTGTTCTGTCATTCAGATGTTTGGAAGAAAGTACAGGCATAAGACACTCGACAGAATAATAGAAGAAATTAAAGCAGCGGCTTCATACAAGCCCCGTCATGTATTTTTTATTGATGATAATTTTGCTGCCAATAAAAAGAGGACCAAAGAGTTGCTGCGTGCAATAATTGCCAATAAAATAAAAGTTCAATGGAGCGCACAAGTACGTACAGATATTGCAAAAGATATTGAACTGGTTGAGTTAATGGCAGAGGCAGGATGTTTTGCGGTTTATATTGGATTCGAGTCAATTAATCCAAAAACCTTAGCGCTTTATAATAAGGGTCAGGGAATCGAAGATATAGACAACGCCATCAAGTTATTGAAGAAACATTCCATAAACATTCACGGAATGTTTGTTCTGGGCTCTGATACCGATGATCTACAGACTATCAGAAATACGGGCAAGTATGCCAAGAGACTTGATATAGACTCGATACAATTCATGATGCTTACCCCGTTACCCGGCACCCCTGTATTTGAAGAATTGAAGGATCAGGGTCGTCTTCTGCATACTGACTGGAGCAAATACGACGCTCATCATGCCGTATTTGAGCCAACGCTCATGACTTCTTTTGAACTGCATATTGAAACATTAAAAGCGATGGGGAATTTCTATTCATGGTATTCCATATTCCACAATCTGCTGGAACTGGATCTTTTCTACTCTTTTGTGGGAATTTACGGAAAAAGATCGGTAAGCAAGTCTCTTTCCGACAGCAAAGACTATCTGAAAAATTTAAAAGGCATCATATCCGCAAAGTTCGATGTGCAAACCGACAGAATAAGACAGTATCTTGCTCAAAAACAGGGAGCAAAAAATATCATCCTGAATACTGCCTCTCTTGAAAATAATGAATCGCGGTTCTTTTCAACCTTTCTCAAAAAGCTTGATAAAGAACTTATCGTTAATAAGGAAAATTTTAAAGTGCAGAAAGATACACTTGCCATCACCCCGCTTGTTGAACACTTAAAAAATACACACCCAAAAGCAATGCAGCAATTGTCAGATTTCTACGAGAAATATAAGGATCGGAAAGACTCGGTCAAAGTAGTCAATATAGAGTCTATTTCTCTATATAAAACATGCGTCAACATCGGCCTGCTGTTGGATGCAAACTCCAAGAAAATCCGCAAGGCATATGAACACGCCCTCAAAAGCATTGAAGGAAATGAGTTCAAATGTAATCAGGTAGTTGTAATGGTTACGTAGCAAAAGATAACAATTAATAATTAGTAATTATTAATGAACAATAAAGCAATTTTTTAAATTATTCATTGTCAAACTTCATCTTTGCATAATACTCTATCTCAAGTAAGCGCTTTTTCACATTTACCCCCGAGGAATAGCCGCCGAGAGATCCGTCTGATTCAATGACCCTGTGGCAGGGGATAATAACAGGCAAGGGATTTTTGGAGAGCGCACGACCCACAGCCCTCACCGCGGAAGAGTTCCCGATTTTTTCTGCAACCCACTTATAGGTTCTTGTCTCTCCGAATGGTATCTCCCTGAGCACGGCCCAGACTTTCTTCTCAAAGTCTGTCCCTGTGAGAAAGTTTATTTTTTGACTGAATTTGCTGTTCTGGCCCTTAAAATACAGGGCCAACTCTTTTATGAAATTAACTGAAGCCGTACCTCTTCTAAAAGCTACATGGGAAGGTTTTTCGAAGGAAATGCCAGTAAGAAAATCTCCTGAATATATCAGGTAGAGCAACCCTAAAGGGGAATCATAGATATCATAATAGACAGAAATTTTCTGATTCATTGACACAAATCAAGTTTTCACTCTTTTTACTTCAATAACGCCATTTATCTGGGCTAATTTTTTCATGATATCATCCAGATGGCGTTTATCTTTTATGTCAAGAATGAAATTAAAAAGCGCCTGCTTTTCATAGGTCGTAGAAGCATCGAGATGGTTTATATTGACATTATTTGTTGACAATACAGCGCTTAATTCAGCAAGCAAACCCCGCTTATCCACTGTTAATACCTGCACCTTAACTGAATAAGTAGCAGCATCTCCCCCCGCCCATTCTACCTCTACAAGGCGATCCGCATCAATAGTCTGGGTTTCGAGTGTCGGACAATCCGTTGTATGTATGGAAATGCCCCTGCCTCTGGTAACAAAACCTGTTACTTTTTCCCCGGGAAGAGGATAACAGCATTTGGAGCGATGAAACATGATATTATCAACACCTTTGATTCTTATCCCCTTGCTGTCCTCCGGTTTCTGGACTTCCTTTTTTACAGGGGCCTTTTCTTTTTCAATCTTTTCAGGCTCAGGGAGAAGCTTTCTTACAACTTTATGGACTGAAATTCTCCCATATCCTATAGCAACGAACAGATCTTCATGCGTTTGTATCTTGTACGTTTTAGCTACGTCAAGAATTTCCTTTGACTTGGCCATCGAAGGGCTTAAATTATATCTCCTCAGGGCTTTTTCCAGTAACTCCTCGCCAAGTGTCAAACCCTTTTTCCTTTCCTCTACCTTCAACCATTGTTTTATCCGTGACTTTGCTCTTTGTGTATGTACAAATTTCAACCAGTCTCTGCTGGGGCCGTGGCCATGTGAAGTTATAATCTCAACAGTATCGCCATTTTGAAGCTTATATCTCAGAGGGACAATCTTGCTGTTAACCTTGGCGCCTATGCATTGATGCCCTACCATTGTATGAATACTGTAAGCAAAATCAACGGGAGTAGCGCCCTGCGAAAGTTCTACTATATCACCTTCCGGGGTAAATACATAAACAACTCCGGGAGAAAAATCTCCCTTGATTTCCTCAAGCAGCTCTTTCGCATCCGGTGTCTCTTTCTGCGTTTTTACAAGTTCTCTGAGCCAGGCAAAATATTTGTCATCAAGCTTCTCAGCATGGTCTCCTTCCTTGTATTTCCAGTGTGCAGCAATACCTTCTTCGGCAATCCTGTTCATCTCTTCGGTCCTTATTTGAAATTCAACCCTTTCGCCACGCGGACCTATGATTGTAGTGTGCAGGGACTGATACAGATTTGATTTGGGTGCGCCAATAAAATCCTTAAACCGGCCCGGAACCGGAGTCCATAGCGAATGTATAAGTCCCAGGATGCCGTAACAATTTGAAGGTGTATCAGTAATTATTCTCAGAGCGATTACATCATATACCTGCTCAAAGGGGATCTTCTGTTTTTGCATCTTCTGAAAAATACCATAATAGTGTTTGACTCTGCCAAAGACTTTCGCTGGAATGGCAGCCGCCTTTATATGCGCCTCCACTATCTTTATGAGTTCATCCAGATAACCTTCCTGCTCCTCCCTTTTCTTGGCGACGTTGTGTACAAGCTGTTCATACATTTCAGGCATAAGAAATTTAAAACTCAGGTCTTCAAATTCTGACTTTAACCATCCGATACCAAGCCGGTTTGCCAGCGGCGCATATATTTCCAGGGTCTCCCGGGCTATTTTTTCCCTTTTCTCCTGGGACAGGTATTCAAGAGTGCGCATATTATGAAGCCGGTCAGCAAATTTAATGAGTATAACCCTCATGTCTTCAGCCATTGCAATGAGCATCTTTCTGAAATTCTCAGCCTGTGCCTCTTCGCTTGTTTTGAATTCCATCCTGCTCAGTTTTGTTAAGCTCTCGACAAGAAAGGCGATATCATCTCCAAAAAGTTCCTTGATATCTTCAACTGTCGTGGCAGTATCCTCAATTGTATCATGCAGCAGTCCTGCAGCTATTGAATTGGTATCCATACGCATATTGCATAGAATTGCTGCAACTGCAAGTGGATGTTCAATATACGGTTCTCCGCCTTTCCTCTTCTGTTTGTAATGCGCCTCGTTGGAGAAGGCATACGCCCTTCGCAGAAGATTGGCATCTGACTCAGGATTATACGAAAAAACCCTGTCTACAAGGGCATCAACCGTGTTAATGTCTCTCAATACTGCCATAATTCATTATACAATAAGATGGTTATATGAAGTGTTGATATGCAGGACCTCAGGTAAGTTAATAGAGATAACATACTCAAATCGTTTAGAAAACTCAATGGAAAATTAAATGAGGTTGCTCGGCCTTATGGCCTTGAGGTTTAACTGAAGGTTTCTTGAACCATTCCATTCATTGACAGATGGAATAAAAGCAATATCCAAAGCAGCAGCAGGGCCGATCTTGCCAAGTTTGTCAGCCATACCAAAGCCTATTGTATCCAGATTTATTTTATCCTGCTTCAAATACATTTTGAGATGATTATTTCCAACAATTTTGTGGTTAACTATCTTTATGTTTTTAGCCCCGAATAAGGGTTCTCTATTTGAGTCTCCAAAAGGCTCAAGAAGATTTAATTCGTTTACAAGAGTAAAATTTAAATCAGCAAAAGTCACAGCAGCATCTATTTCCAAAACAGAGACCATATCTTTAGCAACGAGGCTATTCTCTATAATTTTATTCATCTTCTTTTTAAACGCCTCCAAATTATCAGCAGACATTTTAAGACCGGCTGCCTGGCGATGTCCCCCAAAACTGACAAGGAGGTCCGAGCATTCAGCAATTGCATTAAAAAGATGAAATGGAGGCATGCAGCGGGCTGAACCTTTTGCAACAGAATCTTTTACTGAGAAAAGAAATACAGGCCTGTGAAAAACCTCCAGCAGCCGCGATGCAACAATACCGATAACACCAGGATGCCAGTCATATGATGAAAGGATTATCGCATTTTCAATATGATAAGGATCTATCATATCGAGAGCTGATTTGAATACTTCCCCCTCAATCTTCTGTCTCTTCTTGTTCTGCGCTTCAAGCAGTCCTGCTATTTTGTCAGCTTCTGCTTCAGCATCAGTCAGGAAGAGTTCAACAACTACGCTGGCATCATCAAGTCTGCCTGCAGCATTAATTCTTGGAATCATTGTGTAAGAAAGCTGTACCGCATTTAATTTTTTCCCGTTCCCCGCAATCATCTTCAAAGCCCTTATTCCCATTCTGCAAAAATCATCATTAATTACCTTTAACCCCAAAGCTGTAAAAATCCTGTTTTCACCAAGAAGAGGGACTGAATCTGCAATAGTTCCCAATGCAACCAAATCAAGATATTCCTTTAAGTCTGCATTCTGTATGCTATGTTCTGCACTCTGAAGAAGTGCCTGAACCAGTTTGAACACCACGCCAACGCCAGCCAAATATTTGAATGGATATGCAGAATCTTTTCTGTGTGGATCTATAACTGCCGTTGCCGCAGGCAGTTTCTCAGAAGGTTCATGATGATCTGTAATTATAACATCTATTCCCATAGCCATAGCGGCTGCCACTTCCTCTTCAGAACTTATGCCGCAATCTGCAGTTATAATCAGGCTTGCACCATTTGCCTTTGCCTTTTGTATGCCTGCATTGCTTATTCCATATCCTTCTGTAATCCTGTTGGGAATATGATAAAAAGTTTTCAGTCCTAACTTATTCAATGCATCAACCAGAAGCGCTGTTGAAGTTATGCCGTCTACATCATAATCTCCGTGAATAAAAACTGTTTCCCCTCTCTTGACGGCAAGTTTTATCCTGTCAACCGCCTTATCCATGTCTGGCAGCAAATAAGGATCATGAATATTATCAAAAGACGGATACAGAAAATCTTTTATGGAATCAACATCCTTGAGCCCCCTGTTTACAAGTATCTGGGCCAGTACCGTAGATATTGATATTCTACTTGAGAGGTATTGCAGAAATTCCGGATTAGTTCTGTTTACCTGCCAATTGTGATTCATAATTAACACTCTAAATTTGAGATTGTTTCGTACTTCGGATTTCGGATTTATTTGTTGGTAAACGCTTTGTCTTTTCCCAGCAGCAACACGATAGGGCTTGCTACAAATACGGAAGAATATGTGCCAACGATTATGCCCAACATAATCGCAAGAGCAAAATCATGAATCACCTCGCCACCAAAGGCAAAAAGAGCTGCTGCAGTAAAGAACGTAGTGAGCGAGGTAATAATTGTTCTTGAAAGAACTTCATTGATGCTTTCATTGACAATCTCGAACTTGGTTTTCTTGAATCTGGTCCTCTGATTTTCCCTGATCCTGTCAAAAACAACAACCGTGTCTGTAAGTGAATATCCTGCAATTATCAGGAGGGCGCTGACAAGCATAAGATTTATCTCCTTGCCCATCAGATAGAAAATTCCGAGAACGGCAAGTACATCATGAAATGTAGCTATAGTGGCGCCAATGCCAAAGCGTACCTGAAACCTGAATGCTATATAAATCAATATCCCTATCATTGCAGCAATAACAGCCCTCACTGCATCTTCTCTCAATTTTGAGCCGACCTTGGGGCCTATCTCAGTTGTAGAATCCACTACTATATTGCCTGCAGAGAATTTTTGTGACAGGACAGATATTATTCTTTTTGAAAGGTCTCCGAGATTTTCTTTACTTTTCTTTATACTGATAAGGACTTTGTTTTCTGTAGGAAGTTCCTGAAGGTCAAAAGCGGTTATCTTCCCATCTTCCAGAGTTTTTCTTACATCATGAAGGGAAATCGGCGTGTTAAATTTAATCTGTACTGCTGTTCCCCCCGCAAAATCAATACCGAGGTTGGCAGACCCTCGGGCCACCTGTACTGTAGCTACAAGTCCAATAAGCATCAGTATTGCTGTAACAGTAAAGGCAATATATCGTTGGCCCATAAAATCAATTTTTGTATCTTTTATAAGTTCTCTCATATGCTTAACCTTTTGATCTCCCGTCTGGAGGTGATTAAATCAAAAATAGTCTTAGTCCCGATAAGAGCGGTAAAGAGATTAATGAGAACACCCCATCCAAGTGTAACAGCAAAACCTTTGATGGGACCTGTTCCAAACTGGAAAAGAACAACAGCTGTAATAAGTGTTGTTACATGTGAGTCAAAAATAGTCCAGAAGGCCTTATCGTATCCGGAATCTATGGCCGCCCTGGGTGTTTTTCCCAGCCTTAGTTCCTCACGCATCCTCTCAAACATAAGGACGTTACTGTCAACCGCCATGCCTATTGCCAAAATTATTCCTGCAATACCGGGCATCGTGAGCGTAGCACCAAACGCTGATAATACGCCGATGAGATACAATATATTCAGCACAAGTGCAAAATCCGCAATCAATCCTGACAGTTTGTAGTACATTATCATAAAGGCTATTACGAGTATCGCTCCAATTATGCCGGCCTTAATCCCGGCATCAATGGAATCCTTTCCAAGGGAAGGGCCCACTGTCACATTCTGCAGCATCTTGAGAGGCGCAGGCAGGGAGCCGGAGCGCAGTACAATAGCCAAGTCCTTAGCCTCATCCATTCCGAAAGAACCGGTTATCTGGGCATTGCCGCCCTCAATTTTTTCCTGTATTACAGGAGCTGAATATATATTGTTATCAAGGACTATTGCGAGACGCTTTTTTACATTACTGGCAGTGACCTGTTCAAAGAGTTTGGCGCCTGTAGAATCAAACGATATGCTGACATACGGTTCATTATATCTTTGGTCAATAGTGACCCGGGCTTCTGTAAGGAAATCTCCGGTTAAGAGGGTCTGTCTTTTTACAAGATATACTGCCTTAATCTCTGTTTCCGTTTCTTTACTGCGCATTCTTCCAAAGAGTATCTCGTCGCCTTCTGGAATCTGTCCTGAAAACTGTTTTAATAAGTCATCTTCTCCTCCGGGTGCAATCGTGCCGGGCAGTTGCGCTGCAATGGGGGCCTCATCATCCAGAACTTTAAATTCAAGAAGAGCCGTCTTACCTACGAGATCAATGGCTCTTTTGGTATCTTTTACTCCTGGCAATTGAATTACAATCTCGTTTTCAGCCTGCCTGTGAATTGCAGGTTCTGCAACACCAAACTGGTCTACTCTGTTTCTTATCGTCTCCAGCGCCTGATCAACAGCGAAATTTTTTATTCTGTTGATTTCAGCGCTGCCAAGCCTGTAATAAGCCTTTCCCTCACTTTGTTTGTCCAGACTGAGATTGGGAAACTGTTCCTGTATGGTCTTTCTCACCTGATCATTATCAGGAGATACAATAAGATCCAGACCCTGTTTTTCTGTTTTGGCATCAATACGTTTCTCTTTGAAAATGCTGACAAGGCTGGAAGCAATCCTTTCCGTTGTAACATCTACAGTTCTATCTGTATCAACTTCATAAACAAGATGTACCCCGCCCTGAAGGTCCAGGCCCAGCGTTATGCCGTATTTTTTTAACCATTCGGGTAACGATGAAACCAAAGATGTGGAAGGAAGAAAAAATAATATTGAGAAAACGGTAGCAGTTATAATCAAGGAGATGCGCCAGAAAAACTTCTTCTTCATAAAATACTATTCCCCGCTCCTTAATCCGGAAATATAATTACGGTTCACTTTTATTCTTACGTCATCTTTAACGCCAACCTTCAAAGTGACGGTATTAACATCAATATCCTCTATAACTCCATATACTCCGCCAGTAGTCATGACCTTGTCGCCTTTCTTAAGACTGTCAAGCATCTGTTTGTGCTCTTTCGCTTTTTTTGACTGCGGCCTTATTAGAAGAAAATAAAAGATTACAAAAATTAATATCAGAGGTAAGAATGATGTAATTATACCGCCTATTCCCTGTGGTTCAGTGCCTGCACCGCCCGGGCCGCCCATTGCAAAAGCTAAATCAATAAACATAATATCCCTCCAACTATTTGTTAATTAACAAAAATTAAAACCTTGTTAATATACCTTTTCAGGATTATTTAATCAAGTAGTTCTGAAACGTACAAAGAACAAATAATATCCATGGAATGGCCTGCCCTGTCTGCGTTATACACTTGTTGTATAATTAACAAATGCCAGACATACTTAAGATCACTTCGGTTCTAATTGCCATTATTTTTTTGATAAAAAAGCGTTGGAATTTAGGCCTCGTAATGGCTTTCTCGTCTGTCATGCTTGCCTTTCTGTATCTGCTTTCACCAGTTGAATTTATAACCGCTTTCTATAAGGCTACGACTGATAATACAACAATCAGCCTTATTCTCTCACTTACCCTTATAAGAATTTTTGAGAATGTCATGAGAAAAAATGGGATCATGCAGCAAATGATGGACTCCTTCAGGGGAATGGTTATGGACCGGAGAATTCTGATGGCATCAATGCCAGCGCTTATAGGTCTCCTGCCGTCAATGGGAGGAGCTCTCTTCTCTGCTCCAATGGTAGATGAGGCATCAAAAAATACCTGTATCTCTCCTGAGAAAAAAGCCTTTGTGAATTATATATTCAGACATCCCTGGGAGTTCATACTACCTCTTTATCCCGGCATTATACTCGCATCAGCCATTACTTCATATTCGCTGAGAGACTTAATAATTGCCAATATGCCATATGCCTTGTGTCTTCTGGTTGGAGGAAGCATCTGGGGATTGAGCGGAATTGGAAGACAAAAAGAGGGTTTCAGAAAAATATCAAGGGCGGATCTGATAAGCTTTATTCCCTTAACTCTCATTCTCATAATGGTCATGATATTCCATCTTAACCTTGCAATAAGCCTGGGGCTTGTCATTATTGGGTTGTTTGCAGTATTGCGTTGTACTCCAACATATATTCTCAAGAGTATCAAAGAAGGATTTTCGTGGGAGATCATATTAATCATACTTGGAGTTATGACTTTCAAGGCTATCCTCAATAGTTCCGGAGCAGTAACAAACATTAGTGCCTTCTTCACAAATGAAGGGATTCCTGTTTTGCCTGTATTGTTTTTTCTACCGTTTATTTATGGACTGCTCACCGGGTTAACAGTCGGTTTTATCGGCAGCACATTTCCAATACTTTTAGGGCTTGAAAATGTAAATCATATCGGCGCCATTTCTTTTGCCTTTGCCTCAGGATATGTTGGAGTGCTTCTTTCGCCTGTTCATCTCTGCCTGGTGCTGACAAGAGAATACTTTAAAGCCTCCATGAAGGGAATATACCTGAGAATAATCCGGGCGGTAATTCTGATTATGTCTGTTGCTGTGATAGAATATTTCATCCTCACACGTTACTATCTTGCAAGATGAGCATACACCATTTAAAATAACAAGTAAGGTCGAAGACTCCTGATTTCACTTTAAGGTTTAAAATTGAAAAAACTCATCAGACACTTTCTTGATTATTTGAAAGCAGAACGCGGTTCATCTCCGCACACAATAAAAGCATATACTGAAGACTTATATGAATTTCAGTCCTTTTCAAATAAGAACCCGAAAGATATTGACAATCTTGATATCAGGAGTTTTCTTGCATCTCTGCATCACAAAAAACTGAAGAAATCATCCATTTCAAGAAAACTTGCAACCATCAGGTCATATTTCAAATACCTTCATAAAGAAGGTTATGTGACAAGTAACCCTGCCAGGCTTGTTTCAACTCCAAAAATACCAAAAAATCTGCCTAAGTTTCTCACCGTCGATGAAACCTTTTCCCTCATGGAAACACCTCGTGGAGATACATTTAAACCAACGAGGGACAAAGCAATACTTGAACTTCTTTATTCCTCCGGTCTCAGGGTATCTGAATTAACCACGCTTGATATAAGCGACCTCGATATTAAAGAATCTCTTGTCAGAGTTAAAGGTAAGGGCATGAAAGAAAGAATAATTCCAATTGGGTCCAAGGCTATGGAAGGAATACAAAATTATCTTGCTGAAAGAATTTCCCTAAAAAGAAAATCTCAAGCCCTGTTCTTGAATAATCGTGGTGGGAGGTTGACTCAGAGAAGTGTCAGGCGTATAGTATTATATTACAGCAGGATGGTTCATCTTAATAGTGATCTCAGTCCTCACACTTTAAGGCATACCTTTGCAACACATTTGCTTCATGAAGGTGCAGACCTGAGATCCATTCAGGAACTTTTAGGACACGCATCCCTTTCAACAACTCAAAAATATACACATGTGGACATAGGACATCTTATGGAAGTTTATGATAAGTCCCATCCCATGGCGAAGGAGAGTAAGGAGTAAGAAATGTTTCACGGTACAACAGTGCTTTGTATTAGAAAAAACGATAAGGTCGCCATAGGCGGCGACGGCCAGGTAACTCTTGGACAAACCATACTTAAACACAATGCAAGGAAAACCAGAAAAATGTACAACAACAGTGTCCTCGCTGGTTTTGCCGGTGCAACTGCAGACGCCTTTACCTTATTTGAGAAATTTGAAGGCAAGCTGGAAACATACAGAGGTAATATAACGAGAGCTGCTGTAGAACTTGCCAAGGATTGGAGAACTGATAAAATATTAAGACGCCTTGAAGCGCTTCTCATTGTTGCCGACAAAGAACATTCCTTCATCATATCGGGCAACGGTGACGTTATTGAACCTGACGACGGAATAGCATCTATTGGTTCCGGAGGCCCTTATGCGCACGCAGCAGCAAAAGCGCTTCTTGAACATACACAATTAGAGCCAATCAAAATTGTTGAGGAAGCAATGAAGATAACTGCAAAAATCTGTATTTACACGAATGAATCTTTCAGCATAGAGGAGTTAAATGGATAACCTGACACCTAAAAAAATAGTAGAAGAACTTGATAAATATATTATTGGCCAGCATCAGGCGAAAAAAGCTGTAGCAATTGCCCTCAGAAACAGATGGAGAAGACAGCTTCTATCTGATGAATTAAAAGATGAAATCTTACCGAAAAACATATTGATGATCGGGCAAACAGGCATTGGAAAAACAGAGATTGCAAGAAGACTGTCAAAACTCGCACAAGCACCATTTATTAAGGTTGAAGCTTCAAAATTTACAGAGGTGGGATACGTAGGCAGAGATGTTGAGTCAATGGTAAGAGACCTCACAGGATTGGCCCTTAACATGGTAAAAACAGAGCATATGGAAAAAGTTCAGGAAAAAGCAGTTTCACTCGCTGAAGAAAAAATTCTGAACATTTTATTGCCGCCTCCGAGAACCCAGAGAAAAATAGTTCCTGCCGAAACACCTGAACCTATTGAGGAAGAAAAAGAGAACTATAACGAAACTCGCGAAAAACTGCGCCTTCAATTAAAAGAAGGCAAGCTGGACAACAGGTATATTGACCTTGAAGTACGGGAGAAAGTAGTACCCTTCGGGATTGTTTCAAATATCGGTATGGATGAACTTGAGATGAATTTAAAAGAAATGCTCGGTAACTTTTTACCTGAAAAAGCCAAAAAGAAAAAAGTAAAAATACCTGAAGCAATGCAAATTCTTCATTATGAAGAAGCCAATAAACTGATTGATATGGATAAAGTCGTTAAGGAAGCTATTGAGCGCACCGAACAAAATGGAATTATTTTCATTGACGAGATCGATAAAGTTGCTTCCAGAGGCTCCAGCTACGGTCCTGACGTATCAAGAGAGGGGGTACAAAGAGACCTGCTGCCTATTGTAGAGGGTTCTATTGTTTCAACCAAGCACGGCCCTGTAAAAACAGATCATATCCTTTTTATTGCTGCAGGCGCTTTTAACATATCAAAACCTTCTGATCTTATCCCTGAATTGCAAGGGAGATTCCCTATCAGGGCTGAACTCAATGCCCTTGGGAAAAATGAATTTATCAGAATATTAAAGGAACCTAAGAATGCACTAATCAAGCAGTATACAGCTCTTATTGAAACCGAAGGAGTAAAGTTAACATTTACAGATGATTCAATTGAAGAGATTGCCGATGTTGCAGTTACTGTGAATGAAATAACAGAAAATATAGGGGCGCGAAGGCTTCACACTATTCTAGAGAAACTCCTTGAGGAAATATCTTTTGAGGCTCCTGAAGTTCAGAAACAGGAGCTAAACATAGATGCAAACTATGTGAAAGAAAAATTAAGCAATATAATTAAGAATGAGGACCTAAGCAGATATATTTTGTAAGGTTAATAAGCCAGCCAGTCATCCGCTTCTAACTGTCTCATTGAAATGCCTGTCATAAAGTCCTGATACTGTGCGTCTGTAACCCTTCAGTGAAGGGTACAATACTACTGAAACTGTCATTCCCGCAAGCGAAGCGCGTCGGGAATCCTCTTGGAAGAAGATTCCGGACAAGCCGGAATGACGTCAGTCACCACTCTTCAGTGAAGGATTACGTGCGTCTTAAAAAAGATGTTGTGAAATAAACAGATAATTTAGTAGAATAAATTATTATCTAATAAGATTATCTTATAATTTCTGAATATAATGCTTAATAAATCCGAGACCTCCAGTCTATTACAACAAAAAAATGATCAATACCGTCAATTGTTAGAGCTATCTCCTGTTGCAATTGGCGCACAGGTTGACGAAGAGATAGTTTTTTTAAACAGTGCTGGTGCAACTCTCTTTGGTGCTGCAAATTCTGAACTGATTATTGGGAAGTCGTTAACAGATTTCCTTCAAATTGACCATCAGGGCTTAGTTAAGAAGCACTTCTGTAATCTCATCGAAAAAGGGATAGAATTTCGCCCCTTTGAAACAAAACTGTCCTGTATAGATGGAACTGCTCTCGATGTGGAATTAATGGCAACTCAATTTATCTACCGTAAGAAACCCGCAATACAATTTACACTCTACAACATAACCATACGCAAAAGGCTGGAAGCTGAACTTTTCCAGTCTAAACATGATTGGGAAAATACCTTCCATGCAATCACAGATATAATTACGCTGCATGATAAGGATTTTAATATCATTTATGCAAATAAAGCAGCTCAACAAATGTTGAACATCCCTTTGGTAGGCACTAATAATATGGAAAAATGTTTTAAATATTATCACGGAACGCCATGCCCTCCTGAGGGATGCCCGAGCTGTAATTGCCTAAAAACAGGGATTCCTGCAACTTTTGAGATATTTGAACCTCATTTAAATATGTATGTTGAAATAAGGGCTATGCCCAGATTTGATAAAAACAACCAGTTAATAGGTTTAATTCATATTGCCAGGGACATAACAAAGCGTAAAGAGGCTGAAGAAGATATCACAAAAACTAAAAATGAACTCGAAATGAGAGTCGAGGAACGTACTGCCAAACTCAAAGAAATCAATGAACAATTAAAGGGAGAAATTACTGAACGTAAAATAGCTGTTAAAGCACTTCAGAAAAGTGAATATAAATACCGCAACCTCTCTCAGGAATTTAACACGCTTCTCAACTGCATCCCTGACAATTTAGTTCTTCTGTCTTCTGACCTGAAAATAATGTGGGCTAATAAAGCAGCCGCCTTTACGTTTGGCGAAGAAATCGACCTCGCGGGACAATATTGTTATAGTTTGTGCTGTAAAAATATTTCCCCATGTGAAAATTGTCCAACACAAAAAAGTTTTCAATCCGGAATAGAAGAAACATCTGAAATATCAACACCGGAAGGAAAAATCTGGGATGTAAGAGCCTTTCCTATCAAGGATGACTCCGGAAAAGTAAAAAACGTTATTGAATTATCCAGAGATATAACAGAAAAAATAAATTTACAGGCAGGAGCCATGCGTTCAAAACATCTGGCGTCGCTTGGTGAACTTGCAGCTGGCGTAGCTCATGAAATTAATAATCCCGTCAATAATATCATCAATTATGCTCAGCTGTTGATTGATGAGTTTGAAAAAGAAAACCGCGACGATGATATCGCCCAGCGAATTATTAAAGACGGCGACCGAATTGCCACAATCGTCAGAAGCCTTTTATCATTTGCCCGTATAAGAAAAGAAGAAAAGAATTATATATATATCCATGAAATATTTTCAGACACACTCTCTCTCACTTCAGCACAGATACGAAAAGATGGCATACATCTAAAGGTAAATATCCCTTCAAAATTTATTAAAGTGCCTGTACACCCGCAACAGATTCAACAGGTATTTCTGAATATTATAAGTAATTCACGTTATGCCCTAAATCAGAAATATCCAGGGACTAACGAAAACAAGATTCTTGAAATTACTTGTGAACAGATAACAGTAAATAATTCTTCTCATGTGCGTATTGTATTCCATGATCGCGGCGTAGGAATACCTTCAAACATCATTGATAAAGTAATAAACCCCTTTTTCTCTACAAAACCCAACCGAATTGGAACAGGTTTAGGATTAAGCATCAGTCATGGCATTATTGCAGAACATGGCGGAAAGTTGATTATCAACAGTATTGAAGGTGAATACACTAAAACAATAATAGACTTACCATCGGAAATGAAGGAACCAGAATGAAGGAAAAAATCCTAATAATTGATGATGAAGAAGGCATAAGATTCACCTTTAATAAATTTCTTACGGCAAGAAATTATGAAGTTAGTACTGCAAAAGATTTCGATGAAGCTATGGAATGCATTTCCAAAAAGGACTTTGATGTAATTTTTGCAGATATTATATTACGAGGGAAAACAGGTATTGATATACTGCGCGAGATAAAAAATAAAAGGTTGAATTGTCCTGTCATCATGATAACAGGATATCCAAACATTGAAACGGCTTCTGAGGCCATTCGTCTTGGTGCCTTTGATTATATTCCCAAACCTATACAAAAAGATTCTCTTTTCCATGCAGTTGACGTTGCACTGCAACATAAAGCAGTTCTCGATGAGAGAGAAAAATACCGTTCAAACCTTGAGGCAATTTTTAGCAGCGTAAAAGATGCCATTATTACCGTGGACAAAGATTTATTGATTCTTGAAATCAATCAGGCAGCCCGAAATATATGCGGACTGAATCGTGAGTCAATTGGCAGTAAACTTCGTTCCCTGCAAACCAAATGCAAAGGGAAATGTATTGAAGCCCTTAGTGAAACCATTAACACAAAAAAATCTGTTGAAATCGAGCGGCTGGAATGCCAATTAAAGAACCGTTCTGAACAGGTTGTAACACTCACAACATCTCCTCTTTTAAACCGCCACGGTGAATTCTCCGGGGCCATTATGGTAGTCAAAGACGAAACCCGTCTGTCCGGTCTTGAACGTGAACTCAACGAACGGCAGCAATTTCACAAGATAGTAGGAAAAAGTAAAAAAATGCAGGAGATATATTCTCTTATTGAACTCCTTTCTGATGTCGAAACTACTGTTCTGATTACAGGTGAAAGCGGGACTGGTAAAGAATTAGTAGCCGAAGCACTTCATTATAAAGGCAATCGCAGCCGTAATGCTATTGTTAAAGTAAACTGTTCTGCCTTGTCAGAAAATCTTCTTGAAAGCGAATTATTCGGACATGTCAAAGGCTCTTTTACAGGTGCAATCAAAGATAAGATAGGCCGTTTCCAAACAGCAGATGGAGGAACTATATTTCTGGATGAAATCTCTGACATATCTCCAAAGATACAGATCGAACTTTTGAGAGTTCTTCAGGAAAAAGAATTTGAGAGGGTCGGAGATTCAACAACAGTTAAGGTAGATGTTCGTGTCATAGCAGCTACCAATCAGGATCTTTCAAAAAAGGTCAAACGTGGAGAATTCAGAGAAGACCTTTATTACAGACTTAATGTTATGAAAGTCCAACTGCCCTCTCTCAGAGAACGACGTGAAGACATACCATTTCTAATCGAACACTTTATAAAAAAATTCAATAATAAATTCAGCAAAACGATTAAGGCAGTATCCGCAGATACAGAAAAACTTTTTATGGAATATCCATGGCCCGGGAATATCAGAGAATTAGAACATGCCTTAGAACATGCCTTCATTCTTTGTAAACAGCATACCATTACTCTTGATCATTTGCCTCCTGAATTATCAGCCTTTACTGTAAAAGAGATGCCCTTTTATAATAATGGAGAAATTAATGATCCACAAATAATCCTCCAGGCTCTTAATAAAAGTGATTGGAACAAATCCAAAGCAGCCCAACTGTTAGGCATTAGCAGACGATCCATTTATCGTAAGATTAAAGAACTTAAAATTGTGCAAAGTTAACTATCTGATTGAGACATGTCACATTGCTGTGACATAGTGCACATGTGTAACACACTTTTTTTGTTATTTGATCATTTCCCGCTATATCTATAACCCCCTAATTTATCGTCTTTATTTTAATATCGAAAGATATTGAATCTCTGGCACATGTATTGCATTCTTCCCTTTATAATTAGAAAGGAGAAATATGCTAACTTCTACTATTAATAAAAAACTTTGTCCTTTCCTTCTTGAGCCCTTTGAAAATTGCTATTGTGTCAAGATGGATAGCCAATATATAGAGAGAGCCGTAAATTTATGCAGTAATAATTTTGAGCATTGCGAAATTTATAGCAAAAAGAATGGAAATGGTAACGGTAAAAATATAGGAAATGGGGAAAAGAAAATAGCAGCAAACCTCAATATAGCAATAACCGAATAATTAACAATAAACCTTACATCTATCAATTCGAATTATAAAGAGGACACCAACATGATTAATTGGATCAGGGATAAAATGATAGGAATAACAAAACCAATGATAGTTTCTATTATCTTCATACTTATAAGTATTCAGGTTGCTCATTCGATGCCCACACTACAGCTATCTGATGGCTCAACAACGATAATGGTTGTTGATGAAGGACCCAATGACGCACTTATAGGCATTATTGGTGGAGTTGGATATCTCGGGCCCGTAGGTTATTTCAATCTTAATGTAACAACAGGTTTTGTAACGCCTTTCTTAGGTACCTCTTCGTTTCCGGTAATGAATCTAAATTCTGTTGATGTAAGCAGCTCACAGGGTGGCGGTACGCTCACTATAATGTTTACTGCTACTGATTTTTTGCCGTCAGGAGCATCTGTTTTTGAATCAAAAGTAGGTGGTACCACTCGCGGTGCAACCAGTTTTAATACATATATTGACAGCACAAATGCAGCATTTGGTACTGAAACACTAATTGGAAGTTTTGGGACGTATGGTTCTGGCGCATTCAACGGTTCTAACACAGTTACCCTCTCCATCTTCAATCCTTATTCAATAACTACCGTTGCTACAATCAACCACGGTAGCGGCAATAAGGTTAGCAGTTTTGGTTTGAATGTAAACGTGGTCCCTGAACCAGTAAGTTCTGCCCTCTTTGTTATTGGGGGAGTAATGTTAGTCAGCAGATTTTATCTTAAAAGAAAAAATCAGCACGCAAGTAAGCAAGCAATAATGGATAGAGAGCGCGCTTTATTTCTCTACAAATAGGTTCTTTCCTTCCATATCTGAGGCAGTCATTCCAAAACAGGATAAAACAGTTGGAGCTATGTCAATAAGAGACGGCCTCCCAGTATTTATTTTGAAATTTGTCAGAAAAATACCAGGAACAATTGAAGGGTCCACAATATGGTCCCCACTCCACTTTTTTAAATTGTCTGAGAATATCTCATCAGGAGAACCACCAACGGCGGTTTGCCACGAAGCTCTGTAACCATCCTGAAATCCAACGACAATATCAGGCGCATTATTGGCCTCACTCCCGGAATATATATCATTATTCCTATAGACCCTCTTGATGGCAGACTGACCATTCTCAGGGTCTGCCAATGTAACAAGTTTATCTCTAATCTGTTCAGCAACAGTTCCCGCTTCTGCTCCCTTTTCAAGAACACCCTGTCTTTCTCTACCTTTTATATTCAAATAAATACTCCCAAAACCAAGAGCATAAGCCTTTGTTTTTTTCCAGTCCACATATTGAAAGAGACCACCTCCATCCTTTGCGTCTGAGGGTATTTTCTGAGTAAGTTTCATAAAACCATTCTGGACCAACCATGAATTTATATGTACAGCCCGTCTGAAGGTAGAAAAGCCATGATCCGAAAAAACCATAAGTGCTGTTTTATCGTCAGCGTGGTTAATAATTTCACCAAGAATTCTGTCCATTCTACAATAATAGTCATCAATAACCCGCCCGTATTTATGAGCATATGCTTTGTCATAAAGTGGATGCTCGGGATCTTTTGTAACCCAAAAAATATGTTGTATCCGATCAGTCGAGAAAAATGCTGCAGCAAGCAGTCCCTCCTTAAATTTATTAAATTCATGCCATAGCATTTTTTCCTGTTCATAGATGATTTCATCACACATTGTTATAAAAGCCTCTTCGTCTATTCTTCCCTCTTCAAGAGCTTTTGTATCCTCAGGCATGCCAAGTGTATAGAAACAACCCAAATTATCTGCAAGTTCTTTTATATAATCATCCGGGGTTGAAATTACAAATGCAGGATCCCTCGGGTTTATTTGTACCGCTGTCATATATAATTCAAATACCGGTTTGACGCAGTTTAAATAAAATTTCACAATACCCGATGCTGTCTTCATCATTCCAAGCTTAAACTTAACCTCAATCCAACCACTATATGTGCCTCTTTTTATTAAAACGATCTTATCGTCTATGGTTATCTCAACGCTATCTTCGGACAGAACTTTAATCTTCATTTCTGTGTTAGCAAGTTCTCTTGACATTAGTTTGGAAATATTAGGGCCAAACACATGAGTTTTAATAAGATCACCATTTATATGTACTTTTATAACTTTTTCATAACCTTCGTCATTTTTAGTAATATCCTTAGATGTATAGAAAGCGTATTTACCAAGACCACCCCTGATATCTGGCACACCAAGTCCTGCATACAGTCTTGCCTGATTTTGTCTTGGCTGGAAAGTCATAGGCCATTTCAAAACCGTCGACGGGATATTTTGAGCTGATGTATAGTCCCAGAATGTATCTCCATTCATAACAGGTAAAAACATTGCTTCTCTTTTTCCAAAAATATTTTTAGGATTGATTTTTAATATAGCCAGTTCCGGCATATAATCAGTTATTCTCCTGTTTAAGAAGTCAAATATACCGTGGTACCCGGGGTTATTACCAGTAGCAATGGATGCCCATGCAACAGGACTTTGAGCTGGATTACTGGTTATCAACGGTGAATACCCCCCCATCCGTCTAAGTCTTAAAAAATTCGGCAACTCCCCTCTCTGCATTAAATAACTTAATATCTTTGGATCCAGCCCATCCATTCCAAGAAGTATTACCTTCTTATAGTTAGGATTTTCGGATATCTTTAATAAACCTTCAGTTGTCATTTTTATATTACCTCTTCCTTAACATATTATTTCTTAGACTTTTTTAGGATAAATGAATTACAATTAATTGTAAAATTTATTTCATTTAAATTAAACAATATAAAGCAACTTGACAATAAAAAATTAGATTACATATTATAAATAATATATTTTTATAATACTATAATCTATTGAGAATCGTAGGGGGAAGGGTTTATGAGTCGTATTCTATTTATAGCCCATATTGACAGGACTATGTTATTAAGCGGAGGATTCGTTACTTTTGGTCCCATGTGGCTCTCTGCAGTCCTGAAACAACACGGACATCAATGTGATATAGCAGGGGTGAATTATAAGGAAGTTGAAAGAACCTTTGAGGAATTTAAACCTGATATAGTTGCATATACTACTTTTAGCGGAGGACACAAGACATATTTAGACTGGAATAGAAAACTAAAAGAAAAATATAGTTTTTTTGCTATGTTCGGAGGACCACATACAACTTTTTCCCCTGAAATGGTTGAAGAAGATGGAGTAGATGCTGTATGCAGAGGGGAAGGGTTTGAGGCCATGCCAGAATTTATTAATAAACTGGAAAAAGGAGAAGATATAACAAATGTAAAAAACTGGTGGGTTAAGGTTGATGGAAAAATATATAAGAATGAGCAACGTCCTCTTATAAAAAATCTTGATATTCTTCCACCCCCTGATAGAAGTCTGTACAATAGATATAAAGATTATCAGCTCGCAAGAACAGCAACAGTAATGACCAGTCAAGGCTGCCCATTTAATTGTACGTATTGCCATAACCACCAATTGCATAAAATGAGACTAAAAGGAGATCCTGTTTTCCGTCAGAGGAGCGTGGACCATGTCATTAATGAATTAAAGGAATTAAAAAGAGATTATCCAAAAATTGAATATCTTATATTCAGAGACGAGATTCTCACAGTAAATAAAAAATGGATAAAAGAATTTTCAGAGAAGTATCCTAAAGAGATAGGTATTCCATTTTATTGCCTCATGAGACCGGAGATTATTAATGCAGATGTAATTGACGATCTGATAACAGCCGGATTATATTATATTGGAATAGGGATAGAATCAGGTAATGACTTTATAAGAAACAAAGTGTTAAATAGAAAAATGAGTAAAGAACAGATTGTTAAGGGAATCAAAATATTGAGAGATAAAAATGTAAAATTTTCTTTATACAATATTATTGGTGCTCCCCATGAAACCCTTGAAACCGCTATGGAAACATGGGCGTTGACCGTACAATGCAAACCGACATTTTGTGATGCATTTTTGCTCACGCCATATCCCAAAACGGCTATATATGACTATTCAGTAGCTAACGGCTTTTTCGATCCTGGCATACAATATCCTGAAACTTACCATGAGCGGATTATTCTTACCTTGAAAGACAGGAGACAGTTGGAAAATTTCATGCATCTTCTGGGAGTTGCTGTAGAATTTCCATCACTGATGCCTCTGATTAAAAATGTTCTGATAAAACTTCCTCTGCGTCCTATTTATAACAGGATCAGGAAATTCTGGAAAGGGTATGTTTACAGATACAGGATATATCCATATAAAGTCTCCGCAATAGAAAGTGTAAGAATAATTTATAATGAACTATTTGTCTCAAAGGTATAATTTTGTTATTCTTGCGTAGGGAATACTGCCGACATTTCCACCCCCTCTCCCCCACCATTAATGGACGGACGTTATGCTTTTTTTGCCTGAAAGAAAGGAAAATATGTTAGTAACCATAATTGTTCCATTACACAACGAGGAAGAAAATATTGAGAAACTTTATGCTGCGCTCAAGTCTGTAATGAATACACAAAATTACGATCATGAACTTCTGTTCATTGATGACGGAAGTACTGACAAAACTCTGAATCTTCTTGAACCCTATGAACAAAAAGATTCAAAAGTAAAATTGTTACGTTTCAGGCGTAACTTTGGCAAAGCTGCTGCATGGGCAGCAGGTTTTGATCATGCAAAGGGCGATGTGATTGTTACAATTGATGGAGATCTCCAGAATGATCCAGAAGACATCCCCAGATTAGTTTCTCTGATTGGAGACTATGATGTTGTCAATGGTTGGAGAAAAAAAAGGCAGGATCCGTTTATTATCAGAAGATTTCCATCTATAATTGCCAACTGGCTTATTAGCAAGGTCACCGGTGTGAAACTGCGTGATTACGGTTCTGGTTTAAAAGCATATAAAGCTGATGTTGTAAAAAATATAAATATCTATGGGGAACTGCACAGGTTTATTCCTGCAGTTGCAAGCTGGTATGGGGTAAAGATAAAAGAAATTGAAACCATGCATCATCCACGGCGTCATGGTAAATCAAAATACGGGATTTCACGAACGCTGATGGTAATTCTTGATTTAATAACAGTAAAATTCCTGCAGGGATATTCCACAAAACCTATGCAGGCCTTTGGACCCATTGGTCTCTTTACAGGAATTCTCGGATTAATAATTAATACATATCTTGTCATAGAATGGTTCTTAGGACATCCGATAGGAACAAGACCAATGCTCCTTCTTGGGACTCTCCTCATTATTATTGGCATACAACTTATAGGAATGGGGCTTCTTGGAGAAATGCTTGTAAATTCTTATCATGAAAGCCAGCGAAAGCCTCTATATGTTTTAAAAGAACCTGATAAGAAGTAAATTAGTTAAGGCTGCACATAAAAAAAGGGAGACGATTAAACGTCTCCCTTTTAAAAATTCTTTAAATTATTTTCAGTTAATTAATCTTTCCTTGTAATAGGAGCTCCGCTCACCCAACCTCCTTCCCAGCCAATCGTACCGGAAGGACTTTCTTTACTTCCTGAACCCAAACCAGTCCAATCAGAGGGGGCAGATCCTTTGCCTTCATTAAACCGCATATAGCCTGCCAGGTTGCTGTTATTTACACCACAATCTCCGCTATTATGGCTAATAAGCTCCTGATTCATACAGGCTTGTATTTGCGTCTCTGTTCTTTCTGCAGTCCAATATCTGACTTCATCAATTATGCTATTAAAAGTGTTTCCCATGCCATCCGAAGAAGCACTGCCTATCAAGACACCCACACCAAGAGTATCACCTTCACATGTCCCACCACCTAAGGTAGCAGCAGTACATGTTAAATCAGCCATAGAACGTGATCCTGTCGTTGCACAGTTTTTAAATTCTCCATCTACATAAATATCTAAATGCGGTGTTTCAGCCATAACCGTCGGTGAACAGCTTGTACTTGATGGATGAGAATGCGCAGCATTAGCAAGAACGCCTGCAAGATGATACCATGTATTTGCAGATAGCGAAACATTGCTCTCGACAACGAAATCTGTACTTGTACCACTTACTAATCTTATAGCAAATTTGGGCTCATTATCATTAATCCACATAAATACACCTTCTGCATTATGACGTGAGAACACAGCTCCATTAAGGGCTGCTGTTTTTCTTTTAACCCAGGCTTCTACAGTCACTTCTGTACCCTGCCTCTTAAGAAGTTCTTCAGTCACAAAGAAAACTGCGCTTGACGCACCATTCGATGTATCACCAAAATCAATCGCAAATTGTCCGGCATCGGAATTGATAATCTTACTCAGCGGGCCCTTACCACAATTTATTAGTACAAAACCCAAACATAACATTAAGATACCAAACAGTAATAATAGCGGTAATTTTTTCTTAATCTCATGAAGCTGTTTCATCTATCCTCCTAATAATATTAAAAATTAAAAGCGAGATTATCGGAATGTTTGAAAAGTATAAATTATTGGTTGTAAATCTGTCAATACTTTTAGTCCTCTCGAATTGACTCATAAAAAATGTTACCGTAGGTAGAAGTAAAAACAAATCGTTGAC
>DYJL01000034.1 GCA_020723105.1 Nitrospira japonica | reverse complement strand
CATACCGGACATTCTTATTTTGGTGGTTTAGGACATTATCATTTTGGTATTACACCTGACGATTTTACCTGTTACAGAACATCGCTACAGGGCAATTAATTGAGGAAAGATTTGTCGGTCCCTGTCTTGATGTTACTTCTGGTATATAATAATACGACCTTAGGATAGGAATAAGAATTAAGTATGAAATATAAAATCTTTGTAAGCGGTGTTCAGAAAGAATTAAAAGAA
The DNA here is from genome assembly GCA_020723105.1 of Nitrospira japonica. Classification (GTDB taxonomy): domain Bacteria; phylum Nitrospirota; class Thermodesulfovibrionia; order UBA6902; family UBA6902; genus SURF-23. The sequence goes on along the minus strand of DYJL01000034.1, from coordinate 13,098 downwards.
GAGCGGTTTGCTGTGAAGGAACTGATTGCCGAGCATGTTTTACTGAAGGAATATTTTAAGGTCTTTTTGTTTGAGGATTCTCCTGCCAAGAGTAAATCTGCCAAAACAGCCTATATTGATGAAGTGCGCAAGTGTGATATATATCTTGGGATATTAGGTAATGAATATGGAGTGACCGGTAAAAATAGTCTTTCTGCAACAGAGCAGGAATTCCGTGAGGCTCAGAGCGCAGGCAAGGATATCCTGATTTACATAAAAGGAAAGGATGACAAGAAACGTGACAAAAGGCTTCAGAAGCTGATCTCGGAAATCAGAGATGAGGATATTGGATATAAATATAAACGGTTCAACAATATCCCTGAATTAAAAAACAACATCTATTAAAGCTTAATCGACTTCCTTCGTGAAAAAGGTATTGTTGGCAGACAGGCCTTTGACAGCGCTGTTTGTGAGGGATGACGAAAGAAGTTAGTGGAGCAGTACGCATAGATCATCTATGTTCAAATTGGCTGAAAACTGGCCGCTGAATGCAGATAGCTACCTTTCCTCCCTTCCCGCTTACGCGCTTAGAATCCTCTTTACAAGATTTTAAAATTTTTTTAATTTGGCTTGACAGTTTTTCCCCTTTTTCTTGCTGTTTAGAGTGATTTAGATTAAAATTAACCATTCGATTTTATAGGAAAAAAGGCAGGGACTAATTCAAGAAACGTGACCTGATTCTTATTTTCGTTTGTGGTGGCAAAGGAGACATTTAAATTTAGATGAATGATCCAAAATTACTTGATAATTCAGCTCCTCAATTCCAGATTAAAACTTACCTAACCAACCTCCTCACTTCAAATAAATATTCTGAACTTTCGATTGCTACCGGATACTGGGACCTTCCGGGGATGTTAGAAATGCTGCCTGCATTTGAAGTATTTTTAGATGCTAATAAGGCATCTGAAATACGGTTTCTGATAGGAGAGGAACCGAAGGTCAGGATTAATCAACTCGACACCTCGTTTCCTGAGAGATATATCAAAGATGATCTTAGGGACTTGCCTTTTAAACCGGAGTATCAAAACGTGGCAAAGTTCCTGGTTAAATATCTTGATACCAGCCGTATAAAAATAAAGCTTTACAAAAGAGGATTCCTTCATGCCAAGTGCTATTTAATCGGCTCAGAAAAAGAAAACGCTATTGGTATCATCGGCAGTTCTAATTTTACGCGTAACGGCCTGACGGGAAACACCGAGTTGAATGATGTCGAATATGATCACAGGATAGTGAATTATATGCCAAAGGGCGATACGCAGGACCCAAGCCATCGGAGCTGGTTTGAAAAAGTCTGGAATGATGAAATGAATATGGACTGGAATGAGCAGTTCAAGCTTGAGATATTAGGCCTCAGCAAATTTGGAGACATGACCTATTCCCCTTATGAGATGTATATAAGGATTCTATACGAAATCTACGGTGAGGATATCGAGATTGAAGAAAAGCTCAAGTCGGAGGCAAGATTTGAGAGCAGGGTCAGTCTTACAATGTTTCAGGAAGAGAGCTTTCGCAAGGTTATGGCAAAGCTGAATAACGATAAGATCGGGATGTGTCTTTTAGGCGACAGTGTTGGATTAGGCAAATCGTTTATTGCAAAGAACGTTATTGAGGAATATGGCTATTTTCAAAGGAAAAATGTTGTTGTTGTTTGTCCTGCTTCTTTGCGTGATGACTGGACAAACCATTTGAAAGACATCACAGTGAACGCTCCTGTGTACTCTATTACGGAGTTTTCGCAGGAAGACAACTTTGCGGAAATAAGAAGTGATTTGCTGCGGAGAAAGCTTGCTTCAAAGAGCGAAAATGCAATAGACCTGTTGGTAATAGATGAAAGTCACAATCTCAAGACGCAAGGGAGTAAATCATTTCAAAACCTCCTGACGCTTATTACTGATAAAGAGTACTGCAATGCCTTGCCAAAGGTTTTGATGCTGTCTGCAACGCCGGTTAATAACGGCATCAAAGACCTCGCCAACCAGATATTGCTCGCAAAGGGCGGTAACGAGAGATTCTTCTCTCACTATGGAATTCCTAACATACCGTCTCTGTTCGGTACGACCCAGCGGGAATTCCAGCTGAGAGATTCAGAAGATGTATTTGCAAACCTTTATCCTATTCTGAACAAGATCATGGTGAAAAGGACCAAGCATCAGGTGAAGAAAGATTTCCCTGACGCATTGCTTAATGGCGAACCGATTATCTTTCCTGAGGAGAATCTTGAAAACGTCCTCTATGAGTTAGACAGCAAACCGGTAAGAAAAGCTATCAGTGAGAAGCTGATGGGACTTGAGAAGGATAATAAACTCCTTCATGATCATTTTACCGATGACTTTTCTGAAACCGATGAAGAGGTTGAGGACAAGGAAGGCATTAAGGAATTTTTCAAACTCAGGGAATTTGAAAAGCGCAGGAAAACTATCCGGGCAGAATTTGAATCCATATTCCACTTCATTGACAGGGCGATCAAGGGATTAAAATTAATTCCCTACAGTTATCTGACAGAGAAGCTCATAAAAACAGAGGAAGAGTCAATACAGGCAAACGCAAGGAAGAGCCTGACCGGTGTTATGAAGGTAACGATGTTTAAATCATTCGATTCATCCGTTTACACCTTCGGCAAGCGGATAGAGAAATACAAATCGTATCTGCTTAATTTCGAAAAGCTGTTTTTAGACCATAAGAAAATTGTTAAGCCTGTAATAATTCAAAAGGCCATCGTGCGGCATGAAGAAGAACCCGATGAAGATGTCATGGAACTTGTCTTTGAGGAAATTGATAAGTTTGAAGAGCGGGAACAGACAAGAAAGAAAAATGATAACGCTTACAGAAGTCAGAGCGCCTACGTTGACATTAGTCATGAAGACTATAAAATTGAAAATATCAAAGCATTCATCAAGCAGGATAAGGAGATAATTGATCTTATCAAAAAAGTCCTCAGCGATATTAAGACTGACCCTAAGCTGACAGAACTGAAAAAACGCTTGAAGACCCTTAAGGGGCAGAAGGTCCTTATCTTCTCTTATTTCGCAACTACCATAGACTATCTGAATCAGCAATTGGACGACGCCTTTCTTTCAGAGCTTGGCATTGGAAGAGACCAGATTGCATTCCTGAAAAGCAAGACCGGAAGAAACAAGCAGGCGATAGTGCAGCGATTTTCACCAAAGGCGCAGAGGCAGATGGTAATTGACGGTAAGGTGAACGGACAGGCTGAGCTTCAAATACTTTGCAGTACCGATGTATTAAGCGAGGGACAGAACCTGCAGGACTGCGGGATTATTATTAACTACGATCTCCACTGGAACCCTATAAAGATGATACAGAGAAACGGAAGGATAAACCGGCTCGGCTCAACATTTAAGGAAATTTATATCTATAATTTCAGGCCGGAGGACCAGCTCGATAAATTCCTGAGGCTTATGAAAAAGCTTCAGGAAAAAATAAAGATCATTGGTTACAGCGTCGGCATTGACAGCAGCATCCTGGGCGAGCAGATTACTGAGAAGCAATTTGGATTAATCGATAAAATTTATTCCGGGGATCGTGAAGAACAAAGGAAAGCAATTGAAGAACTTGAAACAGAAAATGATCTTGCCTTTGACGAAGCTTTTGAAAACGACCTGAGAGAATTTATGAGAAAGGCTTCCGATGAGGACAAGGAAAAGATATTGAATCTCAACTTCAATAAATGGTGCGGACTTCCTTCACTGAAAGGAAACGAGAAAATGATGGTCTTCAATGTCGGCAAAGGCGAATTTGAATTCATCAGGACCGATGTCAAGGCGTCAAAGGAGCCGAATCAGTTAAAGTCCTTGAAGCAGATAAGGAGTTTTGACAACGAGCGAAAGGTTGAGAAATTAAGCTTTGAAGAAAAAGAAGCTCTGGCAAAAAAGGCAATGGAGATATTTGAAGCGGAGAAGGCCTTCAGGGATACGGTTGAAGATGCAGACCTCGCATCATTCATGGGAGTGAGACAAACAGGCGGCGCGACATCATTGGCAAGATATAAAGAAGGCTTGCTGAAGCTTTTACAGGAAAACAGCGACCGCTATTCCATTGATAATATGAACCGTCTGAAAAACCTGCTTACGACAAATAACCGGGCTATGGAAGGCAGGATAAGGAGTTATCTCAGGAGATATGACAATCAGGTATCATTGGACTTGCTTGACACGTTAGCCATTTTGAGCGCCAACATGATGAAGAATCAGCCTCCGGAGGAAGCTCCTGAACCGGAACTGTGGTTCGGCTATCATGCTGAATAGAGTTGCGTCAGGCAAGTCAATTTGCTATCATAATGCTATCACCAATTAATAAGGAGGCAAGCAATGGCTCAAATACTTGTAAGGGACATTGAACCCGAAACTATCAAACGCCTTAAAGATCGCGCCAAACAGCATAAACGCTCGCTTCAGGGCGAGGCCAAGTCTATTCTCGAAGAGGCCGCGCAGTCGGCAACATGGGGAGAAGCGATGAAACGGGCCAAGAGAATACGGGAGAGTTTTGGAGACAAAAAGTTTTCAGACAGCGTTAAGTTGATACGTGAAGACAGGGACCGTTAATGAAATATGTTATTGATGCCAGCGTTGCATTAAAATGGTATCTTCCCGAAGAGCACAGCATTCACGCTGCCCGCTTGCCTCTTCTTGCTGTATCACTTCACTGCCCTGACCTCCTGTTTGCGGAAACAGGCAATATCTTATGGAAATATGTCCTGCGCTCTGAATGTTCTCACAGCAAGGCTGTTACCATTTTGAGTGAATTACAGGCGCTTTCCATAAAAGTCTGGGACACATCCCAGCTTGCAGTGGAGGCGTTTGATATTGCATGCCGCACAAAAAGGTCTTTCTACGATAGTCTCTATGTTGCCCTTGCCGTAAAAAATGATTGCCGCATGGTTACCGCCGATCTCAAACTTTATAATTCGCTCAAAGCAACTCCATTCAAAAAATACATCCTCTGGGTCGAAGACATCCCCGCATGAACATAAAAGACCTTGTAACCAATACAGGTAAACTCGCCTACAGAGAATTAGGCACTGCCCTGATTGAAAAGTTCGGAGTAAGACAGCCTGTAAACTGGGACAGCGTCCTGCCCTATGACATGCAGAAGTCGCTGTTTGGTTCTGAGACCTTGAGGTTAATTGCAGATCATCCGTCTTTTGAAAATCAGCATGACATAAGAGCCATATGTAGAATGCCGGGCGATCTTTCCCAGCTCCTTTTTTTCTATGTGCAACTGAAAGACGAGAAATTGCCCAAGCCGGTCATCGAGCGTATCACCAGAAAGTTTGTAGGAGGTGCGTCTGCCGACCGTTATATCATCTGGTTTTTCGGGAACAGGAACGCCGATGTCCTGAAGGTTGTTATTTCAGGAAGAGAAGGCAAGAAGATACGGCTAAAAACTCTTCCTCTTGAGGCGGGACAGTGGTTTAAGACCTATGATTATATACTTGACGAGGTTGAAAGAAAGTTCAACACCGGCGGTTTGTTCCAGACAATCAAAGAGCCGTCAGGCCTCTATAAGGCTATATGGGAAGCCTTCGACATCTCTATTGTCAACAAGAAGTTCTATGCGGAGATCAAAGAGGTATTCGATAAACTTATCAGGCAGGAACTGCCTAAGTGCAAAGGCGTCCTGACAGATGAGCAGGAGAGGGTCCAGTTTGCGATCCGATTGATTGGCAGGATAATCTTCTGCTGGTTTCTGAAACGCAAGGGAATTATAAAAGACGATGTAATGTCCTCAGCGGCAGTAAGAAGCAATAAGAATTATTACCGCGACCTGCTTCAGTTGTTGTTCTTCGAAGTGTTTAATACGCCTGTAAAAGAGCGCAGGAAAGACCTGCCTGTGTCAATCAAGGAATATCCGTTCCTGAACGGCGGATTATTTGAGCCTCAGAAACAGGACTGCAAAGACAACTATGCCCTGTATATACCTGATGAATGGTTTGAGGGCTTCTTCGGCAATACGCTTGAGAAATACAATTTCACCATAGATGAAAACACTGCGGCAAGTGCGGAAATCGCAATTGACCCGGAGATGCTCGGCAGGATATTTGAGAATCTGCTTGCGGAGATAAATCCGGAGACCGGCGAATCGGCGAGAAAATCTACCGGCTCGTTTTACACGCCGAGAGAGATTGTAGATTTCATGGTTGAAGAGAGTTTAATCGCGTATCTGAAGGCAGGACTTTCAGATAATTCCCCTCTATCAAGAGGGGTTAGGGGTGTGTCCCCCACTTTAGCAAAGGGGGGCGAGGGGGGATTTGAAGAAGCCCTCGAAGATTTTGTACGCACTGCCGTACTGTCGGATGTGCTGAAACCTTACAGCAAGGAATTGCTGGCGCTTCTTAATGCGATAAAGGTCCTTGATCCCGCATCAGGCTCCGGCGCATTCCCCATCAGCATGCTTCAAAAGATAGTGGAGTTAAAACACGTCTTAGACCCGCAAGCGTCGCTCTATGACCTTAAGCTTAAGACCCTTGAGAACTCGATTTACGGAGTTGACATACAGCCGATGGCAACGGAATTAAGCAGACTTCGTTGCTGGCTTTCCCTGATGGTTGACGAAGACCCGAAGGACATCAAGCCACTGCCGAATCTTGATTTTAAATTCGTCACCGCCAATTCACTGATTGATCTGGGGTATGATGAATTCATTCACAAGGTTGAGACGGGCAAGGCAAAAGGATTGTTCCTGCATGAGTTCAAGAATAAACTCAATGAACTGCGCAGCGTCAGGCAGAAGTACTTTGATCCTGCAATGGGGCAGAGAGAAAAAGACAGACTGAAGAAAGAGTTCAACTCTGTAAAAGCAGAACTCTACAACATGTCGCTGGAGCTTATAAAACAAAAAGTCCTCGACGCAGAGTTTGCTAATAAGATAAACAAGTGGAACCCCTTTGATGATTCAGAAGCAGCTCCGTTTTTCAGTTCGGAATGGATGTTCGGGGTTGAGGAGGGATTTGATGTGGTGATAGCGAATCCGCCGTATGTGAGTGCTCCATCAATGGTAAGTAGCTATAGAGAATTAAGGCAGATGATTATTGATTCAAAAAAATACAAATCACTATATCAAAAGTGGGATTTGTATATTCCATTTATGGAACTTGGATTACAGCTTCTAACAAGTAACGGGGTTTTTTGTATGATTGTACCATATCCCCTTACCAATCAAAATTATGGACTAAAACTTCGGGAGCTAATAATTAATGACTACTGTTTAAAAGAAATCGTTGATTTGAATAGCACAAAAGTATTTGAAAATGCTACCGTTAGCAACTGTATCCCATTTATAACAAAGTCGAAACCTCAAAACTCTTGCTATGTTTCAAACATCAATCAGTACGGAAAAATAGAAAGGGTATTTATTCAAAATATCAATGATTTAGTTCAAGATAAAAATACTTTAGTTTGGAACCTAACACCTGAAAAAAGAGAATCCACGAGACATTACATTTTTAATGTTCTGGGTGATTATTGTTACATAAGCAAAGGAATGGTATTAAATGCAGATGAAAATACAGCAAAAGGAGAGTTTTCAAAAGATGATTTGATTAGCGAAACTTATGACGATACGCACTGTCGTAAATACATAGAGGCCAAAGATATAGAAAGATATAGGGTAAAAAAAGAAAGATACCTTGAATATAACACTAAAAGATGCCCCGGAAATCTAAGTCGACCGACATTCAGAGAGTTATATGAAAGACCAAAGTTGATGTTCAATAGGCTGGGAAATTTGATGGTGATATTTGATGCTGAAGTAAAATATTTACACAGTGACTCTATGTATTCGGCAGTTTTATGGAACGATTTAGATGGTGTTGAAAACAAAAGTATATCAGCAAGCATAAAAAGATATTCTAACCTTTCTAGAAAAGAAATGGTTAAGTTATCGAGAGGTGTTGATTTACGCTACATACTTGGAGTTTTAAACTCAAAATATGGTTCTGTACTACTCACTAACTTGCGTGCAGGCGACTATCACATTTATCCTGAGCATATAAGAAATATTCCAATTCCTAATGTTCCTGCAAATCAACAGAAACCTTTTATTATCCTCGTAGACAAAATCATTGCCGCCAAAAAGAAAGAACCCAACGCCGACACCTCCGCCCTTGAGGCTGAGATAAACAAACTGGTTTATGCCCTCTATGGCCTCACGCCGGAGGAGATTGCTATTGTGGAGGGGAAGGGATGAAAGGTATAATGGTATACTATGGAAAGAACAACACCTTATTTTAGAAACGAGATTTTAAGAAAAAGACCTTATCTCAAGATTGAAATATGCAGGAAGGTAATCGGAAATCCAATTAAAAAAGAAACTCAATCTGACGGTAGAATAAGGTTTTGGGGTAAAATAGAAACAATGGAGAACAAATACCTCAGGGTAGTTACTCTGGAGGACGGCATTACGATACATAATGCTTTCCTTGATAGAGGATTCAAGCCTTGAAAGGAGGGATTGTTTGTGAAAATAAATTACTACGCTGATACGGATTCTCTTTACATTGATCTGTCTGAGAAGACAAGTGCGGAGTCAATAGAGGTCGCGCCAGGTATAGTCGTTGATTTTGATGAAAGTAATAATATAGTCGGCATTGATATAGACCATGCAAGCAAGGTGCTGAACCTCAATGATGTAGAGATAAATAGCCTGCCTGCAAAAAAATTGTTGCTTGCATCAGCAGGTTAACGGAGTCTTGAAAACTCTCCTCGCCGCCAAAAAGCAACACACCCCTCGATCCCCTCTTAATAGAGGGGAAGAAAAGAACGCTGACACATCCGCCCTCGAAAAACAGATCGACGAACTGGTCTACAAACTCTACGACCTCACGCCGGAAGAGATCGCAATTGTCGAGGGGAAGGGATGAAATGCAGATAAAATATTCAAAGCACATTAAGACAAGAATTACCCTGAGAAAATTTGACTATGACCTGCCGCAGAGAATATTTGAAAAGGCAGAGGAGCGATACACAGATACAGAAACAGGACACATAATCGCAGTAATGAAGACAGGGATTTATGGAAAAGAAAGGGATATAATGGTAGCATATAAGCATGAAAATGAGGATGTTAAGCTGATAACAATACATCCTTTAAAAGAAGGGCAAAAAGAAAACCGTATTCAGTCAGGAAGATGGAGGAAAATATAATGGAAGATTTTAAGGTCTTTTATGATGAAGAAGAGGACATTCTCTATCTTGCAAAAGAAGGGGAGGAAGCCGAAGTTGTAGAAATATCTCCCGGCGTGAATATGGAGCTTGACAGCAATGGCAACCTTATAGGTGTTGAACTGTTTAAGGCATCCCGCATGTTTAAGGACGTCCTTAAATCTATGGAAAAGAAACTCCAGGTTGCATAACTTAACTGACCTCGTCGGCCAAGTCCTCTCCGCCAAAAAGAAACACACACCTCAATCCCTGCTTAAGGCACCTACTGTTGGCTCTGATAGAGGGGAAGATAACACCGACACCTCCGCGCTTGAAAAGCAGATTGACGAAATGGTCTACAAACTCTACGGACTTACGCCGGAGGAAATTGCGATTGTGGAGGGGAAGGGATGAATCAGCAAGGCTTATTGGAAACGCTTGAGCGGCTTCGCAAACTGCCGCGCGAAATTGCAACTGTGGAGTTTAAACTGAACTGGGATCATGCGCCCGACATTGGACAATATATCTCAGCACTGGGCAACTCGGCAGCTCTCGACGGCCATGACCGGGCTTGGCTGGTATGGGGTGTTGACAACAAGAAACACGGGGTGCATGGCACAACTTTCAATCCATTCACCGCAAAAGGGGAAGGCAATCAGCCGCTGATAGTTTGGCTGACACAAAAGATCGTTCCCCGCCCGGATTTTGAATTTTACGAACTACCCCATTTGGACGGACGTGTTGTGATGCTGGAAATACACCCTCCGCGCAGCGACCACTGGCCTTCGACGGCATACGCTATATTCGCATCGATAGCAACAAGGTTCCCTTAGCCAAACACCCTGATAAGGAAGCTCGGTTATGGGCTGCTCTCGGTCAGAATGAAGACTGGTCGGGAGAATTGGTAGCCGGCGCGACTTTGGACGACCTCGATCCAAATGCCATAAAGGCTGTGAAAAAGCGGTTTGCCGAGTATTTGATCAAGAACGAACCGGAAACTTCCAGACATGAAAAGATTCGCTCGGACGTTCAATCATGGGATGTGCCCACCCTTCTGAATAAGGCTCATATAACCAAGCAAGGACGTCTCACCCGATCTGCATTGTTGCTGCTTGAAGAATGGACTAATGTATATACATACCGGAAGAATGAAGTGTGTAATTATTATTCACTGAAAAGCATTCCCGAAATAGAATCCGACATTGCAAAACTCTGCAGGGATAAAGGTATTGAGTATGCGCTGACAGATTTCTCCGGCGCTGCGCGTTATGCCCCTGCAGTGCGCTACACTCGTGCAATGGCTTACATATACAATACCAGAGAGGATGTGGCATCATTACTGAATTTGAAAGAGGTAGAGAGCGGGGCCAATATAACTCTCCTCGGGCCTTATGACGAAGGGGTTTTTTATGGGACTCAGATAATTGAAGATATCAGGATCGTGACGCCTTTGCAGGTTTATCTTGACCTGAAAGGGTATAAAGGCAGAGGCGAGGAGGCTGCAGAAGTTTTGCTGAGAGATGTAATAAAACCAAAATGGACAGCTATAAACAAATGATCGTAAGTTATGCTCATTGCATGAGCGTTAGTTGGAGTTAGAATCAAGTGCAGTGACTGTTCGCGTAGCCTCTATTGTGCCGTTCTTTGTTATGAAAGGCATGGCCATGGAAACCCGCCTGAAGGAAAAGGATGCCTGGGATATTTACTATTGCCTGCTGAATTACCCGGGGGGAGTAGATGCGCTGGCAGAGGAGTTTAAACCCCACCTGCATCATGGCTTAGTCAGAGAAGGCTTGCAGAAGATCGCGGGAAAGTTTTCCTCAGAAAAAGCCATCGGCCCGAAGTCAGTTGCAGATTTTGAAGAAGTAGTTGATCCCGATGAACAGGCACGTATACAGAGAGATGCTTATGAGCGGGTGAATGCCTTGCTCAGTAACATGGATATATCAATATGATCTTCCAAGCCTTGTCCGATCCGGGATGTCGCCGGATGAAGCAAAAGAAAAAGCCGGGTGAGTTGGATCTTATCAATGCTTTCTTCAGGCAATTCTAACGGCTTAAGGCGCATGGTAAAGCATGAGCCACTATTTCTTAGGACAAAATGTCCCGAAATAGCCATAAAAGTTCCCGCTTTTGTGACATCATGTTACTAAATCGGGAACTCGACCTCTTTTGGGCAAAGGCAATATTTTTTCTTCCATATTTTGTCCTCCATTATCATATAGCTGTATTACTTTTTGAAGGAATAAACCTCCCCGCCGCAGAGACGGCGGGGTATCTCGGAAAATCCTTTATGCTCGTTTAAATCTTAAACAGTTTCAGTTGCCCTGTCCTTCGCTCTATTTCTGATTTGTCTATATTTTGATTCCTTATGTATCGCTTAATTATTTCTTCGTTTGTTGCATCTCCTACTGTCCCTATGTAATTGCCATCACTCCAAAACTCCCCTCCCCATAATTCTTCTTTTCTGAACTTGGGGAAGCGACTGAATATTTGTTTTCAGAATTTAAATCTTACAAAGTCATTCATCAACCAGCACGCTCGGGCTATGGGGGCTTTCAGCAAACCCCGGAGGTTTTTCCTGAAGTATGTGATGAACCATCTGGAGGACCTTGCCATGAAGTCCATTAGAAAAGTCGGCGATAAGCGCATTGAGCAATCCTATAAAAGGCGTATGGTTGACCAGGTTGTCAATGAGACATTGCTGAAGGCGAGGATGATGAAGGGAGGAATTAAGGTGACTTAACAGTCTTAAAATTTTGCACAAGTTGAACGGTCCGTTTTAGAGTCTCTGGAATTGAATGCAGATAACGGTTTGTTGTCTCGATATTCTTATGCCCCATTATGTCCATGACTGATTTAATGTCAGCTCCGGCCCAGAGGGCATGGGTTGCGAATGTATGGCGGATCATATTGGGTGTCACATGTTTGCTCAATCCCGCTTTCTCTGAAGCAGTCTTGAGGGACCTCTGAATGGATCTCACGGGGATGTCCGTATTTGAAAATACCCATCTGCCTTTTCTTTTTTTGAAAAGGTCTTTTAATATCTCAAGCGCCTCTTCGCACAAAAGTATAATCCTCTCTTCATTCGTCTTAGGCTTCCAGTCGCCTTTCCCCTGTACCTTGACGGTTTCCATATGGTAATGGCTGGCGTCGATCTTACAACCGTGAAAGAACTCCTGGGGCACAAGACGTTGACCATGACCCTTAGATACGCACACCTTGCCCCCAGTCACAAAGTGAATGCAGTTGGAGTCTTAGATAACAAGCTGACAGGAAATTATCACAGTTTTATCACAGTGGATGGTAAAGAGGTTACACCGACATGCATAACCCATTGAAAAAAATGGTGGAGCTGAACGGGATCGAACCGTCGACCTCTTGAATGCCATGTATCTCATTATTCAGTAACTTACCTTTCATATCTTTATAAATCCTTACATTTCCTTGCATTTGAATAAGATTTAATTTTTATAAACCTTTTTACTTTGTATATATTTTCAAATATAAACTGCATAGCTACTGCATAGAGAGGAAAAATATGAAAGCAGAAAATAACCTTACAGGAGAGATTTACACGTTAAGATTGACAACGGATCATGCTGTAAGTTCCTATGGACAGCCGGTCATTGTAACAGAGGCCGGAGAGGCTATTGATAAGTTCTCATGGGGATTTTATGAGCTTGTCGAAATAACAGATAAGGAGATGAACGATTTAAAAAAAGCAGGATACCAGTAAAAAGTTATGCCCTGCTTATCTTCATTTGGTAGGCAGGGCTTTTTATACTTGATTGACATAACAATTATGTTATAATAGTCAATGCAATGGATTGTTGAACATTACAGGGAGAGGTGGACCCCAATGGTTGGACAGTTTTGGGGCTGAATTAAGGTGGAAACC
>DYJL01000074.1 GCA_020723105.1 Nitrospira japonica | reverse complement strand
TAACGACTTAATCTGCTCGATAAATCTTATCTCTTTGAGTACCTAACGTAGAATTGAGTGACGAGTGCCACTGCAAGATAGCAACATGCCTTCAAACCGATTCGCACTCCTCAAAACAATGCTGCCCCAAAAGTGTCCTGTGGTACTCGTTCATCTGCACGCAGTTGTTATCTGCTGTTTGTTTTATTTATTCTCTTTTCTAAAAATATAGTCTTCGGCAATACCTGTCTTCTCATTAACTAAAACCAATAACATATCAGTTTTAGTCTCCATATCTTGTTTACCAATAATTGGAACCGTTACCATTTTCCCTTCCATTTTAGTAAAGGTATAACCATAAATCCGATGGTCTTCTGTAATTTTATGCTTTGATGAAAATAAGTCAAAAGAGGGGTATACAAACTGAGGTCCCATCATGCCAACCATAGCTCCTTGTTTTGATGATGCTGCTTCCTCGCCTTGTTTTTGTATAACATTAGGAATACCAAACCACTGGATAATATCTTCTTTCGTGGTCTTTCCGGGCTGAATCATTTTAACCGTATCTTCTTTTATTGGTGTTCCCATTTTGTACGACGTACCCATAAACATACATCCTGAAGAAAATAGGATGGTAATGAGAATGCACAAAAAAAATCCGTTAATCTTTGATTCTCTTTTCATAAACATATTCTCCTTTCTTGCATACATCAAGATTACGTTGCTGCCCTATCTGAGCAGATAATTCTCACATCGTCTCCTAACTTCTTTGTTTTGGTAATAAAATAATGCTGAACTAATTACATTATTATTAGACGGACATTGTTTATATTTTTTTACAGATAACGGTAAGCTCACTGACGAGTGCCACTGAATCTCATCAACTTGCCTAAAACTGTTTGCAATCCTCAAACCAAAAACGTGCCGAAAAAGTGTCCTGTGCGCCTCGTTCATGTCCAACGACTTGTTAGCCGTCTTATGGTACTGATCTTATAAAATCGCTCTCATTATTCATGTGGTCATCATAATTCTCGCCAAAACTCATAAAGACACCTTGCAAAATCTGTCTGCATATTTCAGCATACATATCATCACTGCAATGTTCAGGATAAAAATGTAAACTTTCCTTTGAGTTAAGCAAAATGTCTCTAAATATTAAGATATTGTTGAAGCATGCGTTCCTTTCTAGATCGAAAGCAATAACATACATTAAGAACTCTTTTAATCGTGGAAAGAAAAGTTCAGGTGGAGCATATGCAATAAATCCATTATTGAATATCGAAAATGGTGGTTTAAAATTATTATTGAAATAATTTAAATATTCTTCATCGCAGCAATAAGGACCATAAGGCCATTTTTCATTAATAATGTTTGCGACTAGATGTGTTTTTAGCACATATTTTGTTAGTGAATCCATTTCACTGTCAAGAAAAGAATTCAAGCCAACTTCATCTATGCCGCGAGTATATTTAATTTTTTTACCGATTTCATTAATCAAACTACACTTAGGCAAATTTACTAAATTACAAAGATTATCTGCATAGTTATTATAATCCTTACCCCCTTTATAAAAACCCATTCTATTTACAACGCTTAATACTCGATCAAATCTATAACTTGGATGTAGATCCTCCCAAATATCAGCGTTAATACTATTTAAATAATTAGGGTCAAAAGGCGTCTTAAAAGAAACTTCTATCAAGAGCAAGAAACAGAGGTGGCCCCCAAAAATCGGACAGTCGTATAAGGTGTAAAATACGACAAA
>DYJL01000073.1 GCA_020723105.1 Nitrospira japonica | reverse complement strand
AACGAAATAACGACTTAATCTGCTCGATAAATCTTATCTCTTTGAGTACCTAACGCCAGCGTCACTGACGAGGAGCACGGAATCGTATTAACGTACTGAATAATAGTTTGCTCAACATAAAACGTAATCTCGCTGAAAAAGCTTCGTGTGCTCCTCGTTCACGTGCACGCAGTTGTTATCTGCCGTTTATTTCTTTTTAATAGTTGCCTTCTTTTTAGATATCTTACAATTGTTCTTCTCATTACTCTCTGTTACCGATTTTGTATCATCTGCACAAGCGATTATATAGTAGCTTCCGGGTTTTGAGTTTGCCGGAATAGTGACCGATGTTGATCCGGATGAACTTGCAGCTACATCTAATGCTTGCACAGTATTGCTTTCATTAAGTAATTTATCTTTTTTGTCTTTCTTATTGTTAGCTGAAAGATAATAACGTGTTGTGGATTCTCCTGCAGAGCCCTTCCCATTATTCTTTGTTATGGTTATAACTGTGATACTATTTCCTCTAATAACTTTTGAAGGAGTAAAAGTCAATGCAGTCACAGTTAAGTCAGGACTCTCAACCGGCATACCCACTGAACGTACCGACCAGACGTAGTAGTAGCCGTTGACATCCTTATAGTCGCCGTTCACGCTACCATCCCCCACATCGACGATCCATGCGACGTACGTGGCGGAGCCAACGTCGGTAGTAGACGACCAGTAGCCGTCAGACCGCACATTTATAAATGGATGCTCTGCTGGCAAAGCAAGATTATACTGTGAGCGGTCAATAAGGCTCATAAGTTCTTTTCTATTTGGCAAACGCCAGTCTGAGTATCCGCACAAATTAAGATTGTTAGAATAGTCAAGAGCACCCTGCCATGTTTTAGAACCGGCAAGATTTGCATTTATTGTCCACATCAATCCTGTCAGATTATCTGTTACACAGTTTCCATTCACGGAAAATCTTGGATTGGGCCATGTAACTCCCTTCTCAAGGTCACCGTCATCGCCGGCTTGATAGCTTACTGTCTGACCTGTTTTCGGCAATTGAACTGTGCTGGATTGTCCTGAACGTACCGGCCAGACAAAGAAGTTGATACTATCCTTATAGTAGTCGTCTACGTAGTTATACCACATGTGAACAATCAATGCGAGGGTTGAGCCGTAGGCGCGAGTAGTAGACGACCAGTAGTAGTCGGACTGCGCATTGTAAAATCCCCTTGTATTTAACCACGCGGCTGAATTCGGCTCTTCCGCATTTACAAGGCTCTCAAGCTCATTTACATTAGGCAGACTCCAGTCTGAATAACCACATAAAGTTAAGTCCTTGGCATAGTCAATTGCAGAGTACCAATCCATGTTACCAGCAAGATTGCCGTTCCGTGGCCACATTAAACCTGTGAGGTTATCTATAATACAATCAAATTCCGCTCCTGTACCGATAGTAAACCGTGGATTAGGCCATGGCACTCCGGCTCGAAGTTCTCCATCTTGTCCTGAACCGGCGCAAGCAATCTCATCTCCTCCTGAGTCATAACATTTTGTTTGCCCGGTTTGAGGTAGTTGAATTACACCTGCAAAAGAAACTGAGGAGAGAATAATAAATAGCAAAAACAACCAAATAAATATTTTCCTAAACATCCTCCCTAACAATGTGACCGTTCTAAAATTCATGCTTTTAACCCTCCCTTTCCCTGCCCGTCATGAGCAGATAACGACAAGCTGAGTGACGAGGCGCATGAAAGATAAGCAAATGCAAAATAAAT
>DYJL01000072.1 GCA_020723105.1 Nitrospira japonica | reverse complement strand
CCAAATATGGCCTGAATGATCAATCTGCTTCAATCTTCGTAAAATCTAACGTAGAAGTCAGTGAATCGAACCACTGAAGCTCATCAAAAAGCAAAAAAACCGTTTTGAAAATCCTAAAACATTGCCTGCCCAAAAAGCGTCGTGTGGTTCGATTTCACTGCACTGACTTGTTAGGATTTCTTATTATTGTCTATAAAAACAGTTTTCGTATTGTTTAAGAGTTTTTTATTAATCGGTAAATTCCAAGCCTTCATTCTTGAATGCCATTTCTTATAATTCAGAAATTCATTCCAAGTCACTTCATTTATTCGTATTAAATTATAATCAGAATCAAATAACACAATTATGATAAATTCAAAATTTCTATCAGGATTTTCTTCTGAACCCAACGGAGGTAACCCATAGAAAACACCTGTAACTTTTCCTGTTGTAGCTTTGATAGTATATCTATTACCATCTCTACTTAAAGCATCAACATATTGTGTTCCAATGGGTGCTGGTTGTAGATTCGGCAGTCCCGGCGTTTTATTGTAGTAATCAATCGCCAAATATTCTCCTATATCTCCTACGATATTTTTACTCCTTATAACTTTTTTTCTTCTTAATTCTTTCAATAAAAGAGGATAACTCTTTATCAATTGAATATTGTCTAAATGAGTAAAGTCTATTGGCATTTTTAAAATCCTAACGCTAAGCTGAGTGACGAGTGCCACTGAACAACACTCGCTCACTCAAAAACTGTTTTGAACGACTCAAACCAAAAACATGCTCGAAAAGCGTCCTGTGGCACTCGTTCAACTCCAGCGCGTTGTTAGACCTTCTTCTATTTTTCTATTGTCTTATAACTTCAATAAGTGGTGACTTCCATTGAGCCTCTGGCCATCCAATTAAAATATCTCCTTCTTTTAGTTTTGAAGCTGGATTAGCAATAGCCATTATCTCAAAATGTTTATTAATATCTTGTGCTCCTGGGCGTCCGATATAAATTTGGACTTTCCATGTACCATCTTTTTTTATAGATACATTGGGCTGTACCCAATAGTCTGAAGTTTCCAAAGGATGAACAACAACCCATACATCAGATAAAGAATCTACAACTACTCCCTCTACAATAGGACGCTCTAAAACTTTAGAATTATTCGGCGGTGTTTTTATCTCAATTTTAAATTGATGCACCGATGCTCTATCTTTCCGATTAGATTCATCAACTGCGTAAGGCGGTTTGCTCCAGATTAGCGCTAAAAGAAACATCGCAATGGAAACAATAATAAAAGACAAGATTATTTTAGGGATTAAAGGGAGGCCTGTCAGCCATGGAATAATTTTCTGAATTTCCTCTATCATTTATATCTTCCTTACGCTTCTCGCAATATGTCTAACGAGTGGTGTCTACTATTAAGGTCTAACGACAAGGTGAGTCATGCGAGGCACTGTAGGACGTAAACATCCAAAATGACCTTCGCAAATCTAAAAACACTACAGCGCCTAAAAAGTGTCGTGTGCCTCGCATTGACTCCACCGTTTTGTTAGGCATTTTTTATTTCTGAAGTTGTTCCCGGAGGTCTTTTACCAAATCTTTTGCAACACTTGCAAAGATAGTTTTCCATGCTCCAATAGTGTATCCGCCACCAACAGAAACTGTACGCCTTGAATTTGCGGAACCAACTAATTGATTGGCATTTCTCAAATCACATTGAATAGAAAGAGGTGGACCCCAATGGTTGGACAGTTTTGGGGCTGAATTAAGGTGGAAACCAT
>DYJL01000071.1 GCA_020723105.1 Nitrospira japonica | reverse complement strand
TCGGTGTTCGACTTACGCCGGATTTAGTGTTCGAGACGGGAAGGATTTTACAGTATAACGTTAAAAAGCAAAAAAGATGATTTGCAAATCTAAAGTCATCGCTCATCTGTAAAAGTGTCCTGTGGTACTCGTTCACTGCAATGACTTGTTATCTGCTGCCTTCTCGTGAAAATACCTAATGATGACAATTGCCACCACGGTATCAATGTCCTGTTAATTTAAGAAAATGCTAAGAAACCTGGGATAACTCAACGTCCCATTTGCCGTGACATTGTTATGCTTTTTTAAGTTTTATTCATATTCTTGCGTAACAGAAGACCCCCGATCGGTGTGAGAACGTTACCATTGTTAAGAAGCAATACGGTTTAGGTGTTTGAGGATTTAACGGTCTTCTATCATTTCTAGTAAGTACTCAGCCTGGGATTTTGTATAAGGCATGCCCGCCATATCATACATCTCTTTAGCCAACTGAATAGCAGTTCTTGCATATGCAGCAGCTTCCTCTTTTTTCCCTTGTTTGTTAAGTTCAACAGCTTTCTTATAGTTTTCATCGTGTAATTCTCTTTTACCCATTCATACTCCCTTGATATTTTGACCCTAAATGTTTCTTAACGAATGATGATCACTACTAATCTTTCACGTGCCCCACATATGTGCGTGTGAGCAAGACCGGCACGCTTTCGGTACGTAAACTCTAGCCCCTGGTTCAACTCTGGAGAAGTACCCTTCACATTTACGTATAGGCCTTTGTGTGCAATTCTCTGGCCCGTGCTTCTGTTCGTTTCCCAACATTTTCAGTTCTCTTTTCGATAGTTCTTTTTTAATCGATCGCTCCACTTCGCTACCTAACAAAAACTCCTTTATGCTGTTCCACCACTTCCTAAGCATTCGTCTTTCTTCCTCCTTTTTTTGGATTGCTTCCTACTTGCTCTCAATCTCCGCCTAACTGATGATATTTAGATTAGACGGACATCGTTTATATTTTTATGCAGATAACGTAGAATTGAGTGACGAGTGACACTGGAGAATGTTGAAGAGCAAGAAGACGATTTGGAAATCTTACGTCGCTGCTCATCTGAAAAAGTGTCATGTGGCACTCGTTCATTTCCAATGACTTGTTATCAATTCTTTTGATTTTATTGCTTTTATTTCTTTATGTCTATTATTCTTTGATGTCTTGTTATCTGAATTATTTTCGATATTCATATCGGTTTTACAGATGAAATCATAATAGCGATAACCTGAACTCTTTTATCTTGACCGCCTAAAGGGAGCTTGATCGTAACATATCCAGTACTAACCATCTTTATAGTTCCAGAGAACTCGACTTTGGAGCCCACCGTAATATTATTCCATAATGCAGCATCATTGGGAGATGTTCTACAAGTCACAATGAAAGGTGTTTCTAATGGGGTTAACAAATCTAATTTTATGATTTGGCCTTCAGTTGTTACATCACTTTCGATGCCTTCAAACGTCCCAAACCCCTTAATTGACACTCCTCGATACTTTGGGGCAACTTCTATTATTTCTTTGTCTTTTAGTTCCGGGTGGCTGCCTTCGATATTGTTTTCTTCATAAAATTGAACTACCGCATCTCTAAAGTCGTCCCAACTCATGAAAGCATCTTTACTTTCTGCGTATTGCCAAGATGCTATAACGACAAGTAGCAATGTTCCCAGAAAAGTTATAATACTTTTCATTTTGACCTCCTTGATAACGCCCTGATGACTGACGAGAGGCACTGTATGATAAACAAGAGCAAAAAGAC
>DYJL01000070.1 GCA_020723105.1 Nitrospira japonica | reverse complement strand
CGTTTGTCGTATTTTACACCTTATACGACTGTCCGATTTTTGGGGGCCACCTCTGCCTTTTGGTTGGCTGAAATGTTACGTTTGGGCATTTTGTCGGTGACAATGAAGACCTGGCTTTAGTAGGTAAAGTCAGCAAGGAGGCCATAGACTTTTTTACCCGAAAGATTAAAGCAATTGAAACAGCCGTTAAGAAGCGAGTCAATCTTGAAGATTCAAATTCGTCTCTTTTAACGGTTTGCGGGGCAGGCAAGATACTGGGATTGACCATCAAATTAGAGACCGGTCCTATCGAGCGGTTCAAGAAAGCAGGAAACTATGTGTCCTACTGCCTCTTTAAATCAGTCTTGGACCTGACCCATCTTCCGCAGTTCAAGAGTTGAAAGTAAATTAATTCAATAGATTACGCTTCAGATCAGGCGATTTTCTTCACTACATTTTCGATAATCTTCGCTCTATTGGGCATAAGAATTTTCATCCTATGCAGCAGCACCTTCAGTTCTTTTGAAGGTGTAGAGACCACTCTCATTCTGATGGTATTGTCTTTTGCAGGAAGCAATACATCAAGGGATTTTACTTCCCGCATCTCCTCAATGAATTTTCTTGGGGCAGTACCGAGGCCTCATGCCGAGATCGTTCTTTTCTGTCCTGAAGGCATCTTCCACTTCGGTCAACTGAATGTAACGCTTCCATATCGTTTTGGGATCAGACTCTTTCCAGTTAGTGCGCAAGATATAGTTGCCGCCGCTCTGAAGCGCCCACTGATAGCGATCCTCGTTCTTGTATATTTCGATATTTAAACGAATGTTTTTTCCTGCTTCCTTATCCAGTCCAGGCAGTTTTCCGATGCTTGCCACCACTCTCTGCCGCGGGCCTCGCGCTGTGCGGACTGACTCAACAAGCGACCAGTATCCATATTCTTCTCCATCTGCTTTCTTGCTATATCGCCTCAGATACATGACAGAAATTATGAACTATCCATGAGGCTACTTCAAGGGGGGAATTCTTCACTACATCCGGTTCTCAGAATGCGGGTATTGATTTGTTTAACTTTTTAGCCGTTTATTTTTTGATATGTAGATATTTTAACCTCTTCCTGCGGAAGGCGGGTTAAGAAACCTCATTGTGCATTCCAATTTCAATCAAAAAAATATCATCCTCTTTTTGTTCGTCATTTTTTACAAAGTCAAAAATTATTCGCAAGTCATATCCGGCGCTGCATGCCCATGAACCGGCAAGTTTGCCTTTCAATTTAGGTGTTTCAAGCTGGGAAACGAAAGGGTTTTGTGCTAAAAGGTTAAGAGCGTTTTCAATATCTTGTCGCAGGGCTGATTGTCTTTTTATAGTCCTTTTGAGTGCGCGAACAAAGGTATTGCTCCATATAAGCGCTCTCATTCAGAAAGCTCACTCATGAGGTCGCTTACTGTTCCTTTCTTGATTTCGCTCCGAGCATATTCTTCTCTTGCCTCTCTGATATTCAGAGCAAGTCTATCCCGTCGTTCTTCTATTAAACGATTTTTGATAATCTCAATAAGGGATTCTCTTTATTCTTCCGGCAAGGATTCAATAATCTCAAGAGCCTCATTAAAAGTAGTGGTTTCCATAACACGTTACCTCCAACATATATTATTTTCTGCCTTTAGAATATCAAAATAACAGGGGGGTGTCAAAAACAAAAGGAGGCTTGCGCCTCCCCGAAAAAACAGTAGCTGTCCCTATTTTTTTATAAGAGGTGGCCCCCAAAAATCGGACAGTCGTATAAGGTGTAAAATACGACAAAC
>DYJL01000069.1 GCA_020723105.1 Nitrospira japonica | reverse complement strand
TTGATAATAGTTATGGCCTTCCACCAAAGTGGGGTATTGTACCTTTAACCCGTAGAAATATTTTCTGTGCTCCGACGAGCTAAATATGCCCATTCTCGCACAGAAAATATTTCTACTAGTTGCCTCCTTTGGCATATTAAGATAAATTATAAATAGATTCCCCAATCTTTTATAACCCTTAACCAAAAGGAGGCAAAATGAATTTCTACAAAAAACAACACAAATACTATTGCGGTATCGATTTACATGCAAGAAAAATGTACATTTGTATCCTGGATCAAAAAGGAAAAACCATCGTACATCAAAACATCAATACCGATCCGGAACTCTTTTTTGAAATCATTTTCCCATATATCGAGGATATCGTGATCGGGGTCGAGTGTGTTTTCTGCTGGTACTGGGTCTCTGATCTGTGTGCGGATCACAATATCCCTTTTATCCTGGGTCACGCTTTATACATGAAGGCTATTCATGGCGGAAAAACCAAAAATGACAAGATCGATTCGTTTAAAATCGCTTCGCTGATCAGAGGAGGTAATTTTCCAATCGCTTACCCGTATCCGGCCAGAATGAGGGCCACACGGGATTTGATGAGACGGCGCACATATATTGTCAGACGCTCCGGTGAGCTGGTGGCTCACATCAAGAATACAAATACCCAGTACAATTTACCTCCGTTTGGGAAAAAGATCTGCCGCAAATATAATCACCAGGGGGTGATCGAACACTTTGATGATCCGATTGTCAGAAAAAGTGTCGAAGTCGACCTGGCAATGGTTGAATCTCTCAATGAAATTCTCAAGAAACTGGAGTGGCATATTGAGAAAACCGCCAAGCAGCATGATTATAATACGCTTCTTCGGCTTCGATCCATACCGGGAGTCGGTCAAATTCTGGCGCTCGTCATTTTATACGAGGTGGAAGATATCAAACGTTTTCCTACGGTGCAGAATTTTTCCTCTTATGCGAGGTTAATCCGGCCGACAAAAGAATCGGACGGCAAATGGGCCGGTAAATCAAACAAGAAAATCGGCAATCACCACCTTAAATGGGCAATCAAGGAAGCAACCATTTTATTATTAAGAGAGTCCGACCAGGCAAAAGCCTATCTGGCAAAAATGACCCGGAAATACAACAAAGGAAAGGCGTTGGGAATTCTGACACATAAGCTTGGACGGGCCATCTATTATATTCTCAAAAAGGAAAAGACATTCGATATGGAGAAATTCTTTTGCCGGTAACGTTTTGGATTGGAAGTTACCAGCTTGTTGCCTAACTGAGATCATATGGGCAGATCTGAATATCTCGCAAATTTTTGTAGCCGGACTACCAAGGCGAGAATGGACAATATGCCCGAAGCTCATTGGCTTTGATTGGCGGTAGCTTCCAGTCCAATCTTATTATAAGCAGATACCTTGTCGGTTAATGTTCGTGTTCTGCACCTTGCCCGAGTGACACCCTAACTGGATGGATCGAGAGATCCAAGCCGATAAACTTTGATTGCGCCGGGCATGGGTAACGAAATATATTCTAGCGTCGCGCTGAAGCGTGACAAACCGTTTTTCAAAGAGCAGTATGGAAACCGGTCAACTTCTATAGATGTTTGTTGCAGATCATCATTCCTTTTCACAGGAATTGATGAACTGACTTCGCCGATTGAAGACAAAAGTCGGAACAAACGAGTTAGCTGTCAAGAAATCTGAATCAAAGACGGAAGTTTTACTTTTTTACATATTCCGATCTATTGGAGAAGTTTTTTCTTGACAAGCTAAGGCCATATAGATGTT
>DYJL01000068.1 GCA_020723105.1 Nitrospira japonica | reverse complement strand
TCTGTACATAATCAACTCCTATCAAAATGGTGAAGATTTTATTTAACCTCTAACGTAGAGTTGAGTGACGAGGCGCATGATTGATAATCTCTTGCAAAAGAACCGTTTGAACTCGAATCGTAATCATAGCTCAAAAAGTGTCCTGTGCGCCTCGTTCATCTCCAACGACTTGTTAGGCATTTTTATAGTTCGTCTCCACGAAGAGGTTTTCTATCTGGAACCTTATCCAGTATCTTCCTGAAGTCCGCCTTCTTAGCTCTCCTTGCTCTTCTACCTAAATAATCTTCGGTTAGGATTGCCGATATTTTTTCAGCAACCGCCGAAGATATAAACTGGTTGATTGATACGCCCTCTTTGTTCGCAATCTCTTTGATATGCCTGTGAATGGAATCAGGCAGCCTTAAGCTTAATGCACTCATCTTATCTCCTCCAATAATTCTCTCGGTGTTAAAACTCTGATTCCAAATTTCTCTGATCCCTTAAAATCTTTGACATTGTGAGTTACTATCGTTTTTGTCCCTGATGCAACAGCCACCTCTAATATATGGTCATCTTCAGGATCAGATAAATATGGTCTCCACAAAAAATATATTTTCTGATGTTCTCCCAATCTGCATAAATTATCTAATATCTTCTCAATGTCTCGATCCGGCAGCCTCAATTCCGCCTTGTTTCGCTTCAATATATATTCATACTCAAATAACAATGCCGTTGATATTACTATCTTTACTTTCCCTCGATCAATTGCTCTAAGAATCTGATGGGATGCTCCGCTTGAAGAATACAGTCCGGCATACAAAACGTTAGTGTCAAGAACTACCTTTATTTTTATCATATCCATATGATACTACATATGGTATTGCGTTAAGCAAGTCTTTTCCGCAATCCGTAATGCCTAACGTAGAAGTCAGTGAATCGAACCACTGAACCTCATCAAAATGCAATAAACTGATTTGTTAACCTCAAACCGAACACCTGCCCAAAAAGCGCACTGTGGTTCGATTTCACTGCACTGACTTGTTCGGTCAAGCAGCCTAAGCAGAGTCTTACTATGTCGATATTTTAAGTTATATCAAATGTCATTTGGTTCTGACAACGCGGGCATTTTCCCATCCAGAATCGTGAGTAGTCAGAAATCTTGGATGATGAAGGCTGTGCAATTCTTATGCGACACTGTGAACACCACATTCTGCTTATAGTGGTCACAGCTTTAGCATGCCCTCGATTCACGGCTTGTTTCAGTTCCTCCATTGCTTCTGGCCACTTGCCTTGATTCGCAAGGCCAATGGCACGATGGTAATTTTCTTCGCCAGCAAGCTGATTGGTCTTAGGATGCCCTTTGTTGGCATTAGATTGAGACTGATCATCTGAAACAACCTGTTGTTCCGTTTGTTTGCTATGTCGAACAAAACGGCAGTATTGCTGCCAATTAGGTTTTAGTTCGGCCTTTGTTTGTGTCGCAGAATATTTAGCGTGATCAAGAATTTCAGGCGGAATGAAATAAACTGCGTGACAATCGGCGCACATCACTTCAACTCCCCCCAATACATAGAACGTGTTCAAATTTGTTTTGTGCCATACCCCACATTCGCATTTGTAAGTAATCCCAAGGTCTGGTGGATCAAGAAGATCATGGGAACGACGCAACTCAGCCTCAAATCTTCTTAAACTATCTTCGTCATTCTTCCGATGGAAAAGCTTTGAAAACAATCCCATTTGCATACCGCCTTTTAGACCGAACGCCCTGATGACTGACGAGAGGCACTGTATGATAAACAAGAGCAAAAAGACGA
>DYJL01000067.1 GCA_020723105.1 Nitrospira japonica | reverse complement strand
CTCACTTTCCGCACTATGAATTTCAAACCCGCGATAATTTAATATATAAATAAATCAGTGCGATAACGTTTTATCGAAAATAAAACACTGTTCGTAAAATAGAATGAGGATCAAATCTAGACATTCGTTTTTATAGGTGATATTGGCTTTTCAGCAGAACATTCAATTTTGAAAGGAGCTGATATGAAAACCAATGCCTTAGACACGATGACCATCACAGATGTTCAGTTTTTGCCCATAGTCAAAGAATACGCGCGAAAAATCAACCTGGTCGGAACGATCAACCGATTGGTCGAGACGGACATGGAAATCTCACCGGGAACCGTTGTCCTGGGTATGGTTCTGGATACATTGTCAGGCCGTTCACCGCTCTATCGACTGATGGATTTCCTTGAAGAGAAAGACACGGAACTGCTTTTGGGAGAATCCATCCCGGCCTCGCGATTTTCTGATCACACCGTAGGCAGGGCTCTGGATAAAATCTATGAAGGGGGCACACAAAAAATATTCGGGCAACTGAGCCAGAATGCAGTGGGCGGTTTTCAAATCGAAACTTCCGGGGCCCATTTCGATACCACCTCCATCCGCGTTTATGGCGACTACGATATGCAGGATAAGCCTTTTAAAATCACATACGGGCACAGCAAGGATCATCGACCGGATTTGAAACAGTTTCTTATTGAGATGCTCTGCGTTGACCGCAACATCCCCCTTTTCGGCAGGACCCGTGACGGAAACGCATCGGACAAAACATTGAACAACGAACTGCTCACAACCGTTTCAAAGCACATGGCCGATCACGGCATTGATCGAAACGCCTTTGTTTATGTCGCGGATTCGGCATTCGTCACCACCGAGAATCTTGTGAAAGCCGGAGAGGACATCAAATTTCTAAGTCGCCTTCCCGCCACATTTAAAGAATGTGGCCGCGTTATCAACGACGCCGTCGAACGCAACGAGTGGGTGGGTATGGGCGTGATCGCCGAAACAGACGAGACTTCCAAACGTCCTTCCGCTTGCTATAAGGCTTTTGATACAACCGTGGTTCTGGCTGAAACGACATACCGGGCCATTGTCGTTCACTCGAGCGCCCATGATAAACGCAGACAAAAACGAATCGACAACCACCTCGAAAAGAATAAAAAAGATCTCGAAAAAAGGGTTAAAAAAATCCTGGCTGAAACGTACTTTTGTGAAGAAGACGCCAGTGCGGCGGCAGAAAAATTATCCCGGTTACCCAATAGGACGGATTGTTACATCATCCAAACAACCGTCAATGAGATCAGGAAATACCGCCGTGGCCGCCCGAAGCACGATGAAGAAAGGAACGTGGACAGGCTGGAGTATACCGTCGACGTTCTGCTGATCGAAGATGAATCCAAAATTGAGAATCTGCGGCTTGAAGCCGGGTGCTTTGTTCTTCTTACAAACCTTTCTTCATCCATGGAAAAAACGGCATGGAGTCCCAAGGATCTTCTTGCGTTGTATAAAAACCAGGCAGGCATCGAACGGAACTTCGGATTTCTCAAAAATCCCGTGATCATTAACAGCATTTTTTTAAAAAAGAACTCACGGATCGAAGTCCTCGGCATGATCCTTCTCATCTCTCTTTTGATTTGGCGTCTTATCGAACGGACCATGAGACAGTATCTTGATCAAGAACAAACCACAATCACCGGTTGGGTTCGAAGGAAAACCAAACGGCCAACGGCCTTTATGATGTCCACAAAGTTCCACACCATTCTGATCATAAAAATGAAAAACAAAAGACTCCTTGCACGTCCTTTAAAACCTGTTCAGCTCGATTATCTTCGCGCTCTTGATATTGATCCCAACGTTT
>DYJL01000066.1 GCA_020723105.1 Nitrospira japonica | reverse complement strand
ATTGGGTAAAAACCACAGTCACCTGAGGTAATCCCCGTTAGAACCCATCGTGCCCTATTAAGGCAATAGGCTCACGATCATATCTTTGTAAAATTCGGCCTTCAAAATAATTCATGGCATATTTTGCTCTTAGGCGGCGGAAATTTCAATAGAAACAAGGTAAATTGCTCAAAATTCATTGACTTCTTCTGGCTACGGCGATTGATCCATTTGAAGAATATTCTCACCGCCTTAAATATGAAGCATTGAACCGCTTTATAGTTGAAGGATACACCATAGTATTGAACATGACCTTGTAACTTTCTGCAAAAAGTCTTCCATAACTCCAGCAATGGGTAGTCACTGCGATTTTCTTTACACCACAGATTTACTTTTGTAAGTTTAATGCGTAGCTTTTTACTGCTACTTTTAACTTTGGGGATTACTATTCCATTTTTGGTTAGTCCCAGATACAGTGTAAAACCTAAAAAGTCAAAAGGCCTACTGTTTTCCCTTTCAAACCGGTTGAATTTGATTATTTTCGTTTTATCTTCATTCAATTTGAGTTTGTATTTTGCTAACCGTTTAGGTAATGTTCTTCTAATGCTGTCAGCGTCCTTTGCTTTTTCACAGCATATGACCGCATCGTCTGCATAGCGGAAAATTTCGACATTACCCTCACAGTGGTCTTTAACCATCCTATTGACCCACTCATCAAGTGCATAGTGAGCATAGATATTGGCTAATATGGGACTGCAAACGCTACCTTGTGGTACCCCTTCATCACTTACTGTTAGTTCTCCATCACTGAGAATCCCCGCCTTGAGCATCCTTCGGATATATCTTAGAAAGCGCTTATCCCGTATCTTTTTGGACAATTCTTCCATCAACAACTCGTGGTCTATTGTTCCAAAATAATTCGATAGATCAAGATCAATCACCATCCTTACTGAATTGCTGTATAAATGCTTACGCAGTGCTCTAAGTGCATCATGGCAGCCTAATTTTGGCCTGAACCCATATGAGCTATCCCAAAATAACGGTTCATAAATGGCCTCTAGTATCTGCTGCACTCCTTTCTGGACAATTTTATCTTCAAAATTGCCTATTCCCAGCGGCCTTGTACCTCCTCCCCTTCCTTCTTTAGGGATTAAGGTTTGTCTTGCAGGGCCAGGAACGTATGACATTGTTTTCAGCTTTTCCAGCAACACTTCCAGATTCTCGTCAAGATTTTCACCATACTTCTCTTTTGTCGTGCCATCGATACCCACCGCTACTTTTCCTTTCAGCGAGTGATACCAACTCAGCAAATTCTCTCTATTAAAATGATGCATTAATTGACTAAACACCATTTCCGGATTGTTTGCTGACAACTTACTTATTATTGTAAATTTTGTTTCCATAATTATGAATACTCTGCGTTATCCATTATGTGTCCTTTACAACATCAATATGACCTGGACCCCTTTCCTCCGCCGGAGTTACCCGGTTTCATCGGTACTATGAGTCCTCTGACTCCCTATTGCTCTTCTCAATTTCCTTGCTTATTAGGCTTGTAATCGATACTCCGTCCCTGGAGAAACAATAGGATCTCCCACGTTTATAAAACAACTTTGTTTACATGCCAGGCTCTACGATCCCGGAGGTGCCATAACGTCCTACCCATATAACGTTGGTTATGGTGTTGTCTTCTGGCGCCGCGAGGCCATCGACCACCTCAAATGACAAAATTAACGGGACTCAATCACTTCAACATATGTTTCCGGCCTATAAACTCTCTGTCTACGCTTTACAATGGCTGTTACCAGACACTGCACAAGACTCGATAATCGATGTGTTGGGTTGCACTTTCGATGCATTCACTCTCAGATGCCAGTTATTTTACACTTCGTGGCGCACCGCGG
>DYJL01000065.1 GCA_020723105.1 Nitrospira japonica | reverse complement strand
CTGATTTTCGACAGTGAAAGCGTATTTTCGACCTTTTCCGCCGCCTAACTCGATGAAATAATTAGAGTCGAATCAAAATTTTCTCTAAAAGGTAGTGCCACAAAAATTAAAAATACCATTGACAAAATTGATTGTATTGTCTAATTAGGGAGTGTCTACAGAGGAGATTCCCATGTTCGCACGATTGAAAAAATCCGGACAATATCAATACCTGCAAATTGTAGAGAACACAAAAGTCAGCGGGAAGGTAAAACAGCGCGTTATTTCAACCATCGGACGGCTGGATCAACTCCAGGAAAAAGGACGCGTCGAGACACTGATACATTCTCTTTCAAAGTATTCCGAAAAACTACTCCTCATCCTTTCAGGCCAGAGCGATCCAACGGCGACAAGCAAAAAAGTCGGACCAGCACTGATCTTTGAGCGGTTGTGGAAACAAACCGGAATACAAGCGGCTATTTTGAATCTTCTGCGCGACCGCCATTATGAGTTCAATGTCGAGCGGGCGTTGTTTTTGACGGTGCTTCATCGGTTGATGGTTTCCGGATCGGACCGGTTCTGCACTCGATGGCATCTTGATTACGCCATTGAAGGCGTTCAGGATCTTTGTTTGCATCACCTTTATCGGGCCATGGCGTTTTTGGGAGAGGCGTTGAAAGAACAAGATGCCGATGACTCCCTATCGCCGCGGTGCAACAAGGATTTAATTGAGGAAGACATATTCTCCGCGCAGCGCGATCTTTTTTCCGAACTTGATATGGTTTTTTTCGATACGACATCTATTTATTTCGAGGGCGCCGGCGGTGAAAGCCTGGGGCAAAAAGGGTTCAGCAAGGACCATCGTCCGGATTTGAACCAGATGATCGTCGGAGTGGTGATCGATGACAAGGGCAGGCCTATTTGTTGTGAGATGTGGCCCGGGAACACATCGGATGTCAAAACCTTGCGCGCCATAATCGAACGAATGCGCCGGCGATTCAAGATCAAACGCTTCTGTATCGTGGCCGACCGGGGCATGATGAGTGCAGAAAATGTAAATTATCTTGAAGATCCGGAAAGCGGGCTATTTTACATTATGGGAGCCCGCATGCGCCGTGTAAAAGAGGTAAAAGAACAGGTGTTGACCTGCGGTGGTCGATACCAAGAGGTGTACCCCGAAGGATTAAGGTCGAAGGACCCTTCCCCCTTGAGGGTCAAGGAAGTGGTTCATAACGGTAGCCGGCATATTGTCTGCCTCAATATACGTCAAGCCCGGAAGGAAGCACGGGATCGGGCGGCGATCATTACGGCGCTGAAGGATAAAATCAAGCAAGGTCCCAAACAGATGGTTGGGAACAAAGGCTACCGCAAATATCTGAAGATCGAGAAAGGGAGCGTTTCCATTGATTTTGAAAAGGTCAAACAGGAAGCCCGCTATGACGGCAGATGGGTGCTGAAGACCAACACGGAATTGTCATCGAAACAAGTAGCCCTGAAATACAAGGAGCTATGGCAGGTGGAACGTGTATTTCGAGACATGAAGACCATGCTGGAAACACGTCCGATATTTCACCGCCGCGATGAAACGATCAGGGGGCATGTGTTCTGCAGCTTTCTTGCATTGGTATTGAGAAAAGAACTGGAGAGCCGCTTAAACAAAGCCGGCCATATATTCGAATGGGCGCATATCAAACAGGATTTAGAGGCGCTCCAGGAGACGATTATCGAAGAAGATGGGAAATGCTTTGTGATACGAAGTCAAAGCGAGGGAGTTTGCGGTCATGTATTTCGTGCAACAGGAGTGGCAATGCCGGCAACAATCCGCCAGCTATAATTTTTCTTGAAATCTTGGCATGGAGGTAGTGCCAAGAGAATTATTGCGTAAAATAACTATTTGATAATGTGATATATTTAAAAAGGCACTGTCGAAAATCAG
>DYJL01000064.1 GCA_020723105.1 Nitrospira japonica | reverse complement strand
TGCCTAATAGTATCGCATGGCGTTAATAATGTCAAACGGCATTAGACACATAACGTAGAGTTGATTGATGCAGACCACAGAATGACTTGAAAGAGCAAGAAACCGTTTTGAATATCACAAGTCACAATCAGTCAGAAAAAGCGTCCTGTGGTCTGCATTCATGTCCAACGACTGGTTGTACTACTCAATTTATAATTTTTGCTGTCCTGTATATCTACAATCTTGAATTTCTTTTCCACCAACCTCGGACTCTATCAATTCGGGGTAAACATGTGCGAGAAAAAACCCCATAGAAACATTTAGGCGAACAAAGCGTATTTGCCCCTTATCTAAAGTAAGAGAGAGTTTTCTCTCAACTTCTGTTCTAGTCGAAACTTCATACGTGCCGGGTTGTCTATCGACATAAAAAAAGCCGTTAGGTACAGAACTTCCTATTACTTCTCCGTTTAGCTTCACATCCGGTTGAACGGCTGCTCCAAAAATTCCTGTTCGATAAAAATAAATCCTGCCAGAGTCAGGAGCTAAGTTAGAAATAGCGGGTGAAAGTTCAGTAAATTTAGAACCAGACGTAGCGCATCCTCCTATGATAAATAAGACAGCCAGAACAAGAACTAATTTTGACAATGCTTTCATGCCTTCCTCCTTTTGCATAATGTTACTGCATAGGGTTTATTTCCCTTATCTTCAATTCTTTAGAATCGTTTAAGGGTGAAAAAGACTTTTCTGCCGGTAAATAGAATCCTACCAATTTGGATGATGAAACAACGAGATAAGCTTCGTGTATATTTGAAGCTTCAACAGTTAATATTTGGTCATTAGTTTTAAAAACATCTCCATACGAAATCGTGCCGACATAATGCCACTTAGTCCCCTTTTTTAACTTTCTACTGTAGCCAGTACCCAAGCTGACATCTATTTCGTCAATCAATTCAAATGAACTTAGAGACAATTGGGTTGATTCAATTTGTGTGGGAATTTGTTTTACATGCACTAAGTCAAATGCGCAGGCATTAAATAGCAAGACTAAGAGACCGCTTACTATTATTTTCATACATTTTCTCATAAACACCTCCTTTCCATGAATGATAATTAGTACAACGATAAGTTGACTGACGAGGCGCATGAAGCACAATCAACTGCAATAAGTTGTTGTGACCGTGAATCATAATCATGGCCGAAAAAGTGTCCTGTGCCTCTCGTTCATGTGCATCCGGTTGTTAGACATCTATTTTTGTCTTTTTTCTTCTGCAAACTGGATCGGTTCATAAGCTGGATTATAAAAGCCATAAGCAGTAACCTTGTTCTCTCTTAATATAAATGTAACGTTATACTGATCGTATGATATTATTCTTTCCAGTTCATCGGCAGAATGAACAATAGATGATGGCTCGCCAAATTTCTTAATTATTTCATCTCGACTGGAAGTTATCCATTTCCCTTGCAAGTCCGGAGCTGAAAGCCAGTTTGACCCAAAATACATTACGAAACGAACTCGATCATTTTTGAAATTAATTACATAAACATCCTTATCATCGTTATAACTATTTTGAGTTATTTTATATACCCAGCTGCCCATATCAGTTATTTCTGTTGGTTCACCTTTAACGAACTTTATATCTTTCTTGGTCGTATTGAATGATATATCCCAGAAACTAGTTTGGGTACTTGGCTTCTCCGCCACTGTCTTATATATGTAAAATGAAATACCTCCGATAATAGATAGAGAAATAATTGTAAGAAGTGGCCATAGTATTATTTTCCTCCAATTCCATCGATCCTTCGTTGCAATGAAAAGAACTACTAATCCAAGAAGTAAGGAAGATAGAAATATTCCAGTGCCCAAAGTCAACGCGAACTCCTTTGTTTTATATGTCTAACGTAGAGTTGAGTGACGAGTGCCACCGAATGACACCCGCCAGCTCAATAATC
>DYJL01000063.1 GCA_020723105.1 Nitrospira japonica | reverse complement strand
CTGAAGTTTAACAGTTAAATTTCGGATACATTATTAAATCAAACACATAGAAACCACAAAAAATTCTTTGGCACTACCGCCGTGCCAAGATTCAAACAATCTGGAAGAAATTATAAAATTTTTATTGTGGGAGGCATGGCGACACCAACAGCTTTGAAAATTTTCCCGCAATCCCCTTTACCCTGAGTTCGAATGACGATACGTTTCCCGTTTTCTTCCAATTTGATTTCCTGTAACGATTTTAAATCTTGTTTGATTCTGGTCCACTCCAGCGAGAACCCTGCTTTTTTCAATCGGGTGTCAAGTTCTTTTCTGAGTATCAAGGCAAGGAAGCTGCAAAAAACATGACCTCGTATGGTGTCGTCCCGACGATGGAAAACCGGGCGGGTTTCAAGTAACGATTTGATATCCCGAAAAAGGCGTTCCACCTGCCAGAGATCTTTGTATTTCAAAGCAACCTGGTCGGGCGTCAGTGAGGTGTTGGTTTTGAGAACCCACCTGCCGTCATATTTGGCTTCCTTACCGGCTTTGGAAAAATCAATACTCACACTTTCTTTGTCCACCTTCAGATATTTTCTGTATCCCTTGTTTCCGATTAACTGCTTTGCACCTTGTTTTATCTTTTCTTTCAAATCGTTGATGATCGAAACACGGTCACGCGCTTCTTTTCGGGCCTGTCTGACATTCAGACATACGATGTAACGGCTGCCATTATGAAAAATTTCTTTGACCTTCAAAGGTGATGGGCCGTGAGTTTTGTCGTTTTCTTCATGAACAACCCGGTATCGGCCTCCACAGGTCAGAATTTGTTCCCGGACCTCTTTTTCTCTTCTCATCCGTGAGCCCAGAATATAAAAAAGGTCATGGGCCGGATCTTCAATGAACCGAATATTATCCGCACTCATCATCCCCCGGTCCGCGACAATGCAAAACCGTTTGATATCGAACCGTTCCCGCATGCGCTCAAGTACGGCCTTAAGCGTTTTTACATCCGATGTGTTTCCAGGCCACATTTCGCAGCAGATCGGATTGCCTTTGTCATCGATGACAGCGCCGACTACCATCTGGTTTAAATCGGGCCTGTGATCCTTGCTGAACCCTTTCTGTCCAAGAGTTTCACCGCCTTCACCTTCAAAATATATCGATGTGGTATCGAAGAACACCAGATCAAGGGATGTGAACAGATCACGACGCCGGAAAAAAATGTCTTCTTCGATCAGGTCTTTGATGCAGCGTGGGGATAGCGCAAATTCGTCTTCTTCGGATAATTCGGTTTTTGGTAGGGCCTCGCCAAGAAAAGCCATGGCACGATAAAGATGATGTAATTCAAGATTTTCTGATCCATTTATCGCGTAATCCGAACGCCACCTCTCGCAAAAACGGTCCGATCCCGACACCATCAACCGGTGGAACACTGTTAAAAACAGTGCTCGTTCCACATCGAACTCAAATTTCCTTTTGGCCAGAAGGCCTGAAATGGCGTCCTTTATTCCGGTTTCCTTCCACAATCTCTCGAAGATCAATACCGGACCTGTTTTGAGTACCTCGGCATCGGGTGTACTCTGGTCCAACAACATCAGGTGAATCGCTTCTGAATAACGGCTCAAGGACTTTATCAGTGCATCAATTCGGCCTTTTTCCTGGAGTTCGTCCAAACGACCCAGGGTCGCGATGACTCTCTGTTTGACCTTGCCATCAATTTTGTTGTTCTCAACGATTTGAAGATATTGGTAGCTGCCGGTTTTTTTGACCCTTGCGAACATCTTGGCCCCCTTTCGATTGTCACTCCAATCTTACGGGCCAATAATCCGATATGTCAACAAATTGCGCTCTAAAATTTGGCACTACCTTTTGCGCTCAATAAAAATCCAGACTATGTATTTACAATATGTTACACAGTTAATTATGCATAATTATGGAGGCAACTGTTAAAGAAAAG
>DYJL01000062.1 GCA_020723105.1 Nitrospira japonica | reverse complement strand
GGTTTCCACCTTAATTCAGCCCCAAAACTGTCCAACCATTGGGGTCCACCTCTCACACTTCAAACACGCTCAGATTTAGAGACATCAAAGAATAAAAAGGCATAAAGAAATTACGGCAATAGAGACAAAGGAGAGGAGATATCATGTTTCACATATTAACGTCAATTCTAATTGCTGGCGTCTCATTAATTTTAGCTCTCATTACTCATCCTGCATGGGGCGAGCAAAAAATACCAGATGCCAACCTTAAAGTAACAGTTCAGCAAAAGGAGGAAGGAAAACTCAATCCTGCATTACATTTTCAAGAACTCCTTTGCTTTAATGGTGACTGTTCACTAACATCCGTCACTTTAAATAGCTGCCGGCCTTCGCCTGTTTCAAATGGCATGGCATCTCCAATCGTCATTGAAAGAACGACAACGACGGGAGGCAATCTGAAAGTTACTAATGAAGGAAATACTTTGGTTGCAGTTGAAACATCCTCCGACATTGGTGGCAACTATGTATCAACACACAGATTTACATATGAAAAAACACGTGAAGATAGGATGGCCATGAAACTTATAGGATATAGTGGTGGTTACGTTAAAAATTCAGATATAGTTCAACGGGTTGTTATTGTTGAATTTGTCCCACTCAAGGGAGTATATAAGGAAATTCAAAAGCTTGATTGTCCTTTAGGCCTTCCAGGTGTGGCTACTCTCAATGATTAATATGATGGCAGACAGAGTTGTATTATTTATAATTGGATGGTTCGTTCAAGATCAGAACCTAACCATGCGCTGCAGATGAACGAGTACCACAGGACACTTTTTTAGCGTGATTATGTTTTATGATTTCCAAATTGGTTTTTAGCATGTTGATATTATCGAGTGGTACTCGTCACGGAGCTTTACGTTAGGCTTATAATATAAATAGAATTATGCTCTAATATGTGGTGTCTTGTATTTCAAGAAAAGAAAGGATTTCCATGAAAACTATATACATAAGTTTAATCTGTTTGGCAACTATAATTATGATTGTGATGTCAGGATGTGCAAGCATAGACAGTATGAATAGAGTGCCCATAGGTGCTGAGAGCTACCGCGATAGAGGTCTTACATATCATAATCAAGGAAAATATGATAAAGCTCTTTCTGATTACAATAAGGCTATTGAAATAAATCCGAGTTATGCATTTGCCTATAACGATCGAGGAAATGTTTATTATAATCAAGGCCAATATGATAAAGCCCTCTCTGATTACAATAAGGCTATTGAAATAAATCCGAGTTATGCATTTGCCTATCGCAATCGAGGCAATGTTTATTATGATCGAGGCCGAAACGATGAAGCCATTTCAGACTACAACAAAGCGATAGAGATAAATCCAAATTACGCTGACGCATATAACAGTAGAGGAAATGTATATTATAGGCTAGGACAAAATAACAAAGCCATTTCTGATTACAATAAGGCTGTTGAGATAAATCCAAGGTTTGCTTATGCCTATAACAATCGGGGGCTCGTTTACTCTTCGCGAGGCCAATATGACAAAGCTTGTTCCGATTTTAGACGTGCTTGTGATTTGGGTGATTGTAGCGGTTATGATTGGGCAAAGAAAAATAATTATTGCAAAGAACATCAGAGTGAAGAAAGCAACCTTACGTGAAAAAGCCTAATAACGCGCTGGAGATGAACGAGGCGCACAGGACACTTTTTGGGCATGTGATTGGTTTGAGTATTTTAAAATAGTTTTTGAGTAAGCGAGTGTTATTCAGTGTTCCTCGTCACTCACTTCTACGTTATACGTACTTATTTACTATTAGGATGTTTGGACTAATAGATGATGTCTGTAATAGAGTAAATGGTTTTCGATCATAATTATTAAGGACTTTATTGTTGACGATAGGGAATACCCCCCGAAAATTGTGCCAAATGTAGTTAGAGTGTAGAATAAAACACT
>DYJL01000061.1 GCA_020723105.1 Nitrospira japonica | reverse complement strand
AACAGGAGTTTAAGGAACACTCCGCCTATTTTGCCGCAACCATTTGAAAATATATAAGATATTCGCCCTTCCCCCCGTAAGACCCCTTCGCAAATCCGGACCAGCCTTTCATATTTTTTTAAAATAATAGCCAATTAGCACATTTTGTGCTTGACATGTAAGACCCTACTATGTATTGTGGGCCATGGCTCACTTTCATATTAAAAAGAAAAAGGGAAGACCCTATCTCTACGTCAGAGAAATCGCAAGGGTCGACGGCAAGCCAAAGGTCATTTCACAAATCTATCTGGGATCACCGGAAAAAGTTGCGGCCATGGCAGCCGGACTAACGCCGGTAGTCGGAGCACTCAAGGTGGAAGAGTTCGGATCGCTTTGGATTGCGAACCTGATAGATCAGGATTT
Source organism: Nitrospira japonica (assembly GCA_020723105.1). Classification (GTDB taxonomy): domain Bacteria; phylum Nitrospirota; class Thermodesulfovibrionia; order UBA6902; family UBA6902; genus SURF-23. The sequence goes on along the minus strand of DYJL01000061.1, from coordinate 1,563 downwards.
TGACCTTGCTCAGATCGTCGATGATATCGTACCAGCGGCACCCAATGAAAAAGGACCCTCCATCGGAGAATATTTTCTTTATTGCATCCTGAACCGGATGATCCAGGCGGTCAGCAAAAACAAGCTGTCCGACTGGTATGCCAGAACCGCCATTCAGCAGATTCGACCGGTTGATATGCAAGAACTCACCAGTCAGCGGTATTGGGAAAAATGGGACCGGGTCGATGAAGCCGCACTGAAAAAAATCTCCGAGCGATTTTTCAAGCGGCTCTGGGAAATCACCTCTCCGGATGCTGACTGTCTTTTGTTTGATACAACCAACTATTACACCTTCATGGCGACTCACACCGAATCCGAGCTTGCCAAACGGGGAAAGAGCAAAGCCGGCAGACACCACCTACGTCAGATTGGACTGGGACTTCTGGTTGCCCGGAAAAGCATGCTGCCGCTCTTTTATTCGGTTTATCCCGGCAATGTTCATGACAGCCGTCTTTTTGAGCAGTTGATGGATGAGATGTTCGGGGTGGTGTGCGGATTGAACACTACGAAAGAACGGCTTACCGTCGTGATCGATAAAGGCATGAACGCCGAGGGCAATTATGCATGGATCGACGAGCATGCCCGGATTCATTTTGTCACTACCTATTCGACCTATTTTGCCGAGGAATTGGCGACCGTTCCGCTTGACCGATTTGCGCCGGTGGATATTGAAAGAAACAGGCGGCTGCTTGAACAGGAAAAACCGGAAGAACGCCTTCTGTCCTATCGCACAAGCGGGGAATACTGGGGTAAGAAACGAGCGGTTGTGGTTACCTATAATCCGGCAACCGCCCGGAAAAAGAACCATACCCTGGACAGCAAGCTGGAAACGATCCGGTTAGAGCTTTTATCCATGCGCAGCAAGGTCCAGAACAACGAGCCGCACTGGCGCAATGGCGATGCGGTAAGAGAACGCTATCACCGGATATGTGAGCGACTGCATATTTCTTCGGACTTATATACGGTGGAATTTATAACAAAACCCGACGGGCTGGGCATGAGCTTTCGAAAAAATGTTTACCGTGTGGAATGTAGCCGCGAAACATTCGGCAAGAATATCATCATTACGGATAATATCGACTGGACGACAGGGGAGATCATTGAGGCCAGCCTTGATCGCTGGCAGGTTGAAAACCAGTTCCGGATCAGCAAGGATGATGATCTGGTCGGTATGCAGCCGATCCGGCACTGGACGGACAGTAAAATCAGATGCCATCTTCTGACCTGCGTTATCGCAATGACCTATTTGCGGATGCTTGAAATCAGAATGCAGAAAGGAGGACTGAAACGGACAGCCGCTGAGGTAATGGAGGAGATGCGGCACCTGCATTCTGTTTTGGAAATCACCGACGGACGCCGAAAGCCTATCCGACGGCTGGAAGACCCGACAAAGTCCCAGGTCGAAGTCCTATCTGCCCTCGGATACCGGATCGACAAGGGTGGGGTCTTACAGCACTTGCAGGCGTAAAACCTTTAAAACCGGGCTTGCCCGCCTATTTTTTAAAATCGTTTCTTAAACTCCTG
>DYJL01000013.1 GCA_020723105.1 Nitrospira japonica | reverse complement strand
GTCAACGATTTGTTTTTACTTCTACCTACGGTAACATTTTTTATGAGTCAATTCGGGGGGCTTAGGGGTATTGCAATTTTTTATTGTATGATGTTATTATTTCTCCTGTTCAACTTGAAAGATTTCCGGTGGCTATACCGGAGGGGGTCCACCCGTTCCCATTCCGAACACGGAAGTTAAGCCCTCCAAGGCTGATGATACTTGGGTTGTGAGGCCCTGGGAAAGTAAGTCGCTGCCGGATTAAATATTAAAAAAGGCCTGGTTCATCCCAGGCCTTTTTTCTTTCAGCAGGAATACCCCTCTTCATCGTTTAAATAGGGACACATCCCTTATTTTGGTTTATCAGTAGTAAGTTTTTTTAGAAAAAATGGGGATACATCCCATTTAAACCATCAGGGCTAAGTTAAAGTAATAGCGAGAAAAATCCGATAAAAAACAAAAGTATGCAAGGATCAGTACCAATGGATATGAAGGCAATCTGTTTTTTGTCATTATTATTGAGTTTTTTTCTTATATTACTTACAGTTGACGCACCTGTGGCAGCAGAACAACTGCCTTTGGATCTGACACAGCTCGACATTGATGAGCTGATGGAAATCAAGATTGAGACCATATATGCTGCATCAAAGTATGAGCAGAAGGTAACAAAGGCGCCGTCATCGGTCAGCATTATCACTGCAGATGAAATAAAAAAATATGGTTATAGAAACTTTGCGGAAATATTAAGGAGCATAAGAGGCTTTCAGACCACTAACGACAGGAACTACCAGTATTTAAATGTACGAGGATTCGGGCTGCCCGGTGATTATAATTCGCGTATCCTGCTTCTTGTAGACGGCAACCGGATTAATGATAATATCTATGATCAGGCGCTGGTGGGAGAGTTTCCTCTTGATATTGACCTCATTGACAGAATTGAGGTGGTGCGTGGACCTGGTTCTTCGCTATACGGAACTAACGCATTCTTTGCAGTCATTAATGTCGTCACAAAACACGGCAGTGACTTTAAGGGCCTTGAGCTTTCAGCAGAGGCAGGCAGTCTTGATACTTACAAGACACGGTTAAGTTACGGCAAGACCTTTGAGAAGGGCCCGGAGTTGCTGCTTTCAGGCTCCTACTATGACAGTCAGGGAAACCAGCGGCTTTTCTTTGAAGAATTTGACTCACCTTCAACGAACAATGGTATCGCAAAAAATCTGGATTATGAACGCTATAAAAATTTATTTGCAGAGTTAACCATTGAGGACTTTGTCTTTCAAAGCGGTTATCATTACAGAAAAAAGGGCGTGCCCACAGCATCATATGAGACGTTATTCAATCACTACGACCTCTTCACCGTTGATAAAAGGTTCTGGGCCGGACTTAAATACGGACATACGTATGCAGACAATTTAAGTGTTCTGGCTCAGGTTGTTTACAATTATTACCATTACTACGGTGACTATCCATTCGAAGGAGACCCCAGTATAGGAGAGGCTGAAATTGTTGTAAACAAGGATTCCGCAAAAGGCGCATGGATTAACAGTGAACTGCAACTAATTAAGACCTTTCTGAACCAGCATAAAATAACTTTCGGCGCCTATTATCAACATAATCTGAAGCAAGATCAAAAAACCTATTACGTTGGCTCTGTAAACTGGGGCGAGCTTGATGACAGGCGTGATTCCGCAGTCTGGGCCCTTTATCTTCAGGACGAATTTGCAATGACAGAAAAACTGACCCTGAATGCCGGACTCCGCTATGATTACTATGACACCTTTGGAAAAACAATAAATCCCCGCGCCGCATTAATTTACAACCCTTCTGATAAGACCATCTTCAAACTGCTTTATGGCCAGGCCTTCCGGGCGCCTAACGCCTACGAATTTTATTATCATGATGGATGGAATTCCCAGAAACCCAGTCCCAACCTGTCTCCCGAAATCATAAATACTTACGAAGCAATCTATGAACAGTACATGGGGAAAAATCTTCGGGGAACTATAGTAGGTTTCTATTATACAATCAACGATCTTATAGCTCTGCAGAGCGATCCCGCAGATAACCTCCTTGTCTTTCGGAATATTGAAGAAGTCGAGTCAATGGGTGTTGAATTTGAAGTCGAGGGAAAATGGAAGAGCGGGCTTGAAGGCAGAATCAGCTATACCGTCCAGAAAACAGAAAACAAGCAGATCAGCGAAGTCCTTCCCAATTCTGCAAAACAGTTAGCCAAGTTTAATGTCATAGCGCCTCTGGTGAAAGACAAAATTTTTATGGCGATAGAGGAGCAATATACAAGTAAGAGAAAAAATATTTCAGGCACTTATACAGACAGCTTCTACATCACGAACCTGACATTTTTCAGCAAAGACGTCCTTAAAACCTTAAATGTGTCAGCAAGCATATACAACCTTTTTGACAGGACTTATAGCGATCCTGCATCGGAGGAACACATACAGGAGGCTATTGAGCAGGATGGCAGGGCCTATCGCCTGAAAATAACATACAGGTTTTAGGGAATGATGAATTTTATGTATAAAAGACTGCTATATTTTATATCGTTAATATTCACACTCTGGGTTATTTTCCTGCTTCCGCAGAAGGCCCCGGCACAGGAACTTGAACTGGAAGAATATCGGATCAAGGCCGCATTTCTCTATAATTTTGCGAGATTTATTGAATGGCCTGAAAAGGTATTTGAGAACAATTCCTCAATAAATCTTTGTATCCTGGGAGAGGACCCTTTTAACAATAACCTCGACACCATTCATAAAAAGCCGGTCCGGGACAGGATACTGACAGTCCGGCGAGTCAATACGGTTCAGGAAGTCAGGAACTGTCAGATCATCTTCATCAGCGCATCAGAGAAAAATAACCTGATGCATATCCTCAATGAACTGAAAGACCTCAGTATCTTCACAATTGGAGATACAGAAGGTTTTGCGCAACATGGCGTTATTATCAACTTCTATATTGAACAGGATAAAGTGCGTTTTGAGATAAATGTTAATGCAGCGAAACATTCAAAGCTTCAGATCAGCTCCAAGCTGCTGAAACTCGCAAGGATTATAGATGTTAAATAACAGTACTTCTTTACAACCCAGGGAAAATTCAATAAGGCACAGTCTGATACGCATAAACAGGCTTACAGTCGGAATAGTTCTGCTCATTTCCCTTTTAGCGCTCACCACTTATAATTTCTTAAGCTATAAAAAGACCCTGGAGCGCAACCTTGCTGTTCAGGCCCGGATAATCAGCACAAACAGTTCAGCCGCAATATTATTCAACAACCGGGAAGATGCTGAAGAGACTCTCTCATCGCTTGGCACCGTGCCTGATATCGTCACTGCAGTCCTTTATACAAAAAACGGGAATATATTTGCAGCATATCAGAAAGAAAAGACAACCGATGGCATTCCCAGCCTGTTTTTTCAGGAGCAGGGTTATCAGTTTGGCCGGAACTATTTGTCTCTGATACAACCTGTTGTTATTGATACCGAAACGATAGGCACCATTTATATAAAGTCGGGCCTGAAAGATCTCTACTTTTATCTCCTTGCACATCTCATTTTGATAGTTGTAGTTATAGTAGTCTCCATCCTTACTGCAAGAGAATTTTTGTCGAGGCTGCAAAAGACTATTACAAACCCTATTAATGACCTGGTGGAGCTGATGAAAACAGTTTCTGAAGGCAAAAATTATTCTGTTAACGCCCTGCTTCACGGGCCCTCGGAACTGCAGAGTCTGTCTCACGGCTTTAATGAGATGTTAGGGCAAATCCAGAAACGGGATATGGAACTTAATGCGCACCGTCAGAATCTTGAGGAAATGGTTTACAGACGCACTAATGAACTGGCACAGACAAACGTGCAGCTCAGAGAAGAACTTACTGAGCGCCAGAAAGCTGAAAGCGCTCTCATATCAACAAAGGCACAGCTTCAGCATCTTCTGGTTTTAAGCCCCGCAGTAATTTATAGCTGCAATCCGGATGATGATTTTTCGTTTACCTTTGTAAGCGACAATGTCAAAGACCAGTTAGGCTATGAACCTGAAGAATTTCTTGAAGACCCCATTTTCTGGCGCAGCAACATTCATACAGAAAACCTGGACCTGATACTTGCCGGACGGAACAGTCTGCTGAATCGGGGGCACCATATTCATGAATACAGGTTCAAACATAAAGACGGCACTTATCTGTGGGTAAGAGACGAGATGCGGTTAATCACAAATGACAAAGGCCACCCCTTTGAGATTGTCGGTTACTGGATAGATATCACAGAGCAGAAACATGCAGAGGAGCAAATAACGCAAAGGGCCTTTTATGACCAGCTCACAGGTTTGCCAAACCGTTCCCTGTTTGTTGACCGCCTGAGGGTCTCACTTGAGTCCCGAAAAAGGAATCAGGATTATCTGTTTGCGGTCCTGTTTATAGATGTGGACCGCTTCAAGATTGTTAATGACAGCCTCGGGCATTCCTTTGGAGATCAACTGCTTGTCATGATAGCTCAACGCCTGAAAAAATGCGTCCGCACTTTTGATACAGTTGCGCGTTTTGGAGGCGATGAATTTGCCGTGCTACTGGATAATATAAAAGGAGTAGCCGAGATAATCCCGATTATTGAAAGGATTCAGAATGAGATGAAACTGCCGTGCAATCTGACGAGACAGGAGGTGTTTACATCTTTCAGTATAGGAGTCGCCCTGTCTGACATGAGTCCGTATACGCAGCCGGAAGAGATACTGCGCGATGCCGACATAGCCATGTATTATGCCAAGGCCAACGGCAAGGCCTGCTATGTGTTATTTGATGCAAGCATGCACGCACAGGCTGTAAAGGTCCTGCAGATGGAAACAGATCTGCGGACGGCCATTGAACGCCATGAATTTGTGCTCCACTATCAGCCTGTTGTGTCAATGGAAGATGACAGAATTATCGGTTTTGAGGCCCTCCTGCGATGGGTCAGCCCCAACGGAATTGTTTACCCGGATGAATTCATTTCTGTAGCAGAAGAGACCGGGCTTATAGTCCCAATCGGCAAATGGGTATTGTATGAAGCCTGCCGCCAGATAAGTGAATGGCAGGAGAGATTCCCCCAGTTCCAGCATCTGACTATCAGTGTAAATCTTTCCACGAAAGAGTTTTTGCAGCCGACTTTTATTCAGCTCATAGAAAATATTCTTCAGAGAACCGGACTGGAGGCCCGCAATCTTAAACTCGAACTGACTGAAAAAATGATAATTGAAAACTTTGAACACGCAGCTACTGTGTTTCAGCAGTTAAGGGCATTAAATGTACAGGTGATGATAGACGACTTTGGCACAGGATACTCGGCTTTAAACTATATGCTTTACCTGCCCATTGATTCATTGAAGATTGACCGTTTCTTCGTCAGAAAGGCAGGCGCTAATGAGAATGTGAAAGAGATCGTCAAAACTATAATCACACTGGCCCACGCCCTGAAAATGGACGTAATCGTTGAAGGCATAGAAACAGAAGAGGAGATGTCACTGTTTAAAAAGATGAAAAGCGAATATGCACAGGGCTTCCTGTTCTCCAAGCCGCTTGACAATACCTCAGTGGAAAAATTACTGGAGCACTACATCCCTTCAGTGCCGGTCCATAATATATCGTTTGATACGAAGCAACCGGCCCCTGCAATAGAAATGGAAAACAGCAGTATAAAAAATTTAAATTTATAAATTTGCTGCTTGACATGAGTTAATATGCTTGTTTATTATTGTTCTCACTTTTTAGTTTTACTTTTAAAGGAAAGTCATGCACGAATCACCAATAGTTTTTCCTGTAAATATTATTATCGCCATGGGCATCCCGCCCTATGTAGCATTTTCCTGGGTTGCAACTGCGATCATTCTCATCGTAGCGCTTATGGTAAAATCCTCCGTCAAGCTGATCCCAACGGGCGTGCAGAACTTTGTAGAAGTTATTTTTGAATTCTTCCTGAATCTTGCAGACACAACCATCGGCCATATGGGAAGAACCTTTGTCCCGTTGATGGCAACACTCGGCATCTATATTCTTGTTTGCAATTTTCTCGGACTTATTCCAGGCTGCGAAGCGCCTACCAGCAATTTAAATACAACTGTAGCTCTTGCACTGCCAGTATTTTTCACTACCCATTATTACGGGATAAAAGAACACAAGCTAAGCTATATAAAACACTTTGTGGGCCCTATACGTTCACTTCCGGCATTGCCGCTAATGATACTCATGTTCGTCATAGAGCTTATCGGACATCTTGCAAGGCCCCTGACATTGTCCGTCAGGTTATTCGGCAATATGATTGCCAAGCACAAAATTATCATAATTCTCGGACTGCTGGCTCCTGCATTTGTTCCATCAGCCATTCTGGGACTTGGGGTGCTGGTCTCTGTTATTCAGGCCTTTGTGTTTGTACTGCTGACGACATTATATCTTGCCGGCGCCGTTGAAGAAGCACATTAACTAAACTATTTACAATAACAGTCTCATATGAAAGGAGGAGAAATGAAGAGAACACTATCAGTTATTTTATTGTCTCTCGCTCTGATATGCATGATGGCACCGCTTGCACTTGCCGAGGAAGCCGCTGCTGCTGGCGCAGTTAGTGACGCTAAAATGGGATATTTCGGATGGGCCGTGCTTGGCTCAGGTCTCGCCATTGGCCTCGCTGCATTCGGAACCGGCATTGGTCAGGGAATAGGTCTCAGCAAAGCTGCAGAGGGAGTTGCAAGAAATCCGGGAGCTTCTGGAAAGATCACCACAACGCTCATTATCGGTCTTGCAATGATCGAATCTCTGTGTATTTACGCCCTTGTTGTGGTTTTGATCGTCCTCTTTGCAAAACCATTCGGTTTTTAAAAAAAGTCCATAATCTTAAAAGGGAGACAGGACATCCTGTCTCCCTTTTTTTATTTGTTCCTGCCACAAGAAACTTGATATTTCTGAATGGATGATAGATCTTGTATGGATTCGACTGCAGAGAGAAAATTGTCTAAAATTCAGATTGATATTTGAAAAATTCCTCTGGAACATCATTGGGCTTTTCCTGCGCCTGTCTTTCTGTCAGCCCGCCGGTGACGGATAAAATAATTCCCCAAAACAATCGTTTACTGTATTTCACTTTTTCACCTTCTTTTTAACACTATCGCGTAATGCCCAGACAAGACATATCACCCATCCGATTAAAGTCCATCCATATAACATGTTATTAATAAAAATCTTATTTTCATTTTCTTTTCTTTTGTTTTTTGCGATTATTGACGGCAGGAAATAAACAATAAAAAATACAATTATCAATGCAACACCTGCGGCTCCCGACAGTTTCGGAGCATTGCCATTACCTGCTGACTTTCCCAGCATACCAAAATTGCCGAGTGTGCTCAATGTAGCTGAAAACAGAACTATCGCGAATAATACATTTAATATCCATAAAATTACTGATTTTGCAGATTTGACCGTTCTTGCCATCATTGGATTTAAGGCTTCTTCGCTTCCCTTTGTAATCGACATCTCTGGTGCAAAACTGTTAGGTTTTGTGTCAGGTTTACTTGCTTTAGGCTGTACTCCTGCCTTGATCGTCGTTTGACTTGAATGTGAAACATCGTTCTTAAAACGGCCAGGAGACTTGACTTGATCCGGTGGCGTGTCCTGTCCGAAATCAAAAATAGCTTCCCGTTTCACGCCCGTCAGTCGAAATTTGGCATAACCAGCGCCAGCAATATATCCTGCATCCTTGAGAATTTTAAAAATAGTTGAGAAAACCATGTAGTCCCACTGCAGTTCGGGAAATGAATCATATCCAAAGTCAGTCCCTTTAAAATTCTCTTCAAGGTATCCGCAAAATTCCCATACGCTATCCCTCTGCTTTTTCTCTGGCTCCGTTAAAAAACCTTTATCTGTATAATATTTTCTCATTCTTGCTCCTTACACTTTGATATAATTTATTACCCACGCCAGTCACCGATTCCGGCCCAGTGCATTTCTAACGTCCTTGCGCCGCGCATCCCTCCTAATTGTTCAAATATCCGGCGCATCTCTTTGATCCCTCCGCGTTCATCAAGCTTTTTACCTATTTCAGTTGCAATAAGTTCAAGTTCCTTATATGCCGGATCGTTTTGAGTATAGGCATCACAAAGCTTTTTTAATACTTGAAGCATTTCATAGTCAGTTGTAATCTTTATCTCCACCTTGATATTATTTTGCTGTTTCCCTCTGTTTTTCGACTTAAGTTTTTCTAAAGCTTCTTTTGCAATATTTAAGAGTTTTGAGTAATCATTTAAAAGTTCTATCCTCACTTCTAAAGTGCGATGGTAACCTGCTGAATTGAGGCAATCTCCAGCCCGTTTAACAATTCTTTCGAGATGTGTTATAGCTCTAGGGTCTCCAATTTCACCCAGCGCTGATATTACACTGCCCAAAAGTTCATAATGTTTGTCTTTCGACAAATGAGATAAAGCATAATTATCTACGATATCTACTCCTATCAACTCAACGATAGCAGTATTCGATATTACAGAAATAAGAGTATCTACAGCCCTTTTGTCTCCTATACGACCAAGCGCTTCAGCAGCATATTGTTTAACATAACGATCTCCGTCTTTAAATAATTGCAATAGAGTATCGCAAGTTCGAACATCTCTTAGTAGGCCGAGTCCGGTTATTATTTTCCACAAAGCAATTGATTCTCTTTCTTTATTTAATTTTATTATGAGAGGTTCAAGTGCTTTATTGTTTCCCAAATTTCCAAGAGCAATTGCAGCGTCTCCTCTAACATATTCATTTCTATCTTTAAATGCCTCCATAAGAGGTTTGAATGCTCGTGGATCTCTTATTTCTCCAAGTGCTTCAGCCGCTTGACATCGAAGATCGTCGTTTGCATCTTTCAATGCTTCAATAAGCGGCTCGACAGCAATTGTTCCAATATCTATAAGAATGGCAGTTTCATAAAAATAAGAACCGACCCTTTTTGCTTTTCTATTCCTTATCGAATTAATAAGAGGTTTAACAGATGGTTCACCCATATTAACAAGTGCGTGTTTTACTGCCCGATACCCTCTAACATTATGAACCTTATCTAAGCATTTCAGTGCCATTATTAAGCCCTTTATATAGGGTGCCTTCATTAAACTTTTAATTGAGTTCATAGTGTCTCCAGTTTCTCCAAAAACATTTCTGCAAATTGTTCAGCATATTCCTTGTGCCCTCGATATATCTCTCAGGAAAATTGACCTTTCCATTAATTATTTCTTCCGTAGCCGTGATCGCAGCCAAAGTGTCATTAGAGTCTTTCGTATTCCTCGAAATTCTACATTCATTCACTCGGGGCAAGGACGCCTCCAAACATCACGAAACATCCGCCGTTGGAATCTGCCTTGTTTGGGACAACGCGATATTGCTGACCCATGAGGTGACCAGCGCCGTTCATTGTCAGCATGGTGCCTATCATATATTGGTCCTGGGCCTTTGCGGGGTTTCGAAACCAAATTCCGCAAATCTGTCCTTTGCCATCCTTTACTAAAGAATAATCAGGCATTTTCTTATCCTCCTTTGATTTACTTACACCTTTCCCTGAGTCTTCCATTTTTTGCGGGGAAGCTTCAACATTTCTCCTCAAAATATTCACGATCTCTTTATGCCCTCTATCGTTAGCAACATCATCCGCTGTCTTACCGAACTGATTTCTCAGGGTTGGATCAGCACCAGCCTCAAGCAAAGCTCTGACAATTTCAACGTGACCGCTAAGGGCAGCTCTGATCAAAGCAGTATGTTTGCCATATACATTCTGGTCATTGATGTCGGCGCCTGCATTGATCAGGACTTTAACAACTTCAATATGCCCTTTATCAGAAGCCAGAATGAGCGCTGTTTCGCCACTGTAGTTCTTTGTGTTTATATCCACTCCGGCTTCGATATGGGACTTTACTGTATCAACATCGCCTCTGTCTGCAACTATAATGAATTTTTCTTTGGATGCACCCTTTTTTGCTTCCTCTATATTTATCCTCTCTTTGTTAACAGTTGCTCGTATATCCGGGGAAATAGATTTCCCCCACAATAATAAAGGACTTGGAGGAAGTTCTTTCCCTTTATTCAGATTTTCATTTTCTCCATACCACTTCCAGCGGTCACGATCCTGATGTCGATCAATGTCCCATTCAGCGATAAGAAAACCACAGCCTGGACAAAATACTCTGGGCCTGAACTCACCATGCCCCGGTGGATTGTGGTCATGTGACTCCGGCGTATCGTGTTGTTTATAAGCTTGATCCCATTTGAATTCTTTCCTGCAGTTCGCACAGACAGGCTCTAAAGTTACGTCGTCTACTCCTTTGGACAACATGCCGCTCTGTGACTGTTCTTTGACGATAGTCTTTTTAAATATATTCTTTATTTTTTCCGAAATAGACAAATCAGTTATTATCTCACCCTCCTTAAGCTCATCAAACATTTCCATTATTAAGCCCTCGATGCCTTTGAATGCAGACACTTTAGCATGTAATGACGATATTTCCTTTGTCTGCATAGCCTTCGCCAAATAAGGCAGAGTAAAAAAATAGTAAACAATAGGAATGCCCGCATAATGTACTATTGCATCGTGAGCGAACGTCCCTGCAACGACCGGGTCCATCAGGTTTCCCTTACGGCCGGAAAGGCAGCTTGCTACTTGGCATATCATGCCGTCGATAACCAGATCAGGATGTTTGCCTATCTCACCTCCCTGAGTAATGACATATCGGTCCTTAGGATATTTGAACCCCATCGCTGCTGATACTGCCGGCATTGACGAGTTTTCCACATATTGCTTTGCCTTATTTACCAATTCATCAGTAATTGGATCGAACGGCACCTCACTGAAAAATGATGATTCTCCGATCTTGCCGCTCAAAATCGCAAAGAGTATCTGATAGGAGTATTGTGAAAATAAGGAGGATGCAAAGACATTTTGTGCGCTGAATGGCCTCATTCAGTTCATGAAGAGAAGCAAGCAGTTCTGCCCAATTGGCAGGCAAAGTCGATCTGGCCGCCTCTTCGGCAGAATCAACTGCGGGAGACTGAGCGTGATCCTGCAAAGGCACAGGGCCCGCTCTCATGGCATGTTTTATGGAAGTTGTTAGAGGCTGTCTTTCTGACGCCTTGTGATCACCAGACTGTGCTGCCTTTTTCATCCAGGGCCTGATCCCGAAATATAATAGAACAGCACAATATAAAAGAATAATTAGTGAAAAACCAAAATCATTTTTGACTTCCAATAAGAATATGCTAAAACACAATATTCCAAAAAGAATCAGGAAAACACCTAATATTCTCTTTAAATGGAGCTTTGATTTTTCAGAGGCTTTATTCATTTTATTGATATCTCGATAAGTTTCTTCGACAAAATGTGAATCCAAATTCCTTCTGCGTATTTCTTTGTCTAAACTCGAGGCAGCCGACGGAGTCAGTCCGCCCTCTTTTTTTAATTGAAGAAGTTTTTCAGAACTCATATTTTTGTATGTATCCGCTGGATTAATCGCATGACCTTTTTTAAATAAAATATCATGTGCCCTTATAGAAGGATTATCGGCAGGTTCAGCTAACTCAATGGTGCATGCCCCGCATTTCCTACACGTTTCATATTTAATAGAACCAAAGATTTCCCCGCCGCCCATAGCCTGTCTTGTTAATTCAGCCAATTGCTGCTCGCTGACAACATAACCACAGGATTTGCACTTAAACCACCGCATGTATTACCTCCCGTTCCTTTTATTAGTCCTCATCCCTAAAAATCCCTGCTATTACAGGCGTAAACAGGATTCACTAAGCAAACAGCATTATTTGACTAACCAGAAATAAATAACCGCCGCAATGATCAGGACAACGATTATTGACAGCGTGATAGTCTGCTGTTTGTCAGCTTTGATAATATCATCCACAGAATAAACAGTGCCACAATGACCGCATCTGATACCTCCGCCGCTTATGCTCCCACCTAACCCACTTTATTCATAAACTTATAGAAAGAAATAAACTCGACACAATTGCCTCTCTTCAGCCATCGCATCAACCATGTCCCCTTCTTTTGACACGGTTTTTACATTATATAAAAAGTTTATGAATAAAGTGGGCTAGTTCTGGAGGAAGATCAGATACTTTTGTGTCTGTTGTAATCTCTCGACCATATTTGTCCTTAAGAGGTTCATTGCTCTGGTTCATTATTGTCTCCTCCCTTTATTTAGCTTAATGATGTGTTACATATGAACCGCAACATTTTCTTGCCCCCATGCTAAAATCCAGTGCACCGTATTCCTGAGATCCCTGTCTGATTTTATTTCTTTCTTTATAAATTTACCATCTTTCGTATTTAAGTTGAAAGCATTGGGCTGAGCAATCCGCAACAGTTCTGTGACACTATCTAAGTGCATCGAATTTTACCTCCGGTATATTGTTTCATCTTCCAACAAAACTATACCAGACACGGTCAAAATTCGATGCTTTTGATTTATGCCCTTATTTCCCCATATTTCCCGCTCTGTTACCGGTATTCAACTTTTTTACGAAAGAAACAATTTTTTATTCAAAACTGTTAAAATTTTCAAGGAGAATATCGTGAGATTTTTTGACAAATTAAAGCAGGGGCTTGCCAAGACAAGAAAAGCCCTTATAGAAAATACTGAGGCCCTTTTTCGGGGCAGAGCTATTGATGAAAGTCTTCTCGAAGAACTTGAAGAAACCTTGATCATGGCTGATGTAGGCCCTCAGGCCGCAACTTCCATAACAACCTCTCTGAGGGAAAAGATCAAACAGGGAAAAGCGCTCGATAACAGCAATCTGAAAAGCGCCCTGAAAGATGAGATTAAAAAGATGCTCAAAGAAGGACAGAAAATTATGTGTGCGGGTGAAAAGCCGTATGTGATCCTTACAGTGGGCGTCAACGGGGTTGGGAAAACAACTACTATCGGCAAGCTGGCCCGGCATTTTACGGACCATGGATTTTCCGTAATGCTGGCTGCCGGTGATACCTTCAGGGCTGCAGCAGCCGAACAACTTGAAATATGGGCCCAGCGGGCCGGCGCCCAGATAGTAAAACATAAAAGCGGAGCGGATCCGGCTGCAGTGGCCTTTGATGCTGTTGCATCAGCTAGGGCAAAAAATATTGATGTATTGATAATTGATACAGCCGGAAGGCTCCACACAAAAGTGAATCTCATGGAAGAACTCAAGAAAATAAAACGGATTGTCAGCAAAGAAATTCCTTCAGCCCCTCATGAAGTCCTGCTGGTAGTTGACGCAACCTCGGGGCAAAACGCCATTAATCAGGCCCAGATATTTAATAAAGCAGTCGGCGTGACAGGAATTGCGCTTACAAAGCTCGACGGCACTGCAAAGGGTGGTATTATTCTGGCCATAAACAAGGAACTTAATATCCCTGTGAAATTAATAGGCGTCGGCGAAGCTGTTGAGGACTTGCAGGATTTCGATCCTGCAGAGTTTGTTGAAGCACTGTTTGATTGATAAATTATATTGCTTAACCAGGGATAAGAAAGGACACAAGATGAAGAGAATGCTTTTAATTTTATTTTGTTTAATATTTATTGTTCCATGCGCTGCATTTACTGAGGAATATTCACTTGATGATTTCTATAACCTGGCTTTAAAGAAAAATGAAACTATAAAGATAGCAGAAGAAGACATTTATATATCCGAACGTGATAAGGATATGGCTATGGCTGTACTTATTCCAAAACTCTCGGCCTTTGGAAGCCATACGGAATACAACGATGGGCAAGATGGGTCGTCTTCTACATTTCAGCCGGAAAGCAGCACCTCCTGGGGGTTGCGATTAACCCAGTCCTTATCCTTAAGCGGTAAGGAATTAAAGGCGTTAAAGATTGCCAAAGAGGCCATCGTAAAAACCGGTTTCGACCTGGATAGTGTTAAGGAAAAATATCTCCTGACAGTGGCCTCTGCATATTATGAGGTACTGAAGGCCCTGAAAGCCCTTGAAATAGCAAATGCAAACGTCGAGCGCCTGACAAAACACCGGGACGCCGCAAAGATAAGATTGAAAGTAGGAGAAATAACAAAGACTGTACTGCTTAGGGCTGAAGCAGAACTTGCAGGCTCTCAATCGGAATTAATAAAGGCTGAAAACAATCTGAAACTCAGGAAGACGGTTCTTGCGAGGACTGTCGGGATCACCGGTGCATACGATATCAAAGAGACAGCGGTTAAAGAAAATACCCCTCCATTTGACAAGGGAGCAGCAGGATTTCCTGTAGACTGCGGACTGCCGGTTGTGGACTGCCTGAAACAAACCGCTCTTTTGGAACGGCTTGAATTAAAATCTGTTGAAATACAGAGGCAAATTGCAAGAGAGCAGATCAAATATACAAAAGGCTCCTACTGGCCTAATCTCTCCATCGAAGGCGTATATTCCAGAAAAGAAGATCGTCCGGATTCAGCTTCATCCAACAAGGAAAGCATCTACGGCATTCTGAGACTGGACTTTCCTTTTTATGAAGGGGGCCTGAGAGTTGCAGAGGTACAGCAGTCTGTGGCAAAAGAAAGACAGGCAGAATACAGGCTTGCCGATTTGAGAAACTCAATTGCTGTAGAGGTCGAAGATTCCTACCTGAACCTGATGACCGTATTCAGCGTTCTCGACAAGCTTCAGGCGGAAACAGAATATGCAAGAGACAATTTCAAGGCTGTATCAAAACAATTTGAATACGGACTTGCAAACAGCATTGATGTTATGGATGCAAATACCCTGCTCGTTACTTCGGAAAGAGAACTCTTCAATGCCATGTACGATTATCAGCTTGCTGTTTTAACATTAAAACGCGCAACCGGAACGTTGTTAAAAACAGTCGGCAAGCAATAGGTAAGAGGCCATAATGAAAAAACCGCTTTCTTTTATCTTTGTATCTTTTTTTATACTTGCTACTTGCTACTTGCTACTGTTCCTGCCAGCCTGCTCACAGGAAAAATCCGGCAAGCCATCAACGCCTCCACCTGCGCCAGTAACAGTTGCCTCTGCAATCAAAAGGACCGTGCCTGTACAGATCCGGAGCATAGGCAATGTGGAAGCTTATACAACCGTCTCGATAAAGGCCCGTACAGGCGGTGAGCTGATGCACGTAAATTTCAGGGAAGGACAGGATGTCAACAGAGGCGAATTGCTATTTAGCATAGACCCTCGGCCTTATAAAACAGCGCTTGCAGAGGCAAAGGCACATCTGGCAAGGGATACTGCCCTCGCAAAAAAAGCCGAAGCTGATGCAGTCAGGTATGCAGAATTATTTCAGGAACAACTGGTAAGCAGAGACGCTTACGAAAACATCCTTGCAAATGCTGAAGCCCTCAAAGCAACCATAGCGGCTGATAACTCTGCTGTGGAAAATGCCATGCTATCATTAGCTTACTGTTCTATATATGCGCCTGTTTCAGGCCGCACTGGCAGCCTTCTCGTAAGCCATGGCAATCTCATTAAAGCAAATGACGACAAGCCGATGGTAGTTATAAATCAGATCCAGCCTGTTTATATAAACTTTTCTCTACCGGAACAATATCTTCAGGAAATCAGAAAATATATGTCACGGGGGAATTTAAAGGTAAGCGCCGTTGTATCAGGTGATAACAACATTACAGAAGAAGGGTCGCTGACTTTTATAGATAACACCGTTGATGCCGCAACCGGTACCATAAGGTTAAAGGCAACCTTTAAAAACAAAGATAAAAAACTCTGGCCCGGGCAGTTTGTAAATATTGTTGTAACCCTGACCGAACAGGCCGATGCAATCGTAGTCCCTTCACAATCCATACAAGCTGGACAGGAGGGAACCTATATCTTTATCGTAAAAGAGGACCTCACTGTAGAAGCACGTGCTGTTGCAGTTGAAAGGGCTATCAATGGAGAATCCGTTATTGCCTCGGGACTGCAATCCGGGGAAAAAGTTGTAACAGACGGGCACTTGCGCCTGGTCCCGGGGGCCAAGGTTGAGATCAAGAATTAATGAACATAGCAGAAATTTTCATACGCAGACCCATCATGACAACCCTGCTCATGATGTCAATCCTTGTCTTTGGCATAGCAGGATACACGCTCTTACCGGTAAGCGATCTTCCTAATGTAGATTTTCCCACCATACAGGTAACAGCCAGCCTTCCCGGCGCCAGCCCCGAGACCATGGCCTCGGCTGTAGCAACACCGCTGGAGCGGCAGTTTTCAACAATTGCCGGGCTTGACTCAATGACATCCACCAACGGACTGGGAAACACCCAGATTACTCTCCAGTTTAATCTGAGCAGAAATATTGATGCAGCCGGACAGGATGTGCAGGCCATGATTGCCAAAGCAGCAAGACAGCTTCCGCCAAATATGCCAAGTCCCCCTGCGTATACCAAGGTTAACCCGGCAGACCAGCCTGTACTTTATATTGCGCTCAGTTCACCGTCACTGCCTCTTTCCTCGGTCCATGAATACGCTGATACTTTTATTGCACAGCGCATTTCAATGATAAGCGGCGTGGCACAGGTGCAGGTATTTGGCTCACAGAAGTTTGCAGTGCGTGTGCAACTGGACCCAAGGTCCCTCGCTGCAAAACATATCGGCATTGATGAAGTAGGCAGCGCCCTGACGCGCGGTAATGTAAACCTTCCTACCGGCACACTGAACGGCCGACAGCAGTCCTTTACAATTCAGGCCACGGGGCAGCTCTATAACGCAGCCGCCTACCGGCCCCTGATAATTTCCTACCGCAACGGCTCCCCTGTACGCCTTGAAGAAGTTGGCAGGGTCATAGACAGTATAGAAAATAACAGGGTGGCCAACTGGTATAACAACACACGCGCCATTGTATTGGCCATACAGAGACAACCGGGCACGAATACCATTGAAGTTGTAAACAGCATCAAGGCTCTCCTGCCAATCTTTCAGGCTCAACTGCCGCCCTCAGTAAACCTTAATATACTTTACGACCGGTCCGTTTCCATCAGGGAATCGGTTGGCGATGTAAAGTTTACCCTGTTACTGGCCTTATGTCTGGTGGTGCTGGTTATTTTTCTTTTTTTGCGCAACCTGTCCGCCACAATTATTCCGAGCCTTGCACTGCCCCTGTCTCTTATCGGGACCTTTGCGGCCATGCACCTTCTCGGATACAGTATAAATAATCTCTCCCTTCTGGCGCTTACCCTTTCTGTCGGTTTCGTAGTTGATGACGCCATTGTCATGCTCGAAAACATTATGCGGCATATTGAAAAAGGGGAAGAAGCCATGGAGGCTGCACTTAAAGGCTCCAGAGAAATCGGTTTTACCATCTTATCAATGACACTTTCACTTGTGGCGGTCTTCATCCCGGTACTTTTCATGGGGGGGATTCTGGGGCGCCTGCTGCATGAATTAGCTGTAACTATCAGCATGGCCGTACTGATATCTGGAGTTGTATCTCTTACGCTTACACCCATGCTGTGCAGCCGTTTCATACGCCCGCAAGGTGACAAGCAGCATGGACGCCTGTATATCATCATGGAGAATTTCTTCAACAAAATGCTGCACGCCTATGAAAAGACTCTGAAACTGGTCCTCAATTATCGCCGCATTACATTAATAATCACTATTGTTTTAACAATAGTAACGGTCTTTCTGTTTATGAAAATGCCGATGGGCTTTCTCCCTTCTGAAGACACCGGCCAGATATTTGCATTTACTGAGGCCGCTCAGGGAATCTCATTTGAAGATATGGTAAACCACCAGAAAAAAATTGCCGCTATAGTTGCTGAAAACCCGAATATATCCGCCTTTATGTCCGCTGTAGGCGCCAGCGGATTCAGTGTGGCAAATAATACCGGCCGGATTTTCATGCGCCTGAAACCAAGAAATGAACGAGAGCTGAGCGCTGATGAAATCATCCAGGAATTGCGTCCAAAGGTCTCAGGGGTGCCGGGCATCCAGATATTCATGCAGAATCTTCCGGCCATACGCATAGGAGGTCAATTGACCAAGAGCCAGTATCAGTTTACTCTTCAGAGTCCGGATATAAAGGCTCTCTATTTTTATGCAGACGAGTTGACTGCTAAAATGCGCAGCCTCCCTCAGTTACAGGATGTAACGAGCGACCTCCAGATAAAAAATCCTCAGGTAACTGTGGAGATAGACCGGGACAAGGCCTCAGCAATGGGCCTTACTGCACATCAGATAGAAGATGCGCTTTACTATGCTTACGGCTCCAGGCAGGTCTCGACTATTTATGCTCCCAATAATCAATATCAGGTCCTTCTGGAGCTGCAACCCGAATATCAGATGGACCCGTCAGCCTTATCAATGCTGTATGTACGTTCAGATTCAGATCAAGTGGTGCCATTAAACTCCGTTGCCAGACTCAAAAGAAGTATGGGCCCTCTGACAGTAAATCATCTGGGACAGCTTCCTTCTGTAACTGTTTCATTCAACCTTAAGTCTGGAGTTGCATTAAGCGACGGCATTAATATAGTCGAAAAACTTGCGCGCACCACACTGCCTCCAACAATCAGTACAAGTTTTCAGGGAGCTGCGCAGGCATTTCAGGCCTCTACCAAAGGACTCTGGCTGCTTTTGATTATGGCCCTTCTCGTTATTTACATCGTGCTCGGCATTCTTTATGAGAGTTTTATTCATCCTGTCACCATCCTGTCCGGGCTTCCGGCTGCAGCATTTGGCGCACTCATCACACTGATATTTTTCCATAAAGAATTAAATGTCTATGCCTTTGTAGGCGTAATCATGCTGCTGGGGATAGTCAAGAAAAATGCCATCATGATGATTGACTTTGCCCTTGAGGCGCAGCGCCGAGAGGGAAAATCCCCAATGGAGGCCATTTATGATGGAGCTATAATACGTTTCCGCCCCATCATGATGACCACCATGGCGGCTTTGATGGGAACCCTGCCCATTGCCATCGGTTTGGGCGCAGGCGCAGAATCCCGCCGTCCTCTGGGTCTTGCTGTAGTCGGCGGATTAATTGTTTCCCAGATATTGACGCTTTATATAACACCTGTAGTTTATTACTACATGGACCGGTTTCAGGAGAAGATAAGTCATATGTTCAAGTCCGGGTAACAAGACTGCATCATCCAGATTATTAATAAATTTTACAAAGGAGGAAGCATGGCTCAAAAACATTTTGAAAGCGATAGATTTTAAATGTTGAATTTTGTCGCCCCAGGCGACTCGCCGAGGCGAGAATCTTGAATTTACAGAGTATACTTATTCTGTTATTGCTAAGGTATCGCGCAATATGTCTTTGAGCCGCACTTCCTCCATAGCTTATGAATGTAAGATGAAATATCAAATTTAACATTAAAGAGGGATTATGAAAAAATTACTGATAGGCATCACAATAATAGCTTTGGGTATCACTGCTTTCATCCTTTCTGATGACAAAGATGAAGCGCCTAAATTTATAACTGAAAAAATAGTCCGGGGTGATTTACAGGCCTCAGTTACCGCCTCAGGCACAGTAAATCCCGTAACTACTGTGCTTGTCGGAACACAGGTGTCAGGCACGGTGAAGAATATTTACGCAGACTTTAATTCTCCTGTTAAACAGGGGCAATTGATAGCGCAGATTGACCCGGCCACTTTTGAAGCACAGGTAGAGCAGGCAACGGCTAATCTTTTATCAGCCAGGGCCGATCTGGAAAAGGCCGAGGCTGCGCTTCTCGATGCAAAAAGAATAATGGAGAGAAACTGGGGCCTCTTTACGGAAAGTTTCATTGCAAAAAGCAGCCTGGACACCTCTGAGACAAATTATGAAGCTGCGAAGGCGCAGGTAAGCGCTTCACAGGCAAAAGTTGCGCAGGCTGAGGCCGCATTAAAGATTTCAGCAACAAATCTCAGATATACAAAAATAATTTCGCCAGTGAACGGCATTGTTGTTTCAAGAAATGTGGATGTCGGACAGACAGTTGCTGCAAGTTTTCAGACGCCTACTCTGTTTACTATCGCCAAGGACCTTACAAATATGCAGATAGACACAAATGTGGATGAAGCTGATATAGGGAAAATAAATGTCGGCCAGGATGTCGAGTTTACTGTTGATGCTTATCCTGATACTGCTTTTAAAGGAACGGTTTCGCAGGTAAGGAATGCCCCTATTACCGTTCAAAATGTAGTTACGTATGATGTAGTGATCAAGGTGAATAATTCCGAACTCAAACTCAAACCAGGTATGACTGCAAATGTCTCCATCATCCTGTCAGTCAAGAAAGATGTCCTTAAGACACCAAATGCAGCCTTAAGGTTCAGCCCCCTTGATAAAGAAAAAAGAAGGCAGCAAAAAGGCATGGGGGTCTGGATACTTGAAAACCAGATACCAAAACGAATACAGGTAGCCATTGGCATCAGCGACGGTAATTTTACCGAGCTGCTGTCTGAAGAGCTGAAGGAAGGGCAGGAGGTAATTGTTGAATCTCTCATAAAACCTAAAGAAACCAACCTGCCTGCCGGCCCGAGGTTGTTCTGATATGCCAATTATTGAAACAAAGGAGATTACAAAAGTTTATAGAGCCGGCGACATTGAGGTAAAGGCGCTGGGACCTGTATCTCTGACAATAGAGAAAGGGGAATTTGTCGCTATCATGGGGCCTTCCGGCTCCGGCAAATCCACCTTCATGAATATTCTCGGATGTCTTGACAAACCGACAACCGGCAAATATTTTCTGGACCACGCAGACATAAGCGGACTTGGAAAAGACCAGCTTGCAGGGATAAGAAACAAAAAAATAGGTTTCGTCTTTCAGGGCTTTAACCTTCTTTCAAGAACCTCTGCGCTTGAGAATGTTGAACTTCCCATGCTCTACAATGGGCTGTCTGCAAAGGAAAGAAGGTCCCGGGCCATGGAAGCGCTGAACAGCGTAGGCCTCAAGGGACGGGAGAACCATCACCCGAGCCAGCTCTCAGGGGGACAGCAGCAGAGAGTGGCCATAGGCCGGGCGCTTGTAAATAGCGCCTCCATAATCCTTGCAGATGAGCCAACAGGCAATCTCGATACCAGGACCAGTGCTGAGATAATGAGTCTTTTTGCTGAACTGAATGCCGAAGCCAATATCACAGTAATTTTTGTTACGCATGAGGCTGATATCGCTGCATACAGCAAACGGATAATAAGATTTCTTGACGGCAGCATTGTCAGTGATGAAAAAAAGAAAATGTAGGGGCAGGCCTGTGTGCCTGCCCATTTCAGGGCAACCACACAGGGTTGCCCCTACAAAAAAAATATGATAAACATATCCTCGACATTAAAAATATCGCTCAGGGCGCTGCGTGTGAACAAGATGCGTTCGGCGCTCACGATGCTCGGAGTCATTATCGGAGCAGGTGCGGTTATCGCTATGTTAGCCGTCGGAACAGGCGCCAGCAAACAGATAGAGCAGCAGATTTCAAGCATAGGCAGCAATCTTATCATAATTATTCCCG
The DNA here is from genome assembly GCA_020723105.1 of Nitrospira japonica. Classification (GTDB taxonomy): domain Bacteria; phylum Nitrospirota; class Thermodesulfovibrionia; order UBA6902; family UBA6902; genus SURF-23. Next base: position 70,263 of record DYJL01000013.1, on the reverse strand, counting down.
GAACAACCACTGCAGGCGGCGTCAGGATGGGTTTAGGAACTTCATCCCGGCTTACAACGGGAGACGCTGAAGCCATATTAAAAGAATGTTCAGCCGTAGAGAATGTGTCTCCGGTAGTCAGCGGAACCGCACAGATTGTTTATGGCAACCAGAACTGGGCCACAGGTGTAGTGGGCACAACTCCAAATATGCTGGACGTAAGAGACTGGCCCTTATCTGCCGGAAGGATCTTTACTGAACAGGATATCAGAGGCGCTGCGAAGGTATGTTTATTAGGACAGACCGTAGTAGATAATATCTTTGGAAATATAAATCCCGTTGGTAAAATTATCAGGATAAAGAAAGTGCCTTTTACAGTAATCGGCGTTCTTCAGAGCAAGGGACAATCACCCATCGGACAGGACCAGGATGATACTGTTTATGTACCCGTAACAACTGCGCAGAAAAAGCTCTTCCGGAGCGCAACTCCGGGATCCGTGAGGACCATCATGGTAAAAGCCAAAAGCACCGAAAGCCTGGCAACAGCGGAAAGGCAGATAAATGACCTCCTCAGGCAAAGGCATCATATCGGGCCCAGGGAGGAGAATGACTTTACCGTCAGGAATCTCACACAGATGATGCAGATGGCAGAACAGGCCACAAAGGTTATGGCTCTGTTACTCGGCTCCATAGCATCAGTCTCTCTGCTTGTCGGCGGCATCGGTATCATGAACATCATGCTCGTGTCAGTAACCGAAAGAACCAGAGAGATAGGCATCAGAATGGCAGTAGGTGCCAGGGCCTGGGATATAAGGTTCCAGTTCCTTATCGAGGCCCTCATCCTGTCATTTATAGGAGGAATCATCGGTATCATAGCTGGTATTTCGACTTCCCATATACTGTCAGAATTTGCCGGATGGACCACGCTGGTATCGCCTTCTTCTATCCTGCTGGCCTTCAGTTTCTCAGGGCTGGTCGGGGTATTCTTCGGGTTTTATCCGGCTTATAAGGCCTCGCAGCTTGACCCGATAGAGGCCTTGAGGTATGAATAAGAGTTATGGATTATGAGGTAATAGGTTATGGGTTAAGTAGGGGCACGGCGGTGTCGAGCCCTTAGAAGATTCCGGACAAGCCGGAATGACGGAGGAGAAAATCGGAGAGGTGAAAATGGAAGAAACCAAAAAAGAAGTTTCGGGAAATCACAAGAGAAAGAAAATAGCTGTTGCAGTTTTTGCACTTATTGCAATAGCAGGCATTATCATAGGCTACCTTTATGTCCAGTACAAAGAAACTCACATCACAACAGATGATGCATTTATTGAAGGCGACATACACACAATTGCATCAAAGGTTCCGGGAACGATAAAAAATATCTATGTAACGTCAAATCAGTATGTAAAAAAAGGGGGGCTCCTTCTTGAACTGGATTCTGTTGATTATGATGTAAAAGTAAAGGAGGCAACGTCGGCCCTCGCTGCTGAGAAAGCAAAATTGTCAGAGCTTGATGCAAAGACAGAATCTGTAAAAAAACAGGCGGCTGAGTTAAGCGCGCGGGCTAACGCCATTAAAGGGCTTAATGAAAGCCAGCAGGCCAGTCTCCAGCAGGCCGAATCCGATATGAAAAGGATAGAACGTCTTTATAAAGAAGATTTAGTTCCACTGGAGAAATATGAAAAGACAGTAACATCATATAAATCCGCTCTTGCCATGGAAAAGGCTTCTACGGAAGGATTGAGATATTCAATGTTATCCGTCGAAACTCAACAATCCGTCCTGAAACAGATTGAGGCGGAAAAAATGGTCCTGCTGTCAGCCATAATGCAGAAAGAAGCCCTACTGGAAGCAGCAAAGCTCGGCTTGGAGTATACAAAAATTTACGCTCCGGCAAATGGCTATGTGACAAAAAAGACAATTGAAACCGGGAATCAGATTCAGGCGGGGCAGCCTGTCATGGCGATTGTCTCGCTTGATGATGTGCATGTTGTTGCTAACTATAAAGAAACGCAGCTTGAGAAAGTAAAGCCGGGGCAGGCTGTTGAAATAAAAGTTGATACCTATCCTGATAAAAAATTTAAAGGTAAAGTAGAAAGCATAATGGCCGGCACCGGTGCGGCATTTTCTCTGTTCCCGCCGGAAAATGCCACAGGGAATTTTGTCAAAGTAGTACAGAGAATCCCCGTAAAGATCGTCCTTGACAAAGATACGGACCAGCAGCATATCCTGAGAATAGGCATGTCCGTGGAGCCGACAATACTGGTTGAGTAAATGAACAAGTGGCTTATTGCTTTTACAGTAATGCTCCCTACTTTGATAGAGATAATTGATACCTCTGTTGTCAATGTCTCTCTCGATCACATACGCGGGAGCCTGTCTGCGGGCATTGACGAATCTACCTGGACCATAACATCCTATCTTGTGTCCAACGCAATCATCATCCCGATGACAGGATGGCTGAGCAGGTACTTCGGAAGAAAACGCTATATGATAGCTTCTATCGCTCTGTTTACTCTGAGTTCCCTGCTCTGCGGCTTTGCGTGGAGTCTGGAAAGCCTCGTGTTGTTCCGGGTACTTCAGGGCGTTGGAGGCGGGGCACTGCAGCCTTTGTCACAGTCCATACTGCTTGAGACCTTCCCGCAAAAGCAGCATGGTATGGCAATGGCAATATTTGGTGTCGGCATTATGTTCGGGCCCATAATCGGGCCACTTCTTGGAGGCTGGATTACTGATAACTGGTCCTGGCGCTGGATCTTTTTCATAAATATTCCTATAGGCCTCATATCCATACTGCTTGTGGCCTTTGTAATAATGGACCCTCCGTACATGAAACGGATGAAGATGAAGATTGACTACTGGGGGCTTGCATTTCTTGCAACAGCGCTTGGATGCCTGCAGATAGTCCTTGATAAGGGAGAGAGATCGGACTGGTTCTCATCAGATTTTATAACGTGGCTGAGCATAATCTCGGTAACCTCTTTGATACTGTTTGTGATTACCGAATTGTACGCTGAACATCCCATAGTAAACCTGAAGGCATTCAGGAACGTCACATTCAGCACAGGCAACCTCATAATGTTCTTTGCATTCTTTAACCTGTTTGGCAGCATCGTGCTACTGCCCATTTACCTTCAGATCCTCATGGGATATACTGCAACTCTTGCCGGTATAGTGCTCGGGCCCGGTGGCATAGCAACACTTATTGCCATGCCGATGGCAGGAAGGCTTGTGACAAAGGTAAATCCAAAAGGCCTGCTCGGGTTTGGCATACTTGTATCTGCATACTCTACCTATCTCATGTCAGATTTCAGTCTTGCTGCTGATTTCAATACCATTATCTGGCCGAGGCTTGTGCTGGGTGTCGGGATGGGCTTTATTTTTATCCCCCTTACAACCATGACCATGTCAGGCATCAGGAAGGAAGACATGGGTAATGCAACAGGGATATACAATCTTCTCAGAAACCTTGGCGGCAGTTTTGGCGTGGCCTTCATTACGACCATGATAGCAAGGCGTGCGCAATTCCATCAGACACATCTCGCAGAACATCTCACGCCCTTTGACAGAGGCTATCAGATTACTTCGTCACAGTTGACACAAACTTTACAGCAAAAGGGATTTGATGCAGTCACTTCACTGCAGGCAGGGCTCAGCAGTATTTACGGACAGTTGTTGAGACAGGCCTCTATGCTGTCCTTTAATGACGCCTTTTATCTTCTGAGCATACTTATGACATGCACCCTCCCTCTCCTGTTATTTATGAGAAGAAAAACATAAAAGACTGATGCTTATATTCCTGTCATTCACAATAATATACAGCCTGGGAAATCTGTATTTATTTCTTAAGGTATCAAATGCATCAGGTCTGGGCTTATATAAAGATATTCTTTTAGGCCTGTCCATACTGTTGATGGCCTTTTCTCCAGTACTCATACATCAATACAGCCTCAGGGGTTCTGAAAAAACATCCAGATTCCTTTTGTATATCAGCTATCTCTGGATGGCCCTTATCGTTGTCTTCTCTCCCTTTGCACTCCTGTTAGACACTTATAATTTTATGGTACAGCACGTCATGTCTTTATCCGGGAAAAATTTTGATTCTCTTACTGTTCCTCAACTCTACACCCTTTTCATACCGCTTTTTCTCTCTTTGATATTCAACATATACGGCTATTTCGAAGCAAAAAAACTATGGGTTGAAAAATTAACTGTCAAAACCTCGAAACTGCCTCACGGAGTTGACAGAATTAAAATAGCGCAGATATCCGACCTGCATCTCGGCATTATTACCGGAGATAAAACACTAACCAAAGTTATTAAAGAAATAGAGAAGGCCCAGCCTGATTTAATAGTCTCCACAGGAGATCTTCTTGACGGAACAACAATTCATATAAATTACCTGACAGAGAAGTTGCAATATATTAAAGCGCCTCTTGGAAAGTTTGCTGTTATCGGAAATCATGAGTTCTATGCGGGGCTGAGAAATGCTGTGAAGTTCATTGAAAGATCCGGCTTCATCCTGCTCCGGAACAACGGAACGACTGTAAACGTAATCATAAACATTGCGGGAATAGATGATCTGGGCGATACGGGTAATGGCTTGTCCAAAGGGGCTGACAATAAAACTGAAAGAGAGATACTTGCGAGCCTTCCCGCAGGGATATTTACAATATTGCTGAAGCACCGCTCTGATGTGATTGATGACAACATCGGCCTTTTTGACCTCCAGCTCTCCGGACACACACATAAGGGACAGATATTTCCAGTGAACCTTCTGATCCCTCTTATATTTAAATATCATACCGGCTACTCCGAGCTCCCTAAAGGCGCTGCTATTTATGTAAGCCGCGGCGCAGGCACCGCAGGACCTCCGGTCCGTTTTCTTTCCCCGCCCGAACTGACATTTATTGAGATTGTATCTGAAAAAGGGAATTAAAATATTTTGAAAAAAGTATAATACACTGTCTCCAGGAAAACGAAGAAATAATATATATGGAAATCAGAATCAACAAAAGCACATTATCCCTCGTTGAAGGCGACATAACAAGGCAGGACACTGAAGCGATTGTCAATGCGGCTAATAAAAGTCTTCTCGGCGGAGGCGGAGTTGATGGCGCCATACACAGGGCCGGTGGGCCGAAGATCCTTGAGGAATGCATAAAGATTGGCGGATGCGAGACCGGCGAGGCTGTCATAACAACCGGAGGAAATCTCAAGGCAAAATATGTGATACATACGGTTGGTCCTGTTTACAGGGATGGAATTCATAATGAATCGAGGTTTCTTGAGAACGCTTATAAAAACTGCCTGAGACTTGCTTCATCCAAAGGTATAAAAAGTATTGCATTCCCATCAATAAGCACCGGCGCCTACAGGTATCCTCTTGCAAAAGCTGCAGAGATTGCGCTAAAGACAGCGCTTGATTATCTCAGGGAGCATACTGATATTGAATTAATCCGCTTTGTCCTTTTTGGATCAACAGCGCTTGAAACCTACAAAGAAAAATTGAAAGAGTTGATTTAGATTGAGCTTTCTGGTAAGTTTAGACAAACGGAATACAGATGACAAAGTACAGCTATCAGATTTTATTTAAAATAAAAATTTCAGCCTCCCGATACCAGACTTTGTTTCTTGGTATTCTGTATTCTGTAATCTGTATGCTATTTCTTTCCGCATGTGCCACAGTCCAGGATGCTGAGAACGCAAGATATGCAGAGGCACATAATAAAATGGGATACTCATATTTCAATGACGGCAAGATCAATGAAGCATATACTGAATTCCAGAAAGCAATACTGCTGGATCCCAAAAACAAAGAAGCGCTTAAACAGCTCGGCTATCTCAGCGCGCTGTTTAGAAAATATAACGAATCTATCTCCTATTATCAGCGCGCAATCTCTGTAGATCCCAATTACTCTGAGGCGCTCAACAATCTCGGGGTTACATATCTTGAGCTTGAAAACTGGGACGAAGCTCTGAAGTACTTCAAGGCCGCTTTAAACAATCCCTTATACAGGTCGCCTGAGAAAGCCTTTTCAAGCATGGGATATGCCTACTACAGAAAAGGCGAATATTCCCAGGCCGAGAATTATCTTAAAGAGGCCCTGATGAGAAACCCTGTATTCTATATTGCCAACTACACGCTCGGCCTTGTTTATGTAAAACTTGGTGATGACAACGCCGCAATAGAAGAATTCAGAAAAGCAACCGGCATTATGTCAGATTATATGGATGCTCACTGGGAACTTGCAAAGGCTTATCTCCGAACCGGTGAAAAAGATGAAGCCTTAAAACATTTCAGGATAGTAGCCAAAAACGACCCGGATCTGAAGAGAAGCCGGGAAGCCCTGGAATATATAGAAACCCTTAAATAACTTACCTGCCTTACGTTTGATATCCGCTGCCTGTAATATAATTTTCGAGGTCTGAGATAGTTGTTTTCTGCTGAGCAATAATAGTATTGACTACGTTCCCTATGGTCACAAGGCCCGCTAATTGATTGTTTTCATAAACAGGCATATGGCGGCAATGTGCGGCTGTCATCAAGGCGAGGCACTCCTCAACAGATTTATCTGATGTTATGGAATACACGTCTTTCGTCATTAATTCCCCAACAGATGTTTCCCTGGAAGATTTCCCCTTGAGAATTACCTTGCGCGCATAGTCCCGTTCTGAAAAAATACCCACTACATGCCCGTTATCAATTACCAGCAAAGCCCCGATGTTTTTCTCAGCCATAAGCTCAAGCGCCTTGTATACCGTTTCTCCAGAACCAATAGACCATATGTCGTTTCCTTTCTTCTTTAGGACATCCTTTACTGTCAGCATAAAACCTCCTTTTAAGTTTAGTTTAATCGTTTTTCTTTATCGGCTGCTCATTAAGATGAAACTTCTCAAGCCGGTACAAAAATGTTTTATAACTCATGCCGAGGAGCTTTGCAGCCTTTGAAGCAACGCCATTAGCTTTTGTGAGCGCCTTCTTTATCAGCTCTTTTTCCAGATGTTCAAAATCCATTCCCTCATCCGGTATATCAAAACTGAAAGATGTTTTCACCTGTCCGGACCATAACTCATTCTTTATGTCGCTTACAGTTATTATGTCCTTTTCATTCATCAGAATGGCGCGTTCCATCACTGTTTCAAGCTGTCTTATGTTGCCGGGCCAGTGATATTCGCTGAGCAGTTTCAAGGCTGCAGGGTCAATAGCCTTTATCCTCCTTCCAAATTCCCTGTTATATTTATTCAGGAAAAACCGGGCCAGATCCGGAATATCTTCTCCCCTCTCTCTCAAAGGGGGAAGCTCTATATTTACAACCTTCAGCCTGTAATAAAGATCGTCCCTGAACCTGCCTTCCAGGAGTTCTTTTTCAAGTTCCTTATTTGTAGCCGCTATGACTCTTACATCAACCTTTATAGCCTCTTTACCCCCTACCCTTCTTACCTCCTTATCCTGCAGCACCCGCAGCAGTTTTGCTTGCATAGGCAGGGAGAGGTCTCCTATCTCATCAAGAAACAGGGTGCCCCCGTCTGTTATCTTGAACAATCCTTCCTTTCTGGTTACTGCGCCGGTAAAGGCGCCTGCTTCATATCCAAACAGTTCGCTTTCAAAGAGATTGTCGGGAATGGCTGAACAATTAATGGCAGTAAACGGTTTGGTCCGCCGCTGACTGTTATAGTGAATGGCCCTGGCTACAAGTTCCTTTCCGGTGCCGCTTTCTCCATAGATAAGCACCGTTACCGTTGAGGGAGCTGCCTTCCTCATTACTTCTATAGCCCGCTTCATCTTCAGTGAGTTGCCGATTATGCCTTCCATGTTGAACTTTTTAAAAAGTTCTTTTTGCAGTTGGATGTTTTCTCTGAGAAGGGTTGCGCGCTCAACAGCTCTGCGAACATTTAAAAGCAGGGTGTCCTTATTCAGCGGTTTTGCAAGATAGTCAAAGGCTCCTTTCTTGACCGCTTCTACGGCTGAAGAAATAGTGCCGTGAGCTGTTATGATGATAATGGACGGCTCAAACGGTTTCCTGGGAATCGCCTCAAGCAGTTCGATTCCATCCATACCTTCCATCCTGAGATCTGTAAGGATTACATCCGGATGTATAGTAGCTGCAAGGTGTAAGGCTTCTTTCCCGGAGGCCGCAATATGTGTTTCATAACCTTCGGAATCAAGAATGGTTTTCAGAATATCTCTCTGAAGCGGTTCATCATCAACCACGAGAATCACTGGCATCTCTGTTTATCCCTTTCCATAGGTAATAGAATGCTGACAATACTCCCATGAGTTTCTTTACGTTCAAACATAACCTTGCCGCCGTGCTCCTCAATAATCCTTTTAGTAAGCGGCAGCCCTAATCCAAGCCCCTTAACTTTTGTAGTAAAAAAAGGTTCAAATATCTTTGACATCTGTTCTTCTGAGACCCCGGCTCCGGTGTCATCAACAGAAAGTAAGAACATGGAATTAATGCTGTCCGTCCTTATCGTAATAGTTCCTCCATCGGGCATGGCCTCGAAGGCATTAATGATAATATTATATATGCAAGTCTTTATAAACTCCGGGTCTACAAACAAATCAGGCAATATCCTGTATTCTCTTGAAATGGCAATATTCCCTTCCCTTGCTTTTGCAGAGACAATTTCCAGCACATCGCTTATTATTCTCCCAATATCCGTCCTCTGAATATTCAGCTCAATAGGCTTCCCATAGCCGAGAAAGCTTTCTGCAAATTTACTCAGACGCTGTATCTCGTTTTTTATATTAACCACAAGCGCTTCAAACGGCTCCACATCAGATGGGTCAGATGGTTTATAACGTTCTTTTATATGGTCAATAGAAAGGCTGATAAAATTTAATGGGTTCTTGATTTCATGGGCAATATTCTGCGCTACTTCCCCGATGCCGGCAAGATGTTCGGCCTTTCTGAGTTTTTCTTTGAGCTCGCGCTCTTCTTTGAGTTTCCCGATCATGTTGTTAAAGCTTCTGGCCAGCACTCCTATTTCGTCTTTTCTTTTTGTATCAAGTTCCTGATCCAGATTGCCTGAGGCTACCAGTCTTGCGGCATCCACAATCTGATCAATAGGTTTTGTATACCGTGCTGCAAGAAACACTGCAAGTATAATCCCTATACCAAATATAAGCAGAGCCGCAGTAATCCTCCTCATGGCGCTTGTATGCAGGAATACTGAAAAGTCTTCTGTATTGAGAGTCAAATTAATATATCCCATGTGTTTGTCGCCGGAAACAACCGGGATCATTACGTTGTACACCTGCCCTTCTCCTGTCACAGGCTGTCCGATGTCAGCCTTGACCATGAGAGTCTTCTGGCTCTTTGTAATCCACTTTCCGATATCTCTGGGATTAGTGCTGGCAACTATCTTGTCAGAAGTGCTTATAACCTGTATCTCCCGCACGCCTTTTGTGTTAAGTTTCTTAAGGAAGTTTTCAAGACGCTTTTCAGACAGTCCGCCTGTTGTGACTTCTTCCAAACCTATCTGTATGGCCTTGGAAAGCTCTGAAGTCTGCCGCTCAAATTCATTATACAGCACCTTCTCTGTCTGATAATAAAGGAAAATGAGGACCGATATAAGGCTCATGCTCAAAAAAAGCATCATGGCCACAAGCCGCTTATTGAGAGAAGGTTTAAGCAGATAATACTTGATTCTGTTCATATTGGATTAGCAGGCTGCTGAAAAAGTCTGTAATTGTCATTGCGAGGAGCGTATTTTGCGACGAAGCAATCTCAAACTTATTAATTTATAAAGAAGTGAGTTTGCTTCGCTTCGCTCGCAAAGACAGCTAAAATACTTTTTCAGCAACCTGTTAGTTCTATTTAAAAGTAATGATATGAAATAAATCAAGTGTACAGAATTGGTTTTAAAAACTATGGCTGATAGATAATGTTTTCTGAATTTTCTACCAGGGACCAGTAGATGGATCGTGCGTCTTCCTCATTTAATGTCAGGTAGATAGATGTATAGGAGCGGCTTCTTACTGAATTCCATATGGTAATAAGCGGACGTGATATGTACCATCCGAGGTTGCTGCCTGCATTATAGAGCTTTGAGAAAAATCCGGTCCCGGCAGGGCCGATTGATATAAAAATCCCGCCCTCAAATTCCAGACGGTAAGTTGCAGGCATGTCTTTCAGTTCCAGGGCCTCTATATCGAAGGTGCCAGGGGTAGTTGTTGTAGTTGTCGTTTCAGCTTCTTCTTCCTTGTTTTTGTTTGGATCAATTTTTTCCCTCCTGGGCTCTTTAAACAGCGCACTCTTTTTAAGCATGGACCGCGACGCTACATCAACGGGTTCTCCCCAAAATTTCAGATCCTCAATCTTCATTTCTTTTAGTATAAGCCCCCGTGACTTAAGAAAGACCTTTTTGTCTTTCAGATTAAATATAAAATATATGATTGGTTTTTTGGCCAATTTTAATTCTGCTTCCAGCAGACGGGTTTCATTTACAATCCCAACAGCTTTCTCAGATATTGCGCTTGCGGTTACAGATACAGCAAGCAGGATAATGAGAAGGGTACAACTGAGGATTTTCATGCTAAAAGATTATTACCTTTGTTCCAACAGGGATTGTATTATAAATTTCTTTAAGGTCTTTATCGCCGACCCTGACACATCCGTGCGTTACATTGCGTCCGAGGAGTCTTGTATAAAGCGTACCATGTATCATATAGCCGTCACCGAGATCAAAAGCATAGTCCCCAAGCACCCCTTCTTCAATCCGGTCCTTGAAGCTTTTAGGCACATCCTCTCCCTCTTCTATAAAAGCCCAGTCCGGTTTAGTCCATACAGGGTTTGTCTTTTTTACCTGAATCGAGCGTTCTCCGCGTGGGGTGTCAAATATCCATTGCCTGTTGCCTTTTGGGTCATCAAGGATACTGCCGCTTCCCGTTGAGACTATAACTTCTTTAAGAGTATTGTTCTCTTGCTTTACATAAAGCCTGTTCTTTGCAGTATCTATTACAAGATAAGTCCCTTTAGGGGAAAGGGCGGCAATGCGTTTTTTCAAGTTCACATTTCTTGCATGAATATTTTTTACACTGTCTGCCTTCAGGGAAACTGCAGAAGCCCTGCTGCCTGCAAGATAAAAACCAACAGCTTCCAGTGTTAAAAAAATAATAAATATTGCAAGCAAAATGATGAGTATCTTTTTCCGCATTATCATAAGTCTTTTATTGTTGAGGATATTATATTGTCATAGTCAATGGCCCCTACAATTGTAACAGGGGTCCCTATATCAACCAGATGATAAAGTTCATCCATATTATTATTTTCCAGCGCAATACAACCATAAGTCATGCCTTCTATTCCACCACCGTGTATTTCTATAAGTCCGCCTATTCCAACCTTTGTAGAAATAAGTCCGTTTTTCTTGGCTCGTGCAAACTGTCTTGAATCTTCTTCATTGGGATAATTGATAAGCAGTGCCTTGTAGTATTTGCTCCTGGGCTGCTTCTTTGTAATGCGGTATTTGCCTTCAGGCGTTGCCAGGTCGCCTGCATGAAGTTTGTCGTGGAAACCGTTTTTACCAAGCCCAATGGCATAGGTTTTGTACGGAACACCATTTTTGTATAGAATCAATTTCCTGTCAAGCTTGCTAACAAAAATCGAATATATCCCCTTCTCACGTGATACCTCAATGGTATCATTTACCCAGGCACGCCATTTTGCTATCTGTTCCTTGTTTGCATATCTGTTCAGTACAGGAGCTATGGCCTCTGTCGCTGACGCAGTATAAACTGGAATAATTCTAAGCTTTTTCTCTGCCTCCTGAAACTTCCCTTTTTCAGTCAGGCGCTGCACTTCATTAAGCAGAAGTTCTGCTGTCATTAACTGCCTTCTCGAAAGCCGGCCCTCATTAATAAGCGTAGTAAGTTTTTTCAGGGTCTCGAGCTTATTCTGAAAAAATACAATCTGACCTGCTATTGCAGCCGATTTTGAACTTTTATGTTCCTGGATTTTCTTAAAGAGATTATTGCCGTTGGAGATGATACTGCTGAATTCTTTCTGAACAGACTCGTAATTCCTGAACCATACAAACCTGCTCTGCTCTGCAATAAAATGGTCTTTGCCATTTCTCAGGACTGCTTTATGCTCTCTGTATTCCCTGGGGAAATAAATTTCTGCACCAGCCCTCCAGAGTTCATGCTCCTGCGTTTCCGCAAGCGCGACTTCTGGAGGCACTGGTGCAGCTTTACATCCGTAGAGAATGCTCAGGCATATAAGAAGGAACGTGGATAATATGCCATGAACAAAACGTGAATGCATTCCCTTATTTTTTCTTTGCCATAGCCTGGCTAATCTGTTCGGCTACCTGAGCTGCCTTGTCTTTTGCGCCGTTTGCCTTGTCAATTGCGGCAAAATAGTCTTCGCTGGTCATCATGCCGTCTGCTTCTGTCAGCGCTGCTTCAAGACCTGCAACATCAGCCTTTAAGGCCTCGATGTCTGCCTTTGTGCCTTTTCCTTTCGGAGCCTTGGCTAAAAGTGCTTTTGCGTCACTCACAGCTGTTTTTGCGGCATCAAGTGCAGCCGTTGCATCATTCTTGGCTTTCTCTTTTCTTGCCGGTATTTCAGCCTTCAGTGCATCTGCGCCGCTTTTTACTGCAGCAAGCATCTCTTTTGCCTTGTCATAATTCTTGAAGAATTTTCCATCCTGAACTTTAATCTCATCCATTGCAGCGGTTAAATCATCGTTCAGTTTCTTCACCTCTTCCTTTGCATACTTTTCGCCACCTTCTGCGATTGCAGCATCAATAGCGGCCTTTGAATCATTCATTTCCTGTGTCGGCTGCTTTGCACAAGAGGTCAGCACAAACATCATTGCAAGTGCTACTGTCAACGAAATTAATAATCTCTTCATTTCTTACTCCTCCTTTCCTGAATGTTGTTTTTAATACCAAAGGTATCGGAGGATATATGTAAGCAATTTAAATGCCACATGCAACATATTGTAAAACAATGAATTCTGAAAACCTCAATTGTCCTCAAATAAGTAATTGTTCCCTATTTAGGGAAACTGCCGCTAACGAAAAAATAAATTTGTGCCGATAAGAGTTACAGAAAGACCAAAAGAGATATCATATGAAAAGCAAACTGAATGAAAAAAAAGAATTAAAAGAAATTAAGGCCAACATTGAGAAACTGATTAGAGCAATCATTGAAGAAGTGGTTGAAGAAGAAAAAGACAGCGACAAAGATAAAGACCAGTACTGCGTTTAATACCCTCGCTGCTCTATAGCCCCCCGGCAAATTTGACTAACATAAAATATGTGTGTTAAATTTTCAAAGCTTCATAATAAAGTTCTTTTCTAAACTAAAGCTTTCAACATATGGAACCTTATCGTTATAAGGAAATTGCCTATCTCATTGTACCTGTTTTGCTCGGTACAGAGTTCTTCCTCTCTGCCAAAGACGAAAAGAAAGGCAAAGAAACTGCTCCAATCGGAGCCTATCTTTTAGATTTTCTCGGGTATGTCTTCTCTGCGTTTATCCCGGCGTTATTCCTCTTTACGATATGGGTCATAGAAAATAAAACCTTTCCCCGTCAGGAGATATTGCTGGCAAAACTGGACCGGTACGGGGTGATGTTTTTTTTCTTCGGCGCCTGGTGGCAAATTCTGATCTTAACAGCGCTAAGGGCCAGACGTTTCAGATTAAACAACGATTCAAAATGGAAGGTCTGGATGCCATACCTGTTTTTAGGGATATATATTTCCCTGCTTGTGCTGTGGGTGGCCCCCTGGAATCTCAAATGGATTTCCGTTTTCTTATTCTTGCTGCTGTTTGCGGTCCTCTCCAGGGCCTCATTAAAAACCGTTGAAAAGATTTTCTGGTTACTCAGCGCGATCAGCATATTCATGGAAAATATTCTCTTTATCTTCCTTGAAACAGTTGTGTGAACCGATAAAAGATTTATAAAAATTTTTCTTAATCAGAATTGACAAAGTTATTTTAAGAGAGTTATTCTATTCGCTGTGATTTTCATTACCAGCCTGATTATCAATATAAGTATAGAATGACAATTCGTTTGCAACTTAAATTCTTAATATACTGACGGAGGGATAGAAAATGTTTAATCCTATAAGATGGCTCAGAGAACTACACAAACAAATGCCGGTATTCGGGAAGATAATCATACCTTCTCTTGTACTTATCATAATAGCCGGAGCCGGTTACATATCTTTCAGGGTTTATGATTTCACCGAAAATAATCCAAAATTTTGCGTAAGCTGTCATTTGATGCAGCCTGCATTTACAGCATGGGAACAAAGCGAGCATAAGAATATTAATTGCCACGACTGTCACAAGCTTGGCATCGTTGATAAGAATAAATTACTTGTCAGTTTTATCCTTCACAGGCCCCAATCAGTTCCTGAAAGACATGGGAAAATTATTGTACCGTGGAAATTATGTATAACATGCCATTGGGAGAAAGATGAAAGATATGCCAACGCCCCTAATGTCAGTCATTCGAGATATCACGCAAAGCACGTATTTATGGAACAGGTTGAGTGTTCCAAGTGTCACGGTTACAGGACGCATAAATTCACGCTCGAGGAAAGATACTGTATCACCTGCCACGAAGGCCGGGAGGTGCATGGAGAAGGAATGGAAAAACTTGCCTGTTTAAACTGTCATACAGACAGGACTGTGGATCTGAACCCCGGCAGAAAAAAATGTCTGTACTGTCATGGAACCGAGACAGTAAGAAAGGAATTGGCCGCTGACAACACCATGGATGTTAAGCACTTTAAGCCTTCGCAGGAAGTTATCAATAAAGCATCTAAAATAGATGTGCCCTCTGACGCTCCAATGCAGTTTTACTGTTATGAATGTCATAAACCTCATTCAAAGGTAAGGCCCGACTGGGGTGACTGCCTTTCAAAATGCCACAGCGACCAGCTCCAGGTTGGAAAACACGAAACGCATGTCAAGACAATGGGTATGAAATGCGTAGAATGTCATAAACCACATTCATGGCGTGTTACAAATGCTCAGGCAAAAAAGCTATGCACAACTTGCCATGAATACAAAGCGCCGAGTAAATTTATAGGTTCATGATTTGTTTAAAAATCTAAACAAAAGCGTGTAACAGGCAGCGTGTAATTTTAAAATGCATGCTGCCTGCTACCCCCTGCGCGCTAAAAGTTAAGGAGGGAATGGAGTGAAGAACTATGTCTTGCGTCCGCTTTATGCAATCATCGCCCTTGTTATCGTGGTTCTGATAATAAGAGAGTTTTATGTGCCAAAGGATTTTGCCACACATGGAGAAAGCTACATGTACGGATGGCACAGAAAAAGCAACGAAGATGAATGGAAGGCCTTCAAAGTCAAATATAAGTTTGACAATGAATATTGCAAAGACTGCCACAGCGACAAATATGACGGCCTGATGCAGGCTCCACATGCAATAATCAAATGTGAAAACTGTCATGGGCCCGCCCTGGATCATCCTACAGACCCTTCTAAACTGATCGTAGACAAAAGCAGAGAACTTTGTATCAGATGTCATGCATCCCTGCCTTATCCACAATCAAACAGAGCAAATATAAGGGGAATAGATCCCGATAAACACAATCCGGGGATTGAATGTTCCATGTGTCATAACCCGCATAAGCCAAGCCTGGAGGGAATGAAATGATTACAAGAAGAAACCTTATTAAAACAGGAATAGCAGGACTCGCACTGCCTCTTGCATCCGCTAAAATAATAAATGCCGCAGAAACCCTGTTCCCTGAGAGATTTGAGAAGCCTAACATCAGATGGGTATTTCTTGTTGATACAAGAAAATGTGTCGGCTGCGGACTGTGCGTTAAGGCTTGCAAACACGAAAATGAAGTGCCCTATGATACAAATATAACAAGAACCTGGGTTGAAAGATATATACTTACAAAAGACGGCCAGGTATTTGCGGACTCGCCCAAAGGAGCCAGAGATGGCTTTATTGATAAAAAAATAAACCTTGGCGAGAAGGGTTCGCGGAATGTTAAAGACGAAGACATACAAAAGGCCTTTTTTGTCCCGAAGCTGTGCAACCAGTGCGAAAGTCCGCCATGTGTTCAGGTATGTCCTGTTGGCGCTACATACAAGACAGAGGAAGGGATAGTTCTTGTGGACAGGGACTGGTGCATAGGCTGCGCCTACTGCATAATGGCCTGCCCTTATGGAGCAAGATTTTTTCATCCCGTTCACAAGGTGGCAGAGAAATGCACCTTTTGCTACCACAGATTAAAAAAGGGGATGAAAACCGCATGTGTTGAGGCCTGTCCTTTTGGCGCAAGAATGATAGGAAACATAAAGGACCCTGATGATCCTGTTACAAAAATTATCATGATGGAGAGGATTGCGGTATTAAAGGATGAATATGGAACAAGCCCTCAGGTCTATTATTTAGGTATAAGCAAGGAGGTAAGATAATTATGACACCTTTAGAAGTTCATGGAGAAGTCTGGACCCTGAAAGAACTCTTTACTTATCCAAATGAATATATCTACTGGACGCTTCAGATAGTTATGTATCCATTTATGACAGGTCTCGTTGCAGGGGCTTTTGTGCTCTCATCTCTCTATCACGTCTTCGGAATAAAACAGTTAAAGGACATGGCCCGGTTTGCCCTGGTATTCTCCTTCGCCTTATTGCCTGTGGCCCCGATGCCTCTCCTTTTTCATCTGCAGCAACCCTTAAGAAATCATCATGTCTTTATGACACCGCATTTTACATCGGCAATTGCCGCCTTTGGCCTCGTGTTTGCAACATATGGGGCTTTAGTTGCTTATGAAATATGGTTTGTATACAGGGAGCATCTTGTAAAGACAGCGCTTTCATTGCGTAATAAAGCAGACAAAACCATGTCTGAAAAGATCCAATATGCTATAAACAACCTCTTGACCTTCGGTGCATATGATATAAGCGAAGAAGCTATAAAAAGAGATGAGAAAGCCGTCAAAATCCTTGCAGGCATTGGCATTCCCATAGCATGTTTCCTTCATGGATACGCAGGATTTATCTTTGGCTCGGTCAAGGCAAATGCCCTCTGGATGACACCTCTTATGCCGGTTATATTTATAATGTCCGCAGTTGTTTCAGGGGTTGCTCTTTGCATGCTAACTTATATAGTGACTATGGAATTGAGGAAAATCTTTGCAGCGAGAAAAAAGTCTGCCAGATCCTATCTTTCTCCTGATGAGATAAAGAGCGCAGAAATCAACGAGATAAGGCTTACCTCAAAGTATCTTATACTTTTTATGATATTTGCCATAAGCCTTGAATTACTCGACCTGATCTTCAGAGGATATACCGCAGTTAAGTCCTGGGACATTTTAAGAAGCGTTATATATGGAAAG
Source organism: Nitrospira japonica (assembly GCA_020723105.1). GTDB lineage: Bacteria > Nitrospirota > Thermodesulfovibrionia > UBA6902 > UBA6902 > SURF-23. Next base: position 52,943 of record DYJL01000013.1, on the reverse strand, counting down.
GACTTTGTAAATATATTTATCATGCAGTACCTCGTCGGAAATCTTCTGCCTTTTGCTATGTTTTTACTGCCGGGTTTAACCATCAGAAGGACCGTGATAGGCACACTGCTTGTGCTTTTTGGTGTGTTCATGATGAGGTGGAATGTCGTTATCGGTGGACAGTCATTCTCTCTGACGTTTGCAGGATATATGCATTATGTGCTGCCTGTAATTCCCCATAATATTGAGACCTATAAAGAAGGTGTTCTCGGGGGCTTAACAGTTATGGCAACGCCATATGTGCTCTTCTGGATGCTTAACAAGATCTTCCCTATATTTATAAGTGAGGGGTCGCATTGATCTCAAGCAGGACATAAGGAACAGGGGGTAGGGTTTAGAGACTGGATATCTGAAAAGGCGAGACTGAATGTTTCGCCTTTTTTATCAGCAATGAAAAAATACGAACTAAAGACATCTGCTGCTTTTAAACCTTCTATAGATTATTCATCTCACCTCAATCCTGAGCAGTTTAGCGCTGTTACATCGGAAGATGGGCCCTCACTTGTCATTGCAGGGGCTGGTTCGGGAAAAACGAGAGTAGTCACTTACAGGGTTGCATATCTTCTGGAAAAAGGCATACCTCCTTCAAGAATAATGCTCCTTACTTTTACGAACAGGGCCGCACGTGAAATGCTTCATAGAGTCGAGCTTCTGATAAAGGGCGAAGCCCGAAGGGTTTGGGGAGGGACTTTCCATCACATAGGCAACATAATCCTCAGGCAATATGGGAATGCTCTGAATCTTAATACCAATTTTGCAATCCTTGACAGTGAGGACTCAAAAAACCTGATTGATTCATGTATAGCCGATCTCAATTTGAGAACAGACAAGATGTTCCCAAAGGGAAAGGTAGTCCTCGAAGTTATCAGCCGCATAACAGGCAGCGAAAGGACCCTTGCTGATGTAGTGGAAAATGATTTTCCCTACCTCCTTGTCTTTACAGAAGAAATAGAAAGAGCCCAGCATCTGTATATAAAAAAGAAGCTGACGATGAACCTCATGGATTTTGATGATCTCCTGTACTACTGGAAAAAAATTATGGTTGAGATTCCTGTTGTAAGGGAAAAACTTTCTGACAGGTTTCTTCATATACTTGTTGATGAATATCAGGATACAAATAAAATTCAGGCTGAAATAGTAGACTTGATGGCTTCGGCACACAAAAACCTTATGGTTGTAGGAGACGATGCCCAGTCTATTTATTCATTCAGAGGGGCCTGTTTTGATAACATAATAAACTTCCCTCAAAAATATACCGATACAAAAGTTTTTAAACTGACAACCAACTACAGAAGCACTGAAGAAATCCTGTCTCTGGCAAATGAGAGCATTGCTTTTAACAAGAGACAGTTTCCTAAAATTTTAAACTCCATTCAAAGAAAAGGTGTTCTGCCGGCTCTGGTCCCTTTGCAAAACCTGTCACAGGAATCTGTATTTGTATCACAGAGAATCCTGGACCTTATTGATGAGGGCGTTCCGATGAAGGAGATAGCCGTCCTGTACAGGTCGCATTATCAATCCATGGAATTGCAGATGGAGCTGACAAGAAAGAGAATCCCGTATGAGGTAAGATCCGGATTGCGCTTCTTTGAGCAGGCGCATATAAAAGACATAATCTCATATCTGCGGGCCGCATTAAATCCTCTGGATGAAATTTCATGGATAAGGGTGTTAAAGCTTATCCCCGGCATTGGGAATATTACAGCAAAGAAGGTCTGGGAATTCATCAAGGCTTCAGAAAATCCGCTTGAAACTGCAGCATCAGATAATGTTGCCAAACTGCTTTCCCGAAAGGCCCGGGACAACTGGAAGATATATAAAATCAGTATGGATGCGTTAAAAGGCGAGAATGTGCTGAACAATCCTTCAGAGGCAATAAGGGAAATCCTTGAAAGCAGTTATGACGCCTATCTGCAGGGCAACTATGAAAACTATGAGGACCGGAGGGAAGATATCGAGCAGCTTTCGAACTACTCTGAACACTTCAACTCCACAAGAGAATTCTTAAGCGACCTGGCGCTTCTGACAAACGTGCAGGCAGAAGACGTTGTGGAGCCGGAAGAAAAGTCTGATGCAATTGTCCTGTCCACCATACACCGTGCCAAAGGACTGGAGTGGTCCAGGGTATTTATCATCGGGCTTACAGACGGCAACTTTCCCTCTGCAAAATCCATGGGCAGCCTGGAAGGCGAAGAAGAGGAAAGGCGGGTATTTTATGTCGCTGTCACAAGGGCCAAGGATGAACTGTATCTTTGTTATCCTGTCATGGACAGCAAATGGCACGACGGCTCCCTCTTAAAAAGACCTTCCCTTTTCATCCAGGAACTGCCGGAAAAAACTTACGAACAATGGGAGATAGAGGGGTATTGATAAAAGATAGCATCCCTACCCCCTACTCCCTTACACCCTATACGCTACTATGCTTCACCGCTTACTTCGATTTTCCTTGTTTTGATCTTTTCAGTCTTTGGCAGAACAAGCTTCAGCACTCCATTCCTCACGGTCGCCTTTATGTTGTTTTTGTCAATTTCATCAGTAAGGCTGAATACTCTCTGATAATCCCCTGAGCCATATTCAGAAAACACTAATGTCAGCTTATCATCTATTGTAGGTTCAATCATTCCGTGGATTGTCAGGAGATTTTTCTCGACAGTGACATCTACCGTCTTCTCATTCACCCCCGGCATGTCAGCAAACAGTAATATGTTGTTTGTTGTCTCAATAATATCAACTGCAGGGGCATAAATTTTCCTGTTCTCCCTGTTTTTGTCTTTTACAGTCTCCGCCATATTAAATGCCTCCTTTCCACCCCGTTAGAAAGACATACCTATATGTTTTCTAACGGGGTAACCCTTATTCTGATTTCACTGTAATTTTTCTTGGCTTTTCAGCCTCGGCACGCGGCAATTCAATATACAGAATGCCTTTTGAAAATTTTGCCTCGACTTTATCGGACTGAACATTAAAGGGAAGTTCAATAGTTCTTTTGAATTCACCATACCTGCGCTCTCTTCTTGTATAGGCCTCTCCGTCTTTCAGTTCTTCGGGTTTACGTTCAAACCTCAAAGTAATTGTTTTGCCGGTTACGTTAATTTCAACTCCTTCTGACTCGACCCCTGGCATCTCCGTAGTAACTACAACCTTGTCTTCATTCTTCCACAAATTTACCAATGGAAATTCAACCTGTACCGGAGATAAAGTTCTGAATACCTCACGATTGATGTACTCAAACTCCCTCCATGGTTGCAGAAGATTTTCAAGCCTTTCAAGTTCTCTTATTAACATAGTTTGCACCCCCTTTCTTAATTATTAATTTCTCTCTGATACTCCGGTTAAATTGCAAGTGATATGCCAGAATATAGTTTATTTATAAAACAAGAGGTTAAGAAATGATAGTATTCTGTGAAGCCGGGAAGACGGGACAATATGTCCTGCTAATGGTAGGACATCATGTCATAGAATAGGACATTGTGTCCTAATTTTTATTCAGTTTTCTCCGCAGGGTTCGTAAGCTAATGCCGAGGAGTTTTGCAGCCCTGGTGCGATTATCACCTGATTGTTTTAAGGCTTCCTGAATCATCAGTTCCTCGGCTTTTCCAAGAGTTGTACCTTGATGGATAAATATTCCTGGAGATGTTTGAAGGGCCGTAAGGCCTCTGTCTTTTCTCCTGCTTTCTCTAATATGGGGCATAATATGCAGTGGAAACACCTGTTTTATGTTAGAAGGCAATAAGGTTGCAACTCGCGTCATTACATTTCTGAGTTCCCGGACATTCCCTTCCCACGGATATTGCTGCAGAAGATAAACAGTTTCAGGAGAAAAACCCGGATAAGGCTTGGGGCGGCCCATTTCATCAAAGGCCCTCTCAAGAAAATGAAGTGCGAGTATCGGAATATCATCAATGCGCTCCCTCAACGGCGGAAGGTGTATCCTGAGAACATTCAGGCGATAGAAAAGATCCTGCCGGAAAAGATTGTTTCTGACAGCATTCTCAAGGTCCATATGAGTAGCGGCAACTACCCGGACGTTCACAGGTATCTTCTTATCGCTGCCAATACGGTAAATCTCTTTATCCTCTAACACACGAAGCAGGCGGGTTTGCAAAACAAGAGGCATATCGCCTATTTCATCAAGAAACAGCGTTCCGTTATGAGCAGCTTCAAACTTTCCCTTCCTGCTTTTAAATGCGCCGGTGAACGCGCCTTTTTCATGTCCAAACAACTCGCTCTCAATGAGGCTCTCTGGAACGGCTCCACAATTGATAGGGACAAAGGGGCCATTGGCGCGGGGGCTTAACATATGAATTGCACGTGCAACCAATTCCTTCCCGGTACCCGTCTCTCCGGATATGAGAACTGTCTGGTCCGATGATGCAATTTGAGGAAGGTGAGACAAGGCAAGGCGCATTGGATAAGAACGGAAGATAAAATATGGCTTGGTTTTCGTACTTAACGGTTCAATCACTGACAATGACTTTGACATAGGAGGCCTTCCAAAACTGGCCCCGACTATACTTGCAAACCTTTCGATATCAAGGGGGCTTTGAAGACAATCATCAAGAATTTGCCTGACAGATTCTTCAACGGGTTCCACAAGACAATAATTCTGATCGGCCAGGAGATAGAAAAGGGTGTCAGGATGCTTTGTCTTGAAATTTTTTATTATATCCAGACACGGTTCATCCGCAACAGCCAGAGCAACAATTATTACATGGATATGTTCCTGTAACAGAATATCTGATGCCTCCTTAGCTGATTGTGCCATATATACCTGTGCACCGAATTTCTCCAAGTCGCCCTTCATCTGATTTAATGAAGAGGCATCTTCTTCAATTATCAGCATGTTAAGTCCGTTAAGGTATAGCTGTTTGTTTTCGGTCATGATATTTATCTTATTTACAATTCAATAAAAAATCCATTCTCTGAGACAGGGCGTAGCGTGTAGGGAGTAGGGGTAGGTAAAAAAATAGAAAAACGGTTTAAGCGGTTTAAACCGGTCCTTAGAAAAAGGGCTTTGTTCACTAAATTCGAACAAAGCCCTTGGATTTCTCACTTATTGCAACTGGATTAGAATTCTACCTTTTTGCTTACCTTCTTCCAGACTGCTGTATCGTTTTCTTCATACATGAACTTGTATGCGGCCTCAATTTCTACAGACTTGGTGCCTGCTTTGAGAGGCACTACAAATGTAAGAGAATCTGTTTCAAGAGGCTCAAGTCCTAAATTAATGTGCATCATTGCAGTCAGATCCCAATCATCAAAGCCCAAATAGCCGGGTTTGTTTGAGGGCAGGTGGAGATCATAAACTTCGTAATCTTTGATTTTTGAGAACAATACTTTGCCGTCCTGATCTTTTACGGTCACTTCCAGCGCCGCTTTTGGTATGAATACTCAGCCATGCGGCAGATCATGGGCCGCATTGTTTTTCAGTTTTACGTTCATGACAACTGCTGGCATCGCCTTGTTTTCCAGATGATCAAAGTGACGGGTTGGTGTCGCAGTTAAAGTGAGATCAATAGCGGTTGCCGCAAATTCCTTTTCATAGATTCCGGGGAACCTGTGGTTCGCACCGCCTTTACCCTGCATATGGCAATCCTGACACGTCTGCTTGCCGCCATGTGCAAGATAATGCTCCTGATAAACCGTCCACTGCGTCGGACAATCTTTAGAAGTCATGCCCGGCGGGCATCCGTGATGACACGGCGCACAGAATTCAGCTTTCTTCATGTTTTCAGACTTCACTGTATTAAATCCGATCGCGTCTTTATGCGGAGGGTTCTTTGCGTCTCCTGGGCCGTAGATTGTGTTGGGATCCGGCGGCAGCGGCAGATTGCCATTTACCAGGCCGCCCGGCGCTTTTACGCCATGACATGTTATGCAGTTTATATCGAGCTTCGAGAGTTCTTTCATCGCGGCTTCTCTCTTGGCTGCGTCCTTGTCATCCACCGCTGTTACCACCAATTCTGCGATCTGCTCTGAAAGCGCATCCGAAGCATTCAATGCGGCAGGCGCGTGACACATAAGACACATATGTGTCAGCTCGGTCCTCTTCACTCCGGGCAGTTTATCAATTCCTCCTAAAATAAAGGTCCTGAAAGTCCTGATGGTGCGTGGATCAGTTACCGATTTTGCATGCCATGATTTGGACCAGTTTTCGTGAATATCAGCATGGCATCCAACACACTGGCTGGAATCTGTTGATGAAACCAGCTCGTCAATAGTCTTGGCATTTCCCGAGAACGCCATTTGAGGAATCAGAGCAGTACAAATAACCAGAATGAACACAGACAAAAATCTCATACTACCTCCTTGTTTATTTTAGTTACCCGGCAATCCCCTAAGTAAAGTTTTTAGAGGTGTTTGAAAACGGGGTAAATATTATAAACTCAAAAATGCCATTTATGTCAAGGACAATGTTTTTTGTTTGTTTCTTTTTATAAAAAAATATAACATAATAATTTCGGCTGTCGGAATTTAAAATTTATTTTTGGAGGGATTATGGACTGGAAAATATTTTTCTCGACATTTGGTGTAGTTTTTTTAGCTGAACTCGGAGATAAAACTCAACTGGCCGGGCTCAATCTTGCCGCAAAATCCAAGATGCCTGTTCTGGTATTCATGGGCTCTGTCTCAGCATATGCAATAGTTACATTAATCACTGTAGCGATAGGAGATGCGGCCACAAAATTTATAAGGCCTGAATTTATCAGATACGGCGCTGCTTCTCTGTTTATCATCATCGGACTTCTTATGTTCACCGGGAAAGTCTGATTTACAGTAAAGTTACATTTCCTTAACAGGGGTTGGAGTAAAAGTTAATATAAAAATCACCAGGGTAATCCAGCCGATGACTTTTCTTTTCCTGTCAAGTTCTATCCATGGGTAGACAACAGGCGGATGCTTGTAGCCAAGAAAGATCATTATAACAGCCCAAAGTATCCAGCCGGGCCAGAAAATAATGCCAAGAAAGACTAACACCGGTAGCATGATTTTTGAGATCATCTCATGTTTTTCACCAAAGAGCGCATATGTTATATGTCCCCCGTCAAGCTGTCCGATTGGCAGCAAGTTCAGAGAGGTAACGAGAAGGCCTATCCATCCTGCAAAAGCTACAGGGTGAAGCAGCACATCATACTTGTCAGGATCAATTCTCAGGATCTGTCTGGACATAAAATCAAACAATATCGAGGTGCCGAATGAGATACCGCCCTGTAACTCTCCTGTCGGTTTTACTTCTGACAGACTGAGTCCTATAACTGATGCAATAACCGCAATTATGAACCCTCCGATTGGGCCTGAAGCCCCTATATCTATGAGCGAGCGCCTGTCAGGGATTGGAGGTTTCATTTTTATAACAGCGCCAAACGTTCCTATTATTGAAGGAGCCGGGATGAAATACGGCAGGGTTGCAGGGACGTTATGTTTTCTGGACATGAAATAATGAGATAATTCATGTGTCATCAGTATAAGCAGGAGGGTAAGTGAGAATGGAAGCCCCAGATAGATTTTTTCCGGATGCTCCCATGGAATTACTCCATTCAGCAAACTGCCGGCAATAAGTGTAGTTATAAATGTAGCGATAAAAAGCAGGACATGGGTGCGTGTCAGTTTAGTGGACATCTTTTATTTCCTGGTACCTGCTTGCCAATTTATGAATGATAAAATAACTGGCTATTGCTGCAATTATACAAATCACCAGAGAACCCACACAAAAGGCGACTAAAAGAGGCGTCAGCTTTTCAATCATATAGATAAAATTATTCATGTCAGTAAAATTTTTTGTAATACCTGTCAGTGTAATGCCTCCCCAGTCTATATCAGGCAACACCTGTTTTAGTCCAATCAGTTTTGCTCCAACCCATACAGAGAAAGAAGATATAGGGACTACGGTCCAGGGATTATTGACGCTGGCGCCTATAAAAGCAACGAGTTTATTCAGACGGAAAATCCATGCGAGGAGAAAAGCTCCAATATAATGAAGACCGATCAACGGAGATATCCCCATAAGAACCCCGATTGCAAATGCAAGCGCAATACGGTGCGGTGTATCTTTTACCTTAAATATTCCTCTGAATTTATCTCTGAAGTAAGACATGTTAGAAAATAGGGGTAAGGGGTAAGAGGTAAGTAAAAACCTCTCCCCATAACCCTTTTTATTTAAAATGTTCGTATCCTTCTGGTTTAAATTTTGTCTTTCTGCCTTTTTCGTCTACTATGAAACGTCCTTTTTGAATAATTTCCCCGATCCTGTATGCATCTGTTCTGGCATCCTGAGGCGCTGTAAAAAGCAATACATAGTCTTCCCCACCCCTTAATGCAAAGTCCATTGGATTACACCTGAGAACCCTTGCGGTACTGGCAAGCTCTTTTGATACCGGAATCCTGTCTTTGTATATTACTGCGCCAACTTTGCTTTCATCACAGATATGGCTTAAATCTAACAAAAGCCCGTCGCTAATATCAATCATGGATGTAATTTTAGAAGTGTTTTTCAAGGAAGCTGGTTCGGGCATCAAATGTTTCTTAATGAGTTTAGAGTTATGAGTTAAGAGTTTTGAGATCTTCCTGTCTTTTAACTCCTGACTCTGTAACAGCTCCAGTCCCATCGCTGAATCACCCAGCGTTCCTGTCACAAATATACTATCTCCTGCCTTTGCTCCCCCGCGGGTTATTACCCTGTCAGCAGTCCCCATAAGAGTTCCACTAAGCACAAGTCCCTGACGTGATGCACACGTATCACCACCTGCAATTACAATACCGAATTTTTCTGCAATCTCCAATATGCCAGAATAAAGCTCATCTATTTCATCTGGCTTGTATTCCCTGGGTATGCCGAGGCTTATAAAAAAATATCCCGGTTTCCCGCCCATTGCAAAAATATCGCTTATATTTACCCCAAGAAACTTGTAGCCAAGCTGATAAAATGTTGTAAAAGAAAGATCGAAATGTATTTTCTCAAGCAGCAGGTCCGTGGTTATGAGGACTTTTTTATTTCCATGTTTTATAACCGCTGCATCATCGCCAATGCCTGTGATAAGTTCCGGCCTGTTTGATTTGCATTTTTTCTGCAGTTTCTTGATAAGGCCAAGCTCGCCGATTTTTGAGAGCTGCATAATTCTTTCTATACGGATTTAAGGTGAGATTAAAAATTAAAGACAAACCGGTTTTTTATGACTTTTCCCCTTTTTATTTGTAATAAGGGCGTTCTTTAAAACTTCCTCCATTGTCTCTACCGTAATAAATTTCATTTCCTTCTTTACATATTTGGGGATATCCTCAAGGTCCTTCTCATTCCTCTTTGGTATGATAACCTTCTTGATGCCCATTCTCTTTGCCGCAAGGGTTTTCTCTTTCAGACCGCCTATAGGGAGCACTTTCCCGCGCAGAGTTACCTCTCCGGTCATGGCAATACTCTTATGGACCGGCCTGCCAGTAAATACTGATGCAAGTGCTGTAGCCATTGTTATGCCCGCGGAAGGACCGTCTTTCGGGATAGCTCCGGCGGGGACGTGAATATGTATATCGTTCTGAGAGAAAAGGTTGCTGCTTATACCCAGGCTTTTAGCCTTGGAGCGGATATAACTTAATGCTGCATGGGCTGATTCTTTCATAACATCACCAAGCTGTCCCGTAAGCGTCAAGCCTCCTTTGCCTTTCATCATTGTGGCCTCAATATAAATTATGTCTCCGCCCGCCTCAGTCCATGCCAGCCCTGTTGATACCCCGATTTCATCTTTTTTGATTTCCTCTTCGGGAAGGAATTTAGGCACCCCAAGATATTTGGATAGGTTCTTTGAGGAGATGCTGTATTTTTTTATCTTGCCTTCTGCAATCTTTCTCGCAACCTTCCGGCAGAGATTCGCTATTTCACGTTCGAGATTCCTTACGCCAGCTTCACTGGTATAATGGGTAGTAATCTGCAGCAAAGCACTGTCATGGATTTTTATATTCTTGTCCGAGATGCCGTGTTCCTTTAACTGTTTTGGGATAAGATAATTCCTTGCTATGCCGACTTTCTCTTCAGCAGTATATCCTGACAGGGTAATTATCTCCATTCTGTCTCTCAAAGGAGATGGAATTGGATCTATAAGGTTTGCAGTAGTAATAAACATAACATTGCTCAGATCAAAAGGAACGCCCAGGTAATGATCTGCAAAAGTATTGTTCTGCTCCGGGTCCAGTACTTCCAGCAAAGCCGATGCAGGGTCTCCCCTGAAGTCCATGCCTATTTTATCAACTTCATCAAGCATGAAAACCGGATTGTTCTTGCCTGATGTCTTAATCCCCTGAATTATCCTGCCGGGCATAGCGCCCACATAAGTCCTTCTGTGTCCTCTTATTTCTGCTTCATCTCTCATACCCCCCAAGGACATCCTGAAAAACTCCCTTCCGAGAGATTTGGCAATAGATTTCCCAAGTGAGGTCTTTCCGACACCAGGCGGTCCCACAAAGCACAGGATCGGCCCCTTCATTTTCTCTTTGAGCTTTCTTACCCCCAGATATTCAAGGATGCGTTCTTTGACTTTTTCAAGATCATAATGATCTTCGTCAAGCACCTTTTTGGCCTTTTTCAGATCGAGATTGTCTTTTGTGCTTTTAGACCATGGGAGTTCAATAAGCCAGTCAACATAAGTTCTAATGGTTCCTGCTTCAGCGCTGTCAGGATGCATCTTTTCAAGACGGTTAATCTGTTTTATAGCTTCTTTTTCAACCTTCTCCGGCATCTTGGCCTTTTCTATCTTCTTGCGCAGCTCCATAACTTCTTCGGTCTTTTCATCTATCTCACCGAGTTCTTTCTGAATGGCCTTCAACTGCTCTCTAAGGTAGTATTCGCGCTGGGTCTTATCTATTTCTCCTTTAACGTCAGATTGAATTTTTTGCTGTACCAGCAAAAGTTCAACCTCCCGGCTTAAGAGTTCGCTTATCCTTTTAAGTCGTTGTATAGGGTCTGCCTGTTCGAGCAAACTCTGCGCCTGATCAGCTTTCAAGCCAAGATTTGATGCAACAAGATCCGCAAGCCTTCCAGGTTCTTCTATGTTTTCTATCAAGACAATAATGTCAGGCAGAAAGGACTTCCCAAGCGCCAATGATTTATCAACGAGTTCTTTCACATTCCTCATCAGCGCTTCCACTTCCAGTGTTATCTCGGGGCGCTTCTGTTCGACAATTTTTTCAATCTCCCCAACATAGAAAGGTTCAGTCTGTATATAATTGAGGACTCTTGCCTTGGCAAGGCCCTGTACCAGTATCTTAAGCCGTCCGTCAGGCAGTTTCAGCATTCTCAGGAGAGAACCTACAGTGCCGACACTATAGAGGTCTTCGGTTGCAGGTATTTCGACATTGACATCTTTCTGCGAAACAAGCATGATCATTTTATTCTCTCCGACAGCATGCTCAATCGCCTTGATTGAAATATCCCTTCCAACAAATAATGGAAGAATCATATATGGAAAAATCACAACATCTCTGACAGGTAAAATTGGAAGAGATGCCGGAATCTCAACTTCTCGTTCATCTTTTGTGTCTATCTCAGCCATTATGACTCCTTGTTTAATTTTGATATGATTACAGATAAAAGATATTCTCTGAATTCATCTTTTACAGCCTGATTCTTCAAGGCAAATTCCACAGTAGCCTTAAGATAACCAAGTTTGTCACCTGCATCATATCGTTTTCCTTCAAAAAGATACCCGTAAACGGGTTTCTTATTTAAAAGGCTCTTTAATGCATCGGTTAATTGAATCTCACCGCCTTTTCCAGGCTGTGTTTGTTCCAGAAAACTGAAAATATCCGGAGTAAGTATATATCTGCCTATGATTGCAATATCAGAAGGCGCTGAAGAAGGCTTGGGTTTTTCAACCATGTCAGTTATTTTAAACACATTTTTCTTTATTTCCTCTCCAGCTATTATCCCGTACCGGTGTATCTCTGCCTTAGGGACTCTTTCCAATGCCAGTATCGTAGCATGATATTTATCGTAAATATTCAGCATCTTTTCAAGAAGATTATCCTCAGGGTCAATAATATCATCGCTCAATATTACAGCAAAAGGCTCCTCTTTTACAAAAGGTTTTGAACAGAGAATTGCATGACCCAGACCCAGAGGAACGCCCTGCCTTATATATGCAAATTGATGCTGCGCAAGCCTTCGTATCTCTTCCAGCATAGCCTGCTTGCCCTTGCTCTTGAGATTCTCCTCGAGTTCCCAGGCATAATCAAAATGGTCTTCGATAGTCCTTTTGGATTTACCTGTAATCATAATAAACTCTTTGATGTTACACCGCTCTGCCTCTTCGACTGCATACTGTATCAATGGCTTGTCCACAATAGGCAGCATTTCTTTTGGGGAGGCCTTTGTTGCAGGCAAGAATCTGGTTCCCAAGCCTGCTGCGGGGAACACGGCCTTTCGTACTGTTTTAATCATTCATTACTCCTTTAATATGCTGAAATTAAACAGCAAAAAAACAAAAAGTTTTCATATTCTACCATGTTGCCGGAGTTATTGAAAGAGGGTTGACAGGTTCTGATTGGCAACGTCTTGACAATCAAACTGAATAGTAATATATAGATAATATCATTTAACCACTTACCATAAAAGGAGGAATTATGGCTATATATATTGCCTTGAGCACACTTACAGATGAGGGAAGAAGGACCCTCAAGAATCGTCCGGAGAGGGTTAAAGAGGTAAATAAGGAAATAGAAGCAATGGGGATAAAGGTGTTAGGGCAATATGCCGTGCTTGGCCCCTACGATTTTCTGACTCTTCTTGAGGCCCCAAGTAATGAGTCCGTGTTAAAAATGTCTGTGGAGCTCGGTTCACGCGGCACTGTACAGTTAATAACCCTTCCCGCTATTTCAGTGGATGATTTCATAAAAACTCTCAGGTAAGATTTATCCGGGTTGTTTTATTTCTTCATATCCTCGCTTATAATATAAATGGCATCTGAATAATCAAAGGAGAACGCTTACGGTTAAACTCGAATTAGACTTTGGTGAGGAAAAAGACCTTTCCCCCATATATGGAAAGCTTGACAGCACTCTCAAAATTATGGAAGAGGCTCTTGAAATCAAGGCCTCAATAAGAGGGAATAAAGTTTTTCTCTTCGGTGATAAAAAATCTGTCAGCAAAGCAGAGAAGTTTATCAGGGAATTCTACCTCATAAATTCCAGCGGCTACAGTATAAATCCGGAAGACATAAAGTTTGCATTAAAAGCCCTTGAAGATTCTGGAACTAAGGCTGCTGCCAGCCCGAACAAACCTGCAGCATCTCAAAAAGAGACTCATCCTTCTTCACTGAAAGAACTCAATATCCCTGTTGCATCAAAAAAGAAATTCATCGTACCAAGGTCCGAGGCGCAGAAAAGGTATATTGAGGCCATTAAGCAGTACGACATGGTCATAGGGATAGGGCCTGCCGGTACCGGCAAAACGTATCTTGCAATGGCTATGGCAATAAATGCCCTCCTTAACAAACAGGTAAGCCGGATTATTCTTGCAAGACCGGCTGTAGAGGCTGGCGAGAAACTCGGTTTTCTTCCAGGGGACTTATATGAAAAAATAAATCCATACCTCAGGCCGCTTTATGATGCCCTCTTCGACATGATGGAAAATGAGAAAGCTTATCAGCTTATAGAAAAAGGGATTATCGAAATAGCGCCTCTTGCCTTCATGAGAGGCCGTACTTTAAATGATTCATTTATAATCCTGGATGAGGCGCAAAATACCACTTCAGAGCAGATGAAGATGTATCTCACAAGACTGGGATTTAATTCAAAGACTGTTATTACCGGAGATATAACCCAGATTGACTTGCCTTATGGAAAAACCTCTGGACTTGTAGAGGCTGCGAAGATATTAAAAAACATAAAAGAAGTGAGCCTGGTTTACTTTTCTGAAAAAGATGTGGTAAGACATAAGCTCGTACAGGAAATCATCAAGGCTTATGATATTTTCGAAAAAAGCCGTAATGATAGGCAATGAAAAACGGTAAACTGCCAGATCAGAAAAAATACTTTCTTCAGTTTGATAAAAATATCCTCTTTAAAGTATCGCTACTTATAATATTCACTGCTGTATTAAATGTTGCATTATTATGGGGACAAGCAATACCTGTCGAATCAATCGCCGGCTCTTTCCTTATTAGCGCACTGCTTTTGCTCATCCTTTATAAAGATTTTATAAGGTATAAGCCTCAAATAAAACACGATTACAAGCTCTTAATACTTATTGGGATTCTATTGTCCGGCAACCTGATCATAGGGCGTGCCTTTTTTTATGTGCTTCAGGGCTTTTCAAAATTCCTTGGCACCTTTGATCCTTACCTCATCATTTATGCGGTCCCGCTGGCCGTAGGCTCTATGCTGGCCGCTTTGTTGATTGATATCCATACAGCAATTGTTTTTACTGTAATAACAAGCCTCCTGGCCGGCCTCTGGCTCAACGACCCGCTTTATTCCATATTCATCTTTGCATCCGGGCTCACCAGTGCCTTTGGCGTTATAAGGTGCAAAAAGCGTTCGGCCATCTGGAGAGCGGGTTTTTATGTAAGCCTGGTCAGCGTATCTACGGCATTGGTTATATCCCTTTTCAGGGAACAGCTATTTACAACTAACAGCCTTATAGCCGCAGGCTTTGCCCTTTCCAATGGTATTATTGTCGCGACTCTCGTTTCAGCATTACTTCCGCTATTTGAGTACATATTTAAATTAACTACAGACATCAGCCTCCTGGAACTTCTGGATCTCAATCAGCCGCTTATGCGTGAACTTTTGGTAGAGGCGCCAGGCACATATCATCACAGCATTATAGTAGGCAGTCTGGCAGAGGCTGCTGCTGAAGCAGTAGGAGTTAATCCTTTACTTGCAAGAGTAAGCGCCTACTACCATGATATCGGCAAGATTAAAATGCCTGACTATTTTGTGGAAAATCAGGTCGTCTCTGTCAGCAAACATGAAAAACTTACCCCCCGCATGAGCAGTCTGATTTTATTGTCCCATGTGAAGGAGGGGGTTGAACTTGCAAAGAAACATAAGCTGCCGCAGGTCGTAATAGATATTATCCAGCAGCATCACGGCACATCTGTGCAGACCTTTTTCTATCAAAAGGCCAAAGAACAGCATGACAGTCTTACTCTTATTATAGAAGAGGATTTCAGATATCCGGGGCCCAAACCACAGAATCGTGTTGCGGCTTTAGTGCTTATGGCTGATGCGGTTGAGGCAGCCTCGAGGGTTCTTTCAGATACCTCGCCTTCAAGAGTTTCACTCATGGTTGACAAGATAATCAATCACTGCTTTATTGACGGACAACTTGACAACTGCGAATTAACCTTCAAAGACATTCGTGAAATTAAAACCCACTTTGTATACCTCCTGAGCAGCATGTATCACAAGCGCATCAGTTATCCGGGATTTGATGTTGAGAATGAAAATACACATAAGAAACCAGCAAAGGCACAGGCCCTTAAATAATACCCGAATAACCAGAACGGCCCGCATGATACTGGCCTTTTTAGAAAGGCCAATGTCTGAATTAAGCATCCTCTTTGTAGGAGACAAAAAAATGTCTCAGCTCAATGCAGAATACAGGGGAATAAATAAAAGCACAGACGTACTTTCCTTCCCGCAGATAACTGAAAAGTGGGAAGTAAGAACTAAGAAGTCAAATAAAGATAAAAACCAGCATGGACAGTTTTATACTTCTCACTTCTCACTTTCCACTTCCCACTTGTTGCTTGGAGATGTCGTTATAAGCATACCAAGAGCCGAGTCACAGGCAAAAATATACGGATGGAGTTTTTACGACGAACTCTTGCGTCTCCTGATTCATGGTATACTTCATCTTTCAGGCTACGACCATGAAACATCAGGTTATCACGCCAGAATAATGATAAAAAAAGAACAGGAGCTGTTTAATGCCATTAAGAAAATGGGTCCAAAGCACCAACCACGCCATTGAAGGCATACTTCACGCCGCAAAAACTCAACGGCACATGCGCTACCATTTTTATGCGGCAATCCTGATACTCATCATCAGTTTTACCATAGGCATAAGCTGGTCTGAAGTTGTAACCTTAATAGTGCTGTCAATCATTGTTCTCTCCGTAGAGATGCTCAACTCATCCCTTGAATCAATTACAGACATACTTTTCAGAGAATATGATGAAAGGGCCAAGAGGATTAAAGACATGGCTGCGGGAGCTGTCCTTATAACAGCCCTGGGGGCTGTGGTCATAGGCTATATCATTTTGTATGAGCCGATAAAAAATTTCTTTCACCGCGGACTGGCTGTTGCCAAACACTCTGGTTCTGATGTGGCCATTGTTGCGCTTATCGTTGTGCTCATTATGGTAGTATTAACCAAATCATTTTTCGGAAAAGGGCAGCCGTTGAGGGGAGGAATGCCCAGCGGTCATGCAGCAGTCTCATTTTCGGTATGGACGGCTGTCACTCTCATCAGTGAGAGTTTTATATCTTCTTTACTCGTATTGACTCTGGCTTTTCTTATTGCTCAAGGCAGGGTCAGCACAGGTATCCACAGACCCAGGGAAGTGATAATTGGCGCCTTGCTTGGCATAGCTGTAACTTTCCTGCTCTTTAAGATGTTTTCATACTGACTATGCAACATACAATAAAAAAATTCGACCCTGCAGTTGATAAAAGATTACTCATCTTCCTTTCCGGGATATTGTGGAGCATTGTAGGAATAATGCTCTGCAGGCTCGCAATTCACTGGTTGTCTGAGGCCGGCCAGAAAAATATTATATGGCTGGCAACCGCGGGCGCTATTCTGGCGTTCCTGATACATTATTTTGGCTTCATGAAGCTGGTTTACAAAAATACTAACCGTATTCTCTCAAAAAAAGGGAAGGTCTGTATTTTTGCCTTTCAGCCCTGGAAGAGTTATCTGACCATAGTTGTTATGATTACCATGGGGACAGCACTGAGGCATTCGCCAGTCCCAAAGCCGTATCTTTCTGTAATATATATGGGTTTTGGCGGAGCAATGATATTATCAAGCCTCGTATATTACCGGCACTTCTTCAAGAATTTAAAATAGAATTTCTCATATCAATCAATGCTGACAAAAAATTTACACAAAGGCATTCATTGATTTTTTTGTACGGTATGGTTAAAATATCTTTTCTTAAAATTCGGGGCTCATTTCTGTTTGAAGCTCCCTGTTATTCTGAGAAGGAGATACTATGACATATACAACCTTTCGTCCTCATAAGAAAAAGCGGAAAAGAACTCACGGCTTTCTTATAAGAATGAGTACAACTGGCGGCCGGAATGTAATTAAGAGAAGGCGCGCCAAGGGCAGGAAAAAATTGTCTGTATAATGAAATCATCAGCAATTTTTTTAATAAAAAATTACAAGAAATATATTTCACCCTTCCTGCCGCATTCCTGCAGATTCTATCCATCATGCTCCAGCTACGGCATAGAGGCAATAAATAAATATGGTTTATTGAAGGGGCTGTGGCTTACTGTTAAACGAATTATGAAATGCCATCCTCTGCATCCCGGTGGATATGACCCTGTAGAGCGTCTGGACAATTCCTTTTAGTTTTTTAAAGAACAATTATGGAAAAACGTACACTTTTAGCAGTTATATTATCGCTTGTCATATTGTTGGGCTGGTCCTTTCTGCAACAGAAAATTTTTCCGCAGAAGCCAGCGCCTTCTAAAAAAGCTCCGATAGAGACCGTTGCCGCAGCTCCGGAAGAACCCATTCAGCCTCGCACCCCTTCTCCTTCAGGTCTTCCAGAGACAAAAGAAACCACTGCAAACGATATTATAGTTGAGACAGACCTGTATAAAGCTGTATTTTCCACCGAAGGGGCCATTGTCAAATCATGGGAGCTGAAAACTTACAAGGACCACAACAAAATGCCAGTGTTCCTTTTAAAAGCCCCAGGCACTATACCTTCACTGGGGATAGTTCTTGAAGGGGAAAACCGCAGCCTGCCGCTAAAAGCAATTTATGAAGCCAGCGCCCAACATATTACCCTGTCTAAAGAAAAGGCTCAGGCAGAACTGATTTTTACCTACAGCAACGGTGCAATGTCCCTCAGAAAAAAGTTTATTTTTTACAATAACGACTTCAAAGTTGATCTCTCAATAGAAACAGTTAATACGCCATCATACGTTCTGCCGGTTGGAACGGACTTTGGTGTTTATGATAAACAGCAGAGTGATCATAACGGACCGGTCCTGCTGATTGAATCAGACAGAAAAGAGTTTGATGAAAAACTGAAAGAAAAAATGAATTTTTCAGGCAATATCTTCTGGATTGCACAGGAAGACAAATACTTTACTGCTGCTCTTATGCCCCTGACTCCAGCCGAAGGGGCCACTGTCTGGAAAGAAGGCGCTTCCGCTGAGATTGCTTTCAACGTAAAGCAGCCCAGACAGGATTTCATCTTTTACGCAGGCCCCAAGGAGTATGACAGGCTTAAAAACTTAAACAAGGGACTCGAACATATAGTTGACTTCGGATGGTTTACTGTCGTTGCAATGCCCCTGTTCTGGGTGCTGAAATTCTTTTACAAGTTTCTGGGCAATTACGGATGGGCCATTATCCTTGTAACTATAGTCGTCAGAATCCCCTTTATTCCCATTCTCAACAAAAGCCAGCAGTCCATGAAGAAGATGCAGAAAATCCAGCCCCTGATGGCTGAGATAAAAGAAAAATATTCAAAGGACCCGCAAAAGATGCAGCAGGAAATGATGGCGCTTTATAAGAAGCACAAGGTAAACCCTGTAGGCGGATGCCTGCCCATGCTCCTGCAGATACCGGTTTTTATTGCTCTTTATAATGTCCTCAATAAAGCCATTGAACTGCGGGGCGCGCCATTTGCATTATGGATAACAGACCTCGCCGCAAAAGATCCTTATTATGTTCTCCCTATTGTTATGGGAGCTACCATGGTGATACAGCAAAAGATGACTCCTACAACCATGGACCCGGCACAGGCAAAGATAATGATGTTTATGCCGATTATATTTACTTTTATGTTTCTTACCTTCCCCTCCGGCCTGGTTTTATACTGGCTCATTAACAATATCCTCGGAATTATTCAGCAGTATTATGTGAATAAAAAAGAAGCGTAACTATTTCACAGTCGGATACAAAATCTGAAGGTCATGCATACAGAAGACACGATAGCTGCTATATCAACACCTCCCGGATGCGGAGGGATAGGAATTGTCAGGCTCAGCGGCAGTAATGCAATAAAGATAGCAGAGAAAATATTTCGCTCGCCAAAGAAAAAGAAGCTCGCACAAACTCTTTCCCGCAGAATTCTCTATGGTCACATCATTAATCCCAAAAACAAAGAGATATTAGACGAAGTACTGGTCTCTGTGATGAAAGCGCCTGATACATATACAAGGGAGGATATAGTCGAGATAAACTGCCATGGCGGGATAATTCCTCTCAGGCAGGTTCTGGAACTTGTTACAAGTAAAGGCGCAAGGCTGGCTGGCCCCGGGGAATTTACGCAAAGGGCCTTCCTTAACGGCAGGCTGGACCTCGCACAGGCTGAAGCTGTGCTTGATGTTATCAATGCGCTGACTGAGCAGAGTCAAAAAACCGCACTTGAACAGCTCGGAGGCGGGATTTCAAAAAAGATAGAAGCCCTCAGGGAAGAACTTGTGAACCTTACTGCACTTGTCGAAGCATGCATTGACTTCCCGGAAGAGGATATAGACCCCATGTCATTAAATGATATAAAGACGAAGTCTCTGCAGATAAACCGGTCCCTGCAAAAACTCATTGACAGCGCCCGTTATGGCATGATACTCCGTGAAGGACTGAAGACCGCAATTATCGGCAGGACCAATGTCGGTAAGTCCTCTTTGCTCAATGCGCTGCTTGAACACGACAGGGCTATTGTGACTGAAATGCCAGGCACAACAAGAGATGTTATTGAGGAGTGCTTAAATATAAACGGGCTGCCGATAAGAATTATGGATACTGCCGGAATAAGAGACGTTAAAAATGTTGCCGAAAAAGAAGGAGTAAAAAGGAGCCTCCGGGCGATGGAGAATGCGGACCTGGTACTTCTCATTCTTGACGGCAGTGAAAAGCTCCATAAAACTGACCGGGAGCTGATTGAGAAATCAAATTTGAAAAATACCATACTCGTTATAAATAAAACAGACCTTCCTCAAAAGATAAACCTTGGGAATGTCCTTCCCGCGAAAGCGGGAAACCAGAAAAAAACCCGGATTCCGGGTCAAGCCCGGAATGACGCAAGGGCCTTTAATATCATCAATATTTCCGCCAAAAAAGGAACCGGCCTCGATGAGCTAAGAAATAAAATATCGGAAACTGCCCTGCAAGGCCCTGCTGAAAGCACAACAACTGTTGTCACAAATGTCAGACATGTCAGGGCTCTCGAAAAAGCACGGGCCTCACTTGATTCTTTCATCAGCCAGGCTGATAAAAACACCTCTCCGGAATTTCTCTCCGTTGAATTAAGAGACGCCCTCGATGCTGTTGGCGAAATCATCGGGATCACAACACCCGATGATGTGCTCAACAGGATATTCAGCAATTTCTGCATCGGGAAATAGTCGACCGTATTGCTATATCAGGGTTCCTTTAATTATCAAGATTAAAGGATGAGACGGAGTCTGATCTGCTTTTTACAATATCGGCAGATACCGCTCCAGTTCATAAGGATGAATCTTTGTGCGGTAATCGTCCCACTCTATCTTCTTGTTCTCAATGAAATTGTTAAATATGTGGTCGCCGAGGGCCCTGCGTACCACATCACTTTTTTCAGCTATCTCTATGGCCTCGATCAAACTTCCGGGAAGAGATTTTATTCCAAGTTCCAGCTTTTCCTCATCACTCAGGTGATAAATATCCTTCTCAACAGGTTCCGGAAGTTCGTAGTTTTTCTCGATACCTTCCAGTCCGGCGGCAAGCATTACAGAGAAGGCAAGATACGGATTACATGCCGGGTCAGGCGAGCGAAGCTCGATCCTTGTTGCCTTTTCCTTGCCTGGTTTGTACAAAGGCACTCTTACAAGCGCAGAGCGGTTTCTCCTGGCCCATGCAATATAAACAGGCGCTTCATATCCCGGAACCAGCCTCTTGTATGAATTTATCCATTGATTGCAAACTGCAGTAATTTCAGGCGCATGTTTCAATAATCCGGCTATATATTTTTTTGCTATGTCAGAGAGATAAAACTTATCCTTTGCATCAAAAAAAGCATTCTTGTCCCCCTTAAAAAGCGACTGGTGCGTATGCATCCCGCTTCCATTCTGGCCAAATATTGGTTTTGGCATGAAGGTCGCATAACAGCCATATTTTGACGCAACCTCTTTAACGACTACTCTGTAGGTCATGACATTATCTGCCATTGTTAAGGCGTCTGCATAACGCAGGTCAATCTCATGCTGTGAGGGCGCAACTTCGTGATGTGAGTATTCAACTTTTATTCCCATTGTTTCAAGGGTAAGCACGGTCTCCCTTCTTTGATCACTGGCTGCATCCAGAGTTGTCAGGTCAAAGTATCCTCCCTCATCCAGCACCTCCGTGCCTTTATCATTTTTGAAATAAAAAAATTCCAGTTCCGGCCCCAGATAAAGTGTATAACCCTTTTCTTTTAATCTTTCGAGATTCCTTTTTAATGCATAACGCGGGTCCCCTTCATATGGAGTGCCGTCAGGATTAAGGATATCGCAATACATCCTCGCCACTGCCTGTTCCTTCGGCCTCCAGGGCACGATCTGGAAAGTAGCCGGGTCCGGCTTTGCGATCATGTCGCTTTCATCAATGCGTGCAAAACCCTTTATTGAAGAGCCGTCAAAGCCCATCCCCTCCTCAAAGGCGTCCTCAAGTTCCTCACTTGTAATGGCAAAACTTTTAAGCTGTCCGAGAATATCCGTAAACCACAGCCTGATGAATTTCACATTGTTTTTTTCCACCAGCTCTAAAACATCTTTTTTGTCTCCGGGCTTGTTCATGGTTGACTCCTTTGTTTGTCATTCCGCATTCGATGCGGAATCCAGTTCCTTTGTATTGCTTCCTTAAGATGGATTAATTATACATCATGAGATGAGATGCCTCAATGAATCAATTAGTAACCTATGTGATGTGATACCTTTCCCGCAATGATCTGAATCTGAAAACAAACGCCGAACAGATTGTAAATACTGCCACGCCTCCAAGGATCAGGGCCAGACGCTCCCACGGCGCTCCTACAGACTGACGCATCTTTACAAAGACGACCATGGTTCTTATCCATTCAATCCCGCCTGTAACAAGAATTATCTGGCATAACCGTACCACCCAGGGTTTACGAATTAGCAAAAGCAGCATGGTTATGACAGCAAACAAAACAATAATGATATTGCCGCTCCTGAAAAAATGGGCTCCGATAAGAAGCAGGCTCAATATTACCGGCAACAGTTTGAGAATGTTCATTGCACTACCTCCACAACATTTTTTCTTAATGCCTTCAGATGGGTTAAAAGTTCTTCCTTATTTTTGTGTCCCATAAATATCCCTGCAAGTCCTGTAAACTCTGAATCATCTGTAATTACATGTTCTTCATTTAAGCGCATGAAAGTTTCAAGGGCCCTCAGATAGTCATAAGCTTTCAACAGTTTTCCGGCATCACCGGAACTGATAATCCCCTTTTTGGCGAGACGCCTTGTTGCAGAAACTGTATCCTGAACAAGTATGCCGGCGCTCTCTCCTGCATGCTGAAGCTGCAGGCCCTGGACAAAGAATTCCAGGTCCTCAATTCCTCCCGGGCCGCGCTTTATATCTATTCCTTCTGATTCGTGAGACAACTCTCTGATAATTTTCCCCCGCATAGTCTTTATATTTTCTCTCTGCAGTTCCTGGCCCCGCTTCAGGATGATTTCTTTTGCCATTTCCATAAACGCATGCGCAAGTCTGCTGTCACCTGCAACCGGTCTTGCCTTCAGCAATGCCTGAATCTCCCACGGATGGGCATGTTTCAGATAGTAGTCCCTGTAGCCGCTGATATTCTTCAGGAGAGTTCCTTTTGAACCGTCGGGGCGCAGCCTTGTATCCACATTGTAGATTATGCCTTTGTCAGTATAGGCAGTCAGTGTTTTTAAAATCTTCTCTGCGGTCTTTAAATCATCGGATTTTTCCGAAATGAAAATGATATCGAGATCGGAACCGAAAGTTATCTCTCTGGCCCCGAGCTTCCCCATTGCAAGTACAGATAAACTGTCTGCTCCTGCTGCTGACGCAATTGTTCTGATTACTGCATCTGCAAGCTGCGACAGACACCTGACTAAATAATTTACTCTGATAATGCGCATGAGGTAGAAACTGCCGAGACGCAGCTCTTCAGTGTTTTTATACTCAACAATTGCAGATTCAGAATATTTACCGGTTATACTTCTTCTTAATTCTTCTTCTGTTTTCCTGAACGTCTTTCTTATGACGTTTCCCTCAAGGAGTAAATCAAGATACCTCGGGCTGCTCAGGAAGATTCTTGCAAGATAAGTGCTCAGAGACAGTATTTTTATGACGCCTTCGGCCAATTCCCTTCTTTCCATAAATCCTGTCAGATATGTTTCTTTGATGCCTATCGCAGTAAAAAAACTTTCAAGGCCGCTAAACGCCCTGTCAGGACTTTCTGCATTAAAGGCCTTCTCAATAAGCATGGGGACAACCTTTCTCATGGCAGTGCGTTCGTGCTGCGTTCTGAAAAGGCCGAACTGTTCCCTTATGCTCATAAGATTATTCAGGCCTGATGACGGCTTTTTCAAACCCCTGAAAGAAAGATAGCCTTCAAGTTCGTCATCATTGAGGTCTCCTTCCAGAAGTGTAAGCGCCTCGGCATAAACGTCTTCTTCTGTGCCAAGCAGGGAATTGTACATAGTCCTTATTTTCATCCTTCTCAGCTTGAGGTCTGAAAGAAAATCATTTGCAGAAGTAAAGCCTGTTTGTATCGCAAGACCCCTTAAGTCCTCTTCTGACGAAGGCAGAGAGTGTGTCTGCAGATCGTTTTTCATCTGAAGGAGATGCTCAACTTTTCTAAGGTACAGGTAGTTATCCCACAGCGTAATGAGGTCCTCCCGGGGCACCATGGCGAGCCACCTCAGCGATTGTATCGCATTCAAAAGCCTGTGAGTGCGCAGCCCTTCGTATTCGGCCCCATATATAAGCTGAAAGGTCTGTATAAAAAATTCAGCTTCTCTGATGCCCCCATAGCCTCGCTTTATATCATCCTTTGAAAAAGCAGAATCTATTTTTTTCTTCAAGGCCTTTATTTCATCAATATCTGAATAATCTGCAGTCTTTTTCCAGACAAAGGGCTCTACTGTTTCCATGAAGGCTTTGCCCAGACTCATATTGCCGGCTACAGGCCTGGCCCTTATTAAAGCCATTCGTTCCCAGGTGCGTCCCCATGTTTCATAGTATGCCTGATATGATTTTAGCGGAAGGGCCGCCTCGCCTTTTTCTCCCTGGGGCCTGAGCCTGAGATCAACCCTGTAGACAATTCCGTCCTCTGTATTTTGAGTAAGAAGCCTGTTGAAAAGCTCCATTACTTTAAAATAGAACTCACTGTTGCTGATTCTGTTTATCCTTACTCCTGACAACGTGAGAATTCCTGAGGTCTCTCCCTCTTCAGAATAAACTGCCATAAGGTCCACATCAGAACTGTAATTGAGTTCCTCGCCCCCGAGCTTGCCCAGTGCGATTAGTGTAAGGCCTGCATCAGAAGGATTGCCGAATTTTCTGATATTTGTTTCCAGAGAATAGAGAAGTGCAAAATGAATGATTACCTCTGCAAGACATGTAAGCTCATCCATTGAGGTAAGTGTATCAGTTACTCCCCTGAGGTCTCTCATGGTAACTCTCAGAAGATAGCGCTTCCTGAATAGCCTTGTTCTTTTCACGGCGTCTGTCGTATCTGACTCTCCATGGAATGCAAGCTCAGCAGCCCCTTTTTCCAGAAGGGAATTTTTAGTGAGAGGTGTTTTAATTTCTTTTAATGCAGCAAAAAGTTCGTCAGGATTTGAGATGCAATAATTTGCCAGGAACTGGCTCGCAGCAAAGAGTTTTGAGATTTCCTTCAGATAAGGGAGAAAGCGCTCTCTTTCGGGTGCGTCTTTCATAAATCGGAGCAGGTTGGCTTCAGCCCTTTTAGGGTCCGGGGAGGCAGAGGAGCACTCAACTATAAGTTTCTGTATTTCTTTATCGTCAGTCATAATATAGAATATATTAACCTAACAGGTTGCTGAAAAAGTATTTTAGCTGTCTTTGCGAGCAGGTCCCTCGCTTGTCATTGCGAGCGAAGCGAAGCAATCTTTCTTTACCGCTCGGGATAAACTCCGCAAACTCACTTCTTTATAAATCAATAAGTTTGAGATTGCTTCGTCGCAAAATACGCTCCTCGCAATGACAATTACAGACTTTTTCAGCAGCCTGCTGAAAAAGAAAAATGAGAAGTAGAAAATAAGAAGTGAGAAACAGGAGCGGGAGGATAAAGGCATGAAGATGATAGCAGCCATTATAAAACCTTTTAAACTCGATGACGTAAAAAATGCCCTGACAGAAGCAGGAATTACCGGTATGACTGTGACAGAGGTAAAAGGTTTTGGCCGACAGAAGGGCCATGTTGAACTTTATAGAGGCACAACCTATGAAGTAAACTTTTTACCTAAACTGAAAATCGAAGTGGCCGTCTCAGATGAAAAAGCCGGAGAGATTGTGAAGACTATTGCCGAAGCAGCCTATACAGGTGAGATAGGAGACGGGAAAATATTTATTCATAGCATCGATGATGCGCTGAGAATAAGAACTGGAGAAAAAGGGGAAGGCGCCCTTTAGCTCCATAGCGGCTTTAATATTTCAGTTCGACCGGCAATCTGCCCTGAAAACCTGCCGACCCTTTCAGACATTTGATAACTGATAACTGGGCTAATTCAGTTGTATCATATGCAGCAATAAGCACATCAGCATCTCTGAAATGCCTTAGCACATAAGGGCTGCCAAAAGATATTACTATGGAACGTTGTGATCTTTTCATCAGCTCTTTTATCATTTGTATGTCATCTTCTTTAATGCCGGAAGACCCCCTCCACGCTGCAACGTTTGTAAAGATGGCGCAGACAAGGACCTCAGGTTCTGGATTTGATAAAGGGTAAAAGGTTTTTAATGGCGTTACCTTGTGCATATTTTCATCACCTATTAATACAAGGCGAATATCTTCAGCATCCTTAATCGGCAGCAGGCCGGGCCTGTCTTTTACAAGGGTAATGGATTTATCTGAAATCGTTTCAGCAAATTCTGAATGTTTGCGGCAGTCGCTTTGAGATTTCTTGATTTTGTGAATCTTTGATTTATACCTCAGGATTCTTTTCACAGCAGTATCTATCGTTTGTTCTTCAACTTCTCCTGAACTGACAGCCTGATGCAATTCTTCAATAACTGCATCAACATCCGCCGGATGAAGGAGGATATCAGCGCCGGCATTTATGCATTGCGCCGGAACATGTCTTAGCTCTTTCAGGGCGCTCATGTTCAGTGCATCAGTCAGAATGAGCCCTTCATACTCAAGCTCTTTTCGCAGTAAATCAGTGATTATTTTTTTTGAAAGAGTAGCTGGCAGCACATCAATTGCCGGGATGCTGAGATGCCCGATCATGATACTGCTTACCCCGGCCCTAACAGCTTCCCTGAAAGGGTAAAGGTCCACGCCGGACCATTCCTCTAACGGTTTTAAAATAACGGGAAGTTCGATATGGGAATCAGTGGATGTATCGCCGTGTCCCGGGAAATGCTTTGCACAGCTTATCAGCCCTGCATCTTCAAGCAGCCTGATATAAACTTTGCCATACCATGCAACTTCTTCCGGCTTGTCGGAAAACGCCCTGGTGCAGATTATCGGATTATCAGGGTTTCTGTTTATATCCAGAACAGGAATCAGCGGCATATTTATTCCAATGTCAAGGGCCTCCTGCGCTACAGCATGAATTGCATTCCGGACGAGGTTCACATCGTCTGTTTTGTTTTTATTGGTTGCTGCTGCCACAGCCATCTGGCATGGAAAGCGGGTGGCCCCCTCTATCTGTTGCCCGACGCCACGCTCAATATCTGAAGCGATGAAAAGCGGTATTTCCGCAAGGGCCTGAAGTCTGGCAATAAAATTTTTTGTCTCGTCCTTTTTCCCGCCAAAAAATATGAAGCCCCCTATTCCTTTTTTAACATAATCAGCAGCCTGTTCCTGATATGAAACAGACGAGAGTTTCTCTCCATCGAGTCTATTGATAACAAGTTGATAAAGTTTTCGTTTTAGGCCCAGCATAGGACATTATAAACTAACAGGCTGCTGAAAAAGTCTGTAATTGTCATTGCGAGGAGCGTATTTTGCGACGAAGCAATCTCAAACTTATTGATTTATAAAGAAGTGAGTTTGCGGAGTTTATCCCGAGCGGTAAAGAAAGATTGCTTCGCTTCGCTCGCAATGACAAGCGAGGGACCTGCTCGCAAAGACAGCTAAAATACTTTTTCAGCAACCTGCTAAATGTAAGAGGCATTATTTAGGAAGGATAAAGTAAAAATTATTTCCATATTGAGTAGGTTCGTAACCTGCTGTTCCCCCATGTATCTCAATAACGTTTTTTATAAATGAGAGGCCATGGCCGGTGCCGGGCTGGCTTGAAACATTAGCGCCGCGATAGCCTTCGTCAAATAGTTTGCCGCGGTCTTCCGGTGGGACATGCGGCCCTGTACTGAAGACGTTGTATTTGACGCCATCTTTTCCATTGCCGAAATAATCTCTGATAATCTCATGCCCATAGGTTATATATTTCGCAGGCTCCCCTGAATCAGTAAGTACCGACTGGGTATATTTGACAGCATTTGAAAACAGATTGGCGTACACCTGGGCTATCAGGCCCACATCAACAACGCTGATAATCTCTGCCTCCGGGATGCTGCTTAGACGATCGTTTACCGAAATCTCCATCTTTTTAAATTGCTCCAGATACCGCTCCAACTGCGGCTGCACAACGTCTTTCAGCATATTGCAGGGTTTTGTGCGGGGCGTCAGGCGTCCCTGATCAAAGTGGCTTTTCCGGAAGAGGGTTTCAATAAACAGACTCATGTTCTTGTAATGTTTTTCAATATTTTCCAGTTCTGCGGTCAATCCCTGATTATTATCGCTCAGTTCCTTCAGAAAATTTTTCATGCAGGCTTCATCACACATCCCTGAAGAGGATTTTTCAGCAAAGACCTTTTCTATCTCTATATTCTTCATGATCTTTCTCTTCAGTCCTCTCAGGAACAATCTGTATACCATGTTGGGAACAATTATATTATGCTCAATGTCAGTCACAAGGGATCGGATAAATCTCAGGTGTTCAATGTTTTTCTCCATAAGAAACCTGTTATGGATGTTGAAACCAATACGGTTTGCATATTTTTGAAAAAAGAGTTCCTGATGATCATTGACATTGCTGTTGGGATAAATCTCCAATAAGCCAAGCACGTCATCTTTAGTCTCAAAGGGTAATTGGTCAATCAAAGGTTCTTTCCCGCGAATTGTTAATACAAGACTTTTTTCGTCTGTATAATAGGGCCAGTCACTCGGTTTTATATTATCCGGCGGCGGGGTGTGTAAGGAGCGGCCATTGTCTTCCGTCTTTGCCACAAGGGTCATAATGTTCAGTTTGGGATCTACAATATAAAGACGCGCCTCTACATTGAAAAAACTCTTTGGGACCGCAACACACAGGTTGTAAAAATCCTCAATCTTATCAAGTTCCTGCGCAAGGTCAAAGAAGCTCTTTAAGGCGCTGTTTTCTGTCTGGGTAAAATTATAATCCTGATAATCATACTTCTTGCCTTCAATCCTGTTGTAAATATACTCCATGCCCTTCATAATAACTTCCCTGTTACAATAATTAACTTGATTTTTGCTTATTCTACCACAATTATATCATTTCATATCTGACTCGGATAATTCATGGCAAACTCTGTTCCAATGTATGCAAACATGGAAGGCTGTAGAAGAATTTCTATACGACACCTTTGAAAAGTAGTCAGTAGACAGTAGTTAGTAGTCAGGGTAAGGAAGAGAGAGCATACTTGCCATAAAGCAAAAATGTAATATGCCGTTTGTCGTTTATAGAAATTCTGAAACAGACTGCCATGCCTGCTCCGATGTTATGAATAAAAAGGGCTAACAATAACTGTTCCAGTATTTCTTGCAATAATATAAAATAGTTGCCTATGGAAGCTTATGTCCGCAACATAAACGAGACCCTCTTTGCATGTGATGCCTTAATCTGGCCTGTCTTTGAGAACAAAGGGGAGAACCTTTACGGGGCTTTCAGTAAATCTATAAATGAAATTATAAACAATGTAGTGTCTTCCAAAGAGTTTTCAGGCAAACACAATGAAGTCTGCCTCATTCACACAAAAGGAAAAATAAAACCTGACAGGATATTATTAATCGGTCTTGGCAGTCAAAATGAACTTACCCGCAACAGACTCCGGCAGGCCGGCGGCAAGGCCACTTCATATCTACGCAATCTTAATATGAAAGAGCTTGCTCTGTCTGTCAGCGCCTTCCCGTCCCTGAAATCATCACTGGTTGATTTCATCGAAGGCAGCCTTCTTTCTGATTATTCTTTTGCAAGATATAAGAAAGAGAAACACGTCAAAGGAATCAAGAAAATTACCATTCTTTCCGGTGAGAACTTACACAAAGAGATTATGTGGATAAAAACAGCGGCCACGGCCGCGCATCTTGCACGCGATCTTGTTAACACGCCCTCAAACGATATGACGCCGGCTGCGCTTGTCAGAGTTGCGCGCTCTCTAAAAAAGGTTTCAGTCAGAGTGCTTGATAAAAAGCAGGCAGAAAAACTCGGTATGAGCGCTTATCTTTCTGTTGCACAGGGGGCCAGTAATCCTCCGAAATTTATTGTGATTACCTATAAAAATAAAAATGTCCCCCCCCTCGCACTTATTGGAAAGTCCGTAACCTTTGACAGCGGCGGTATTTCTTTAAAGCCGAGTGAGGGGATGGAAAAGATGAAATACGATATGGCCGGAGGAGCTGCAGTCCTTGGAGTTATAAAAGCTGCCTCTGAAATGAACATGCCAGTGCATCTAATAGGCATTCTTCCTGCTGCCGAAAATCTCCCTGGTGGAAGTGCGGCAAAGCCCGGAGATGTAGTGAAAACTATCGGAGGCAAAACCATAGAGATTATCAGTACAGACGCTGAGGGCCGGCTTGCGCTTGCCGATGCAATTGAATATGTGAAGAGATCCAAGCCTTCAGCCATTATAGATATTGCTACGCTCACAGGCGCCTGCTCAATAGCGCTTGGCAATGAGGCTATCGCAATGATGGGGAATGACAAGCTCCTGATGGAGAAAATAAAGGAAGCCTCCGAGGAGACCGGTGAACGGGTATGGCAGATGCCGCTATTTGAAGAATACAAAGATTATATTGAGAGTGATATTGCAGACCTGAAAAACTCTGGTGGCAGAAATGGCTCTCTTGTTACAGCAGGTTATTTCCTCAGGGAATTTGCCGGTGATACGCCGTGGCTTCACCTTGATATAGCAGGCACAGCCTGGATTGATAAAGACAGGCCGTATATCCCAAAAGGGGCGACTGGGATAGGGGTGAGGCTGTTATTGAGTTTTCTGAAAAGTTTTAATTAGACGTTTATCCTGTCAAAATCTTCAGGATTTCCTGATATCTTGCAGAGGTCTTTTCCACAATATCCTGCGGGAGTTTCGGACCCGGTGGGGTTTGATTCCATGGCAACGTCAGCAGATAGTCTCTTACAATCTGTTTATCAAAACTGTCCTGGCTTCTGCCGGAAGCGTAAGCCTCTATGCTCCAGAAACGTGATGAATCAGGGGTTAGCAGCTCGTCTATCAATATTATTTCATCATTATAAATGCCAAACTCCATCTTTGTGTCAGCAATGATTATGCCTTTCTTCTCTGCATAAGCTCTGGCCCGGCTGTATATTTTCAATGTCAGGTCTTTCAACTTCAGCGCAGCACTCTCTCCAACTATATTTTTCATTTCATCAAATGAGATATTGATATCATGCCCTTCATCGGCCTTTGTGCTTGGTGTAAAAATGGGCTGTTCAATTTTTGAAGATTCCAGCATTCCGGCAGGAAGCTTTATCCCGCAAACCATGCCGTCTTTCTGATATGACTTCCACCCGCTTCCTGAAAGATATCCGCGGACAATGCATTCAACAGGCATAACTTTTGCCTTTTTTACGAGCAGGCTTCTGCCTTCAAGCGAATCCCTGTATTTATGAAGTTTCTGCGGGAAGTCTTTTACATCAATTGCAATAATATGATTATGGATCAGGTCCTCCATCATTGCAAACCAGAAGACAGATATCGCAGTAAGCACCTTCCCTTTTCCGGGAATGCCGTTTGGCATCACAACGTCAAATGCCGATACCCGGTCCGTCACTACAAGCAGAAGATAATCGCCAAGGTCATAAATATCCCGGACCTTGCCGCGCCGCGGCGTGCCAACTTCCGGCATTTCTGTTGTCAGTACAATGTCACTCATCTTTCAGCACCTCTCTTGTTATTTTTTCTGCTGCTGTAAAAACTGCTTTTTTCCCCTCTTCGGTTCGGGCCTCAATATAGAACCGGACCTTGGGCTCTGTTCCAGAGGGCCTGATCATAAGCCACGAACCGTCGTCAAAAACCAGTTTGATGCCATCAACTGTTATAACTTCTTTTATAGTCCGTTGAAGGCCATTTATATCTACCGTTGAGCCCACTTTATATTTCTCTCTGAGAACGGAAAGCTTTTTCAACAAAGGCTCTCCTGATAAGTTTCTGTCAAGCTCTATGCCTGAACGGTCAGGATAATAATATCCAAATTCCTCCATAATATCTCTGAGGTAAGCGCTAAGATTTTTACCAGTAACAGCCATCATCTCAAGAGCCAGGAGGATTCCAAACAGTGCATCCTTTTCAAGCGTATGATTATATCCGGATATTCCGTCCGACTCCTCAAAACAGACAAGGGCCTTTTCCCGGGCCTTGCTTATCAAGTAGGGTCTGAAATTTTTGAAACCAACCTGTGTCTCCCGAAGGGGAATGCCGAGTTTTTTTGCCACTGCGTTTACGAGATTGCTCGTTCCTACTGATTTTACTGCAATACCGGAGAACCCCTTATGCACATGCAAAAAATGCAGGGCCATGGCGCCGAAATAATTCATCGGGATTTTCATCGTCCCGTCTGTATGGCGAATGCGGTCGCCGTCAGGATCGAGAATGACCCCGAGTTTAAATCGTGCCGAACTTTCCTTGAGGACTTTTTCTATTCCGGCCATATTTTTGTCTGAGGGCTCCGGAGCCACGCCGCCGAAAAGGTAATCATCTTCGGTTCGTTGATATATTATATTGTCACTTTTACCGATGATTCTCTGGATTCTCCCTCTTGTAGCGCCGTGTACATTGTCTATACAGATAATGCAGTCTTCCCTGTTGACAAAATCTTTTATCTTCTGCAAATCAAGCGTTTTCCTTGCAGTTATGTATCTTATATACAATTCAGTAAGGTCTGCATGCTCGATCTGTGGCGGTTTCGGTGAAGGAAGTACAAGGGCTTCGTCCATCATTACGTTAGCAAATTTTTCTATCTTTGAGGTAATCTCAGATCCTGCAGGCCCGCCGTCAGAGGGATTGAATTTAAACCCGCCATAGTTTGCAGGATTATGGGAGGGCGTAAGATTAATGGAACATGCAGCATTCAGCATTTCAATACCTGCTGAAAATTCAGGGGTAACAGCTTCACCGGCATACCAGGTCCTGATACCTTCCTGCTGCAGGAGGCTTATTACTTCCATTGCAAAATCCCGTCCCAGGAAGCGATTGTCATGCCCTACAATAATGCCCCGTTTTTTTATATCTTTAATGCCTGACACCCCCATTGCATGCATAACAGCGGGAAAATCTCCTTTCAGCATTTGAATAATTGCAGAAGTTACTATCCTTACATTATTGAATGTAAAATCCGTACCTATTTCTCCCCGCCATCCTGAGGTGCCGAATACGATCTTTGCAGGAGCAGTGTTTTCACGTGCAAATTTTTCGATAACTGACAACAACTCTCTATTGCCGAAAGCATCAGATAAAATGGCTTTCCAGCACGAGGCAGCGTTTTCAAATGTCATTTATTTCTCCAATACACCTTTAACTCCATGAAAATTGTAACAGCTCTACAGGCAATGATTCAACAGGCACATTCATGAAATTACGACCCTTCTTCGCAGTTCAGTCTTTTTTATCTTCCCTGTGGCAGTCTTTGGAAATTCATCAATAAATATTATCTTCTTAGGGTTCTTAAACTGTGCTATACGCCCCTTGAGGCTGCTTCTGATTTCCATTTCTTCAAGAACTGTATCTTCCTTTTTCCTGATAAAAAGAATCGGCAGTTCTGAACCCTTACCATCTGGAATTCCAACCATGGCGCATTCTTCAACCAAGGGGTGTTTCATAATCAAATCTTCTACCTCTCGCGGATAGACATTCATCCCATCAACAATGATAAGGTCTTTTTTCCTGTCAACTATATATATGTATCCGTCCTCATCAATCCTTGCCATGTCTCCCGTATAAAGCCAGCCCTCTTTCAACACGGCCTCAGTCTCTTCTGGTTTGTTGAAATATCCCTTCATTACATTGGGGCCTTTTACAAGCAGTTCGCCCGTTTCTCCAACAGGCAATTTTTTCCCGTCTTCTCCAACAACTATAACCTCGACTTCCGGAATCGGCGGCCCAACAGACGCTGGCTTTCTCACGCCTTTCAGAGGATTAACCGCCACAACAGGAGAGGCCTCTGTAAGCCCGTAACCTTCGATCAAGGGGATTTTGAAACGTTTTTCAAAAGCATAAATCGTATCTTCCGGCAAAGCTGCTGCGCCAGACACACACGCCCTGATATTTATCAGAAACTTAAACAAGCATCTCGCAATAAAGGGTATCTTCTTTTTAGAAAGAACATTATATACCGTTGGAACTGCAACAAATAAAGTTATACGATCCTTTACTATGCTGTTAATTACTTTTGAGAATGGCTTTACAGATTCCAGAAGAACTATCCGTGCACCAGCCATTATCGGCAGGATAACGCAGACCGTAAAACTAAAGGAATGAAACAGGGGCAGGAAGAGCAATATCTTATCTTTACGTGAGACATCCATGGCCATCATACACGCCCTTGCATTTGATATGAGATTTTTGTGCGTAAGCATCGCCCCTTTGGGAAAACCTGTGGTGCCTGATGTATAGAGTAACACTGCAACTTCATCATCGTTATTTGTATATGGTTCTGCCGATCTTTTTGGTATCTCCCCGAAGGCTACACTTGTTAAAGAAGGAATTTTACTTTTTATCTTCTCTATATGGGTTACGAATGGATTATTGTATATAAGAATCCTGCAATTGCTGTCATTTATTATGTAGGATATTTCCTCAGGGGTAAGGAAGGTATTTATGGGAACTGCAATACCACCTGCCCTTAGTATTGCAAAATATAAAACTATATATTCCGGACAGTTGCTCATTAAAATGGCAACCCTGTCCCGATTCCTTAATCCAAGGGCTATAAGACCACCCGTAACATCATTAACAAAACTATCTAACTCCGAATATGTTATTGTTCTTTCTTTGAATCTTATACATATCTTGTTTAGGCTTTCCTTAGCCTTTTCTGATAGCAATGCACTCAGTGTCATAATTAAAATGTAAATATCTCCGACACAATTTCTTAATTTAATGGTTGCAATAAGATTTCAATGTAAAAAAACTCGACTTTCAATTATATATTCTAAGACGCTATTATAAATTTTACTGAATTTCCAAGAAATTACAACTTGGTATGGAAATTGCTCAATTTCATTGCAAACTCATCACATTAAAAAAAATCAATTTTCAAATATGTCCACTAAGAAAAGTCATAGATTAAGACGTGCAAGCACAAAGATACTTGATTCAGCAAAATTGCATTCAACGGCCTTAGAATCAGATGAAATAAACAGGGCACTTACTGACTGTGACAAATTCAAAAGTAAATTTTTTGCAATGATGTCCCACGAATTCAGAACCCCGCTCAACTCCATCGCAGGAGCAGTATATTATCTCAAGAAGAAAAAGGTCTCAAAGGCAGAACAAAAGGCTTTTATAGATATCATATATGATGAAACAAACAAGCTGATTGACCTTTTCGACAGAATTCTAAACATTTCACTCCTCGAAAAAGAAAATGAAGGTGAGCTTGCAGACTTATTTCTCTTATTCATATCTGAAGCAATGGATCTGAACAGGTGCTCTCTTATGCTAATGGACGAGGCAACAAAAGAGTTGACCATCAAAAGCGCTATTGGCTTCAAAGAGGACATTATAAGGAAAACAAGGATAAAAGCCGGCGAGAAGATAGCAGGGTGGGTAGCTTCTGAAAATAAACCTCTGCTGGTCAAAGATATAGAAACCTATCCTGGAATAAGTAAAAAGAACTCTGCACAGTACAATACAAAATCCCTCTTATGCCTGCCAATTGCTATAAATAATAAAGTAATAGGTGTTTTAAATCTGAATAATAAAGCAAGTGGTTCCCCTTTTGAAAAGAAAGATCTTTATTTTGCAAGCAGCGTAACAGATCGTTTCTCCCGTATTATCCAAAAAGTGCAAAGCGGGAAGATAAGCGATGAGCCTCAATTTAAGACAATAAGTAAAAGCCTGGATACTCTTGTCAATGCGGAGCAGAAATACAGAAAGAAAAATGGCAGAAGCCGGAATAAAGTTTGATCCACAGATTGTAACTGCCTTCACAAAAATATTTTAGATCCAGCCCTATGGCTCTTTCCAGGAGCAACTAAGTACCAACATCCTGATAATACTCTGAAAAATAGAGATAGAATGAGAAACACTATATTCTACTGTCATTGCGAGAACCCGAAGGGTTCGTGGCAATCTCATTGAAAAAGACGAGATTGCTTCGCTTTGCTCGCAATGACAACCCTCTATCTCTATTTTCGGATACTCACCATTATTTCAAAATCGGAAATATATTGTATACTATTAAATCCATTATGAATCTTATCCATTATCTAAAGGGAAAAAAGAAAGCTGTAGATGGTTTTCTTGGAAATTATGTTTCCTCCCCAAGAAAACGCAAAGACTGCCCCGTACACTTGCGTAAGGCCATAGGTTATTCACTAATGGCCGGGGGCAAAAGAATCAGGCCTGTCTTGTCTATAGCCAGTTATGAAGCTGCCGGAGGAAAATCCAACAACATCATACCTGTCGCTTCTTCTATTGAACTTATCCATACCTATTCATTAATTCACGATGACCTCCCTGCTATGGACAACGACGACTTCAGAAGAAACAAGCCAACCGCTCATAAAGTCTTTGGAGAAGCAGCTGCCATCCTCGCAGGCGATGCGCTGTTGGCAGATGCCTTTCATATTATTTCCAGTGTCAGCATGGATCCCGCAAAATTAATCTGTGTAATCCATGAACTCGCAAACGCCTGCGGGCCTGAAGGCATGGTTGGAGGGCAGGCAGCAGATATTATGCTCGAAGGCAAAAAAGCAAAAAAGAAAGATATCCTCTATATTCATACGCATAAAACAGGAGCCCTCATTCGGGCCTCGGTCCGGATAGGAGCAATTATGGCTGACTCCGGCCCTGACACACTTGCATCCCTTACAGAATATGGCGAAAAAACAGGGCTTGCATTTCAGATTATTGATGATATCCTTAATATTACAGGCACAAAAGCAGAAATGGGAAAATCAACTGGTTCGGATGTTGCCAGGGGGAAAAATACATACCCTTCAATATTCGGGCTCAGGAAATCAGAAAAAATAGCTGAAAAACTAATAGATGAATCTATCGAAGCCTTAAAAGATTTTGACAAAAAAGCAGACCCGTTGAGGGAAATTGCAAGATATATTCTTGCAAGAAGGAATTGATTAATGTAGGGGTGGGGTCACATAAATATTATGCTTATAGAAAACATAAAATCTCCGGCAGACATAAAAAATCTTTCCATTGTGGAATTGCAGGAACTCTCTAATGAACTGAGAGAAATAATCATTGCAACAGTTGCAACCAACGGCGGACATCTGGCCTCAAATCTTGGCTCGATAGACCTCACTGTGGCCCTTCATTATGTCTTCAATTCCCCCACAGATAAAATAATCTGGGATGTGGGCCATCAATCGTATGCACATAAACTCCTGACTGGAAGATTTAACGCATTCTCAACTATCAGACAGTATAAAGGCATATCGGGTTTTCCAAAAATGAGCGAAAGCCCTCATGACCCCTTTGGCACAGGGCACAGTTCAACATCAATATCTGCAGCGCTCGGCATCCTCGAAGCCCGGGATATTATTTTATCCCAGAATCCTGCTCTTAAATCTCAGATTCCTGATAAGGTAATTGCTGTAATCGGCGACGGAGCCATGACTGCAGGACTTGCTTTTGAAGGACTGAATCATACAGGACATTTAAAGAAAGATCTTATTGTCATATTGAATGATAACGAAATGTCAATTTCCCCGAATGTCGGAGCTCTTTCGGCGTACCTCCGCAGGATAATGATGGGCGAATTATATACAAAATTCAAAAAAGAAACAAAATTGTTTCTGGAGCGCATCCCTACCTTTGGAGAACCGGTCCTTAAAATAGCCCAGAAAGCTGAGGACACGGTAAAAGGACTTTTTGTCCCGGGACTCTTGTTTGAGGAACTTGGCTTTGAATATGTGGGGCCTGTAGACGGCCATAAGATTGATGCACTAATAGAGACCCTGAAAACCTTCAGGGACTTCCCAGGACCTGTCCTGATCCATGCTATCACAAAAAAAGGGAAAGGCTATGAACCTGCAGAAAAAAATCCTGGAATCTTTCATGGAGTCGGCCCCTTCGATATAGAGACTGGTGAACAGCGCTCCTCGGGAAAAAAGTCATACAGTGAAATTTTCGGCAGGGGCCTTGCAAAACTTGCAAAGGAAGACAACCGCATTGTTGCCATTACAGCCGCAATGACTGAAGGCACCGGCCTTACGGAATTTGTAAATAATTTCCCGAAGAGATTTTATGATGTGGGAATTGCCGAACCCCACGCAGTCACCTTTGCAGCAGGACTTGCAACGCAGGGACTCAAGCCTGTTGTGGCAATATACTCAACCTTTCTGCAAAGGGCCTATGATGAGATTATTCATGATGTATGCCTGCAGAATTTACCTGTAGTTTTCGCAATTGACCGGGGCGGCATTGTTGGAGATGATGGCCCCACACATAACGGTGTTTTTGACCTTTCTTATTTAAGACATATTCCCAACCTGGTAGTAATGGCGCCAAAGGACGGATATGAACTGCAATGCATGTTAAAGACAGCGTTATCTCTTGAGGCCCCCGCTGCAATCAGATATCCGAGAGGAGCCGTAACCGAACCTCATGAAGACCAGGAAATCAGAAATATTTCAGTCGGCAAAGCCGAGCTGTTAAAAGAAGGGGCAGATATATTAATCATCGCAATAGGCAGCACTGTTATCCCTGCTGTGAATGCTTCTCAAATGCTTTCGGAGGCTGGAATAAGCGCCTGTGTGGTCAATGCCAGGTTTGTTAAGCCCCTGGATATGAACCTGATTTACAGCCTTGCCAGGAATATAAAACATATCCTGACTGTTGAGGAAAATGCTGTTTCAGGCGGTTTTGGAAGCGCTGTGCTTGAAGGGCTTTTCCAATCAGACATTGAAGGGTTGAAAATAAGATTGCTCGGCATTCCTGACAGGTTTATCGAACAGGGCTCCCAGAACATACTGAGAAAAAATCTCGGCCTTGACGCAGAAGGCATTGCACGGGAAGCAATGGCATTGATCAGAAAATCTGCAGATTACGCAGATTTTCACAGATAGACTTCTCGAATAATCTTATGCCTCCTTCACTAAAACTCCGCCTCGATAAATTATTACTCGACAAAGGCCTCCTTGAAAGCAGGGAAAAAGCAAAGGCCCTGATACTGGAAGGCAATGTTATGGTAAACGGCATTGTTATTGACAAGGCCGGCGCCCTCGTGAATCCCGATGATGCGGTAACAGTAAAGAACAAGATGCCTTATGTAAGCCGCGGGGGGCTGAAACTTGAACATGCAATCAAGGAGTTTGAGATTGATGTTAATGATAAAATCGCAATGGATGTGGGCGCATCAACAGGGGGCTTTACCGATTGTCTCTTGCAATATGGCGCAAAAAAAGTCTACGCAATTGATGTCGGCTACGGGCAGTTCAGCTGGAAACTGCGAAATGACAAACGGGTGCTTCTGCTTGAGAAAACAAACATCCGCTATTTTGAAAAAGATAAAATTCCTGACGCAATAGATATCGCAACTATTGACGTCTCCTTCATCTCTCTCATGACAGTCATGCCAAAGGTTTTGGAATTCCTGGCGGAGCATGGAGAAATAGTAGCTCTCATAAAACCGCAATTTGAGGTCGGCAGAAAAGACGTAGGCAAAGGCGGAGTGGTGAAGGATGAGGGCAAACGACTCGAAGCTATTGAACGGATAAAAACCAAGTCAGAGAAAATGGGGCTTGAAGTAAAAGGGACAACTGCCTCGCCAATTAAGGGCCCAAAGGGGAATGTAGAATATCTTATTTACCTGAAGAAGTTATAATTCTCCTGTAAAAAAATTCTCCCTTTTTTCTCTCCCCACAGTTGTTTCGGGTCCATGACCTGAAAGGATGACGGTATTTTCAGGCAATCTTAGCAAGCGTTTGAAAGACTCTTTAAGTTGAGCCATATCTCCGCCATGGAAATCTGTTCTTCCAACAGATCCCTGAAAAATAGTATCGCCTGTAAAAAGGGCTCCTTCGCCGTAAAGACACACTCCGCCAGGGCTGTGGCCCGGCGTATGTAACACTGTGAATATCAATTCCCCTATATTTATTTCATCGCCTTCCTTAATAAAACCATCCGGCTCCGGCAAATCATCAAGATCATAACCCCAGAATGCAGCCTGGTCCCTTGCTCCTGTATATAATTCTTTATCAGCGTTATGGATCAGAATCTTTGCGCCAGTCGCCTTTTTTATATCTCCTGCTGCCCCAATATGATCAAAATGGGCATGTGTCAGTATTACTGCCGTGACTTCAAGATTATTGTCTCTTATCAATTCAAGTATCCGGTCCGGCTCATCTCCCGGGTCAATGACGATTGCCTTATTTGTCTTTTCGTCGCCTGCAATATAACAATTCTCCTGAAGCGGCCCGACAACAAGTTTTTTAATGATCATTTTACCTCCATAATAGACTTTATAAATTCACTAATTCTTTTACCTCGCTCAAATCGGGTATCCCTGCCCTTCCTCCCAATTTTCAGAACTTTCATGCTTATAATCATAGAAATGTTAGCAAAAGAAATTCAAGTAAGGCCGCAAAACAGGATAGTGTTATTCATTGTTTTTATTTTAATATATCAAGTATGTTGAAAAGACATGTTATGCGATACCTTCATATCCTGTTTCTGACAATAATGTCCCTCGCCTTATTGTCAGCATCCTCTTCATACAGCGCTGAAGATCCAGATTCATCCAGTTTTATGGATCTGCTATCCTCTGTTAACGAACTATCATCTATAGTAAAAAAAACCAGTAACAGCACAGTCATGGTTGTTGTCTACGACGCTACAGGAAGAGAAATAGGAAGCGGAAGCGGATTCTTTATGGACCATCAAGGGAACATTCTTACAAATGCCTTTGTCATAAAAGATGCCTACTCTGCAGAGGTATTCAGTAAATCAAATCATTACGATAATGTCACCATTGTGGGCCGTGATGAAAATCTGGACCTTGCG
Source organism: Nitrospira japonica (assembly GCA_020723105.1). GTDB lineage: Bacteria > Nitrospirota > Thermodesulfovibrionia > UBA6902 > UBA6902 > SURF-23. The sequence continues at coordinate 12,016 of DYJL01000013.1, read as the reverse complement.
CTAATCAGGGTCCGGGCCACTAATGAGACCCCTCTTGAACTTGCTTCAGACTATAAAATGGAGCAGGGGGAGAGGGTCGTATATATTGGCAAAGCCCGCACTTTAAATGAAACCGTTTCCGAAGGCTTAATCAGCTCCGTTTATAACCTCAGGGCCGCGGAAGAACTTGTCAACATTCAGCCTACTGAATCAATATTGTCTTTTCAAGTCAGTACTGACGGCCCTTTATTAAATATGAAAGGACACGTAATCGGGATGACTGTCAGCAAGCTTCCAGACAATCAGAATCTCAATGTAGATTCAGGCGTTCCTTTTGAGAAAAAAGTGTTTGCAGTAAATATAAATATCATCAAAGCGTTTGCTTCAAGGCCGGCATCGTTTGAACACCTCCATCCCCCGAGGTCTAAAGTCTGGGGCAAGTGGTTTATATGGCGGCTGAAGACAAAGACAATCAACACATTTATTGCCTTGTATGAAATGCAAACTCAGACACTTGTTGTCATTACCCTTGCAATCACCGTGCTTGTTTTACTGAGTTACCAGCTTTATCAGAAGTTAAAAAAAGACAACTGAAGCCGGAGAAGTCAGAGAAAGCTTGTCAACTTAATGACGTTATCGTAGTAATGTTACAAAATCCCCGCTAAACCTTATCCTGTCTAAAGAAGGCCTTTCTTCATAAATGATAACTACTTAACAGGTTGCTGAAATACTTTTTCAGCAGCCTGTTAGAGAAACTTAAGAGATTCATATGTTTCTGGAACAGGATTTGCTTGCTATCGTATGGTTATAACTAATTTTTTAATTGTGGAATAAAATATTTTCTGATATATTATCTAAACTTAAAGACTTATTTGCTAATTTATTATTTGTTGTGGCAGGTGATGTGAAAGGGGGTTTGGCATGAGAAATTTATTCTGTAAGTTTATACTCTTAATTATTGTAATATCAACCTTCGGTTGTACAACGACCAGGACGCCGGTTGTTAACAATACAAACAACCTGGTTCTAACGCCCCATTCCCGCATAAATACATTCACTGAGAAAAAAGATGTTGCCGCTATGGTCACATCTATTAAGGAAGAAAAGCGTGTAGTTCCAAAACAGGAAACAGCGCTGATTGCTCAAGAAGAAACTGTTAACACATATGCTGAATACAAGAAAGAAAAAGAAGATACTTATATTGCTCCTCAGGGGGAAATCACTAACAATCTGACTGAGACAGAAAACGAAAACAGCATAATCAAGGAACAGGATATTCTCGATAACGCCCTGGACCTGTGCAATACGGCCCAGGAACTCTGGACCCAGAATAATCCTGAAAAGGCAATTGAGTCCCTGGATGAAGCTTATCAACTTGTATTGAAAGTAGACACTGAAACCCATCCCGACCTTATACGGCAAACAGAAGACCTGAGATTCATGATCTCTAAAAGAATTCTGGAAATTTATACCTCCCGCTATACCACGGTTAACGGAACTCACAAGGAAATTCCCCTCACAATAAATGAATATGTAGAAAGGGAGCTTAAGTCATTTCAGGGACATGAACGTGAATTCTTTACAGAAGCATACAAGCGTTCCGGAAAATATAGGGGCGCTATGGTAAAAGCGCTGAAAGAAGCAGGCATGCCTGAAGAGCTCTCGTGGCTGCCGCTCGTTGAAAGCTGGTTCAAGGTAAGCGCCCTGTCTCCGGCACGCGCTCTCGGCCTCTGGCAGTTTATCCCTTCTACAGGTTACAGATTTGGCCTGAAAAGAGACACCTGGATTGATGAAAGATTAAATCCCGATAAAGCAACCATAGCGGCTATTGCATATTTAAGAGAACTGCATAAGATGTTTGGAGACTGGACGACTGTTCTTGCTGCTTATAACTGTGGAGAAGGAAATGTATTGAGAGTGATTCGGCAGCAAAAAATTAATTATCTTGATAACTTCTGGGATCTCTACGGACGGCTGCCCAATGAAACAGCGCGATACGTGCCCAGGTTTCTGGCAACATTACATATTATGCGGGACCCTGCTAAATACGGTTTCTCTTTTGCCGAATTAGAAAGCCCGTCTCTTTATGAAAAGGTTGCTGTCGCGAAACAGATTCAGTTAAAGACAATTGCTGAAATCATTGATATCCCTTCTGAAGAACTCATCCAGTTAAATCCTGAACTGCGCAGACAGGCTACACCGCCTACGGGATATTCTCTGAACGTTCCGATTGGCAAGGGCAGTGTACTGCTCGCAAAGCTTGATACCTTACCCCTGTGGACTCCTCAAAAAAATGAATACAATGACTATGCATATCACACTGTAAGAAAAGGCGATACGCTATCCCGTATAGCCGTGAAATATCGAACAAGCATTGATGCAATTGTGAAGGCCAATAAAATCAGCAGGCGACGCACCCTTGCTATTGGTCAAAAACTTAAAATACCTCTCAGCAGGGGAAACGAATTGCTGTCATTTGAAAATGATTCTTTGCCCAACAGCAAATATCGCACAAAGAAAGGCGAGACCTTAAAAACCATTGCCAGGAAATTTAATACAAATACAACACAGCTTAAGCGGATCAATAACCTGACTTCATCTCTTCTGTACGAAGGTCAGATTCTAAAGGTATCAGAATAGTCAGACTTCCATAACAGGACGACCCTCATCCTAATGTGCTGTCCGTAACAGTTCTTTACACTGTCATTGCGAGGGACGAAGTCCCGAAGCAATCTCACTACGAGATTCCTCGCTTCGCTCGGAATGACAAAGCTGTAAAGATATTTAGCTGACAGGACAATAAATATGGTTAATCTTTAATCGTCTTTAAGATAAGATTGCCTATTAACTCTGCTGTCTCTAATCCAAGTTCGGGATAGATCGGCAGCGACAGCACTTCTTCTGCAGCAGTTTCACTCTCAGGCAGATCTCCTCTTTTATAACCGAGGTAATTAAAAGCCTCCTGCATATGAAGCGGGATCGGATAATATACTACTGAAGAAATGCCGTTTCCCTTGAGTGTATGCGCAATTTTCTCTCTCTCCTGAGTTCTTACAGTATATTGATGATAAACATGTGTCCGGTCCGGAAGTTCCAGAGGACATTGAATGGCACGGCCGAGAATTGATGTATAAAGGCCGGCAAGTTTTCTGCGTTTCTGGTTATATTCATCAATATGTTTCAGTTTTATTCGTAAAATTGCAGCCTGTATCTCATCAAGCCTGCTGTTATAACCGATAAAACAATGCCGGTAAGGCGCAACAGTTCCATGATTCCTGAGGAGATTAACATTTTCATATATTTCATCACGGCCTGTCATCATCATGCCGCCGTCCCCGTAAGCGCCCAGATTTTTGCTTGGATAAAAACTGAAGCAGCCGGCATCTCCAATATTCCCTACCGGTTTTTCCTTGTATCTTGCTCCAAAAGCCTGTGCGCAATCTTCGATAATTTTTAAGTTATATTTTTTGGCAAGTCCCAGAATTTCATCCATGTCAGCAGGCTGTCCGAACAGATGCACTACAATGATGGCCCTGGTTTTTTGTGTTATTTTTTTCTCTATTTTTGAGACATCCATATTTAATGTGTACTTGTCTATATCAACAAAAACAGGAGTGGCGCCGACATATGCTATGGCCTCTGCAGTTGCAATAAATGTAAAAGGAGTGGTAATCACTTCGTCACTCTGTTTAATACCAAGAGCCTTGAGAGAGAGGTACAGGGCATCGGTGCCTGAGGCGAGTCCAAGAGCATGTTTAATATGATAATATGATGCTACTTCCTGTTCAAAGGCTTTAACATTCGGCCCCAAAATAAATTGGCCGCTGTCCAATATATCCTTTAACGCCTGTTTTATTTCTTCCTTAATCGGTTCATGCTGCGCTTTGACATCGAGCATGGGTATGACAGTTTTATTTTGTGAGGTCATGATTGACTAACCCTGATATTTTCAATGCTACTTTCAGGGCTTCCCTGCCTTCATGTCCGGAAACCGTAGGCCGGGTACCTTTCTTTATGCATTCTATAAATGAAATAAGCTCTTCTTTTAAGGGTTCTTTTTCTTCAGGCTTTTTCGTTTCCTTCTCGACGCTGCCGTCGCGCTTTGTATAACAGGTTAATTCCTGTCTTTGATAGTCCAGATTCAGAAAGGAATTATGCTGGAAAACTTTGAGTTGCCTAACCTTCTCATTGGCTATCCTGCTTGTAACAGCCTCAGCAATACAGCCATTTTCAAATTCAATCCAGGCATGAGCTACATCTATATTTTCCGTTAAAACCCTGGCGCCGGTTGCGCGAATGTCTGCAATTTCAGACTTAACCAGGCTAAGTATTATATCTATGTCATGTATCATTAAGTCAAGTGTTACATCCACATCTGTGCCTCTTCCAAGAAAAGGGGAAAGACGCTGGGATTCGATAAACCGGGGTTTATCCACCATGCTGCTAATCATCGAAACCCCTGCATTAAACCTCTCAAGATGGCCTACCTGAAGGATCAGCTTTCGTCTCTCTGCTTCCTTAATAAGCACATCGGCTTCTTCAAGAGACGATGTAATAGGCTTCTCGACAAGTATGTTTTTATTATGAGTTAAAAAATCCATCGCTACCTGAAAGTGAAAGGTGGTCGGTACAGCAATGCTGACTGCATCAACATGGTCCATAATCTTCAGATAGTCCTTGAAGGCCCTGCAGTTATACTTTTGCGCAAACTCCTCAGCCCTCGGCAAATCAGCGTCAACAATCCCGACAAGCCTTACTCCTTCAAGGCCTGAAAATATCCTTGCATGGTGTTTGCCGATTGAACCAACTCCTATAACTCCAACATTAATCATAATGGCTGTCCTCGCCTGAAGGCTCCTTCGGAGACTCTTGTGTTTCCTTACCCTTTATTTTTATTATGATATTTTTCTCAAAAAACTCCGACGACAGGGCTGTATTACCGTCAGAATTATCTTTCAATTTAATCTTTCTTGTCTTATCTCCAATATCTTTCTCCGTAGTCTTTATCCTGTAAACCGAGCCGCGGGTCTCAAGGTCTAAATCTCCCAGTTGAGCCATGCTTGCATACATTATTATGTTTTCCTCAACAAACGGGGGCATAGCCTCAAGCTCAAATTTGTCAGTGTCCGAAGGTATTTCATAAACGGTATCAGCATTAAAATAGTTGTCCTGTCTGTAAGGATTCGGCAGCAACTGCGACAATATCTTTTTTGTATCTTTATAAAGAACTCTCGCATAAAAAGATTTATTGCCTTTGAAATAAATTTTTATCTTCTCGCCATTTTCATACTCCTTCTTGTCCGTCCAAAACTGGATATGAAGGGGGCCCGCCGGATTTTCTGGTAATTGTGTATCTGCTGTAACCCGCTCCATTGCTTTTTTGTCGGGAATAACTTCTGCCAGTATAGAAACCTTAAAGCAATTCCCTGATTTTTTTTCCTTGTACCAGCCCAAATCCTTAGAATGCAAGATCTTTATGTGGGCCCGTGAATACGCCTCAATTACATGTTCTTCAAGCCCTGGCTTATCTCCCTTGATATAGGAGAGTGCATATTCTCTGGCTTTTTTCTTTGAATTTTCAAGTGCAGCCTTCTGGGCCTTCTTTGTTAATTTCTTCTTGCCGGTGCAGGAATAGCCTTCAACCTCAGTAATTATGGATTGGTCTGCACAGACGTCGGAAAGTACCAACACACTTATCAGCAAGGCGCTTAATACTATTCTTATTGTTTCTGACATCTGGCAGAGAGGGATCTATTCAAAGTCCAAACCGATGACAATTATCCCCGTTTTATCAGCCTCTTTTATAAATTTTTCTTTATCAAGGATTATGCATTTTTCTGCTTCAAGCGCTAATACTTTGGCGCCGACACTTTTCATGGCATACAGTGTATCAAGACCCACAACAGGAACATCGAATCTCATATCCTGATGCGGCTTGCTGACTTTGACAACTACGGCATTTTTCTTTGCGAGGTCCCCGCCTCTTTTGATAGCCTCATCAGTGCCCTCTATGGCCTCAACTGCCATAACCGCCAAATCTTTTACTACCACTGTTTGTCCGACATCCAAACGTCCCATTTCTTTGGCTATCTTCCAGCCAAAATATATATCCTTCAATTCATCTTTTGAAGGCTTGTTGCGTGTCAAGGACTCTGCAGGAGCCAGGAGATTTTTTGCAAACACAGTGGTATGGTGCAGGGTTATACCATGTTTTTCGATTTCGTTCACTACTGCATTCATGATAGTGTCATCCGCCCGGTTCTTTAATGAGAAGAGGAGTTTGACAGCCTTCATGTCAGGAATGATACTGGTTTTATTTTTGTATAAAAGTTCCTTGGGAACCTTGCCTGCCATTACTGCATTTGTAATGGACATCTTCTTCAGCAGGGCTAACAGTCCCCCGAAACGCCCGATATTAATCTTGTGAAAATCATCCACAAAGGGTTTAAGCGATTCATCGGCAGGAGGGTATAGCGCAATGCCCACAACCCTGTAGCCCATCTTTCGGGCCTCTGCAGCAACCGCCTTAGGCAGGTCTCCCATTCCGGCGATCAGTCCTAAAATACGGGTGTTGGGGGTTAGGTGTTTGGGAGTAGTTCCTTCTTTATTAACCCCTGATCCCCTGCCCCCTGCTGTTACCGGCATATCCCTCTTTTGTTTTTTTCTATGAATTCGATAAAGCTTTTAACTTCCTCTGACTGGCCTAAATCATGTTTAACCTTGTCTATCGCCTCTTTCAGTGTGAGCTTGCTGCGAAACAGTATTTTATAGGCCTTCTTGAGATCGCTGATTGTCGCCTCAGAAAAGTTGCGCCTTTTAAGACCAATAGTATTCAGACCATAAAGTTTGGCCCTCTCCCCCGCTGCGGTTGTGTATGGGGGAATGTCCTGCGGAATAGCGCTGAAGCCTCCTATCATTGAGTGTGCACCTATTCTTGCAAATTGATGGACTGCAACAAGGCCGCCTATAAACACGAAGTCCTCTACCACTACATGACCTGCAAGTGTAGTTGCATTTGCCATAATAACATTGTTGCCGACATTGCAGTCATGTGCAACATGAACATACGCCATCAGAAAATTATTATTCCCTATCCTTGTGACTCCGTCTCCACTGACAGATGCGCGATGGATGGTTGTGTATTCCCTTATAATATTGCCGTCGCCGATTTTAACTCTTGTCTTCTCCCCTTTATATCTGACATCTTGTGGCGGAAGCCCTATTGAGGTAAAGGGATATATATTGCAGTCCTGACCCATTTCAGTTTCCTCAATAATAACGTGTGAGGCAATTTTGGTGTTTTTGCCAATTTTCACATTTTCGCCAACAATACAGTAGGGCCCTATCTCTATGCCTTCTGATAATTTTGCATTTGAAGCTATGATTGCTGTTGGATGAATTTTTGATTTAGCCATCTATTAACCCCTCTTCTGATACCATTGCTGTAAATTCAGCCTCTGCGACAAGTTTATCTTCAACAAAGGACTCGGCAGTAAACTTCCATACCTTGTTTCTTTGCTGAAGTATGGTCACCTCAAAACGAAGCTGATCGCCTGGCACTACTGGTTTCCGGAATTTCGCCTTCTCAATACTCATAAAATATACAGCATTGCCTTTAGCGCCTGAATGAAAAGCCAGTATGCCGGCCACCTGCGCCATGGCCTCTACAATCAAAACGCCGGGCATGATAGGATAATTTGGAAAATGCCCCTGGAAGAATGGCTCATTGATTGTTACATTTTTGATTCCGACAGCTTTTCCCCTGGGTTGCAAATCAATAATCCGATCCACCAGAAGAAAGGGAAATCTGTGCGGCAGGATTTTTTGAATTTCACGACAATCCATCATGTTAATATCCCTCCTTATTTATCTATCTTCCTCTCAAGTTCCTGTAAGCGTCTGATATACTCAGGCAATTTTGAATAAATGCTCTGGGCCCTGAGCCAGGTCCTGTGTGAAATGGCAGGATATCCAGAATATGTCTGTCCGTCGGGTATATCCTCTGTTATGCCGGCCTTGGCGCCTGCTACAACGCCGTTGCCGATTTTCACATGGTCCCTCACCCCGACCTGTCCTGCAAGAACTACTCCATCGCCTATTTCAACGCTTCCGCTTATGCCGACCTGAGAAACTATTATACAGTTTTTGCCTATTGTAACGTTGTGAGCTATTTGCACCAGGTTATCTATTTTTGTTCCAAATCCAATAACAGTATTACCTGTCGTAGCCCGGTCTATGGTGACATTTGAGCCTATCTCCACATGGTCCTCAATTATCACTCCGCCGACCTGGGGTATTTTATAGTGGCCTCCCTTTTCAAAGACATAGCCGAACCCGTCAGCGCCTATGACAGCGCCTGCATGTATTATCACTTTACTGCCGATTTTGACATTTTCCCTTATTACTGCATTTGGATAAACAACTGAATCAGCGCCAACAGACGCTCCTTCGCCTATAAAAACTCCTGGATATAAAGTGACCCTCGCTCCTATCACAGCATTACTGCTGATATACACATTCGGATATATTGAAACATCTTCTCCAAAATTTACATTGCTGCATACCACGGCCCTATCGCTTATCCCCAGAGGGTTATAAGGTTTTATATAGAAAACTTCCAAGGCCCTGGCAAATGTAAAATAAGGATTGCCTGAAATGAGCATGCTCGCTGACACGCCTTCTATCGCTTCTTTTGCAATTACGGCTGAGGCTTTTGAATTCAGGAGATCCTTCAGATGTTTCTTATCGGAAAGAAAGGTTATATCGCTCTGTGTTGCTTCATTTATTCCGGCTGCGCCAGTGATTTCTATATCTGGATTCCCTGAAACCTGGCCGCCTATGATATCTGACAGTTCTTTGAGTTTCATATGAGTATCATAAAAATCTTTTTATTATTTATCGCCCATCTTCTCTGTTTTTGAGGCCTCGTTATACTCTTTAAAAACTTTTTCTGTTAAATCATATTCTGAAGGCGAGTAAAGCACTGCATTTTTATCCAAGATTAAAGTGTAACCGTCCTTCCGAGCAATCTTCTCAATAATTTTTCTTACATCCATTACAATTTTTTGTCCCAGCTCCGATTCACTTCTCGCAAGCTCATCTTGTGACTTTCTGAAGAGCTCTTCAACATTGTCTTTGAGCATTTTAAGTTTTTCCTTTTTTTCATTAAGAATTGCCTGACTGAGTATAGATGCCTGTTTCAATATTTCTTCTTCCAGTTTCTCAATTTCCTTGCTTTTTTCGATAAGGATTGACTCTTTTGCCTTCTTAAGGTTTGATAATGTCTGTAATGCCTCTTTCCACTGAACTGATCCGTTTACAACCTTACCCATATCTACAAAAGCTATCTTTGCTTCCTCGGCCTGTGCCCTTAATGCAAACAAAAACAACAATGCAACCGCCATAAAAACAATTCTCTTCATAAAGCCTCCCTTTTTTAATATTTAACAGGTTGCTGAAAAAGTATGTTAGCTGTCTTTGCAAGCAGGTCACTCGCTTGTTATTGCAAGCGAAGCGAAGCAAACTCACTTCTTTATAAATCAATAAACTTAAGATTGCTTCGTCGCAAAATATGCTCCTCACAATGACAATTACAGACTTTTTCAGCAGCCTGTTAAAAGAATCCTCCGATTGAGAATTCCAGTTTACTCGTGCTCTCACCCGGCCTGGGTTTTATGTTGAAGCCCCATTCCAGTCTTATGGGGCCCAGTGGAGACATCCATCTGAAGCCGAACCCGGCTGTCTTTCTCATATCACTCAGGGACGGATTGGCGTCTTCATCAAATGAACTGCCGTAATCGAAAAATGTAACCCCTTTCAGTCTGACGTCCTTTACAATAGGAAATATATATTCTGCATTAAAAATTGCTTCCAGATTACCGCCGATCTCTTTTCCCTTCTCATCCCTGGGCCCTGCCTCGCCAACATCAAGTCCTCTAACAGTATTTATGCCGCCGACATAAAATCTCTCATAAAGGGGAAGTGTCTTGCCGGCAAAACCTGTTGCATATCCAAGCCGTCCGCGTAAGCTAAAGGTAGTATCCCACCTGGCAGGGAAATACCATACTGAATCAACCACACCCTTAGCAAAATAGTTGTCACCCCCGAGTCCCGCAACTGTTGTGTAAAGGGCATGCCGATAACCGGTTGACGGATCCAGATAGTTATCACGCGTATCATGCCAGACCGAGGGGCTTATGCTGCTTGTAACCCTTTCCCCTTCCTGTTCCGTAATTATATCTGCAGCATTCTTTGATACATTTGTAATTTCAGCTTTCTCTATGTCATACGTAATGCTTGCGCCAATATATTCTGACAGTTCTTTGCTGAATCCTATTGATTCACCTATTGCTTTCTTGTCGTATTCCGGATACTTATATGAATCATTATAAAAACTGACTGACGCTGATATGGGTTTATCCATAAACCACGGATCTCTGAGAGAAATATTGTAATTAGTCTTTCGGGAGCTGAGATCAGCTCTGAACTTCAGGTGCAACCCCTTTCCAAAGAGATTCGCCTGGGTCACTTCCCCCATAACCATAAATTTATCCACTGAACTGTATCCGCCGCCAATGCTCAGCATGCCTGTCAGTTTTTCTTTCACATTTACATCAAGGTCAATAAGTTTCTCTTTAGCGCGGGGAGACGGCGAGATATCAACTGTTTCAAAATAATTGAGGTTATTTATCCTCTGAAAACTCCTCTTTAGGAGTTTTTTGTTGAATATATCCCCTTCGTCAAGCCTCATCTCCCTCCGTATTACTTTATCGCGGGTTTTCGTATTCCCCGAGATTTCAATCTTGCCGATCCTGAATATCTCTCCTTCTGTAACGGAAAGGGTAAGGTGGGCCAGTTTTTCCTGTGCATTTATGTCGATCAGGGGATTAATATCAGCCCGGGCATAACCCTTTTCCATGTAAAGGTCGAGCATGCTGTCAATATCCATCCTCAGGGCGCTGCGGTTAAAAATCTGGCCCGAAGCAATTTTCAGTTTCTGAAAAAGTTCGGAGCTGGGAAATACAGTGTTACCCTGAATGCTCAGATTGCCAATCTTATATTGATCGCCTTCAGATATCGAAATTTTAATGGAGAGTTTTTCCCTATCCGATTCAAGGGTAATCTCTGGTTCTGAGACGGCCACATAAATAAAACCTTTATTAAGGTAAAGCTCTTTAATCCTTTCGAGGTCTGCAGCAATCTGTTCTTTCTGGTAAATGCCCGATCCTGTGATAAATGAAAACAACCATCTCTCTTTTGTTTCCATGGCTTTCTTGATTTCTTTTTGAGAGACCGCCTTATTCCCCTCCATCTTAATATCCTTGATCACAACCTTGGGCCCTTCATTTATCTGAAAAGTCAGGGCTGCAGCGTCTTTTGAAATCTCTCTGATTATGGGCAGTACCCTGACAAGCCAGTATCCTTCTGACTGATAAAAACTGACGATCTTCTGGGCATTATCCGTGATGAGGGGGAGACTCGCAACTGCTCCTGAAGTTATTGTTATCTTCTCTCTGAGATCCTTGGCTTCAAATTCTTTATTACCCTGAAAGTCTATGCTGGTAATAGTCGGTTTCTCTTTAAAGAGAAAGATAAGTTTAACGCCTCCTTCAAAGGCCTCAATGTCAACGCTGATATCATCGAAATATCCAACACTGTATAATTTTTTTATATCTTCCCGAACAATACTTTCTGAAAAAGGGTCTCCAACTTTGCTTTTCAATTTTGAATATATGGTCTCGCTACTGATTTTCCTGTTACCCTGTATTTCAATGAGGTTAACAAGAGGTCCCGTTTCTGCTGAGACGTACAGAGGGACCAGCACAATGAATAAAAGCAGAATGACTGATTCGCAGTATTTACCTCGCAGCCTTCGGAATTGATTTGCCAGAGAGAAAGTTTTAGTCAACAACATCTCCTTGTGGAAAAAATTAAGTGGTAGTATAGCACTAAAACAGTTTAAAATCCAATGGTTATTATCAGGCGAATTGACTCATAAAAAATGTTACCGTAGGTAGAAGTAAAAACAAATCGTTGA
>DYJL01000060.1 GCA_020723105.1 Nitrospira japonica | reverse complement strand
CGTCATACGTTATAGCAAATGCTGCAGTTATTGCGGAAGGCGCGGCAATTGGAGCTGCCATAGGCGGAATTTCTGCGGCTGCAACAGGCGGCAACATAGGGCAGGGTATGTTGACAGGCGCAATCTCCGGGGCCATTTTTGCGGGGGTTGGTTCTCTTTCCGGAATGGGATCGGGGGCTGGGGCTTATAGTCCTGTTACTCAAGCAGGAATACATGCTGCCGCTGGAGCTGCTTCCGGCGGAATAAATGCCGCAATTACGGGCGGTAATATTGGAATGGGAATGTTGACCGGGGGAATATCTGGTGGAATTGCAAATTACGCCGGAGGCTATCTACCTAAAGGGTTCGGATACCAACTTGCAGGACGTTCACTGATTGGAGGAGTTACAGGAGGAATCACTGCTGAACTTTACGGCGGCAAATTTGGACAGGGATTTGCAATGGGGGCTAAAACAGGCGCGATTGGATATTTGTGTAATCATATGCTTCATATGAGAGGGCAGCCTGTATACCACAGACACGGGAACAATAATCCTAATTGGGGCGATAAAAGTGAAACTGGCACGCCTGAAATTCTGCATCCAGGAGACAGTGGTAATGATTATGAAGCTCAAAGGAGAGCAGAAGATAATCTTAAAATCGTGTATGATGTGACGGGAGAAGTATTAGATTTTGGTTTAGATTATTATTTAAGAAGTTACCCCACTTATCAAATTTATGACGTAATAAAGGATTTCATTAATTATGATCCGCCAGCCGCAGAGTAGGAATATTGATGAGAGTATTTACTTTTTTAGGTGCTATATTTCTTTTGGAAAAATGGGGCATGTGTGTCCCTATTATTTTGCTAATATTTAATGAAACGGATATACGTTTAGGCGTGGAGGATTAAGATGCGATATCTATATATCTTTCTGATACTGTTAATATCATCAAATGCTGCTGCTGATTTATGCTCAGACGAATATGATAAATTCAGCAAACAGCATATTGCTCTGACAGAAAACTATGACGGTACAAATCAGAAAACACGATCCGAACTTTTAATATTGAAACAAAAAATAGAAAAAACAATTGATAATTGCAGGAAGTCAGCTCGATTGCATACACTTGCGGCATGGGTTTGCGTTAGTCTCGAACAGAATGCCGAAGCATCTCGTTTTGCTCAGAAAGCAGTCGAGATAAACCCTGATAGCTGGGAATCCAATGATGTATATGGTAATTCATTGGTATTGCTTGGCAAGTATGACTTAGGACTCTCATATTTAGAAAAGGCAACCAGATTAGCACCTGACAAATTATATTTACTCATGAACTTATGCAGTTCATATGAGGATGCAAAGCAATACCAGAAGGCAATCACAACTTGTACTGAAGTCATTTCCAAGAAGACCAACGAATTTGATGGTCCTGCTTACTATGTTAGAGGACGTGCTTACAATGCTTTAAAAATGAAAGATAAAGCAGATTCTGATTTTGTAAAGGCTAAGGCATTGAACTTTGATGGCGACCAGTATTATAAAGATGAACATCATGGTACCAACTGAAAAGAAGGCTGATAAGGAGTATGTGTTACTTAATTACTCGGTCTTCCCGACAAACGACGCGATGCATCTGTACTATCACGTTCCGAATAAATGTTTTACTTCTGATTCGAAGTTTAAAAAGTACTTCTATTCTCCTGGCGGGAAATGAGGACGCAGAATCTTTTACTTCTGAGTTTCCTTTTTGACCTTCTTCAGACCGTTTTTTGTAGATAGGGCGCTGATGTAGTGCAAAACAGCTTTTTGGTCCGAGTTCGTCAGGTCCTCCAAAAGCTTTGCGGTCTTCATAAGCTTTTTGCTCAAAGGCTTTCCGGTTTCCTTGATAGCCGTAATCCCCAGGAGTTCATCAGCAGTAACGTTTAACGCCTTCGCTATTAAATGGAGCTTTTCCAAGGGCGGCAACTGGTCTATCAGAGACGGGCGTGAGAAGTTTTTCGCAGATGTC
>DYJL01000033.1 GCA_020723105.1 Nitrospira japonica | reverse complement strand
GTCAGCGTTAACTCAAACATGAAAACCGGACATTCTTATTTTGGCTTGACACAGGTAAAATCGTCAGGTTGACAGCAAGAGGAAGAAAAATGTAACATGACACATTAGACAATTTCCTCGCTAAGATTTCTGATAATTTATTGCAGAAATCATGTCGGGACTCTAACTAAAAAATAGTCAAAAAATGACCATTTTCATAGACCCAGAAATCATATAAACCAATTAGTTCGCAGGTTTTAACGGGTTTTGGGAGCAGGATGCCGGAGGTTCGAATCCTCTCGCCCCGATTAGAATTCCCTAACAACCTTTACCATGACATCCCCAAAGCCCGGCATGCCGGTAAAGGGTGAAATATTTTCCGGATCAAAACATTCGTTGATATTGGGAGTGTATTCAGAGAGATTGTTTTGAAATCCAAGCCCTGAGGCCTTCTGCCCTCCGGGCCCGAAGGCAGTTTTAATAACTCCCGGCATTATCTCTTCCGTCAGAAAGGCTTTCCCTTTTACACGTTTTCTGAGAGGTGTTTCCAGAATTATTTTATCTCCAGTGGTTATTCCCAATCTGTCGCCGTCAGTTTTATTAATTGCAAAGACCGGAATGGAGATGGTTTTAGCAGCGAAGTGCGTTTCACTGTATATGAAAGTGTCGTTAAGGAGTTTCATGCATTCGGTTTCTGTTTCAGCAAGATAGGAGCAGATTGTTGTCATAGTCATGGCATAATGGACCCTTCCGCTTATCAACTGAAACGGATATTCTTTGCTCACTTCCTTGAATGAAGGATTTTTCGGATTCCATTTGCAGTCCTTCCAGTAAAATGTTGCCGGGAAATCTGTCCCGAATTTACGGTTTATGTTTTCGAGGTAACTGAATCTGAATTCAAATTTTTTTGAGCTGGTATTGGGATATAAACCAGATGGAGCGCCATTTGGTTTTTTGTACCTGAAGTAGCTTGAAGGCCATACGGCAACGCCGTTATGTTTTCTGAGCCAGTCAACTGTGAGGAGGTCTCCCTGTTTTATGATTTTTTTCCCCCAGACAGCCATCGGATTATCCGGAGCGCCTGTTATCAGACTTCCTTCAGGAAGCTCAGGATATGGAAGCGGCTCGCCTATGTTAAAAAAACCAGGAGCTTCAGAGAGAATTTCGTTTACAAAGGCTTCCTCATTTTCATACCGCAGACGGAAATCTTCTGCCTTGAGGTCCGGGTCGCCGTTTCTTATTAAAGCATCTGAAAGGGCCATCATGATTTCAAAAGGTGTTTTTGATTCATGGAGCGGTTTGATGACCTGATCCCTGATAGAAATTTCCGGACTCATGGTATAAACATCGCTTACCCCCATTCTCTCAAGGAAGCCTGCTTCAGGGAGTATTATATCTGCATATTTTCCGGTTTCTGTGATGTGTGTATCTATGAATACCATTAATTCAAGACAGTATCCACTGTTTTCATTCTTCAATGTCAGTGCGTCAATCCAGTTAGGCGTACTGCCGGCGCTTATGACAGGATTTCCGGCCCGTGCTATAAATGCCTTAACCGGATACGAATAATCTTTAAAAGGGCCCTGCTTCAGGCGTATTCCTTCTCTGATTTTTTGGGGCAGGTCACTGAGCACGCCTTTCCATGCAGCCGGGTAATCTCCAAAAAGGTCCTTGTGAAGCTCCGAGCGCTTGCCGGAAACATCACAGCCCTTAACCGTTCTGTTCAGGATTCTTTCAAGAAATTCTTTTCCAGCAGTCCTGTTTCCTCTCTTTGGCTTTTGTGAATCAATAAATACCAGCCCTCCAGGGACATCAATATTTCCTGTAATTATACAAAGCGCTGTGGAAAGGATTGATGCGACATCTCCATTTGTATGGTGTGCAGTTCCGTGCATCCCGATCTCGATTGAAGCAGGCTTTATACTGCCGAACATGTGGGATATTTTCTCGATATTTTCTACGGAAATACCGGTCTTCTCTGCAGCCCATTCAAGACTGAAAAAATTCAGGTTATTTGAAGTATCCACAAGTTCAGTATGTGAAAGAAATGCAGCCTTAAATTCCTGCCAGCCTATTGTGTAGTTTTTCATAACGTTATGGTCTATATATTTTTGTGCCTCTGTAAGGGAGTCATTGAGAATGATGTAATAAAGCATGCCTGCCAGCAGCGCTGAGTCTGTTCCAGGGATTATCGGAAACCAGATATCTGCGTGTGCTGCGGAATTTGTATAGGCCGGGTCCATTACAATATATATACATCCATTTTCCTGTCTCGCTGCAGGAATTCCTTTGGACATATAATTAAACCTTGTTGCTACAAATGGGTTAGCCCCTATGTTCAGTATCAGTCTGGCATCATGCCGCTCTTTGAGATAGAGTTCATGATCATCGTTTCTCATCAGTATGGGCCGTTGAATATCGGGCAGGGGCCTTTCATCGCCAGTAATAAGGCCGTGCCCCCATCTGCGATTGGGATCGCAAATGCTCCCATGGTTGTAAGTGTTTGGGGTTCCAAATACATGAAACAGCCTGTAAAAGGCTTCTCTGTCGGTAATATCACCGCAGTCCAGAAACACCGACTCAGCTCCGTATTTTTGTTTTATGTCAATTAATTTTCTGGCAATATAATCAGAAGCCTCGTCCCAGTTTATTTCTTTCCATTTGTCTTCACCCCGCTCCCTGATTCTCATGAGAGGGGTTTTTATCCTGTGAGGCGAATATGTAAGTTGAAGCCCTGAGGCCCCTTTGGCGCAGAAGGTTCCGTTATTTATAAGGGTATGTGGATTGCCGTATATTTTTTTTGCGATACCATCTTCAACAAGCACAGATATGCCGCATTCAGAAGGGCACATGGCGTCAGATGTGTATATTGATTTAGCGTTACTTTCATATGGCTTGGGAGAATGTTGGGCCTTAATCCGGCGGGGGGATGGACCGGCAGTAAGCACATGCGCTTTCAGAGGGGCATTGCCTGCATCAGCTTTGAAAATATAAAAAACTGCAGGATGGGTCCCGAGTTCAGGATTAAGGACTTTCAACTGATGTTTTGACAGCTCCGCAGATATTTCACTTTCCGGGTCCTTGATATTGCCAAACATAAGGGCTCCTCCCATACAGCTTTGCACACAGACAGGAGGAAATCCCTTTGTTATGCGTTCATAACAGAAATCGCATTTTTCCATCTGCCCTGTAACTGAATTTACCCCGATTGCATTATATGGACATTTTTCAATACACATTCTGCAGCCGATGCAGTTGCTGCTGTTTAAAACCACAACGCCGTCCTGATTTCTATAGAGCGCCTTTTCTTTGCATTCCTCAATGCATGGCGCATTGCCGCAATGGTTGCAAAGGCGTGGGAGGAAAAACTTCCTGATATCAGGGTAACAGCCCGAATGATGGGTTTCAACTTTGCACCGGAAGGTTCCTAAAGGGATAGCGTATTCAGCCTTGCACGTTACCTGACAGGCATAACATCCGATGCACCTGTCAAGATTGATTAGCATGCCGTATTTTTTTTGGTATTTAGCCATAACAAATAAGGTCAATCTTCGGAAAAATGAATAATCAGGGGATAAGGATTTCTACTTTCCAGAATCATTGAATATGAATTTGCAACAGCCCAGGTTCAGCACCTGATTGTCTTTAGATAAACGTGATCTCAGGCTTTCTGTTATCTTGTATATTCTGTGAATGCCGTCTTTCTTCTTATTAACAAGTCCGATGGCTTCCAGTATTTTAAGATGTTTTGATATATTGTATATTCTCAGATCAAGGACCGATGACAGATTCTGGACCGTTGATTCCTGTTTTAACAGTTCGTGAATGATGCGTAAACGGTTTTCATCGGCAAGCGCTTTTAAAATGGAGGTCCACTCAAGGGTAGAAGCAGCATAAGATTTGCTCGTTCGTTGTTTCATGTTTGTATCTATTACTATAGGTGCTCAAGGGGCTAAATGCAAGTTCTCTATGATGGCGTGCTGTCCGTAACAGTTCTTTACACTGTCATTGCGAGGGACGAAGTCCCGAAGCAATCTCACTACGAGATTCCTCGCTTCGCTCGGAATGACAAAGCTGTAAAGATATTTAGCTGACAGGACATTAGCAATAATACAAAATTCATTTAATATTTAATAACACGTTATGACAATTCAGAATATAAACATTACTGAAATCATTGCAGAAGAAAGCCGGTTCTCTCTGAAGAACTTTCTTTATGAATCAGGATATCTTGAAGCCTGTCATGAAGATTCCTTTATGCAGCAGGGAATTCTCTGTCCGGTTATTGTTTACAGGGACCTCGACAATCAGTTCCATCTGATTGACGGAAGAAAACGGTTGCGTTATGCAAAACATGCTCAAATGAAAGAGATGTCCGCAATTGTACTGACAGAGCCAGCGCCGGTTGCAGACATCATTATCCTGATACTCTGCGACAAGAAGAGAGAAATTGAGCAGAGTGTGATAAATAAAATACTGTTTGTATGCTTTGCACTGCATCTGAATGCTCCAGAAGCCTGGGTGCTGAATTTCCTTTGTACTTCATTTGGGTTCAGGCCGCACAGTGAATTCCTGGATGATTGTAAACGCATAAACAGCCTGCCGGAAGAAATGAAGCGCTTCTGTCATGAAAAAAATCTTTCCATGAAACATATACTCAATCTTACCCATTATCCGGAAGAACTCCTTCAGGGACTGATGGAATGGAAGCCGGCCCTGCAACTGACTGCTTCCGTACTCGATGAGCTTGCATCAAATCTGAAAGACTATCTGAGGTCACAGGATATGACGCTAAGAGAATTTATCTCTGAACCTGAGGTACTGGAAATCATTCAGTCTGCCATGAGTCCCCGTGACAAAACAGAGAGACTGCGGCAGTTAATCCATGTTAAACGCTTCCCAGTGCTTTCAGAGACAAATGCAAGAATTCAGGAAGAAGTAGAGCGGCTGAATCTGCCGAAAAACATATCTCTCAACTGGGACCGGGCCCTTGAAAACAAAAATATAGACCTTGTGCTCCATATTCAGGATTCAAAAAAGATGAAAGAATTAATGTATATATTGAACTCAACAAAGTTAAACAGGGCGCTTGATGCCATACTGGACGAGTTGTAATTTCAGAGCCGATGACCTTTAAAACATTAAACTTCAAAGACGGAAAAAAAGAGGTTCAGATGTCCCCGTACAAAGGGGAGGCCATGGGCCCGTGCGCTACCTTCAACAGGAAGTATATGTGCTGCAACGTGCATGTGCTGAAGTCGGTCCATAATTGTCCGTTTGAATGCACGTACTGTTTTCTTCAGAATTATTTAACCGATGGGGTTACAAAATCGGTTGATAATATTGATACCCTCATGAAAGAGGTAAGAGAAAAAATCAGCAAAGAGCCGCAGAGATTGTTTCGTATCGGAACCTGGCAACTCGGCGACAGCCTTGCGCTGGAAGACAGGACCGGGCAGGCTGCCGGGCTGATTCAGGAATTTGCCGGCCTGAAGAATGCCGTTCTTGAACTCAAGACAAAATCAAAGTGTGTTGATGCAGTGCTGCCTCTTGATCACAGGGGAAAAACTGTTGTTTCATGGTCACTGAATACTGAATACATAATTAAAACAGAAGAGCATGGGACTGCTCCCCTTGAAGAGAGGCTTCATGCCATGTACAAAACGGCGCGTGCTGGTTATCTGATCGGCTTGCATTTTGATCCCATGATTCTTCATAAAGGATGGGCCGAGGGGTATGAACTGCTCGTAAAACAAATTTTTAATGCAGTCTCACCGGACCAGATTGCCTGGATATCCATCGGGAGCCTTCGCTTTAATCCGGAGATGAAAAAAAAGATAGAGAACAACTATCCTGACAACAGGCTGACCTGTGCAGAGATGGTACTGGGCGATGATGCAAAGATGCGGTACGTAAAACCGCTGAGGGCCAACATGTACCGGCATCTGTACAACACATTGAGAAGGCATGTTTCAGAAGCTAATCTTATTTACCTGTGCATGGAACGCTGGGATGTCTGGGATAAGGTCTTTGGATATCATCCTGACTCGATTGAACATCTGGATTATCTTTTTGCACAAATGCTCTGCAGAAGATTTGGATTAGGTAAAGACCCTCACCCCCGGGACTTCCTCTCCCAGGCCAAAGCTTTTTCATAATGTCTGAATTTTTTTTCACAGGCCCTGAATTCTTTTGAGTGCACTGTTCGTCTGGTTCCCTTTACTGCAATTCCTATAGCGGAATGCAGCATCTCATGATAGACAACAA
Organism: Nitrospira japonica; assembly: GCA_020723105.1. GTDB lineage: Bacteria > Nitrospirota > Thermodesulfovibrionia > UBA6902 > UBA6902 > SURF-23. The sequence goes on along the minus strand of DYJL01000033.1, from coordinate 9,510 downwards.
ACTCCAGAAAATATTGCGGAACCCTTTTTGTATCAAGCACAGGATTAATCCTTATCATGTTGCTGTGAATATTGCAGCTCCCGAGGGTTCTTTTTCTTGCTTTGTGCCTGCAGCTTACATTTCCCCATGTAATAGAAGCTGAATTCTCCCCTCCAAAATATTCTTCATTTAATGAATTGTATATGCAAAGGAGATTGTAATATCTTCCCTGGTGCCGAAGGGTTATTTTCTTTTGCGGCTTTATTTTCAAGAGATGTGTGTTTTGATTGATAAAGTTTCTAATGTGCTGGGTCTTAATTTTCTTATCCTTTATGAATTCAGTGATTTCATCCAAAACTTCTTTACCTGCTGAGAGAAAAATTCTGTGAAGCCTTACCAGTAACGTGGTTTCTTTTTTTCTTAGGGACAGCATACTGGCAGAATTGTCTGTAACAACGAGAGATATGTTTTTCCCCGTTTCATTCTCAAAGAACCTCTTCAGGTACTGTTCATCAATTTGAAAAGACAGTGGCAATTGTTGCATATATTTGCACAGATTAAATGTGCTTTAAGGCAATATCTATTCGTTTTTTATATAATAGGAAAAACCAATGAAAAAATCTTTTGTCCTCGATACAAATGTATTAATACACGACCCGGAAGCCATCCTTAACTTTATCGATAATGACGTTATACTGCCTATTACTGTTATCGAAGAACTGGATAAACTGAAGAAAGGCAATGGTGAAATTCCCTATTCCGCAAGACAGGCCCTGAGGCTCATAGACTCCTTCCGGGAGAAAGGCAAGTTGTCTGCAGGAGTTTTGATGCCGAGAGGAGGATTGCTTCGGGTTGTAATCGAAGAAGCCATGCATTTGTCCAAACCTTCAAATGACAACAAGATTATTTCCGCTGCCGTTTCCTATGCGAACAAGACCGACACCCCTCTTCCTGTAATACTGGTATCAAAGGATACCTCTGTCCGGATTAAGGCAGATGCGCTTGGACTTATTACTCAGGATTATCTGAAGGACAAGACTACCGTGTTTCAAAAATACGGGCATATTATTGAGAGCGAGGCTGTTTCAGGTGAGATAAGATCGGTGCAATATCTGAAATCAGGCGACAAGATATTCAGGGTTTACGGTGAAAATAATATGGAACTCATCCGGAGACAGCGTTCGATTATGAACATTGCGCCTAAAAACATTGAACAGGAATGTGCAATTGACGCACTCCTGGCTCCGCAAATAGAGGTAATAGCGCTTACCGGCAGGGCTGGCACCGGGAAGACATTGCTTGCCATTGCCGCAGGCCTGCATTTCTGTACAAAAACAACCCATAAAGGTTCACAGGAATATGCAAAAAGATACGAGCAGATCATGGTTGCCAGGCCCATCGTTCCGCTGGGCAATGATTTAGGTTTCCTGCCCGGTGATGTGAATGAAAAACTCCATCCGTGGATGCAGCCTATTTATGATAATCTGGATTTTATTGTAGGCACCCCGAATGAGCACGGAGACGATAAAGAGACGGATTACCGGAGTTCAGATTTTCTGATTGAATCAGGGATAGTCCATATAGAACCGCTTACTTATATCAGGGGAAGAAGCCTTCCCAAACGTTTTCTTATTATTGACGAGGCGCAAAACTTAAGGCCCCTCGACGTTAAGACCATTATTACCAGATGCGGTGAAGGTACAAAAGTAGTTTTTACCGGAGACCTGGAGCAGATTGATTCTCCCTTCCTGGATGCAGCATCAAACGGCCTGGCTTACCTGATAAACAAGTTTATTCAGGAAGAAAACTTTTGCTATCTGAACCTAAAGAAGAGTGCGAGGTCCGCCCTCGCAGAACGGGCCGCAGAACTTTTATAAACAACATTTTCTAAAAACCAGCTTAAGCCGCTTAATCCCTATTCCCTATCCCCTAATCCCTAATACCTGATTTTTAAATGATCCGGGCTAAAGATTTCAGCCTTTTAAACCGTATGAAGTTAACATGCACGAAGACGTTTCAACAGACAGTGCTGCGAACAGCGATGATCCAGTAGACAGGAGAAGATATCCCCGCTCTAAATTTACCTATCCGGTTGAATTTAAAATATTTTCCCGAAATTCCGAACATGCATCTTTTAAAGGCAATCTGAAGGATATTTCCATAAATGGGGCCTATCTGCAATTTGAAGACAATTATGGAAGATGTAACCTGCAAGATATGAATAATGCAAGACTCAAGATATCTCTTACCTTGCCTCACGAGGATAAGACAAGTATTTTCGCAACCATCAGGTGGATGAAGAGGATTAATCCTGGAACCTTTAATATTAAGATGAGGATTGAATTCAAGGATATGGAAGGCTGGCAGCTGGATATTATTGAGAGGCTGATAGGGATGAAAAACAAAGACCATCACATGATATGGAATCTCTGGGGACAATACGAAAAAAAATAGCATGGAAGATATAAGAGATAAATTCTGGGCAATAGGCGGCGGCAAAGGCGGTGTTGGCAAAAGCATTGTCACATTAATGATTGGTGTTTCATTGGCCAAGCTTGGCAAAAAAGTGATACTTGTGGATGCAGATTTGGGCGGCAGTAACCTTCATACCCTTGTCGGAATACAATATCCCAAACATTCCCTGGCGGACTTTATTAATAAAAAAGTAGAGACCATTGATGAAGTCATAATGAACACGCCTGTAGAAAATATGAGATTAATCTGCGGCGCAGATGATATTCTGGGCATGGCAAATCCCAAATATACACAAAAGACTCGTATTCTCAACCACCTGAAAAAACTGGATGCAGATTTTATACTTTTGGATCTTGGCGCCGGAACTTCCTTTACGACTATAGATTTCTTTCTCTATGCTCCCAATAAAATAGTGGTGCTGACTCCGCAGATAACCTCCATACAGAATGCCTATGGGTTTATCAAGGCAAGTCTTTTCCGTTACCTAAATGATACGTTCAGTAAAGAAGACGAGGCGCTGAATCTCATTAAGCGTGCCAGCTCTCCGGCACAGGGCGACGGTATTGACTCTGTTGAAAAACTTTGTGATGAATTCAGGGCGTTGGGAGGGCCATATCATGAACGCCTTATAAATTGCATTGATACATTGAACATAAAAGTAATTGTTAACATGCTCAGGGATACAAAAGAAAGGAATGTGTCCAATATTGTCAAATCAGTAGCAAAGAACTACCTGGGGCTTACCATTGAAGACCTGGGCCTTGTGCCTTTTGATAACATATTAAGTGTCTCAATTAATAACATGGCTGAATTCCTATCTAAAAGACGCGACAGCATGGCGAGCATTCATTTTTATGATATAGCAAGCAATATTGTCAAAAGTTACCAGAAACTACCCACCCGGAATCCCGCCTTAATGGCCCCAAAGATATCTGCTTAATTCAGTGTAAATTCTATTTTAATGGTTATAGACATGGAAGGCTGTAGAAGAATTTCTATACGACACTTTTGAAAAGGGGTTAGGGGATAGGGAGTAGGGATTAGATAAGAAGAAAAAAAAGAACAGCCTGAAGCAAGAATGTAATAAGTCTTTTGTCGATTATAGAAATTCTGATTAAAAATTTACAAAGGCGGACCGACAGAACCAATAGAACACATTAAATTGTATAGAGATATAATTCATAGAAAACAACAACGAGGTAAATCTTTACTGCAATCGGAAGGCCTATCCTGGTAATATTTACGTTCTTAAACAGGCAGAGGACCACTAATGATAAGGCCGTTAAGCCAAACTTCATTAAAGAGAAGGGATAAACACCATAATCCAGAAAAAAAGCCATTACGGGATTAAGCTCAACCACGCTGCCTCTTTCTATTAGTTCAAGGGTTAAACATGCATCCAGACAACTGAGGCATAAAAGCGCCAGGACCGCAACCAACAGTCTTGTGCTGTATAAATCTACAAAGATATGCTTCTTTTTATCTTCTCCTCTTCTTATCTTTTTTCTTCTTCCTCCAGAAAAGGTATATCTGCTGATGATTGGCGTTGGCCCTTTACGCCTGTCGGAAAGCACTCTCAGTTTCATATCAGGAGAATTATTATCGTAGTTACTGGTGTAAATATTCATTTTCTCTAAAACCACCCCGCTACTTTGACAGGAAGAATATGTTCTATGATTCATTGCAAGCCAATGGCTTATAAACATTTATTTTGGAAAAGCAAACCGTGTGCCATTATATAACATCGTGATTTAATTAAAGTTGTCTTTATCGCTATTATCCAGACTGTAAAGTATGGCGACACTTCTGTAAGTTTACTGGCAGGAATTATGCAACTTGTGAAAATCATTTCCCGATAAAATCAGCTTAGTATTCTGCTCAAAAAGGTTTTAGCCCTCTCTGTCTTTGGATTTGCAAATATTTCATCAGGCGGGCCTGTCTCTATTACATCTCCTTTATCGAATATAACCACTCTGTCTGCAACTTCCCTTGCAAAACCCATCTCATGCGTAGCTATCAGAGTCGTCAATCCTTCATTGACCAGCCCTTTAATAACCGAAAGGACTTCTCCAACCATTTCCGGATCCAGTGAAGATGTAGGCTCGTCAAAGAGCATGGCCTCCGGCTTCATTGCAAGCGCCCTTGCAATGGCTACCCTCTGTTGCTCTCCGCCGGACAATTCTCCAGGATAACTATGTACCTTCATTTCAAGATTAATTCTCTTCAGCAGAGAAAGGGCGTTTTCAACAGCCGTGTTTTTCTCCAGGCCCAGGACCCTCACCGGCGCTTCAATGATATTTTCAAGAACCCTCATATGAGGGAACAGGTTAAATTGCTGAAACACCATTCCAGCCTTAAGCCTGACATTTCTGATAGCCTCCATATCCTTTTTCCCGGGTGTGAGCCTGTTTATGGAATGCAGTTCAATCCCATCTACAATAATTTCCCCCTTCTGAAAATATTCAAGCCCGTTTATGCATCGCAGAAATGTACTCTTGCCGCTTCCAGACGGCCCTATAAGCACAACTACTTCGCCCTTTTGAACCTCCAGATTGATCCCTTTGAAAAGGTGCTGTGCTCCATAATATTTATGCAGTTCCCGGACCGTTATCATTTCTTGGACCCTTTCAGCTTTTCCTCTAATCTCCTTGCAAGAAGCGACAGCGGGTAACTCATAACAAAATACAGAAAGGCAACAATAAGCCCGAGTTCAAAAAATCTCAAGGTGCTTGCAGCAAGAATATTGTAGGTCTTTGTCAGTTCAACCATTGCAATGACTGATACAAGGGAAGAGTCTTTGAAAAGGGCTATAAAATCATTGGTGATCCCAGGGGTGGCCACCCTTAGGGCCTGAGGCAGAATAACTCTTCTCAACGCCAGATTTTGTGTCATACCAAGAGAAAGGGCTGCCTCCATCTGTCCTTTTGGAACAGACATAATTCCGGCCCTGTAAATCTCTGCCTCATATGCAGCGTAGTTCATTCCAAGTCCCAAGAAGGCTGCGACAAGAGGGCTCAATGAGATGCCTATATTAGGCAGTCCATAGTAAAGGATATAAAGCTGAATGAGAAGCGGCGTCCCTCTGTATAGTTCAATATACGCTGTAGACAGAGAACTCAGGGGCGGCTTGCCGTACAGTCTGATTATTGTCAGGCTGAGGCCAAGGGTTATTGCAAGCGCCATTGATACAAAAGAAATGAATATGGTGAGGCCCGCTCCTTTTAACAGCATCGGGAAGAAGGTGTACACCGGCGCTTTCCTGCTTTCCTCAATACTTGTGTAGCTGATAGACTTATTTAAATTCAGAAAGAGCTTCTCCTGTGTCTCATTCCATAGATCCCACTTTTCATATATCTGTTTTAACTCTCCTGTCTGGAGGAGTTTAAGGAGTATTCTGTCAACCTCTTTTTTAAGTTCTCCGTCTTCCTTTCTCAGGGCAATGCCATAAAATCCTTCTCCAACCGGGGGCCCTGCATATTTCAACTTCGGATTCGGCTTTCCATAGTAAGCTGCAATCGGCAGATCCAGCAACACTGCATCCAGCCTTCCTAATGCAAGATCTTCATAGGGCTCTGCCTGACCCGAATAAATTTTTATATCCACTCCCCCAAGGTTTTCAAGGATATCCTGCGCAACTGCACCAGAGAGCGTGCCAACTTTTTTACCCTTCAACTGGGTTGTATCGTTTATTACTGCTTCATCTTTTTTAACTACAAGCTGCTCGGTGTAGATGTAGTATGGAATGGAAAAAAGAATCTCTTTTTCTCTCTGGGGAGTTATTTCAAGGCCGTTCATGGCTATATCAAAATCTCCCCTCTCAAGGGCCGGGATTAAACTGTCCCAGGCATTTTGTGACTGCCGGGCCTTTACGCCAAGTTCTCTTGCGATTGCTTCTGCAAGGTCTACTTCAAAGCCTATGAGTTTTGATGGTTCTTCAGGGGCCGGAAATACATAGGGGGCTCCGCCTTCTGCATCGGAACCCCATAAGAGATAACCTCTGTTCTTTATCTTTTCAATGCTGCTTTCTGTGAACTGAGAGGGCGTGGCCCAGTAGATTAAAATAGCTAATCCGGTTACAAGTGAAAGAATTCTCAGGAGACGTTTCATTATTTAGCTTCTCTTCCATTCTCCGCTTTTCCCGCCGCGTTTCTCCATGAGCATAATATCGGAAATGACCATAGCCTTGTCCACAGCCTTGCACATATCGTAGATTGTAAGGGCTGCAACTGAAACAGCAGTCAGGGCTTCCATTTCAACACCTGTCTGTCCTGTGCATTTGGCTTTAGCCATTATCTCAACCTTATTCATTTTCCTGACAACCTTAAAATCTACATAAACAGCAGCAAGATTCAACTGATGGCATAAGGGTATCAGCTCACAGGTCTTTTTCGCAGCCATAATGCCGGCAAGTCGTGCAGTTTCAAAGACATTGCCCTTTACAATCTTATCGTTTGTAATAAGCTGCAGGGTTTCCTTTTTCATATAAACAGTGCCTCGTGCAAGGGCCTCTCTATGGGTCTCCTGTTTATTGGTTACGTCAACCATTGTGGCCTTGCCTTTAGTATCAATATGTGTGAGTCCTGGTTTGCTTTTTGATGTTGGCATATTAAACCTCCAGTGTTTCCTTTAAGATTTCAGCAGCCTCAGAGCAGTTTCATTTTTTTATTTTTGTATAATACCCTCTGCCGAGAAAATTTTCTATTTTTTATTATTGTTAATATCACTGCTGTCTAAAATATTTTGAAACACAAAGGGAAGAGTTTCATTAGTTCAATTTGTTTTATTTGTTCAAATCAATAAAAATAATTAAGACAATGAACCAGTTAAACTTGTGCTAATATAACTCACTATGAGAAGAATTGTAATTACAGGTCTCGGGACTGTTACACCCCTTGGAAATGATGTTAAAACTACGTGGGAGAATCTGACCCGGAAAGTTTCCGGCATAGATTACATAACAAAATTTGACCCGGCCGGCCTGACAAGCCGTATTGCCGGTGAAGTGAAAAACTTTTGCCCTGCAAATTTCCTCCCTAAAAAAGATATTCGCCGTCTTGATCCATTTATTCATTATGCGGTTGCAGCAGCAACAATGGCGGTGGCGGATGCCGGACTGAACTCGCCGCTTGATTCTGCAGGAATTGTTATCGGCTCAAGCAGGGGAGGGATAACGACTTTGGAAAAATCATTAGCTGGTAATATTAATTCTCCGTCACGCTACTCCCCCTATCTAATGCCTTCAACAACTATAAGCATGGCCCCATCTTATATTTCAATCAAACTGGGAATAAAAGGCTCGGCGCTTGGCATATCAACTGCATGCGCATCCGGGACCAATGCCATTGGAGAGGCTGTACGAATGATCAGGCACAGTGAAATTGATATGGCCCTTGCAGGAGGTGCGGAAGCGCCCCTTTGCAAAATATCTGTTGGGGGCTATGCAGCATCCGGGGCCCTTTCAAGAAAGAATCAGGAACCTCAAAAGGCCAGCAGGCCCTTTGATATTGACAGGGATGGCTTTGTTATTTCAGAAGGCTCAGGCGTTCTCGTGCTTGAAGAACTTCAGCAGGCCCTTAAAAGAGGGGCACATATTTATGCGGAGATAGCGGGGTATGGGACCTCTTCAGATGCATTTCACCAGACAAAACCCGACAGCGAAGGCGAAGCCCTTGCAATTAACCGGGCCATAAAAGATGCCGGGACATCTATTGAAGAAGTTGACTACATCAACGCCCATGCTACATCAACCCCCCTGGGTGATCTCGCAGAATCAATAGCAATCAAAAAAATCTTTGGCAAAAGAATAAACGATATTTATGTAAGTTCATGCAAATCAATGCTGGGGCATATGCTCGGCGCTGCCGGCGCTGTTGAAGCGGCGATAACTGCGATGTCAATAGATAAAGGGATACTCATCCCCACGGTTAATCTTGAAAACATTGACCCTGCCTGCGACCTTAACCATGTCACCGTAACAACAGAAAAAGAGATAAATACGGCAATTACTAATTCCTTTGGCTTTGGCGGGGTGAATGCAGTGCTGGTGTTAAGGAAATTCAGAGGGTAAGGGGGGCGTAAATTTTTCTTTGCCTTCCCGTTCTGTTCTGCTATAATTAAACTATAGGTCTTACCTGCAATACTTTTAAATATACTCAACAAAAAATAGACATTTTGTCTGTAAACTTTTCTAAACAGGGGGAGGAAAAATGAGAAAACTATCTTTAATAATTGTAGCAGTTACTGTAATAATTGCATTTACAGGAATGCTGAACAAAGGCGAGGCCGCTGAAATTTACGGATGTTACAAGAAAAATAATGGACAACTCCGGATAGTCAACAGTAGCGGCAAGTGCCTGCCGTCAGAGAAACCGATTGTTTTAAATCAATCAGACGGCAGGTATGAGTTTGTCGGATTCTCCACGGCAAAGAGTAATGGAGCGGCTGGGATTTTAAAATTCACTCAAATGTGTCAGGCAGATTTCCCTAACAGCAGGATATGCACAAGTGTAAATATTCTTACGACAGTAGATGTACCGTCAGCATCGGGAACCGGCTGGGTGCAACCTGTTATTGTTGGTTCCGGAAATAATTCTGTTGGTCAGCCGGTAGCAATAGATGCATCTGGTATTAGTGAGTATCCATATGGTTTGACATGCAACGGCTGGTCAGACTCTTCCCAAGAGGGTTTAACAGTTTCTGCAGATGGCAAGTTTAGTCAAAACGCATGCAGCGATGTTCTCCCAGTTGCCTGTTGCGCACCGTAGGTGGAAAAGTAATTAAACAAAAGGGAACCTATTAAAAATTATTAAGTGGAGCTGATCGGGATCGAACCGACGACCTCTTGAATGCCATGTGTTGTTTATTACTGCCAATAACTTACCAGATTTTTACAAGTCTTTATTAATTTTCGGTTTTAAACCAACCAAGCTCATATCGTTTTACAGATTTTACCAGATTTTCCCTAATTTCTTTAGCACAAAATTAGCACATATGGGGAGGGGATTGGTGGCCGGGTTTCTTTGGACAGCCTGAAGCAGTTTTTAAGTGATAAGCTGC
>DYJL01000012.1 GCA_020723105.1 Nitrospira japonica | reverse complement strand
ATTCGGTGTTCGACTTACGCCGGATTTAGTGTTCGAGACGGGAAGGATTTTACACTTAACGACTTCCCAGCCTCATATACCGCCTCTGATGTACTGTTCTTATTAAATAATTCATCTCTCATTTTATCCCTCTTATGCTCTTTTCTTTTGTAGTCTTACAGTCAGTTTCATATCAAGTGCGTCTGCAATCTTTTTCAAAGATTTACGCTATACCGGTATCTCAAGCATTATTTTATTGTAATTAACCACAGGGGTTGTCTTTTTCCTGCCGTCCTTTGATTCCTTAATATCCAATAGGCCGAGATCAGACAGAAAGTGAACATCGTCCGATACATTCTTGGTATCACGTTTAACCATCTTTGCAAGCTCATAGATTGATTTAGGATGATATTTTCTGACTGTTCTCAAAATTTTCAGCCGTTCATCAGTAATGAACATCCTCATTGCCTTTAGGGATTCAAAGGAAAGCGTTGATTGATTCTTTACGCTTTCTCCTTTAGCGACCTTTTTCAGGTCTCTCTTTATCTCTAAAACAAATTCGTCTTCGTCCTGAATTTCAAGCCGTACATTTTTAACCTTCATCTTTAAACCTCCCTACATCATTAAAAAAGTCTTCTATTAATTCATCAATACCATTAAAGGCATATTGATATTCTTTGTCTATATAGTGCCTATGGTCTCCTTTGTGCTCTGCATTGTCATAGCCGACAACCCGTTTCCCGTCTCTTATAAAAACCAGTGAATACTTAAAGCCGTGTGGTTTGTCAATGCTTTTTCCTGTTTTCCAAACTTTTATCTCTACAATATCTCCATTCTCGTAAAACCTTTTATATAAGTAATATGGCTCTGCCTTCATATAGGTTATTATATACCCCTTATTAAAATTGTGCAATTACTTTATTAGGGTGTGCTAATTTTGTGCTAATGACCTGTAAAAATACAGGTAAAGACAGGTAAACCGAATTTATCAAAAACAAATTAAATTAAGGAGATAGTAAAAACTGGTAAGTTATTTTTATGGCAAGGAGTGCCTTCACACGGAAGAGGCCGTGGGTTCGATACCCTCATCGCCCACCATTGTTTTCTTTCCCTTAAATTGACTTGCCATTATAAATACCTTATTATCTTTACAATTATGAAGCCTTCCGTAAAAACTGTGGATTTCCTTGTTATTGGCGGGGGAGTTGCCGGGCTGAGAGCTGCAATTGAGCTTGCTGCCAAAGGCAGTGTACTGGTACTTACAAAAGATAAACCGACAGAAAGCAGCACAGGATATGCGCAGGGTGGGATTGCAGTTGCTCTGAGCGACGAAGATGAAGTAAGTATCCACTATGAGGATACCATAAAAGCCGGTGACGGCCTTTGCAGAGAAGATGCAGTAAAAATTCTGGTTGAAGAGGGACCACCCCTTATACTTGAACTGATATCATGGGGCGCTGAATTTGACAAGGAAGGAAGCAAACTCTCCTTTACCATGGAAGGGGCTCATTCCAGAAAAAGAATCCTTCACTCCCGGGGTGATGCTACAGGTAAAGAAATTGAGCGGGCCCTTATTAACAAAGTGCGTTCCTTTCCTTCTATTGCAAAATTTGACTTTGCATTTACCCTTGATTTGATTATGGATAATAACAAATGCGTAGGCGCTACAGTCCTCAGGGGCGACTCAGTTATCAATATTTTCGCAAAAGCGGTTATTCTGGCTACTGGCGGAGCAGGACAAATTTTTTCAAGAACCACAAACCCTATGATAGCCACTGGTGATGGAATTGCAATTGCTTACAGGGCCGGGGCTTTAATCTCTGATGCGGAGTTTATGCAGTTTCATCCAACAACGCTTTATTTTCCTGCAGCGCCGCCTTTCCTGTTAAGTGAAGCGATGCGAGGCGAAGGAGCGGTATTGAAAAACATTCACGGGAAAAGGTTCATGCCCGAATATCATGAAATGTCGGAGCTGGCCCCGCGAGATGCTGTAACAAGGGCCATCCTCTCGGAAATGGTACAGACAAACTCCAGACATGTTTATCTCGACCTTACTCATCTGGACAAAGAATTTATAAAAAAACGCTTCCCCCTCATTTATGCTACATGTCTTCAATACAACATTGATATCACGGAAGACCTGATACCTGTCTCACCGGCAGCTCATTATATTATGGGCGGCGTTTACACAAATCTCGATGGCGAAACGTCCATAAAAGGGCTTTTTGCAGCAGGAGAAGTTGCAAGCACCGGAGTCCATGGCGCCAACCGTCTTGCATCAAACAGCCTTCTTGAAGGACTTGTATATGGCGCGAGAACCGGGAAACAAGCTGCAAGATACGTAGATGAAGAAAAAATCGGCCTCGCTGAAATTAAATCCTATCCAACAGGCTTAACTGACAAAGAACCATCCATGTCCGCCCTTGACATTGAGAAAACAAGGAGTACTCTGCGGCAGGTAATGTGGAATAAGGTTGGGATCATAAGATGTGAAGAATCCCTGTCCATTGCAAAAAAGTGGCTTGGGAAAAAACATTTTATTATTGAGACGCCCTTTCAAAACAGGAGAGGTTTTGAATTGAAAAACATGCTGACCGTAGCGCAGTTAATTACTGATTCAGCCCTTTTCAGGAAAGGGAGCGTAGGGGCGCACTTCCGTTCTGACCATAAAGGCAGAGGCGACAACTGGCAAAAACATACCGCCTGCAAAAAGGATCAGCCGGTGACATGGATGGATTGATTGCAATGCCCATTATCTTACCACCAATCTCCCCTGACTCTGAGCGGTAGCAATTACATTTCGATTTGCGGTGAAGACCTGGATGCCCGGAACAGTAACATGGTCCCCGTCATCAGTGATGACCTTAACAACCCCGGCGAGTGAAATAGCCTCAAGGATAAACAAGTCATATCCATCAAGCGGCTGTGTTGAAAACCGTGATAATGCTGCATCTGTAATGGTATCGTTTATTTGAACTTCGATCATTTGAGACATTGACTTGATCTGGTCCCATGCGGTTTCAACTTCTGTAACGACGTTGCTCGTAGTGAAGTATTATTGTGGCGGAATTCCTTCTTTCTTTTCTTGTCGAAACCTGTTGATCTGGCGAATATCTCCAATTCGGTATTCTCAATCAGGTGGGCCAGTTCTGCCAACGAGAGTCCGCATCGAAGTAATTTGCTTTTAGCAGAAAGAACCTTGCTGATATACAAAGGGTAATCATTTGTCTGGTATTGCCTGGGACGGGTATCGGCAAGATCGGCTCTTGTGTAAGTTATCCAGTACCAGACATTTGAATCAACAAGGAAAATATCATCAGGTCTTGGAGTGTCCTTCCGAATATCAAATACCTCTGCCTGGACGATATAATTGACCGGCACTACAAACTCTCCGATTGTTCAAGGAGGACATCATCAACTGCCTTCCGCATTTCAGGGTTGGAATAATATTCCTTGGCATTCTCGATAACCCTTCTAAGAACCGACATACCTGTAGAGGTAATGTTTGTTATCTTAAGAAGCCGATTAAGGTCTTCAGGCTTGAAGTCTTTGAGCAGACGCCCGATTGCCGAATTGAAAAAAGGAGAGGCGAATATCTTTACATTCTCAAAATCAAGTTCAACATTATTGCCTGACGATAATTCAGAATGGATCATGTCATAGATTTTATGACCATCTTCCAGGGTAATACAATTTTCTCCGACTTCTTTGAATACATCTACTTTCATGATGCCCTCCCTTTTAAAAGATAGGTTCGTCAACAACCTCTGAAGAAAGACGATAATATGATTCGTCACATTGGAGCGTGATGTTTACAAGCGTCCCCTCGAAAAATGAGTCCCGATTCATAAAGTCCTCCTGAGCCTCAGTAATCAAAGCATAACCCTCATGGCTGAATATTTCAAGTCTGCCTTTATTTATTTTCACAAAATCTTTTAACAGATCAAGCCCCATGCCCCGGCTTGTTCCAGTCGGTTTGGTTGATGTCCCTCTTTTAAAAGCCCATTGCAACGCTTTGTTGGCAGGTACATCCTGATTGCGAACAAACATTCTTACATTAGATGGGATACCGACGCCAAAATCGACAACTGTAAGGGCAAGGTTATGTTGCCGTGGGTAGTGTTGCCCGCAGCTAAATATCCCAACATATGATTGGCTATGCTCAAATGCATTTGCATATATCTCCCAGACGCGGCCGACTATGGCATCTCTCAATAGCGGACTAACATGAACCCATCCACGGCCCAGCCAATATGACTTCAAATAGTTAACGACTATTGTCGTGTTAAAGGTCAAATCTTCCCTGTATGGAATCGTATTGCCTGTCCAAACGCTGCTTACGTGACCAAAAATGTTTAAGAATCCGCTTTTCCCAAGATTTGTACGAATATCCTCCCGCATCGTATCCCAATTGAATATAACATTGCCGGATCGTGCAGTTATTAATCGGGCAAGTCCTCCAAGAAACGCAACAGCATTCTGTTTCATGAATCCACATCGAGAGAAGTCAAAAGTAACATTCATATTGTCATCATTCGCCTGATTCCAGAGTTCAAACAGTTTATCGAAGTCCGAAAGATCGTCATTAATTGTCGGGACATTCAAGACAAGCATTTACAACTCACCCCGGAAGGCTTTTGCTAACAAAGCAGGCGTGAAGGAAGTAAGTTCAGCTTCAGCTTGCCTTATCAAAAGTCGAGCTTCTTCAACTCGTTTAGATAATTCCTCAATGCGTTTTACAATGCGACGCTGTTCAGGCAATGGGGGGACAGGGATTTCAACTTCATATAAATCATTACGGCGTATACCTGGTTTTGGACCTTCTTGGTTGAGATGAGACAAATCGCAATTTGAAAGAAATAGAAAAAGCCATTTTGCCGAAATATTTTTTGGAAAAGTGTCTATGAAAAAAGCCGTATCTATGGGCCAGCAAGGTATTTCAGAAAAATTTACAGCGCCAACTGACCCTTTACGACCTATGATTATTACAGGTGATTTTGTAATAGATGAATCGTGTTTGCCGACAATTCCATTAGAACCATAAACAGGAACAGTACCATTATGACTTCTCTTTTTTGCAGGCAAACCACTGCCGTAAATTATTTCAACCAAATCGACTAAAAGGCTCCACCCCCATCCCTCAGGTAGCTCATACCTTCCCATTGCCATTACCCTCCATAAGTAATTCCTGCATCTCTCGGATTAAATCAAAAATTCTTTCTTCCTTTGCTGTAACTGATTCCAAAATTTCCTCTGGCTCAGGATGCTCAACCTTTTCAGGTGCAACCAGTCCAAGACCCGAAAGTGTCATGTTGAAATTCTTCTCCTCGATAAGTTTTGCGGGAACAAGCCATGAACGTCCTTCTTCCGTCTTGCGTTTGGGCCATTTGGTTAAAAGATCGGGAAAATCATTGCGGTATTGAGGGCCGAATTTGCGAGCTTTACTAAGAGTTGATCCATCTCCTTGCAACCGATAGAACCAGACATTTTTTGTAGGTTTGCCTGTCTTTTGAAAAATAAAGAAACAGGTAGGATTAGGAGTATAAGGCTCGAACATACCTTTGGGAAGGGTAACAACTGCTTGAAGATCGAATTCTTTCAGCAAACGACGCTTTACTTCTATATGGCTACCTGAATCTCCAAACATAAGACCGTTAGGAAATATAATACCTGCTCGTCCGCCGGGACGTAAGCTACGCATTGCATGAGCAAGAAAAAGCACATACTTGTCACCTTTTTCAATGCGAAGAGAATGCTTTGCATCAGAACGTGCCCCTGAAAAAGGCGGGTTTTCTAAAATCACATCAAACTGTACCTCATCCCATTTATCTTCACTGCCACAGATGGAGTCTCTACGAACCATCGGCGAATGGTCAAATTGATGGAGCACGGCGTTCATGGCTGCCATACGCATAATATCCGGATCGCTTTCAAAACCGTGTATGGCGTCTGATTGCAAAGAATCCCACTGTTTGCGTTTCAGTTTATCTCCAATCCCTCTGCGCACAGGCAAGCCATACGGGCCGATTGTCTCACGGACAAATTCAGGACTCGTGTTAGTCAGCAGGATATGTTCATAAGCTGCAATCAAAAACCCTCCTGTGCCGCATGCCGGATCACAAATGGTTTCACCTATTTTTGGGTCAACCATTTCTGTTATCACGCGGATGAGATGACGGGGCGTGCGGAATTGTGCCGCCTTCTTCTGGCTGCCGAGGTCGCTGGAAAGGATTTCGAAGAGGTCTCCTTTTACATCTGCATCCTCTGCCATAAAAGAAATAGGTGAGATAACATCAACAGCGCGTCTCAGCGCTGCTCCATTGGGGATAACAACAGAGGCATTTTCAAATATAGCCTTTGCACCTTGTGAAAGTAGCGGATGCTCGGCAAACTGTGGAATAGTATCTCGTAATGTGCGAAGCATTCGCTCATTGTCGGGATCAGAAGTCAGCACACTCCACCGGAGCGGTTCAAAGGTTATCTCACGATTTCCTACCTTAAACTTTCTAAACAAGCTTTTATAATTACCGTTCCCAGCTTCCTTTTGTTCGGCATCCATCTCTTCCAACATTTTCAGAAAGAGCAGATAAGATATTTGAGTAACATAAGTAATGGGAGAGGAGATGTTTGCCTCCCACATTATTTTGCACAGACGCTTTAGTGTATTTTGAAGTTCTCCAGAATCCATCCTTGTCCTTTCACGCTGCGAGCAGTGTATTTAATTCTTCTACAAGCCTTGCAAGATTGTCCTTACCGAATAATTGCTCCATACGAACACGTCCTCCCCAGAGAGAGAATGGCGGCTGACTGAACATCCGCATTTCTATTTTGTCTCCCGTCAGCACGCGGGCTTGCAAGAGACGTAACATCTGTGCCTGTTCAGGCTTTATGCTGTTGGAATGTTCCGCAACCCATGTATTGAAAACATTAACGATCCTTTCTTCCCGTACCGGGAATTTATACTGACCAAGCGCTGCCCGTATGAAATCGGTCAGAGAGCCGGATGGCTGCTCAAATGCCTTGCGGAGCGTTTTTTCATCAAAGTAATATTTAGGAGAGTTCAGTCTTCTTGCCAATGCCTCCCACTCCTGCTCGGTTAATTCTTCACCTGTGAATATTTTTTGCACTGCCGGATCGGCCTTGTGTATCTCTATAATTTTTTCAACCCATTTATCTTGATATGTCTTGCGATCCATTGCCAAACCTTCCGGCCCGATAATGATCGTCTCCCTGAGTCTGAACTCATCTTCCAACGAGCCTTCAGCTATAACATTGAACTCGCGAGTTTTAGGTTTTGGATACGGCGGTGGCGTAGGTTCAGGTCCCGGCTCTGTCTCCTCTCGTTTTTCAAGACCGGGGCGCCCCCCAACCTCTTTAGGGCGATGATATTCTGTCCCGGGGTCATTAAAGTTTTCCGTATTATCTACAAAATCATAAATCAAGAATTCAGTTTTCCCGATTTTAGGACAGAGGCGGCTTCCGCGCCCGCGCATCTGCGCATACTTTATTGCGGATTTAGTAGGCCGCAGCATCACAAGATTTTCTATTTCCCTGTGGTCATAGCCGGTATCCAGCATATCAACAGAAACAGCAATAATCGGCAGAGGGTCATATTTGAATTGATCAATAAAAGGTTTTGGTTCTCCGTTATTGGAATAGCAGGTTATCTTTTTTGCGAACTCCTGTCTGACCTGATTTGGCGAGCAATTCAACTGACTGGCTATGCGAAGGCAGGCATCATCCGGCAACAGTTTATTGAAAAGCCTTTCCAAAATGACAGCCTGTTTCTCTGACACGGCAAAAACAATTGTCTTTCTCGGTCTCACCAATGAACGCTCTTCCTCGATACGAAAATATTCGTCAATGATAAGTTTCAGCCTGTCTTCAGATTCAGCAGTGCGTCCCCAATCACCATAGGTGATTTCGTCGTCTTCCCATTTAGCGCCCTCAAATGTAAGCCTGCTTTCAGCTAGATATATTTTATAGTTCGCAAGGAATTTATCTTTTATGCCTTCCTGCAAGGTATAGGAAAAAGTCGGCGTTCCTTCTTTTTTTGAGCTGTCCCAGCAATCAAAAAACATATACGTGCTTTTTACAAGCTGACGTTCATGATCGCTGATCCAGCGAAGCTCCCCGGGGTTTGGTGTTGCAGTAAGGCCGATATGCACAGCATCAAAATGGGCCAAGGTAGCTCTATGAGTATTATAGATTGAGCGATGACATTCATCTGTTACGACCAAGTCAAAATAACCATGTCCAAATCCGTTTGCTCCAAGCTGACCGGCAATGGTGTCAAGTGTACCTACAACGATTTGCCCCTCCAAACTCTTCTTCCCACCATATAACAATGTCGAAGGCCAGTCACGCAGGTAATCATCAAAGGTCTCCTTTGCCTGCTTTGCCAGTTCGATCCGGTCAGCAAGAAACAATACTCTTGAAATGATTGCTGATTGAAACCAGCGTTTCATAAGCATTGCAATAGTAAGTGTCTTGCCAGTGCCGGTAGCCATCTCAAAAAGCATACGGCGGCGTCCGGCAATAAGCGCTTCATCGGCTTTTTCAAGACATTTCAACTGGTAAGGACGGGCTTCAATTTCTTCGCTTTTAAAACGAAACATTACCGGCATTGGAATGGATTTCAAAGATTCTTGCAGTGATCCATGTCGGTGAATCTTGAGATTGGCACGACGTTCCAAATCTGCCTGTGTTGGTATACCGAGAATCGGGCGGGCATCTCCTCCGTAAATGTAATCCCAGAAATAGTGCTCTTTCCCATTACTGAGAATAATGAATGGAACGTTCAGGGATTGAGCATATGCTTTTGCCTGCGTCTTTGCGCTGTAAGGGTCAACTGAAAAACGTTTCGCCTCGATAATCGCTAATGGCTGAGTTCTGGTGTTTTTGAGAAGATAATCTGCGCGACCATCCGCAGAAGGCTCTTCGGTAGACACCTGCGCTTTATTGAAAATATCCCAGCCAGCATCTTTCAGAAGCTGGTCAATCATCATTCTTGCATCGGCTTCGGTCGTCATGACTGTTTATTTTAGAAAAAAAACTGCTTACGGTGACAGAGAATATATTAAAAGGATGTTTTTTTCTCAAAACTAAAAAGATATTCTTTATTTAATCTGTTAACTTCTGATACTCAGAAAGCCTCACCCATTCACCATTTGAGTTTTTAATATACCAGAATGCCCACCCATTAACAGCAGACCTGCCTACTATAGCCTTTGTTGCGCCAGAGGGATTATCAAATTTTTTATTACCAAACTTAATAATTCCTTTTGAAGTCAAGATCGCTTTATACTCTTTTCCCTTGTATGTCCTATATAACGTAGCTTTTCTATCTACTAATTTTATAAGTGTCTTAGGATGTTTTGCTCTGCTTTTTTTCTTTAGATTTCTTCTGTCACGCCTTCCGAACATCGCTTCATATTCATCCTTATGTTTTTGCTTCACCATATTCTGTAATTGTTTTAGCATCGCACCGCTTGAATCGCTTTTGGGGAATTTTCTATTTCCTTTTGGATTAGCAATTCTGATTAATAAAGATTCAATTTCATGGATATGCTCCGCATTACGAACTAAATATAAACTGAAATGTGTCCAGCCTGCATAATGCCTGTCACGAAGATGATGTTTAACTCTTCTCTTAAGATCTGTGGATTTACCAACGTAATATAACTCTTTATCATCATAAAGGGCATAAATGCCGTGTGAATTACCGACAAGTTCTGTAATTAAATCGTAATGCTTTCGGAAAACATCTTTTGAGACATTTTCCAGTCTCTTTATAACAAGACTTCGTGGTTTTGAATTACTTTTCTTTCTCTTCATTAATTAAGGTAATGACTCCTCTCCTAAAAATCCACCGCTTAATTTTAGTTCAACATCACGTTAAACAGCAAGATAAAAGTGCAGAAGTACGGAGGTGCGGAAGAACTACGGGACAGAATCGCAATAGTGCGGAAGCAAGAATCCAGAGGGAAAAACTGGATTCCCCGGTCAAGCCGGGAAATGACAATAAGAAGGGCTCTTAACGAAGAACCTTATTTCTTAACCACAGGCTTATAGAAGGACTCCATCTGATAGGCCTTGTCAAAATACTCTTTCGCCATATCCATCTTTTTCATCTTGTAATAGGCGTAGCCGATAAAATAGTAAGTCTTTGCGCTGGGGTTTTCTTTAACGTCCTCTTCCATAATCTTAAGGGCCTCTTTCATGTTACCCTGAAAATACAGACCATACGCCTTTTCCATCGGGGTCTTCTGCGCCCAGCACAGGGAAAAAGACAATATCAGAATCACTAAAACCATACTGATAATTTTCATATTTTCCTCCAAAATAAAAAGTTTTTAGTTTTTAATCTAACAACTATCAACTGATTTGTTAATCTACTTCATGCTCTGCTTCTTCAGTGGCCCCGAATTCAGCCTTCTTCTTTTTGACAGCATCCCGTTGAGCCTTTGTTGAATATGCCCTGGGAGCTGTTCCTTCTTTAAAAAATTCTATCATTTTTTCGGGCTCATTGGTAGCGAGGAGCCCCGTCCACGGATCAATCACAGCAGTAACAATCCCTTCGGGAGCCAGAAAAGATTTTCCATCGGCGCCATTACTATCTGATGAAACAACTTCCTGCGCCACCTGTTTCATAAAATCAATCCATACCGGCAAGGCCGCCCTTGCACCCGTTTCTTTGTTCCCCAGAGAGCGCATATTATCAAAACCCACCCATACGCCAGCGGCTAATTCAGAAGTATAACCGATAAACCAGGCATCCCTGTAATCATTTGTTGTGCCTGTCTTTCCTGCAACAGGAATTCCCAGCGCCTTTGCGCGTTTGCCAGTTCCGTATTTTATGACATCTTCAAGCATGGATGTAGCAAGAAAGGCCGTCCCTGAACTTATAACTTCATGGCCGGCCGGGTGATTATTTTCAAGGACATTTCTGTCTGCGTCAACAACATATTTAACTGCTATCGGGTTCATTTTCATTCCGCCCTGCGCAAATACGCAATAGGCAGATGTCAATTCAAGAGGGGTTACGCTTAAACTTCCAAGCGCCAGGGACAGATTATAAGGAAGGGGCCCGGGAATGCCAAGTGAATCAGCAAATTCAATAACGTTCTTAACGCCAACTTTTTCAAGAAGCTTGATAGTGACAATGTTTCTTGAATATGCAAGCGCCTCTCTGAGCCTTGTAGGTCCGTGAAATTTTCTGTCATAATTTTCAGGCTTCCACTCTCCGAACTGTTCCGTAGAATAACTTACAGGCTCGTCCATTATAGTGCTTGCAGTGGTGTAGCCATGATCCATTGCAGAGGCATAGATTACCGGCTTAAATGCTGAACCGGCCTGCCGCTTTGCAAAAACAGCCCTGTTAAATTCGCTTTTATTGAAATCGTATCCGCCGACTATGGCCCTGATATAACCTGTAGAAGGCTCCACAGCCACAACAGCCCCCTGTACAAGAGGCTCCTGTTCAAGTGTGAAAACAGGTTCACTGCCGGTTATGTCTTTGACCTTCACACTTATCACATCGCCTGATTTCAGAATATTGGTAAGCCTGAGATTGCTGTAGTTTTTAATCACATCGCCCTTTGTATTAACAAGCTTCTGGGCCCACATGGTGTCCTGAAGAAATATCTTCCCGAAAATTCCCCTCGCCTTTACAGTGGCCTGGAAATCAGATACCGTAATTACAGTTGCAGTCATAATATCATCCTTATGCATCACCACTTTTCCAAAAGGCTTTTCTCCGCTCAGTTCCGCCTTCAAATCAATATCCTTGTGATCAATGGCTCCTCTGAAGCCCTGCCTTTTATCCACTTCCCTGAGCCCGTCCTGCAGGGCCTTTACCGCAGCCGCCTGCATTTTTCTGTTTAAAGTCGTATATGCCTTTAGTCCGCCTTTGTAAACCACTTCTTCGCCGTATTTATCTTCGAGATATTTTCTGATATATTCAAGGAAATAGTTCTGTGAATAAAGTTCATATCTCATGCTTGAAAGATGAAGCGGTTTTTTATATGCCTTCTCAGCGTCCTCTTTGGATATATATCCTTCTTCCTGCATTCTCTTTAAGGCGATATATTGCCTTTCTTTGGCCTTATCCAGATTACTGTAAGGTGAAAATTTACTTGGGGCCTTAATAAGGCCGCTCAAAAGGGCCGCCTCTGCAAGGTCCAAATCAGAAACAGATTTGCCAAAATATGCACGGGACGCCATTTCCACACCATATGCGCCATGCCCGAAATATACTTTGTTGAGGTAAAGCTCCAGGATTTCTTCTTTGGTCAGGTTCTTTTCCAGCCGGAAGGCCAGAATAGCCTCTTTCAATTTTCTTGCTACCGTTTTCTCCGGGGAAAGGAAAATTACCTTTGCAAGCTGCTGTGTAATGGTACTGGCGCCTTCTTTTATTCTGCGTGCGATTATATCTTTTATCAGCGCCCTTGCGATTGCAATAAAATCTATCCCCTTGTGCTGCCAGAACCTTGAGTCTTCCACAGCCACAACAGCCCGTATTAAATTCTCAGGAATTTTACTGACAGGCGCATATATGCCCTTTTCCATCTTGAATTCACCAACGAGGGTGTCATCGTCTGCGTAAACTTTTGTTCCGTTTGCCGGAATATACCCTTTGATCTCTTCTATCTGCGGAACACCTTTTATAAGGGCGAGATAGCCGCCTGTCAGCACACCGCAGACCAGGACCAGAAGAAGGAGCAGCGATTTGATGATAAAACCTTTCATGTCAGGAGATTATAGTTAGCATTAACTGATGCTGTCAATTTTACTTTGATAGCTTTCTTCTTTTAACTCCTGACTCTTGACTCATAACTCCTTATTCGCCGGATCCTTTCCAGCACAGGCGGGTGAGAGTAGTGAAACAGGGCGTATAAAGGGTGCGGATGGAGGTTCGAGAGGTTGTCTTTTGAAAGTTTAACAAGCGTGCTTATCATACTGCCTTTATCTCCTGTCATTTCATAAGAATATTTATCAGCCTCATGCTCATGCCGTCTTGAAAAATAGTTGGACAAAGGGCTGAAGGGAAAGGATACAATTGAACCAATAAATCCAAGGATCACAACCTTTGCAAAAAAAGAATTTTCTCCGATATGAAACAGCCGAAGAAGAAAATCGCTTTGAAGGATTTGATACGAAACATACATTACAATAAGTGCGACAGACTCTACGGCAATTAAATGTTTCAGGAGATGTTTTTTCTTCCAGTGGCCGGCTTCATGTGCCAGCACTGCAAGGACTTCATTGTTATCCATTTTTTCAATGAGCGTATCGTAAAGCACGATCCTTTTGACCTTGCCGATTCCGGTAAAATATGCGTTGGTATGTTTGGTTCTTTTTGATGCATCCATCCTGAAAACCCTGCTCACCTTGATTCCAGCTTTTTGCATAAGGGTGCGGATGCCGCTTTCGAGTTCTTCATTTTCAATTGGTGTGAACTTGTGGAAAAGCGGCTCTATCACATAAGGGGAAATGTACATCATGAAGATGCCGAACAAGAGGAAGAAGCCCCAGATCCAGAGCCACCATAAATCCGGGTTCTTCTGGATAATAAGAAGTCCGACAGTAATAACCAGACTCATCAGGACCGTTGAAATCAGGAGCGATTTTATCGTATCGGTTAACCACAGTTTAAAAGTCATAGTGTTAAAGCCGTATTTGTTTTCTATTTTGAAAGTACTGTAGAGATCAAAGGGCATGGATATAAATGTTTCGATATATGTCAACAGCAGAAAAAATACAAGACCTGAAAGTATAAATGCCAGATCGAGAGATACTACCCAGGAATTATAAATATCAAGCAGTATAAATATGAAAAGCAGAAAGATTATGTTATTGAAAATGGAATGGACAAACCCGAACTTTGTATGCTCAATATTGTATTGGTGTGTCTTGCGCAGCAAAGCCTGGTCTATCTGCCCCTCAAATTCAGGTGGGATAACAGCGCCGTGCTTCTTCATACGGGAAAGGTTCAAATAATCGAGCCAGTAGCCGAAGAGGGCAACCGCTACGTATGCAGCAAGGATGATGATTAAATACATTTCCATAAAATTTTCAAAGGTCTCCTTAGTATATTGGTTGAATTGGTTAACAAATAAAACTAATAGGACAAATTAAACTAATAAGACTGTTTGAAGTCGTCATTGTGTTTATTCTGCATCCGTTCGCCGATATGTTTTCCTTAAGTACGATATCATAAACGCTGCCATAAACATAATATCTCCAATTATCAACAGCTCATACCTGTACGGCTTTGGCATCTGCTGATGTAAGGTTGCGCCTGTATCATGCATAAATGAATACAGAATCACCGCACTGCCCAGTAATGCAAGTATGACAGATAGCAGTGTTGGCTTGAAATTATGTCCCTTTTGAATCAAACGCGCAATAAGGACGCTGAAAATTATCATTAACACAGAGATTGATACCGGCGCAATAACCGGCCCTATCCATGGTAGTGGAATAAGAAATAAAATGTCCCAGTCAAATATTGATGCCGGCCAGGCTATGAGCACCTTGAGCCAGACATAATAGAATATATCCCATATGCCAAAGGTAAAGAGAAGGTTTGCAAACCTTTCTTTAAAATCTCTTCCGGTGATATGCGCAACTGTTGAAAGCATTATGAGCGTTGCAATCTCCCTGAAGACTTCGATAAGGATCTTATAGTCAGTAAATGCTTTCAGAGGGAACTTGAAGCCTTCGGGGTAGTAAATCGCCCGAAGATAAACGACAACGGCTGATTCAACAAAGGCCATTGCAATGGCAAAGACGGCAAGCCATAAAAACTTTGGAATAAACTCATTTCTATTCATTTAATTCACAATTCCAGTTTAAACAATGCCTCAGGATTAACGCTGACTCCCAGCAGCTTCACTCCGAAATGAAGATGCGGGCCTGTGGCCCGGCCCGTGCTTCCGATTAAACCAACAACTTGTCCTTTTGATACTGTCTCTCCCGTTGATGCATTAAACTTTGAAAGATGCATGTAAACAGAATAAAGCCCCAGGCCATGATCAAGGACCAGAGTATTTCCGCCGAAAAACAGATTTTCCGTCAAGACCACCGTACCGGAGTTAATTGCAGTTACAGGAGTACCTGTGCTGCCTCTGAAATCCAGGCCCTGATGAATGCTTGTCTTTTCTCCGTTCATAATGCGCTTGACGCCAAAGACCTCTGATATGGCGGTGTCAGCAGGTTTTGTGAATCTGCCTCTCCATATCCTTGGGGTATTCTTGGGCCATAAGCCGGCAAGGAGTTCTGCTTCACGTGCTGCGCGCTCCTGGTCCTGCAGGCTCAAGATGACCTTTTCTTCAGGAAGCGTGATTTTCTTTGTCTGAAATTTATATGGTTTCACAGTGATATGAACCAGCTCCTTCTCATCTGCAGATATAACTGTAACAGGATAATCCTGTGGCGCAGTATCTATTGCAACCGGAACCAACGCATAGTAATGATTATCATGGTCCTGATAAAGTTTAACGGTCTTGCCTGCAAATTCAACCTGCGGGGCCTCGGGGGAGGACTTCGGATTTGTTTTAATTTTTATGAAGAAGACATCCCCTGGCACTACCTCCTTAGGCTGCAGCTCCACGATTAATGCATAGGAATAAGAAGACGTCAGGGCCGTTAGTATAATGGCTAATAAAAGTTTATCAAAAAGTTTCTGCAGCAACGCAAGCTATTATAGCAAAAAAAATCCACTATAAAATTTATTTAAGATCTTTCAGTCAACATGGCAGCCTGTTTCAGAATTTCTATAACCGACATATTTTTAAAGACCAGTTTAAACTGCTTAAACCATTTTTTGTTTTTTACCCCCTATCCACTAACAGGTTGCTGAAAAAGTATTTTAGCTGTCTTTGCGAGCAGGTCCCTCGCTTGTCATTGCGAGCGAAGCGAAGCAATCTTTCTTTACCGCTCGGGATAAACTCCGTAAACTCACTTCTTTATAAAGCAATAAATTTGAGATTGCTTCGTCGCAAAATACGCTCCTCGCAATGACAATTACTGACTTTTTCAGCAGCCTGTTAATCCCTGATTTTCAGTGGACTAAAGAATTCTATTGAAACCTACGATAAATATAGTTGCAATACTTTTTGATTCTGCTATAATTGCTGAAGGTGCTGAATGATATTCAGGGTTTTTGAAAAAAAAGAGTTAAAAAATTTCTTTGAAGTCCTTACAGTACACAACCGGATTGTAGGTCCTGTTGAAGCCGGGCGTGACAAAAAAAATAATCCTATCTACTCCTTTACGGAGGTCTCTGATTTCAACAATATTAAACTGGACTACACAACTACAAAACTGCCGGCAAAGCGTTATTTCCTGCCCTTTCATGAGGACCTGTCCACATTCAGAATAGACAATGGCGATTGGCAAAAGACAATTGATTACAATGCAAACCAGCCTTTGATATTTTTTGGTCTTCATCCTTGTGACATCAACGCCCTGAATAAACTTGACAAGGTCCTTTTGCACAGCGTATACCCAATGCCTTACTACGCTGCCAAAAGAAAAAACATGTTTATAATAGGCATTGACTGTGTACCGCAGCCTTTCTGTTTCTGCCGGTCCATGGGTTCAGACACGGCCCTTCATGGATTTGATATGTTTATCACGGACCTCGGCGCAAAATTCTTTGTTGAGATATTAACTGACACGGCATACAATTTTTTGAAGAACATTAAAAAAGAAGAACCAAGAGAGAAAGACCACGTCCTTTATATGAAAGCTGTTTCCGAGAGAAATAAAAAGTTCACTACAAAGGTTGACACCACAGACCTTGCAAAGATACTTGATATGGAATTTCAGTCGGAGGTGTGGAAACAGTGGGGTGACAAATGCCTTGCGTGCGGGACCTGTTCAAATGCCTGTCCAACCTGCTACTGTTACGGCGTTGAAGAGACCGTAGATATTGATCTCAAAGGAGCAAGAAAGACCAAGATGCTTCATTCATGCAATTTAATAGACTTTGCAGAAGTTGCAGGCGGGCATAACTTCAGGGCTGAACGCCACTCCCGTCTCAAGTACCGTTATTATCATAAACACCGGGGTTTTGTAGAGGCGTTTGAGGAGTCCCTGTGCGTGGGCTGCGGCCGCTGCGGAGAATCATGCCTTTCAGGGATAAAAGTCCCGGAGGTGATAGCAAGTGTTCGCGGAGGAAAAGTTAAATGAAGCCTGAGCTGAAATTTACAGATGTTATTTCACAGCAAGAAAAGACCCAGAAACGCAAGAATGACCTCTCGAGTTTTGAATATACTTATCGCGCCGAAATTACAAGCGCATATCAGCTTACTGATATGGAGACGCTGTACCGCTTACAAATAATTAATCCTGATGAACGCAGACGCTTCACTTTTATACCAGGACAATTTTTAATGCTCGAAGTGCCGGGGATTGGCGAGGCGCCGTTTTCGATATCGTCTTCACCGAGCATTCACGGAGAAGTAGAATTATGCATACGTAAGGCAGGCAATCTTACAAATTATCTCTCAAAGATCGGCCGGGGCGCTGTTGTTGGAATTCGCGGCCCTTTCGGGACCGGTTTCCCGATGGAAGAAATGCACGGGCAAAACATTCTGTTAATTGCAGGCGGGCTGGGACTTGCGCCGCTGCGCGCCCCCATTGCCTATGTTCAGGAAAACCGCAGCCATTTCAAAGAAGTAAATATTATTTATGGCACAAAGTCCCCCGCACATCTTTTATTCACCTATCAATATGATTTGTGGAGCAAGGACGATATCAATCTAAACATCATCGTTGAGAAAGCAGATCCTTCATGGAAAGGCTCTGTGGGAATGTTAACAGAGACTTTACTGAAAATACTCACGGGCCGTGACGACGCATTTTACAGCAATACATACGCCATTGTCTGCGGGCCGCCTGTAATGTTTAAATTTGTCTGCAGCATGCTGAATAAGTTTCACATACCTATGCAGAAGATGTTTGTTTCTCTGGAGAGGCGCATGCACTGCGGAATGGGTAAATGCTGCAGATGCAATGTCGGCTCTACATACACCTGTCTTAAGGGGCCGGTTTTTGATTACTGGACCGTAATGAATTTAAAGGAAGCGATTTAGATGAGGGCAAAGAAAGCTGACACAAAGACATATCTTGGCATCCCGCTATACCGTCCGAAGGTCGCCTTCTTTGAGTTTTCTTCCTGTGAAGGCTGTCAACTGCAAATGGTAAACAATGAGAATACCCTGCTGGACTTTCTCTCCCTTGTTGAAGTGGTAAACTTCCGCGAGGCCATGACGGAAAGATCTGACGCTTATGAAATTGCCTTTATAGAAGGAAGCATTACAAGGGATGATGAGGTAAAAAGGCTGAAGGCCATCAGGAAAAATGCAAAGGTGCTTGTGGCTCTCGGTTCATGTGCATGTTTCGGCGGAGTCAATCAACTGAAAAACAGGTTTAAAAATCTCGAATGGGTAAAGAAACAGGTATACGGCAAACATCCCATTGACACCGGAGCCGTAAGGGCTGTTGGTGATGTTGTTCCTGTGAACCTTATGATATATGGCTGCCCGATAAAAAAAGAAGAAGTGGAAAAAATTGTGCTTGATCTTGCACTCGGAAAATCCATTGTTGTTCCCCAATATCCTGTGTGCATGGAATGCAAAGCCAATGAAAACATATGTCTGTTTGACCTTGGCGAACCGTGTCTCGGGCCTATTACAAGGGCCGGATGTAATTCATGGTGTCCAAACAGCGGTGCTGGATGCTGGGGCTGCCGCGGTCCTGCAGAAGATGCGAATGTGGAATATATGAAGAAGATTATGAAAGAGAAGGGTTTTTCCGAAAAAACCATTCTGGAGAGACTGGACTGCTTCGGGGGGTTTAAAACTAAATGAAAAAGACGGTGAATGTAAACGTCAAGCACCTTACGCGTGTAGAGGGTCACGGCAATATCCATATAAAAATCAGAAACGGGCAACTTATGGAAGCACAGTGGGAGATTATCGAAACGCCGCGGTTTTTCGAGGCCCTGCTTGTCGGAAGACACTGGGATAATGCGCCCTGGATAACCGGGAGAATCTGCGGCATCTGTTCAATAGGCCATACGCTTGCGAGCATCCGGGCTGTTGAAAATGCCTTTGACATAGTCCCTGATGAACAGACTCAAAAACTTCGTCTTCTTTTAAAACATATGGAAACGCTTCAGAGTCATTCCCTGCATTTATGTTTTCTTGTGCTGCCGGATTTTATGAATGCAGGAAGCGTATTTCCGTTAATAAATTCCCATGGTGAAATTGTTGCCCATGCTGCAAAAATTAAAGGGCTTGCCAATGAAATATGTGACTGCGTTGGCGGAAGAAGGCTGCATCCAACCAGGACTGTAGTAGGCGGATTTACCAAACTGCCCTCAAAGCAAGAGCTTTCAGCTTTCGTCCAACGGCTTAAAAACATAGTTGAGGACCTGATGATCGTTGCAGACCTGTTCAGCGGATTTAAAATTCCTGATTTTGCCAGAGAGACCGAATTCGTTTCGCTGAAAGGCAAAGACCATTATCCTTTTATCGGAGGAGATGTTGTGTCAAGCGACGGCGTGCAGATGAGGGAACAGGACTACAAAAAATTGACCAATGAATATATGGTTCCGCACTCTACGTCCAAATGGTGCCGTCTTTCGCGGGATTCATTTGCAGTAGGCTCCCTGGCCAGACTGAACAATAATTTTGAGTTTCTTCATCCAGTGGCAAAAGATATTGCCAGACGCTTTAATCTTATTCCGATAAACCACAATCCCTTCATGAACAATATCGCTCAATTGGTTGAATGTGTTCATGTTGTTATGGATTCAATCAGGCTTATTGAAGAACTGCTGAATTCAAAATTCACAGCCCCCCGCCAGGAGGTCCGGCCTAAAAGCGGCGTAGGCGTTGGAGCCGTGGAAGTGCCGCGCGGCGTTTTATATCACTGCTACGAATTTGACAGTAAAGGGAAAATTATAAAAAGTGACTGCGTAATACCCACGGGTCAGAATCACGCAAATATCCAGCATGACCTTGAGGCTCTGGCTAAAGAGTATGCGATAAGAGGCGAAAAGGACCGGGACATTGAGCTTCTGGCCTCAATGCTCGTGCGTGCATATGACCCATGCATATCCTGCTCAGTGCATTAATCTAACCCTTTCCCATATCATTTATTTCCGTAACCTCTGTGGTTTATAATCCTCTATGCAAATGGACAAATCTGCAAAAGACCCTGCCAAGATTCGCACCATGTTTTCGACAATAGCTCCGCGCTATGACCTACTCAACAGGGTATTAAGTCTGGGAATAGACAGATGCTGGCGAAGGTTTGCTGTCAGGCAATTGCCGAAAGTTGAAAATGCCAGATTCCTCGATGTGGCTACCGGCACCTGCGATGTGGCTCTTGAGATTATAAAAAGATTCCCGCCGGATACAAAAGTTGTCGGAGTTGATTTCAGTGAAGGGATGCTGGAGTTGGGGAAAGAGAAAGTCAGAAAGGCAGGCCTGCAGCACAGAATAGATGTTCGTTTTGCCGATGTCACTTCCCTGCCATTTGAAGACAATATCTTTGACGCCTCAATAATCGCATTCGGGATACGAAATGTCCAGGATTATAAGAAAGGGATCTCCGAAATGGGACGTGTTGTTAAGAGCGGAGGCAGGGTAGTCATCCTGGAATTCACCAGCATTCAGAATCCTTTCTTCAGGGTGCCTTACCGGTTCTATATTACAAAGGTCCTGCCTTTTATCGGCGAAATAATCTCCGGTAAAAAGGGCGCTTATAAATATCTGCCGTCTTCAATGTTGGAATTTCCAGCTCCCGAGGAATTCAAAAAGGCTATTGAAGAAACCGGGCTGAAGGATGTCAGATACTACAAACTGACATTCGGTATTGCAGCCGTGCATGTAGGGACGAAATAAAATTCAAGAGTCAACAATAATCTTTCTATGACATCAAGAGACCTCTTTAAAGAAGGGTTGAAAGAACTCGGCATCCCCTGTTCCGAAAAGCAAATCCACGCCTTCATGCTCTATCTTTCTGAACTCAAAAAGTGGAACAAGGCCTATAACCTTACTGCATTAAAGACAGATGATGACATCATCATCAAGCATTTTCTTGACTCCCTTCTTTACATGAAAACTCTGCCTGTAAAGGCGTTGAATCTGGCTGACGCCGGAACAGGCGCAGGCTTCCCAGGTATACCTGTTAAAATCGTCAGTCCGGATATCGAACTTACCCTCATTGAATCTTCGAGAAAGAAATGCACATTTCTCAGACATATCATCAGGACCCTGAAGTTTTCAGGGATCCATGTTATTGAAGAGAGGCTTGAGAATATCGGCAAGGAGAATCAACAATCGTTTGATGTGATTGTCTCAAGAGCCACATTCAACATTAAAGAGTTTGTTAAATTGGCGTGCCCGTATGTAAAAAAAGGCGGGATACTTATATTAAACAAGGGGCCAAAGGTTGAGGCAGAATTGAGGGAATCAGGACATCTGCCGATCAGGGAAATTATCAAATTACAGCTTCCTGTCATAAATGCTGTGAGGAATTTAATAGTACTTGAATGTTACAATGGAGCATGAAATCTTTCGTTGTCGCAATCTCCGGCGCAAGCGGTTCAATCTACGGCATCAGGCTTGTTGAGGAACTGCTGAAAACCGAAGCCTTCGTGCATCTCTGTATTTCCAGCACAGCATTTTCCATTATTGAAACCGAAACAGGCATCAGCCTTTCAGGAAAGACAGCTAAAGAAGCAGAGAAAAAAATACAGAAACATTTTGCTTCTCGGGAAATACGATCCTACAGCGAACACAATCTCGCTGCTCCTGTTTCAAGTGGCTCTTTTATTACAGAGGGAATGTTTGTTGTGCCGTGTTCCATGAAGACCCTTTCGGGAATTGCCAACGGTTATGCAAACAATCTGATTGAACGGGCTGCTGATGTGGTTTTAAAAGAGGGAAGAAAGCTCATCCTCGCCCCGCGTGAAATGCCCTTCAGCGCAATACACCTTGAAAACATGCTCAAACTCTCCCGCCTTGGAGTAACAATAGCTCCGCCTGTTCCAGCCTTTTATCAGAAACCAAAAGACTTAAATGACATCGTAAATTTTGTCGTGGGTAAGATACTTGACTGCGCAGGACTGACCCATAACCTTTTCAGGAGATGGGATGAAAATCAATCAGGATAATCCTCAAAGATACTCTGAAATGTCGGCGCAAGTTTTATAAAGGCCTTTAATACATCAGGGGCAAAGTGTTCGGGCATGGTCCTGCCGTCCCCCTCTATTATTATTCTGCAGGTTTCTTCATGACTAAAAGCCGCCTTATACGGTCTTCTGCTTCTCAGGGCGTCATATTGATCACAAAGCATGACTATCCTTCCTTCAATAGGTATATCGGAACTCTTTAAACAATTGGGGTAACCAGTGCCGTCCCATCTTTCATGATGGTTAAGTGCAATAGAGGCAGCCATCTGCAAGATAGTATGAGAAGAGCCTGCAAGCATATTTTTTCCTATACTCGTATGGGTCTTCATGATATCAAATTCTTTGGCTGTAAAATGTCCGGGTTTAAGAAGTATATGGTCAGGAATACCTATCTTTCCTATATCATGAAGCGAGCTTGAATATGTTATTGCATCAACAAAATGTATTGGCATTTTCAGCGCACCAGCTATTTTACTGGCATAAAAGCCCAATCTCGATATGTGAGCGCCCGTGTCCGAGTCCCTGAATTCAGCAACAGATGTCAAACGCTTTATAACCTCCCGGCTCAGATCAAATATCTGCTGAGTCTGCTTTTTCACGGTCTCTTCAAGCCTGTGTTTGTAGTCTTCCTCAAGCTGCAGGAGGTCAGCATATTTTTTTGCCCTCTTTATGGCATAGAGAATGTAATCAGCATTATAGGGTTTTGTAATAAAATCAAAGGCCCCTTTTTTTATTGCGTTGATAGCCATGTCCAGCTCAGCATAACCGGTCATCAGGATTACCGGCATCCTTGGATTAATATCATGGACTTTTGCCAAGACATCAATTCCTGAAATCCCAGGCATCTTGATATCTGTCAATACAAGATCAATCTTTACTTTAAATAAATTTGGTATGGCCTCTTCACCGCTTTTACACGCAACAACATTGTAGTCATACTCTCCAAGAAGGCTTGAGAGAGATTCAAGCACATATGGGTCATCATCAATAACAAGGATATATTTTTTGTCCTGCAAGCTCATGGATCCAGCGCCTTTCTTATTCTCCTGTATTTTGCCCCGTTATATTAGTCAACGGTAATTATAATTATCCTTTATATCTTTTACCTTGTCAATTTTTTTAATAATGCAGGCAAGTTGTAAATCCTCTGATGGATATGCTTAAATATTTACCTATGAAAAACATATATCTTAGCAGGTTAACTGCTCCGCATAATGTTCATTGATTGAATAGGAGAATAATAAATTATGTACAAAATCACATTAATCCCCGGCGACGGCACCGGGCCCGAAATAACAGAAGCTGTAAAAAGAGTCCTTGAAGCAACAGGTGTTTCCTTTGAATGGGATATACAAAATGCAGGAGAGGATGTATATCATGAGGAGGGAAACCCGCTTCCGGACCGGGTGCTCGAATCTATAAAAAGAAATAAAGTTGCACTCAAGGGACCAATTACTACGCCCGTCGGCACCGGCTTCAGGAGCGTAAATGTTACCCTGAGACAGGCGCTTGATCTTTACAGCTGTCTGAGACCCTGCAAATCGTATCCGGGGGCCAAGTCCAGATACGAAAACATTGATCTTGTTATTGTGCGGGAAAATACTGAAGACCTTTACGCAGGAATTGAGTATCAGAAAGATTCAGAAGGAGCAACAGCTATAATAAACCTCGTAAAGACTATTTCCCAAAAAAGCATTCGTTCTGATTCAGGTATAAGCATAAAGCCCATTTCAGTTTACGGTACAGAGCGCATTGTCAGGTTCGCTTTTGAGTATGCCCGGAAAAATAAAAGGCGCAAAGTGACCTCAGTGCACAAGGCCAATATCATGAAATATTCCGACGGACTGTTCCTGGAGGTCTCAAGAGAAGTTGCCAAAGATTATCCTGATATTGAATTTGAAGACAAAATCATTGATAATATGTGCATGCAGCTTGTTCAAAAACCTGAACTCTACGATGTTCTCGTTCTTCCCAACCTTTATGGCGATATTGTTTCAGACCTGGCCGCAGGATTAATCGGAGGGCTGGGCCTCGCTCCAGGTGCGAATCTGGGCAGCGAATATGCTGTTTTTGAGGCCACTCACGGCAGCGCCCCAAAATACAAAGGACTTAACAAAGTAAACCCGCTTGCAATGATGCTCAGCGGCATAATGATGTTACGGCACCTTGGCGAAACTATGGCGGCAGAGAAGCTTGACAATGCGATAGCTTCTATAATTAAAGAGGGGAAATACGTCACTTATGACATGAAGCCGGCTCCTGACGATCCTACAGCAGCAACCACATCAGGTGTTGCTGACGCTATTATTTCAATAATCACAACATAATCCATGGATACGGACCCTTACAGTGTCATTCTCATAATCATTTGTCTTATCTTTATGGCAATACTTTCCAGTTCAGAAGTCGCCTTTATTTCCGTAAACCGTATAAGACTGCGTCATCTTATGGAAAAAGGCAATATCAGTGCGGGAATTGTCCAGAGAATTCGCGATCAGCACGACCGCCTTTTCAGCGCAGTAATTCTTTCAGGGAACCTTTTCACAGTGCTTGCAACCTCCATCGGCACCGCCTTAGCTATTGATTACGCTGGAGAAGATAAGGGCATAATTATAGCAACTGTTGTGATGACTGTTCTTACGGTCGTCTTCGGCGAACTCACTCCCAAGACTTTTGCTGTTACATATGCTGAAGGGCTCTCCCTGCTGTTAGCCAGACCGATGGAAATATATATAAAAACAATTTCCCCTTTCGTGTGGATCTTCAACAAGCTGTCAAATGCCATCATCCGCATGTTTGGCGGAGAAATAAAACCGGCCCCCCAGTTTTTGACGGAAGAAGAGATGAAGGCAATGATTAAAATCGGAGAAGAAGAAGGCGCCCTCGAAAAAGAGGAAAAGGAAATGCTCCACAATGTCTTTGCGTTCGGCGATAAGAAAGTCACTGAGGCGATGGTGCCAAGAACAGAGATAGTGGCCATCACTGAAGACGCTGCGGTAGCAGAAGTTCTCTCGCTGGTGACAGATGAAGGCTATTCACGTTATCCCGTTATCATGGAAAATGTTGACAACATTATCGGTGTGTTATATGTAAAAGATATTTTAAGAAAAATGGCAAAAGAAGAAGTTACCCCTGATACCCCGATCAAAAGTTTTATAAGAGATGCTTATTATATTCCCGAAAGTAAAATGGTGACGGCGCTCCTTGATGAAATGCAGAAGAACAAATTCCAGATCGCCATTGTTCTTGATGAGCATGGAGGCACAGCAGGACTTATTACACTTGAAGATATCATGGAAGAAATAGTCGGCGGGCTCCAGGATGAATTTGAGGCTATTGAGGCAGAAAAAGAAGTTGAAGTTGTTGATGAGAGGACCTTTGTTGTGTCAGGGACCACAGGAATGGATGAGATTAATGAACTTGTCGGCACGGACCTTGACAGCGAGGAGTTTCATACTATCGGGGGGTTCCTGTTTGGATTGTTCGGTCGCCTTCCAAAGGTTGGAGAGCAAGTGCGATACCACGGCCTGAGATTTCTTATTCTTGAAATGGACGGCAAGAAAATAGAAAAGTTAAAAATAACAAAGCTTTAGAGAACAGCCCCTATTGCCTGTTTGCTTTATATCCTGTTTATCCCCAAAACCCAGAAAATCATTCATAACCCATTATATCGGAGCAGGTATGTATAAAAAACATCTTTAATGCGATAAGGTTTTGAATATTGAACTTTAAATTCTTACGTTACAGAAGTTATTTTTTCTGTTATCGCTAAGGTATCGCGAAATATGTTTTTTATCCATACCTGCTCCAAATCTATGATAACGTTGGCTAATCCTGTAAATTAAAAAATTGAATACTCTTATTTTTTCCGTGACAAAACACTTCAATATATGTAGAATTAGTTTTTCAAAAAATAAAACTATCTTGCCTTAATAAGGAAGACTATGGATCCGAGAGTTTCTGAAGATAAAGTGCCAGCCTATGATATAGTTGAAGCAAAAATCAGACAGCTTGACAACACCGTAATAATATTCCGGGTTTTCTACATACTGGGACGTTTTCTCTACAAATTCCAGTTGCTGAGAAAAGACAAACTGTGCATACTGGAAATTCCCAAAAAAATGCTGCTTGATATAAGAGATGGAGATATCTCAGCAGACCTGGAATTATCAAGGATTCTGGAAGTGTCTTTAGACAGTTCCGATTGCTGGAAGCACGTGAATAGTTAACGGGTTCTGTAATTGACCTTCCTGTTTATAAACTAATATAATGTCTTTAAGGCGCTTATAATTCGTTGTGGCCTGTAGTGTTAATTCGAAAAATGCAATTAGAAAAAAAACTTAAAACTTTCCCCATTCTCTTAGCGGGCGGCAGCGGCTCAAGATTGTGGCCCATTTCAAGGGAGTTATATCCCAAGCAACTCGTTAATCTTGTCGGGATAGACTCTTTAATCCAAAACACCATTAAACGGCTATCCCCTGTTCTGGATGCTTCGAAAATCAGGGTCGTGTGCGGAGAGGAACATTTTTTTGAGATAGCGCGCCACCTTGAAGAAATCGGCGTGCCGTCAAAAGGCAAAATTTTCAAGGAACCCTGTGGAAGAAATACCGCCCCTGCTATCCTGCTTGCAATCCTTAATATCCTGAAAACAGAAAAAGATGCTGTGATACTGATTTTTCCGTCTGATCACGTTATAAAAGATGTAGAAGGTTTTCAGGAGAGATTAAAGGCCGCTGTAGCGCTCGCCAATATGAATTATATTGTAACCTTCGGCATAAAACCGCATTATCCCGAAACCGGCTATGGATACATAGAAGGCGCAGGGCGCCTGAAGAACGGCGCATTTGCAATTAAGCGGTTTGTTGAAAAGCCTGATGAAAAAACTGCAAAGCGCTATGTCAGCGCAGGAAACTTTTTCTGGAACAGCGGGATGTTCGCCTTCAAAGCCTCCGTTCTCCTAAGGGAGTTCAAGGCCTTTGAACCGGACCTTTTGAAAGTTATGCGAAAGATGGTTTCAGACGGGCCGTCTATCCCTTTGGATAAGTATAAAAACCTCCCTGATATATCCATTGATTATGCCATCATGGAGAAAACCAAAAGAGGGGTAGTCCTTCCATCTGATTTTGGCTGGAGCGATATCGGTTCCTGGAAATCCCTTTATGACTTTTTACCAAAAGACAATGACAACAATGTGCTGGAAGGCGATGTTATTCCCCAAAATACCAGAAACTGTTTTATAAGAGGCAATAACAGATTGATTGTAACAAACGACCTTGAAAATATTGTAGTGGTTGAAACACCTGACACAGTTTTTGTATCAGATCTTGATAAGAGTAAAAATGTAAAATCCATAGTTCAGGAATTAAAGAAACAGGGCCGCAAAGAGTATAAGGCGCATACGACCGTGTATCGTCCCTGGGGCACTTATACGGTACTGGAAGAGAATAAAAATACCAAGATAAAACGCATAGTAGTTTATCCCGGGGCTAAATTATCCCATCAGATGCATCACCATCGAAGCGAACATTGGATCGTAGTTCAGGGCACCGCAAAAATTGTCAATGGCGAACAGGAAATTTTCCTTGAAGAAAACCAGTCCACCTATGTCGCCAAGACCACTCCGCACCGCCTTGAAAATCCCGGGAAAATCCCCCTTCATTTAATCGAGGTGCAAATCGGCACTTATCTTGAAGAAGACGACATAGTGCGCTTTGATGATGATTTCGGCAGAAAGTAGGCCCGGCTTCATCCCGGGATAATTTTTATAAATCTTCTCTTCCCCACTTTCAGTAGATATTCTCCTGCAGGAAGGTTTTTGTCAGGGTCTTCAAATTTTTCATTATTCACGCTTACCCCGCCTTGTTTGATAAGCCTGATAGCCTCTCCCGTGCTTTTTACAATCCCCGACAGCTTCATTATCTTTGGAAGCCACAATTCTTTTTCAGCAGCTTCAAGTTTGAAAACAGGTATTTCATCAGGCAACCCTCTATCTTTAAATATATGTTCAAATTCCTCTTGTGCCTTCAACGCAGCCTCCCGGCCGTGATACCTTTCAACAATCTCAAATGCAAGAGATTTTTTTGTCTCCATAGGATGAACAGTGTTTTCTTTCAGCCCTTTTTTCAGTTCATTCAACTGTTCAAGTGAAATATGGCTGAGCAGTTCGTAGTATCTGAGCATTAATTCATCGCTGACAGACATAATCTTGCCAAACATATCCTGGGGCTTTTCAGTGATGCCGATGTAATTTCCGAGGCTCTTTGACATTTTCTTTACGCCGTCAGTGCCTTCAAGAAGAGGCATAATCACAAGAGCCTGCGGCCGCTGTCCATATTCCTGCTGCAACTCCCTCCCCATTAACAGATTAAATTTCTGGTCGGTGCCGCCAATCTCTATATCTGCTTTTAAAACCACGGAGTCG
Organism: Nitrospira japonica; assembly: GCA_020723105.1. Lineage (GTDB taxonomy): Bacteria > Nitrospirota > Thermodesulfovibrionia > UBA6902 > UBA6902 > SURF-23. The sequence goes on along the minus strand of DYJL01000012.1, from coordinate 69,907 downwards.
TATCCCTGCAGAAGCGGATAAATAAATTCGTGAATGCCTATTGCATTATGGCTTTCAAATCTTTTTTTAAAGTCTTCCCGCTCAAGCATGCGGGCGACGGTCTGCCTGGCCTGAAGTCTTATGATTTCCATCGGGGTCATTTTCTCAAGCCATTCACTGTTGAACCGGATTTGCGTCTTCTCCGGATTAAGAATCCTGAATACCTGTTCCTTATATGTTTCCGCATTTTTCAGGACCTCATCCCTTGTCAAAGGTTTTCTTATTTCTGACCTGCCAGTAGGGTCTCCGATCATTCCTGTAAGGTCGCCTATTATTAAAATAACTTCATGCCCCAGATCCTGAAATTGACGCATCTTCTCAAGAAGGACTGTGTGCCCAAGATGAATATCCGGCGCAGTGGGGTCAAACCCTGCTTTTATCTTCAGAGGAATGTTTGTATTAAAGGAATGTTCAAGTTTCTTTAGCAGCTCATCTTCAACTAATATCTCAACTACTCCCCTTCTGATTATTTCGAGTTGTTCTTTCGGTTGTAACATAGTTTCTTTAAGATCCCATTATCAGACATGACAGCCTGTTTCAGAATTTCTATAAATAACATTTTTCTAAAAATCAGCTTAAGCCGCTTAAATCGTCTTTTGTTTCTTACCTACTCCCTAACAGGTTGCTGAAAAAGTCTGTAATTGTCATTGCGAGGAGCGTATTTTGCGACGAAGCAATCTCAAACTTATTGATTTATAAAGAAGTGAGTTTGCTTCGCTTCGCTCGCAAAGACAGCTAAAATACTTTTTCAGCAATCTGCTAATCTCTTTTCAAAAGAATACAGGATTTATAATGCAAGATTCAAGACAACCTGTTTTTTAAAAATGTATTTTTGCTATAATGACCTGAATGAGAAAAAACAAAGAAAGAGAAATCCTATGAGTCTGCTTGCTGATTTACTCTCAAAAATAAAACAACCTCAGGCCAAAAGAGAGGTGCCGCCAAATCTTAAAAATATTGTTCAGAACGCCTCCCTGAAATCAACTAATAAACGCAAGATAATTCTTTTGTCCGTGCTTTTTATTGTCTCTGTATCAATGGGTATCGCCCTCGTTTATTTTACAGGAACACTTACTAATAAATCGGTCAGCCCGGCCCCTCTGACAACACAGGAAACAATGCAGCCTCCGGCCCCGGCAGTTCTTGCAGAGAAAGAAGAAGTAAAAAGCAGCTCTTCAGAGTCTTCTGCAGCTAAGGAAGCAGAGCCTGTCCCTCCCACACCGGTAAAGAAGAAATCAAGTAGAGCGGCTCCAAAACAAAAAGAGAAATCTCCAGAAGCTCCCACACATCCTGTTACTGCAAGCAAAGTCAGAGAGATGCTTCCTAAACTGGAACAGGTAATCGTCAAAAAAGAAAGCTCCGGGCAATTTCCATCAAGGCCTGTTGATGAATCCGTACAGGATGCTTATTTGTACAGCGCTGGAGAACTGGAAATAAAAAATGATTATCAGGGGGCCTTGATTAACTATAAAAAGGCTTTGGAAATAGACAGTAATAATTACGTCATCATGAACAATATTGCCTATATATATTTGCATCTGGGACTTATTGAAGAATCGGTTAATTATTCACAAAGGGCTCTGGAGATAAATAAAGAATACATCCCGGCTCTAACCAATATGGGAATCGCTTCTGCAAAATCAGAAAATTTTTCCGCTGCTGAGGGATATTTCCATCAGGCTTTAAAATTTGATCCTCACAATTCTAAAGCTTTACTGAATCTGGCAATTCTCTATGAGCAGCAGATGGACTATGCCAGGGCTCTCGACCATTTCTCAAGGCTTGCCAAAACCGGAGATTCGTCGGGCGTTTTAGGCTCTGCACGTATATATGAAAAGCAGGGAAAAACTGAGGAAGCATTAACAATGTACAAGAACGCCTATGCAAACAACTCTCTTGATAATAAGGCCCGCTCCGAGATACGGCAGAGGATTCAGATGCTGCAGAACAAAAAATAAAAAATATTACTGATTCAGTTTGCCGGAACTTTATTCCCGCTCTTCTCCTCTAAATCTACCACCTCTACAACGTCTTCTGCTATCCAGCGTTTTTCCCCGCGGTAAAGCACCTGATACCATTTTGTATTGTTCTCATCCAGGTATTCCTGCAAGGCCACAAGGTATGCGCTGCTAAACACCTTCCCCACAACTTCTGCATCCTGATATGGATTGTCTCTCAGATTGGCAATGTCCACTTTAACTGAAACGAGTTTGTATGCAGGGGCTTGCATTGTTTCTGCTGCCACAGGTTCAGATTTAGACGCTTTCTGTTCCTGGCGGGTTTCCGTTACAGCCCTGCTCACTTTTTCCGAAGGGGAGGCAACTGGCTCCTTCTTTTGTAACGAGGGAGTTATGCTTTTAATATTTTCGTTCTTTTGAGAAAGCACAACCGGCTCAACTGGTATGTTTATATTGCTTACTGCTGCAGTCTTCAGGGGTGCTTTTGGGGCCTCTGCATTGTGGCGATAACTATTGATTGTAAAAACAGTCAATAGCAAAGCCCCAGCTATCCCTCCTGTCAGGGGCGCAAACCTGAGCCAGTTCTGCACCTTCATTTCATTGTGATTCAGGCTCTTAACAGCATGCAGAATATGCCTGGGAAGTATGATATTGCTTTCTTCAAGATATGCAGCCATTAAGGCCCGGGATATTAACATGTTAATCAGCCTGGGAACGCCTTTTGAAAGTTTACATGCAAGCTTGCCTGCCTTTTTATCAAGCTGCAAATTCTGTTTTCCTGCCTTGATGACCCTGTAGTTTATATAATCCTGTGTCTCATCCGGGTTAAAATGCCTTAGATATATCCTGGTAGTTATCCTCTGATTAAGCTGCCTGAGTTGTTCTGACATTAATTTTGTTTCCAGCTCGGGCTGCCCCAGCAGCACAATTTGCAAAAGCTTGTCCTTATCGGTCTCAAGGTTTGAAAGCAGCCTCAGTTCTTCCAGTGTCTCATCCGGGAGATTTTGTGCCTCATCCACAATGATAATGACCCATCTGCCTTCAGAAGATTTTTCAATCATGAAATCCCTGAAGGCCTTTATGATTTCATTTTTACTCTTTCGCCTGGGGCCGATTTTCAGGTCCTCAAGAATGGAAATCAGAAATTCTTCGGGTGATAATCTCGGCGTTAAAATGATTGCTATTTCCGCCCGGTCTTTCCATTTCTCAAGAAATACATTGAGCAGCGTTGTCTTGCCGCTTCCGGGATCTCCGATAACAGTTGTAAAGCCCTCTTTCTGCTCTATTGAATAATCAAGCAAAAGGAGCCCCTCGTGGTGGGTTGACGACGGATAGAAATAAGCAGGGTCCGGAGTCAGTTTAAAAGGGTCTTCCTTCAGTCCGAAAAAACTTAAAAAGTCCATTTCTATTTACCTATTTGTGAAATCAGATCATATATTGGAGCCATGATGCCAAGAATAATTACCAGAAATATGGATCCTACTACCATGATGATTATCGGTTCTATCATTTTCCCCATTTTTTCAGAGAGGTCGTCAAGTTTTTTCAGATAATATTCAGCAAGATAATTAAACTGCTCGCTCAGATTACCAGTGGACTCTCCGATGGCCACCATCCTGACGACAAGGCTCGGGAACAAAGTCTCATGTTTCTTAAGCGCCTCGCTGATCCTGCTTCCAAGCATAATATTCTCCCGTATGTCTGCAAGCGCCCTTCTGAACACCTCATTATTGACAACATTTATCATAATATCAAACGACCTGTCAATTGTAATGCCTGCGGAAATCAGTATCCTGAACTGTTCTGCAAATAAAGCCAACAGCTTATTGTGCAAAAGAAGTTTCAGTATTGGTATTTTTAATTTTGCGACATCAACATGGTATTTTGTCTTTTCTATTTTTGATAAAAACGTTATAAGAGCATAAATAGCAGCAGGCACAACAATAAATAAATACCAATGCTTGTTGCTGAACGCACTGACCTGCATAAGGCCTTTTGTTAAAGGCGGCATCTCTACAGACATGGATGTAAAGAGCGAAGTCATTTTCGGCAGAACATAAATAAGCCAGAACAGAAGGGCTCCTGTAGTGCCAACAAGCGCAAACGCCGGGTACATCAGCGCCCGGATCATGGCGCTCCTTAAATCCTCCATCCTCTGAAGGTGTACTGCTATTTCGGAGAGGCTTTCATCAAGCCTGCCTGTCTCTTCACCTACGGAAACCAGGTTTATACAGATGTCCGGGAATACGTCTTTATGGGCTGACAGGGCCACAGAAAAACTTGAGCCAAGCTCAATAGTCCTTTTAACTTCCAGAAGCCGGGAGCCAAAGCTTTTATTATCTGATGTCACTGCAATATCAGATATGGAGGTAACCAAAGGAAGGCCTGAGCGCAGCATTACGGACAGGTTTTTGGCAAACTCAATCACCATGCTGGTCTTTATGCCCCGGGCCCGGGACTTCTTTATATAGATATCAGCAAGCTTGTTGGATTTTTGTATTTTTAATATATAGAGCCCTGCTGAAGTAATGTTGTGAAAAGCGCTGGCTTCATCGTTTTCCTCAACCGCGCCTTTTATTATTTCGCCGTTACTGTTTACTGCCTTATAAGTAAAAAATGGCATTAATCAATTATCCTCAGAATCTCCTCTACGCTTGTAACGTGATCTCTAATCTTTTGCAGGCCTGCGGCTTTTAATGTGAGCATACCGTTTTTCAAAGCCGCTGCCTTGATTTTCGTTAGAGACGCTTCCTCGGCAATAAGTTCTTTAATCTCATCGTTAACAAGCATAATCTCTCCAACGACCGACCTGCCTGCATAACCGGTATCATTGCACCTGCTGCAGCCCTTGGCCCTGCAGGCTGTCTTAGGAACTTCTCCCTGGAAGTTCAAGGCCTTGAACTCATCTTCGGAGACGGTATATTCTTCCTTGCACTTATTGCAGAGTTTTCTGACGAGTCTTTGCGCAATTACAGCCAGCATGGAAGATGAGAGCATAAACTTATCAATATGAAAGTCAAGAAGACGGGGAATAGAAGTAACTGCATCATTGGTATGCAAGGTAGACAATACCAGATGCCCGGTGATTGAAGCCCTCACTGCTATCTTGGCAGTTTCTTCATCCCTTATCTCACCAAGCAGCATGACATCCGGATCCTGCCGCATAAAGGTCTTTCCGGCAACAGCAAAGTCATAACCTGCCTTTAAATTAACTGCTGTTTGCTTAACAAAACTGAGCTTGTACTCAACGGGGTCTTCCACAGTCAGGACGTTTCTTTCAATCAGGTCTATCTCCCTGAGAGCAGCATACAGGGTTGTTGTCTTTCCACTGCCGGTAGGCCCTGTTATCAGGATAATGCCATACGGTTTATGAAAGAGCATGCGCAGGCGTTTTATGTTTTCAACATCAAAACCCAGCGTATCTATCCTCGGCAACTGCCCTGTGCCCGCCAGGACCCTGATAACAATGTTCTCTCCATATATACTGGGCGCGGTTGATATGCGCATTTCATATTTCGTATTAAGAAAAGCCATTGAAAAAGCGCCGTCCTGAGGAAGCCTCTGCTCTGAAATATCCAGCATAGACATAACCTTGATTCTGGATATAATACCCGCCTGTGCAGCTTTTGGAATGTAAAAACCATGCTGCAAGACCCCGTCTACCCTGTAGAATATATTGACCGTATCTATTGCCGGACTTATGTGTATATCCGTTGTCTTCCGCCGTATGCCCTCGTAAATCAGATTCTGTGCCAGCTCTGCAACTGTGACAGCAGAAGGCACCGGAGAAGATTTGATTTCATTAACCGCAGACTTGATGTTTTGCTGTATGGGATTTTCCAGAAAGAAATAAGATCTCTCAAGGGTCTCATAAAACCCCTTGTTGTCAATCATAAATATTTTAGGTGTCTTCCCTGAGATTTTTGAGGCCATGTCAATGGCCTGTATATTGGAAGGGTTAGTGATCCCTATTTCAATAATGCCCTCGTCCACACGGAGAGGGATAAAGCCTGTTTTCTCAGCAACGTCTTTAGGTATGAGGCGGATGGCCTCTTCAGAAACCGTATATTCCGCTAAATTAATGAAGGGAATACCGGCCTGGCCAGCGAGGGACTGGGCAATTTCATTTGAGGATACAAACCCGAGCTTCATAAGCGTCTCGCCCAGAAGAGAGCCGGTTATTTTTTGATGGGCCAGCGCTAATTCCAGTCTTTCTTCGGTAATCAGCCCTTTTGATATGAGAACTTCACCGAGTTTCATAAGAACCTAACTCGCCAATCGCGGTATCAGCATTATTACAAGCTCAGTCTGTTCTTCCAAGTTGTCCACGCTCTTGAAAAGTTCTCCTACAACAGGCAGGTTGCCGAGTATTGGAACCTTGTTTTCTTTTTGTTTTTCGGTCTTGCTTATCAGTCCGCCGATAACAATTATCTGGCCATCTGCAACCTTGACAGTGGTGCTCATCTCCCTCAGATCAACGGTAGGCAGTTTTATCTCCACCTGATTGCCGGCGGCTCCTATTGTCTTGCTTTCAAGGCTGACGAGGGTTGTTACAATCGGTGTAATTGTGAGAGTAATTTCCCCTTCATTGCTGATGAAGGGTAAAAGCCCGAACAATACTCCGGAAAGCACACTATTGGTTTCCACAGTGTATGTAGTTGTAGGCGCAGAGCCTGAAGTAGTTGTAGTGGTAGTCTGAACCTTAGAAATAAAATTTGTACTCCTTCCGACACTCAACAAAGCGGCTTGTCCATTTAAAATATTTATCCTCGGGTTAGAGAGGGTTTTTACATTGCCCTGCTCTTGCAAAGCGCTTAAAAGGAGTCCTAATCCGTCATTGTCTGTAATACTGAATTGAAATGCCGGGCTATCGCTGCTAAATACATCGGTAAATTTTACAGTGCTTAAATTATAAGTGGCGCCCATTCCGATCCCCTTCATAACACTGCTCCAGTCAATGCCGTACTTTAAGCCTTCTGACAACTGTACCTCAACAACTCTCGCTTCGATAACTACCTGTCTGTTGAGAACCCTCTTCAGATTTGCAATATAATTGCCGGCCCTTTCCAAATCTTTTTTAGTCGCAGTAATCATGATCGTGCCGGCCATTCTGTTAACAACAAAAATCGGCTGGGGCCCTTTGCTTTCTTCCTGTCTAAACATTTTTTCGAGGGTCTTCTCAACAGCCTCCCAAAACTGAAATGAGGTAGTATCCGAAGCTGAGCTCATTGACACATCGCCTGTAATTGCACTGGACCCTGAACCGACAGAAGAAGTCCCCCCGAGGATATTGCCGCCAACATTCAGCTTGTATTCCTGTATTACATTGGGATGTCCCAGTTCGAATATCTTTGTATCAAGGGCTTTTACTGCAAGGATGTTTTCTTTGACTGAATAAAAATAATCAACTGAATTAAGGATGGCATCTAACGCATCTTCAATGCGCATATTTTTTAAGGTCATGGTAACCTGAATCTCCGTATCAACGCCCCGCTCCAGTACCAGGTTCAGGTTCGCTGTCTCTGCAACAGTAAAAAGCACCTCACGTAATGGAGTATTTCTTGCTGCAAGGGACACGGTCTTGGTTTGAAGGGGAGAAGTATCTTCATTGGCAGGAACAAATTCGGGGATTTTCGGCTCTGAAACCCCGGACCCAGAACTTTTTACAGATCCATTATCCACTGCTGCCATCTGTTCTTTAATATCAATCTTCTTCTCTTTTCGGTCCGCCTGCTTAATAGAGGCACAGGAGATAAAAAATAGCACGATAAAAAAGATGGGGATTATTCTCTTCAGATGCATTGATATTGCTTTCACTTCACCTTTTCCAGATGCAGCCATTTTTCAGTCTTGTTTTTTATTAAAACCCGGTCCGGCTCTATTGCAGCTATTTTCAAACTGTCGATGCTGTCGCCCTCTCTGACAAGGAGGCCCTTGATAATTGCCATTTTCCTTGCGCCGCTGACCACAATAAGCGATAAATCGCTATCATTATATGATATTTCTGCAACTATGTCATCCTTTTTCCCCTGGTCCAGCTCTGCAGGCGCCGCAAGAAATTCTATCGGGCTTTTTATTTCACCGCTGACAGAGACCATGGGACTATCCTTTATTGAAAGACCTGCAGGAATAAACGCCAGTATCTGTCCTTCCGTCTCAGAGGGTTCACTTGCAAGGGGAATATAGTTCGCTGCCACAAGAAGTATTATAATGAAAACAAACGGAAAGGCAATAAATATCTTTGTCTTGTTATCCATAGTTAAGTACCGATTAGCGGGATTGGCTTCTGCTCCTTAAGGGGTATTACAAATTCACCCTGTATAGTCAGCGCAACACCTCCTGTCTGCTCTTTTGTTATGGAAAGATTTCTTATTCTGTAATCAGGAAATCTGAAGGATTCCATATAGCCCACATCATCAATTATCATTTTATAGTTTTTTACAAGGATCTTGATTTCAACCGGGAGTTTCTTTTCACCGTTTGCATCTTCAAACCTGGCTGCTGTAAGTGATGCGCTGTCAAGCCTTGTCTTCATGTCATCAAACGCCCTCAGGATAATCTTTTCTGAATTTGCATTCGGAGAGTCCAGGCTGAAATTATCCATCAAATACTTGACCAGAGCATCTATCTCTCCTATTTCTTTGCTGAGTTCCCCCTGTTTGCCGCTGACTGCATTCGCAGTGTCAAGGACTTTGTTCAGGGAGTTGTTGTACCTGTAAAGCACTACAAGCGCCAGAAGCGCAAGCCCGAACAACATCCCGCCTGCAACATAAAAATATAAGCCTTTTTTCAGATAGCGGAAATAATTCATTCTGTTGTCTTGTAAGATATTTCTATTGTAAATTTTTTTTCTTTGAGATCTATTTCTTTACTCTTAAGTTCTATTTTCCCTTTCTCACTTAGTTGAGCAATCATATGATCCAGCGCATCCTGCATTGCTGTATATGTGCCGGACAGGACATTTCCCGCCAGAAAGACTGTGAGGGACTGGTCTTCTTTCAACAAGGCATTAATTGTATCCAGTTTTAAATCTCCCATTTCAATCTCTGCAAACAACACCAGCAGTTTGTGGATATCAGGCGCAGGCTTATTCAGAAATTCAACAATGGGCCTGTACTGATTAATCTTCTCGGTCCTTGCGCTATATTCTGCAAAGACTTTTTCTGTAGCCGCTCTTGCTGTTGCTGTGGAGCTTATCTGATCTTTCCTGTCTGCGGCAAGTTTTGCTTCATAAGATGCAAATCCTCCGCACAAAATGGCAAGCGCCATAAAAACAACAGCCGCATACTTAATATAATTTTTTAGCACATATAACCTGTTAAATTCCGGGCCGATGATATTTGAGGATTTCAGCGCAGAAAAAGAAGCGATAGGCAGAATGAATTCATTGAATGTCTCCATGCTGCACCTGATATGTCCAGTGTTTCCAAGACATGCAAGAGGAACTGTTGACAGGGCGCTGGACTGTGATGCTTCGGAAAGAGTCCCCATAAGAAAAACTGCTGCAGGATTTATCCTGATATTCTGAAAACAGAAACTGATGGTCATATTGATATTTTGAGCGTCGAAGTCAGAATAGCCCGGTTCATATGATTCATAGCTTCTGATGAAATAAATGGCGCCTTTTTTCGTAAAGAAAGCGGTCCGGGACTTCCCTGAGCTGTACACCCCCATATGTACTTCCCCGGGAATCTGGGAATCAAACAATGACGCGGCCGGAAACACTGCAGGGTAGAGGGCCTTGACTGATTTGCCGTTTTCATAGAATCTTTCTACAATCTCACGGACGGCTTCTTTCCTGACCGCATAGTAGAAGACTTCCATCGTTTTTCTGCTTTCCAGAGCCTTTTCACCAATAACCGTGTAGATGAACAAGAAATTATCCAGGGACGTGGCTTTCTTTATTTCTGTTTCTATAATTCTTTTGAGATACTGCTCTTTTACAAGTGGGATGGATATAACATCCTGGTAGGATTCTTTAAAGTCACAGGCAACAATGAATTCGCCTGCCTTTTGTTTTCTCAGGTATTCTTCAAATTCACCCAGGGCAACTGTTTCTACTTTATCAACAGAAACGCTTTTACCTTTTAAAGAGGCCTGGACGACCTTTACAACGTCTCCTTCAAAACTGACCGCTACGGCCTTTCCCAAATGCCCTCTCCTTGGTTATCAATGATGTAACATTTTAACACAATCGTTATGCAAGTTCTACAACAAACTGTGTCGTTGTGACCTTGATTTGAACAGAATATCTGAGTTATGCTGAAACGCAATTATGGAAAGCAATGTTGAGTCATGTGAAGTTTGCAAAAAGCCTGTTGAGGAATGCATCTGCTGCCCCGAATGAAGCCATATTTGCAACCTTGATAATGGGGAATATTACTGTCCCGTATGTTTTCCTGAAATAAAGGCTGGCAAAGACGGTCGTGATAACCGTCAAAGTTAGAGTTAAGAGTCAAGAGTTAAGAGAATAGAGATGGATAAACATTACATGCAGCTTGCCCTCAAGGAAGCAAAGGCAGCATCTGAAGAAAATGATGTCCCTGTTGGTGCGCTGCTTGTAATTGAAAACAGGATAATCGCCTCAGCCCACAATAAAAGGGAGTCTGCCAACGATCCCACTGCACATGCCGAGTTAATGGTAATTCGTGAAGGAGCAATAAAGATCAGCAACTGGCGTCTCACAAATGCTACTTTATATGTAACCAAAGAGCCCTGTGTCATGTGCACCGGAGCAATGGTGAATGCCCGCCTTGGCAGGCTTGTGTACGGTTGTAAAGACGAGAGATATGGAGCGATAGCAAGCCGGTTTCAGTTGGCTTATGACCCTTCACTTAACCACCAGATAAAGGTTGTATCCGGTGTTATGGAAAAAGAATGTGCAGAAATGCTTAAGAGGTTTTTTGTACAATTGAGAAGGCAGGATTAGGGGATAGGGTATAGGGCTTAGTTAAATGAAGAAGGCAGATAATGGTTTTCTACTACTCCCTAAACCCTACTCACTGTTTTTTTCCGGAGAGGTGCCAGAGTGGCTGAATGGGGCGGTCTCGAAAACCGTTGTGGGGGCAACTTCACCGGGGGTTCAAATCCCTCCCTCTCCGCCTGCAAAATGTGCAAAGCACATTTTGCAGTGATTAGTTGTTAGTATAAAATCGGAAAAACTTAATTTTTCCTTTTACTAATGACTAATCCCTAACTACTAATTACTGTAGCTTGATAAATACCTTCGGAAAGCAAGGGGCTTCCTTACACAACCGAATGAAAAAATGTTAAACTAACTGCAAAATTATTTGCGTCTGCATACGGTTTTTTAATAATAGCAGTTGTTAGCAGGTTTTTTTACTAATCCCTAACCCCTGATCCCTAACAACTGTAGTATTTGGAGAGGTGTCCGAGAGGCCGAAGGAGCACGACTGGAAATCGTGTAGACGCTAATACCGTCTCGAGGGTTCGACTCCCTCCCTCTCCGCCATGAAGCAACTAATTTCGGTCGGGTCTTTGGGCCCTGTGCAACAGTATGCTGCAAATCCCGCCAGGTCCGGAAGGAAGCAACGGTAAGCAGTTATCCTGGGTGCCGCAGGATCACCTGAAGGCCCGGCCTTAAAAAGACAGTAGTTAGTAGTAAGCGATTAGTAGTTAAGGGGAAAAAACTACTGATCCTTAACACCTTAACTACTAACTACTTACTACTAAATTATGAGTTACATAGTACTTGCAAGAAAATGGAGACCTCAGGGGTTTGAAGACCTTATCGGTCAGGAGACCGTGGTTACAACCTTTAAGAACGCTTTGTCAAGCGGAAAGATAGCGCATGCTTATCTTCTTTCAGGACCGCGAGGTGTTGGTAAAACATCTTCTGCTCGTATCCTTGCAAAGGCGCTGAACTGTCAGCAAAGAAAAGACAGCGAACCCTGCGGCCAATGTGAGAGTTGCAAAGCCATAACAGCCGGATCCTCGGTAGATGTGTTTGAAATTGACGGCGCTTCCAATAATAGTGTTGATGCCGTTAGAGAATTAAGGGAAACAGTAAAATATGCACCTTCGGGCGGGAAATACAAAATTTATATAATTGATGAAGTGCATATGCTGAGCACCTCTGCATTCAATGCACTTCTGAAGACTCTGGAAGAACCGCCGCCTCATGTCATCTTTATATTTGCAACTACAGAGCCCAAAAAAGTGCCGGCTACAATCCTTTCCAGATGCCAGCACCATTCATTTCGCAGAGTTAATAAAGGCGTAATAAAAGAGCAGCTTCGGAAAATCACTGCCGCAGAAAAAATAAGTATCCAGGAAGCAGCGCTGGAAATGGTTGCAAAGGCGGCTGATGGCAGCATGAGAGATGCCCTTACGCTTTTGGACCAGGCTTATTCTTTCAGCGACAAAATCACCGAAAAAGAGCTTCAGGTTCTTTTAGGTCTTCCAGAAGCTGAAATTATCTCAAATCTCTCAGGGACCATTCTAAGCGGGAATATAACCGGCACCCTTTCCATAATAAAGGAACTGACCGAAAGGGGAAGTGATCTGAGGCAGATAATAAAAGAACTGGTTGAACATTTCAGAAACCTGGCTGTTGTCAAAGTTACTCAGGGCGATAAAGAACTCCTGGAGTTTTCAGACGATGAAATGCAAAGACTGCGGGGTCTTTCATCCAGTATCAGCATTGAAGAATTGACTGTGCTTCTCTCTGAACTTCTCAGACTTGAATATGAGATTAAAAGTGCTGTAAACCCAAGATACTCTCTCGAGCTCGGATTGCTCAGGACCTCTTTTGTAAAAGGGATGACGTCTATTGAGCAAGTTATGAAAATGCTCGGAGACGAACAGGCGGAAGGGTATGTCCGGGAATCTTCACCAAAAACTTCCGTAGTTCCCGGCGCCACAAAAGATAACGAAAATAATCTCCACCCCTCCAAATTCGAAATTTCAGATAATACCCCGGAAAAAAAAACAGAACCGGTAACTCAGCCTGATGCTGGCAATAAATTCATTATTGACAATAAAGAAGAGCTCTGGCAAAAACTGCTTGAACATCTTGATGCAGAAGACCATCTCCTGTCCTGCAAGCTTGCAGAGGCCCAGCTTATTAATCTAACGACAACAGACCTTACAATTGGTTTTAACGGCGGGATGTTTGTCCTGGCTGATTCCATAAAGAAAAATACAACTGTTATTGAATCAATACTGAAAAAACTGAGCGGGCATAAAATTAAATTAAAAACCACCTCACTGTCCCGCAAGGAAACAAAAAAAGATGTCAGTAAAATAAAAAAAGAAGTTTTTGCAGAACCCCTCGTGCAGGATGCCATGAGGATCTTCAGCGGTTCCCTGATTAATGTAAAACCACTCACAGAGGAAAATGAATAGAAGAGTAAAGAGTTATGTACAAAGTTTGTTGTGGATGTTCTTGACTCTTAACTCTTTACCCTTAACTCTAATTTTATGGAGGATATATGTCAAAAAAAATGCTTGGAGACCTGATGAAACAGGCTCAGAAAATGCAGCAGGAAATGGGAAAGATTCAGGAAGAATCAAAGAGAAAGACCGTTGAGACCTCTTCTGGCGGAGGCATGGTTGTTGCCACGGTCAACGGAGCCCTGGAGATTGTTTCCTTAAAGATTGAACGTGATGTTGTAAATCCCGATGATATAGAAATGCTTCAGGACCTGATACTTGCCGCAGTGAATGAAGCCATCCGCAGGGCGCAGCAAATGGTTACAGAAGACATGAGCCGGCTTACTGGCGGCATGAACTTGCCGGGATTAGGGAATATCTTTGGGTAATGAATAACGGTGTTGTAGAAAATTTAATTAACGAACTTACAAAACTTCCCGGCATCGGCAGGAAGACCGCCCAGCGTCTTTCCTTTTTTATTATGGGAATGCCTGAGGATGAAGCAATTGCCGTAGCAAATGCAATAATTGAAATAAAGAAAAAGGCGCGCTTCTGTAAGCAGTGTTTCAATATTACTGAAGAAGAACTTTGCTCCATTTGCAGGAGTTCTCAGAGAAATAAAAATACAATTTGTGTTGTTGAAGAACCGAGCAATCTTATAGTTATTGAAAACACCAGAGTCTATAACGGGCTTTATCATGTCCTCCTCGGAGCGCTTTCTCCGATTGACGGCGTTACTCCTGAAAGGTTAAAGATCGGTGAACTCATTAACCGGGTGAAACAGGGCGACATCTCAGAAGTGATCATTGCCACAAATCCTAATACTAAAGGGGAAACCACAGCCCAGTATCTGTCGCAGGTGCTTAAACCGCTGGGAATTAAAATCACGCGCATTGCATACGGACTGCCTATCGGCGGAGATATTGAGTTTGCTGATGAAGTAACGCTCTCCAAATCGATCGAAGGACGCAGGGAACTGTAATCCTGAAAAAACTTTTTTATTCTTACACACCGTTTACTCCAAAAATATTTTTGATTAAAGACATAGTTTATGTTATTTTTTATATGCAGTATGTTCATAATTTATTCATTTTTATTGGGTAAGCTTATTCAGAAAAATAAATTTAACAGGAGGTTGATATGAAAAAGCTTTTCATGATGTTGATGGCAGTGATATTTCTTTGCGGAATCGCCTATGCAAAAGACTATGAGGTGAAGAAAAAAGCAGGCGATTATGATGTTGAAGTAAAGATTGATAGAAATCCGCCAGTCGTTGGTGACAACAATATCGAGATCGAGATTAAAGACGCTGCAGGCAAATATGTGACTGATGTAAATGTAAAAGTAGAATACTCCATGCCTGCAATGCCCGGAATGCCGGCTATGGATTATAAGACAGATGCAAAACTTAGCGGTTATGAATATAAGGCGACAATGAAACTCTCTATGGCCGGGTCATGGAATATTCTTGTGAAAATAACAAAGGGTGATAAAACATCAAAACTGAAATTCAGCATAGATGCACAGTAGAAAGTTAGTAGACAGTAAGCAGTATGGAGGAAGCAGAAAAAAACACTTACCTACTGCTTACTGCCTACTGCTTACTGTTTGCTGTTTACTGTCTACTGTCTACTTTCTGCTTTTTTCCGCTTCCTCCTTTGCTGAGAACCTGAAACTTCAGGAACTTATTAACGAGGCCCTGAAAAACAATCATGAAATCCTCATGCTTGAGGCAAAGACCACAGCCTCAAGATTCAGAATCCCGCAGGCAGAAAGCCTTTCCGACCCCATGGTCATGTTTGGGTATCTGAATGAAGGAACAAGAGACATATATTCCTTTGGCAATGAAATGGCTGCTGATTCACAGTGGATGTTTTCCGCATCACAGATGTTCCCTTATCCTGGCAAACTGCCCCTGAAAAGCCTGATGGCGTCAAGAGATGCTGAAAGTCTCAAGGCCATGACAGATGCAACACGTTTGAGAGTGACAGCAAGAGTGAAAGAACTTTACTATGAACTTTTTCTTGCATACAAAAATATAGACCTCATTAAAGACATGTCTCTACTTTTTTCGCGAATAGAAGATGCGGCCCTCGCCCGTTACTCAACCGGAATGGCGCCCCAGCAGGAAGTACTAATGGCGCAGACAGAAAAGTATATGCTCCTCGAAAGAGAGGAAATGCTTAAACAGAAAATCCAGTCCCTTGAGGCTATGCTTAATTCAGCTATCGGCAGAGATGTTAATTCTCCCATTGAAAGGCCGGGTGAAATGTTACGCAGCGAATACAATTACATCGTTGAAGACCTCATTCAGGCCGCATATGAAAATTCGCCGGAAATAATAGCCAAAGAGCAGATGATCACAGGCGCAGAGATAAAGATTGAAATGGCAAAAAAAGAATATTATCCGGATTTCACTGTTAATGCATCATACTTTGCAAAGAGTAAATATTTTGATGACATGTGGAGCCTGACAACAAGTATCAATATTCCCATCTTTTACAAAACAAAACAGCGGCAGGCCGTACTGGAAGCAAAGGCCTCAATGGAAGAGACAAAACATGCTCTTGCCGATATTCAAATCATGCTGTCTTCAGGCATAAAAGATAATTACTCTATGCTCAAGTCCTCGGAGAAATTAATGGCCTTATATAAGAATGGTTTAATCCCAAAAACCTATCAGGACTTTGAATCAGCCATTGCCGGATATACAGCAGGAAAGGTTGAGGCCCTTACTGTCATAACAAGATTGAAATCAGTAATTGATTACGAAATCCTGTACTGGAAACAACTTGTGGAAAGGGAAAAAGCCATAGCAAGGCTGGAGGCGATAACTACAGTTATCAGTTATCAGTCGTCAGTCGTCAATCAAGGAGAAAACTAAAGATGAAAACAAAGGCAGTCATTATTCCCGGATTAATAATTATTCTGTTATCTTTTTTCAGCCCGCCGTCATTCGCTCAGGTCCATCAGCATGCTGCACCGGTAAAAGAAGCCCCCCAGTCGGAAAAACAGGATGCGGCAGAGGCTGAGGTTGTGGAAACCCCGACGGTTGAGATTGAGCCGGAAAAGCAGCAGTTGATAGGCGTCAGGATTTTTGAGGTCGCTGTAAAACCGATGAAGAAGACCATCCGGACTGTCGGCCGTATCAGTTATGACGAGAGAAAATTCGCTACGGTAAATACAAAGTTTGAAGGATGGATAGAAAAGCTTTATGTTGATTACACAGGCAAGTTCGTGAAAAAGGGCGAGCCGCTTGCTGAACTTTACAGTCCGGAGCTTTACGCAACGCAGCAGGAATATCTGAATGTGGTGAAATGGAGCCAAACAGCAGTCAGCGGTCAGCAATCAGCGGTGAGCTCGATGCTTTCAACTGATGCAGAAAGAATAGTTGATGCGGCAAGGCAGAGGCTGAAATTATGGGATATTTCAGAGGAGCAGATTGAGAGAATCAAAGAGACAGGGAAACCGGTAAGGACTCTTACTATTTATAGTCCCGCTAATGGATATGTGACAGAGAAAATGGCTGTTCAGGGGATGCGAGTGATGCCCGGTGAAAAACTTTTTGATATTGCCGACCTTTCAACCCTCTGGGTCCTTGCTGATATTTATGAATATGAACTATCTTCTGTTACAGCAGGACAGAAGGCAAAGATATCGCTTAGCTATTTCCCCGATAAGGAATTTACATCAACGATTGATTACGTCTATCCCTCAATCTCCGGCACAACACGAACTGCCACTGTAAGGTTTGAAATTCCAAATTCTAAAGGGCAGCTCAAGCCGCAGATGTTCACAAATGTTGAAATAAAAATAGACCTCGGCAGTAAACTCGTAGTGCCTGATGACGCCATTATTGACACAGGAGTGCGGCAGATTGTTTACGTAGATAAGGGCGAGGGTTATTTTGAGCCAAGAGAAATTATGGCTGGAATGAAGGCCTCAGGGTTTACAGAGGTGCTGATGGGCTTGAAGAAGGGAGAGAAAGTTGCTTCTTCAGCTGCGTTCCTCATTGACTCAGAAGCGCAGTTGAAAGGCGTAACGCCGCTCGGAGGACATAAGCATTAAATTTCCGGATTCCCGTTTTCACGGGAATGACATAAACTGGTCATTCCTGCGAAAGCAGGAATCCAGTTGCTTTCAAAAATTATCATGATAGCTAAGATTATCGAATACAGCGCGCGAAACAAGTTCATCATATTCCTGATGGTCTTTTCTCTCTGCGCATGGGGTTATTGGGCCCTGAAAAAAACACCGCTTGACGCCATCCCGGATCTGAGCGACACGCAGGTAATTATATTCACGGAATGGGCCGGAAGAAGCCCGGACCTTATTGAAGACCAGATAACGTATCCAATAACATCAACCCTTCTTGCCGCGCCAAAGGTTCAGGTAGTGCGCGGGTTTTCGTTTCTTGGAAGCTCCTTCATCTATGTAATTTTTGAAGAGGGCACCGACATATACTGGGCGCGAAGCCGGATACTTGAATATCTGCAGACTGTCAAGGGAAAACTTCCACAGGATGTTAACCCTGTTCTGGGTCCTGATGCGACAAGCCTTGGGTGGGGCTTTTCCTATGCACTTGTGGATGAGTCCAACAGTCATGACCTTTCACAGCTTCGCTCAATACAGGACTATAACTTAAAGCTTGCGCTCGAAAGCGTTCCCGGAGTTTCTCAGGTTGCGAGCATTGGCGGCTTTGTAAAGCAGTACCAGGTAAACATTGATCCAAACAGGCTCCTTGCATACGACATCCCCCTTATGAAGATCATGGACGCCATCCGCAGGAGCAACAAGGACGTGGAAGGGCGTGTGCTTGAACTTTCCGGAATAGAATATATGGTCCGGGGGCGTGGTTATATTAAAAACCTTTCCGATCTTGAAAACATATCTGTCGGGACCAACGGGTTCGGCACACCTGTTTACCTGCGTGATGTGGCAACAGTTCAGATCGGCCCTGAAATCAGGAGGGGTCTTGCTGATATTGACGGCAAAGGCGAAGTGGCAGGAGGGATCGTTGTGGTCCGCTTCGGTGAAAATGTCCTTAGCGTCATTGAGCGCGTCAAAGAAAAGATCGAAAAGGAACTTCAGTCAAGCCTTCCCAAAGGCGTCAAAATCGTCACCACATATGACAGGACTGATTTAATACACCGTTCAATTGATACCTTAAAGGACGAAATCATAAAGCTCTCGGTTGCGGTCAGCGCCGTTTGCATCGTATTTCTTTTCCATCTTCCAAGCGCCCTTGTCGTAATATTAACGCTTCCTGTGGCTATCATCATCTCATTCATCTGCATGTATTACCTTGGCGTCACATCAAATATCATGAGCCTTGGCGGCATTGCCATTGCCATCGGCGCAATGGTTGATGCGTCAATAATTATGGTGGAAAATGCTCATAAGAAACTGGAAGAATGGGAGTCAGGGTCAGGAGTCAGCAGAAGCGACGTCATCATTGAGGCGGCGAAAGAAGTCGGCCCGTCGCTGTTTTTTTCACTGCTTGTCATCACTGTTGGCTTTCTTCCTATATTTACCCTGCAAGCACAGGCCGGGCGGCTCTTTAAACCGCTCGCGTATACCAAAACCTTTGCGATGCTCTTTTCATCATTCCTTGCAGTTACATTGACGCCTGTCCTTATGACACTTTTTATAAGAGGAAAAATCCGGCCGGAAGAGAGAAATCCCGTCAGCATTATCCTTCATAAAATTTATGAGCCGTTTGCGAGGGGCGCATTGAGATTCAAAAAGACGGTCATCATAATTGCCATAATCGTTATGGCAATAACAGCTTATCCATTCATCAAGCTCGGCACTGAATTCATGCCTCCGCTCTTCGAAGGCACTCTTTTCTATATGCCTGTTACAGTTCCAGGGGCTTCCGTATCAGAAGTCACGAAGCTTCTTGTTATGCAGGACAAGATTCTGAAATCAATTCCTGAAGTGGAGCAGGTATACGGCAAAGCAGGACGCGCTGAGACTGCTACAGACCCGGCCCCACTTGAGATGTTTGAGACCGTCGTCAATCTTAAGCCTGAATCAGAGTGGCGTGAAGGCATGACCGTTGATAAATTGAAAAATGAAATGAATGATGCACTCTCCATTCCCGGGGTCGCAAATTCATTCACCATGCCCATAAAGGCGAGGATAGATATGCTTGCAACTGGGATAAGGACGCCTGTTGGAGTAAAAGTGCTCGGCCCCAAGATTGATATGATAGAAAAAATCGCCATTGACGTCGAGAATTCAGTAAAAACCGTTCCCGGCACGAGGAGTGCGTATGCCGAAAGATTGACTACAGGTTATTTTCTCGACATCAAACCGAAACGCGAAGAGATCGCGAGATACGGTCTATCAATGGATGATGTAAATGATTTAGTCGCAAGCGCCATCGGTGGAATGAATCTGACCATTACGGTAGAAGGCAGGGAGCGTTATCCGGTTAATGTGAGATATCTGCGGGAGTTGAGGAATGACGTGGAGAAGATAAAAAGGATATTGATTCCGGTCATGCCGGAGTCAAGAGTTATAAGTCAAGAGTTAAGTGGCATGAGTTCTTCAACTCCTAACTCCATTCAAATACCGCTTGGAGAGATTGCCGACGTCAGCATTATTAAAGGCCCCACTGGCATCAAGAGCGAGGAGGGGCTCCTTGCCGCGTATGTCTTTGTTGATTTTTCAGGACGCGATGTGGGCGGTTATGTTGAGGAGGCCAAGCATCACGTAGCACAGTCGGTCAAATTGCCTGACGGCTACAGGCTTGAATGGAGCGGGGAATATGAATATCTTGTAAAGACACATGAAAGGCTGAAGGTCGTGCTGCCGCTGACAGCGCTTATTATATTTGTTCTTATTTTCATGAATACCAAGTCGCTAACCAAGACTGCAATTGTCCTTCTTGCAGTTCCATTCTCACTCGTCGGCTCGTTCTGGTTTCTGTATTTCCTCAATTACAACATGAGCATTGCTGTGTGGGTAGGCATTATCGCCCTTGCAGGCCTGGACGCAGAGACAGGTGTGGTCATGCTTCTGTATCTTGATCTCGCCTATGACCAGTGGAAGAAAGAAGGCAGATTGAAAAGCCTTGCTGATTTAAAAGAAGCAATCATGCATGGTGCTGTAAAAAGGATCCGTCCCAAGATAATGACTGTCAGCGTTATTCTTGCCGGACTGGTTCCTATAATGTTCAGCACTGGTGCAGGCTCAGATGTCATGAAGCGCATCGCCGCTCCAATGGTCGGAGGCGTCATCACCTCAACAATCCTCGAGCTAATTATTTATCCTGCAATCTATATGCTGTGGAAGGGAAGGGAGTTTAGGAGTAAGGTTTGATTAATCTGCATTATCCATGAAACGCATTGACGGGTCTGGCTTTTCGTTTCATTCTCGACGGGCATCCGGCCCGTCAATGCGTTTCTATGATATGAGTTAATAAGCCAGCTTCAGCTTATCCATATCCTCTTTGGTCACATCCGGCCATTTTTTGAGGTTCCAGTTGCCGACCCATTCTTTAAAGGTATTGAGGTTCTTTTGTCTTTCTTCATCGGTAGCACCAAAGTATTCATACATATTGCCGGGCTTACCGTCTTTTGTGCTCTTCCCGTCATCGAGCCGTCTCATAACGGCGCCTGCATCGGGCCAGCCGATGAACTGGATAAGGTATGCGTAGCTGTCCATGCGGGGACCTTTATGCACAGCCTTGTACTTGTCCTTGTCTTTCTTGAATTCTTTAATCTCCGGTGCGTCAGCGCCATGGCAGTGAGCGCACATCTTTTCAACGATTGGTTTTATATGCGTTGTGTATTTGACCTCTTCAGCATAGACACCTGATGAAAAAGCAGCAGCAAACAGCAAAGCAATGATTGTCAGTAAAAGTCTCTTCATATTTTCTCCCTTCTCCTTTTGGTTTAGTTAGTTAAAATTGTTTTTATATCTCCTTTCCCTGCCGGATATTATACTATATTCAAGGCCGGGTAACGCAGAAACCTTAGCCTGTTAGCGTTTCTTAACATCGCATGTCTCAGAATCGCATCCCTGACAATGACCTTTCTTTTTCCACACCGATCGGTACAAAAGATAAAACGCTCCCACGATAATTAAAACCATTAATGAAATGTCTGTAAACCCCATGCTAAACCTCCTTATCACAAACTTTATCCCATAAGGGATAGCCTGTCTCAGAATTTCTATAATCGACAGTTTATTAAATTTTTACTTAAATGCAGTTCCTATCTTTTTTACTTCTTAACTCATGACTCCTAACTCTTAACTCTTTTTTAAAGGAGTCGTATAGAAATTCTTCACCAGCCTTCCCCTTATGTTTATCCTATTCCTAATATCCGTCCTCCCTGATAAATTATCATCGCCACGACCCACGCTAAACCCATTTGATACGCGAACGCCACTCCAAACCATTTCCACGAACCGAACTCATGCTTCATAGCTATAGCCACAACAACGCACGGCATATAGAGAAGAACAAATGCCATGAAGGCATATGCAGTCAGGGGCGTGAAAGTCTTTTGTATGACTGTTTTCAGTCCTGAGGCGCCTTCATCCTCCTCAGCGGAGATACTTGCAATTCCTAATGTGGCAAAAACATTCCTGAAAGAATCTCTTACAGCGGTCAGAAAAGAGCTCCCTATCTCTTTTAAATCATCTGATACTGTAGTTGTCTCCTCATCTTCCTGCTGCACTGCGTATATTTCGGCCATTGACCCGACTACTATCTCCTTGGCGATCAATCCTGTTACCAGTGATGAGGCGGCCTCCCAGTTCCCGAACCCGATGGGGGCCAACGCAGGCGCTATGACCTGACCGGCTTTGCCAAGATAGGAATCCTTTTTGTTCTCAACACCCCATGGAAGATTAAGTAAAAACCAGACGAGGATTGACACTGCAAATATATATGTACCTGCTTTAATCAGAAAGTGCTTCCCCTTTTCCCATGTATGTATCATCAGACTTTTAAGGGATGGCATCCTGTAAGGCGGAAGCTCCATAATAAACATTGGCGATTCTCCTCTGAAAAGGGTCCGCTTGAATATTACGCCCATTAATACAGCAAGCGCTATACCCATTACATACATGGACCAAAGCACTGTACCTGCATGTGCAGAAAAGAACGCTCCGATGAACACCACATATACCGGAAGCCTTGCACCGCAGGACATCAGGGGCAATAGCAAGGCAGTAAGCGCCTTGTCTCTGGGGTTTTCAAGGGTCCTTGTGGCATATATGCCGGGCACATTGCAGCCAAATCCAAGGAGCATGGGTATAAATGATTTCCCGTGCAATCCCATGCTGTGCATGGCCCTGTCCATAACAAAGGCCGCCCTTGCCATGTATCCACTGCCCTCAAGGAATGTGATAAAAAACATCATCGCAAATATCACAGGCACAAATGCAAGCACAAAGCCGACGCCGGCAATAACCCCCTCTGTGGTAAGCGATGCTACCCATAACGGGCCGTTAACTGCTGTAATTGCCTTTGCTGCCAGCCTGCTGATAGGCCCTGCCGTGGCTCCGTCTATCCAGTCACCAAAGGGCTGTGACAAATCGAAGGTGAATTTGAACACAATCCACATGGCAGCAAGAAATACTGGTATTCCCAGAAATCTGTTTAAAACCACTCTGTCGATCTTCTCTGTTATTTCCATCTTCCTGACTTCGGGTCTCTTTACAACCTCCCGGGTAAGACCTGATGCCAATGCATATCTCTCATCAGCCATGATGGATTCTATGTCGTCGCCATGAGCTTTTTTCAGATGTATTGTTGCCTTCTCAACAAAGGCGTCGTCAATTTTCAGGGAGGCTTCTTCCATAACATGGCTGTCGCCTTCCATAAGTTTAAACGCAAGCCATCTCAGTGGATATTTATTATTAAGTGACGGATTCTGTTTCATGATATGTCCCTGAACAGAAACTGCAGCAGATTCAATATCTTCACCGTAATTCAAATGCTTCGGTGTATATCGGGATGGGTTATCAACTACCTTTGTTACCACCTTTAGTAACTCATTCAAGCCGGATTTCTTAGTCGCTACTGTAGGGACAACCTTAACGCCAAGCATCTCCTCCATTGCCATTGTGTTAATTTTATAACCCTTCTGCTCCGCTTCATCATAAATGTTCAAGGCAATCACAAGGGGTATGCCAAGCTCCAGCAACTGGACAGTGAGATACAGGTTTCTCTCGATGTTAGTGGCATCAACCACATTTATAATCACATCCGGTTTTTCTCTGACGAGATAGTCCCGCGCAATAATCTCTTCCTGTGTGTACGGGCTAAGGCTGTAAGTGCCGGGAAGATCCACAAGCTTTATCTTTCTGCCCTCGTGCTCAAACACTGCTGATTTCTTTTCGACCGTCACTCCGGGCCAGTTGCCGACATACAGCCTCGTGCCTGCAATGGCATTAATCAAAGTTGATTTGCCAGAATTCGGATTGCCCGCTACCGCAACGGTAATTGTTTCCCTTTCATTACGCAGGCTAAAGCCTGCGGCTACATCATTTGAATCGGAACTTTGTACGGGCGAGGTCTCCTCGCCCCTACTTAACTCTGAACTCATTTCACCGCCTCCACCAAAATCCCCTCGGCCTCTTTCTTCCTTAGAGAGAGGTTATAATTTTTTATTGTCACTTCAATGGGGTCGCCAAGCGGAGCAATCTTCTCCACCTTCACCTTTTCACCCACCAGAACGCCCATATCCATGAGCCTTCTTTTAATGGGGCCGATAGCCCCGATTTGTGTTATTTGCCCGATCTCTCCAGGTTTAAGCATTGCAAGATTCATTTTAAAGTCCTCCTTAGTTGTTGATTATCATCATCTATCAAAAAAATCCCCTTTCATCCCCCTTAATTCGTTCCCCTACACCCTATTCCTTACCCCCTATCCCCTAATCCCTACACCCTGTTTTTTTCACCATTATCTTCATCGCCATCCCCCTGCTGATAGCGATTCTTGACTCGTCAACCTTCAGTAAGATGGGGCCTCCTCCTCCGTTATTGAGCATTTCTATAACCTTTCCAGTGCGTAAGCCCATATCCTCCGCATGACAAGCCTGATTTTTACCCGTTCCCTGGCAGTAACCTTTTTGTATCCTTATCTCTACTACCTCAGCTTTTTCACCTTTTGATAAAAGTCCAAGCGGTGACATATTTTTATTTCCTCCTTTCATTTCAAGACTGATAAAGTGCATGGTTTGGGATAGAATTTGAGCGGTTTCGTTTATTCAACAGGCAAAACAGGATGTTTTGCCGAATAAACGCCTCGGAGCCCCGCAGGATGCGGGGTGAGAATGAGTGAAAATTATATCCCATGCCATGCTCCATCTTAGAACCTGACTGCCATACCTGCAAGAACCGTTAAATCCGTCTCAGGCTTATTCAGCCCGGCCTTTACGCCGAGATCTATATCTAAATTTTCAGTAATCGAATAAATTACACCACCGAGGATAAAAGCAGGATGGGTGTTTGATTCCCTGTCCGGATTTTTTTCCACACCTATATTCACAACAGCCTGGAGATCTTTGATAACCTCCACTGTTGAAGCCAATGATGCATGCCATATATCTTTTCTGTTTGCATCTTCGTCTTCGGCAAGTTTGTATTCATTGTGCATATAGCCAATATTTAAATGAAAAGTCCATGGCTCCATTTCCTTTGTTGTGATAAACATAAGACCGTAAGACGCCTTGCCATTACCGAGCCCTTTTTCTTCATCTCCAGTGGGTAATATGATTGCGGGTTTTAAGGCAAAACTCAGAGTCTCTTTTTCAAGAAATCTCCATTTTATTTCAAGTGATATATCTCCGACTCCGTCTTCATCGGAGATTGTTTCTCCATCTTCTTCTGCCTTAAGCCACTGATACGGGACACCGAGAACCAAGTCAGCATTATCGGTAATTCCATATGACACTATTGAAGCGACTTCCCCTCCTGTCTCCTTTGTCATTAGTCCGTCCACTGTTTCCTTGTCCCGGCTGATCTCGCTGTTTATCTCAATCTGGAATTTTCCTTTTCCCTGGGTACCAGTGTCATCAGTTATAAGCGGATGCGCTGCATAGACAACAGTAGACTGTGAATAGTGAACAGTAATTAGTAAAAAAAACAGACCCACTTTAACGCTGAACCTCCTGATATCAAACTGCATATGTCCTCCTTTTAATTATGATATTGATGCTGATAATCATTATCAGTGTAGTTGTAAAAAAATTACCCTTTACATTTCTTGCATACGCCGTACATCAAAAGTTTGTGCCCTTGCAGAGTGAAACCCTCTTTCCTGGCCAACCGTTCCTGCAGTTTCTCAATCTCCGTATCCAGCACCTCGGTAAAATTCCCGCACTTTATGCATACAAGGTGGTCATGATGTTCATGTCCGTAAAAGTGCTCATATCTGACAGAGCCATCTCCCAGTCTCAGCTCACTGCTCAATCCGCTTTCACAAAGCAGCTTCAAGGTCCTGTAAACAGTTGCTATGCCGATTGCCGGATTTTTCTTTTTTACTAATGTGTGCAGCTCATCCGCTGTGAGGTGCTTTTCGGTTTTCAGGAAAGTCAACAGGATGTCTATCCTCTGGGCGCTATGCTTTAATCCTTTTTCCCTGACAAAGCTGTCAAATATTTTCTGTTCTTCTTCAAATGCCATTCGTTACACCATGTTTGAATTTGATAATCACTATCATAATCAATCCCGCTAAATTATGTCAAGTTGTTTTTTAAAGTGTCATGAGACAGGAACTACCCACCATAAAGTATTATGAGAAGGCTGGCGAAGGATTTCTATCCGACACCTTTGAAAAGGGATTAGGGAATAGGGAGCAGGGGGTAGAAAAAAGAAATAAGAAAAACGGCTCGAAGTAAAAATGTAATATGCTTTTTGTCGATTATAGAAACCTGAGCCAGGCTTCTCATAATGCTTTAACATTTTATGATCTTAGTCAGTGGCTGCCGTAAGCAGCTTTTTTATCTCTTCCCTGTCAACGTTTTCCTCTATCCGAACTTTACCGATAGCCTCTGGAAGGACAAATCTTATCTTACCTGCCTGGACCTTCTTATCAAGCTCCATAGCATTGATAATCACTGAGGAGTTGATATTGTCAGGTATTATGACTGGGAGTCTATACTGTTCTACAAGATTCCTGATCCGTTGCGCCTCTTTTTTCTTGAAAATATTTATCTGTACCGCAAGGTCCGCTGCGACGCACATACCGATTGCAACAGCCTCGCCATGCAGAAACCTCTTATAGTCCGTTGCTGTTTCAATAGCATGACCAAATGTATGCCCGAAGTTTAAAATAGCGCGTAGCCCGGCTTCTTTTTCGTCTTTTGATACAATCTCCGCTTTAATTTCACATGAACGCTTGATTACATGAACAATACCGTCACCAAGAGAAAGAATGTTTTCTCTGTTATTTTCAAGATAATTAAAAAGCGATTTGTCGGCAATCACTCCGTATTTAATTATCTCAGCCATGCCAGCGGACAATTCGCCTTTTGGGAGTGTTCTTATTGTATCAACGTCAATCAGGACCAGTGACGGTTGATAAAAAGTGCCTATCATATTTTTTCCGAGGGGATGGTTCACCCCTGTCTTGCCGCCGACAGAACTGTCAACCTGAGCAAGAAGGGTAGTCGGCACCTGCACATATCTGATGCCTCTCATATATGTTGATGCCACAAAACCGGTGATGTCTCCGACAACGCCGCCTCCAAGAGCAACCAGCAATCCATTCCTGTCAAACTTCGCCTTCAGGAGTTCTCCGTGTATGTTATAGGCCCAGGTAAAGTCCTTGTACTCTTCTCCGTCAGGGATGAGAATAACCTCGAACTTTATACCGTATTCATCAAGGGATTTAAGAAGAGCATCTCCATAGAGAGGAAAAACTGTTTTGTTGCTTACAATCGCAACCTTTGACGACCTGAATTCCTTCAGCCTGAGACTGAGTTTCTGAAGTATCTTGCTGCCAATAATAATGTCATAGCTCCTCTCGCCCAACGCAACTGTTACGGTCTGTGAATCGAGCGCTAACATCTCCACAATCTCCTGCGCAGCTTCTTCGGCAGTAATATAGTTTGTATCAACAGCAGCGTCTGCCTGTTCATAAAGTGGTTTTCTTGCAGCAAGCAGTTTATTGATCTCTTCCAGGGGCTCTTCGACTTCAAGTAAAGGTCTTTTCCCACCCTCGGTCATAACCCGTTTGAGAATAATCTCAGGATCTGCTTTAAGCCAGACAAGAATTCCTCTCCTGCCAAGATTCTCTACATTCTTCCTGTTCTTGATAACTCCGCCGCCGGTTGCAATAATGACGTCACTCATCAGGGACACTTCTTCAACCACCGCTTGTTCGAGTTTCCGGAAATAATCCTCACCCTTTTTCTTGAATATGATGGAAATCGGTGTTCCTTCCCGCTCCTCAATCAGCACATCTGTATCAATAAATTGATAGCTGAGCTTTCTGCTAAGCTCTCTGCCGACAGAGGTCTTGCCGGTGCCCATAAAGCCTGTTAATACGATTTTCATAGTAGCCCTGGTTAAATTATAGCAGGTTGTTGATTAGTCGTTATTTCAAAACTTATTTATCTGCTTCAAATATCCCTTGTAATTTCTCTTGATCTCTTCTATGCTGTCGCCTCCAAATTTTGACAGGAAGCTGTCGGCAATTGCGACAGCCATGACTGCTTCACCAATAACGGAAGCTGTGGGCACTGCACACACATCTGATCTTTCATATGCAGCTTTAAATGGTTTCTTGCTGATTATGTCAACAGACGAAAGCGGCCTTCTTAATGTAGGTATGGGTTTCATGGCAGCCCTGACGATAAGAGGCATACCATTACTCATTCCACCTTCAATTCCTCCGGCATTATTTGTCCTTCTGTAAAATCTGGCCCCTTGATAAAAAATCTCATCCATCACTTCAGAGCCGAATCTCTGCGCCATCTCAAAGCCAAGTCCTATTTCGACTCCTTTAATGGCCTGAATACTCATGAAGGAAAACGCAAGTTTTGCATCAAGCTTCCGGTCCCACTGAGTATAACTGCCTAATCCTGCAGGGACCCCCAATGCAACAACTTCAAATACACCGCCAAGCGTATCGCCCTTCTTCATGGCAGCATTAATTTTGTTAACTATCTTCTTTTCAATCTCTTTATCATGACATCTGACTGGAGAGGCCTCTGCTTTTTTAAAAATTTCTAAAATTCTTTTTTCTGAACCTTGATCTTGCGACCTGGAACTTGCAACCTTGATTCCTCCTATTGCAGTCACATAACTAAGCACCTTAACATTAAACTCTGCGAGGAACTTCTTTGCAACGGCTCCTGCGGCTACCCTCACCGCTGTCTCCCTTGCGCTCGAACGCTCCAGAATATTCCGTATATCGTGCGTGTTGTATTTCAATGCGCCTGAAAGGTCTGCATGTCCCGGCCGGGGATGGGTGACAGGATAGAGTTTAGAGTTATGAGTTAAGAGTTTAAAATTCTTTGATCGAAGCATCTTAACTCTTGACTCTTGACTCTTGACTCCAGGATCCGGACTCATTACATCCTGCCAATTCGCCCAATCCTTATTTTCAATAAGAAGCGTTATTGGCGAGCCAAGTGTTTTACCCTGTCTTACGCCTGCCAGGATCTTTGCACGATCTGATTCTATCTTCATCCTGCCACCCCTGCCAAAGCCTTT
Source organism: Nitrospira japonica (assembly GCA_020723105.1). Lineage (GTDB taxonomy): Bacteria > Nitrospirota > Thermodesulfovibrionia > UBA6902 > UBA6902 > SURF-23. The sequence goes on along the minus strand of DYJL01000012.1, from coordinate 40,832 downwards.
CTGCCGTCTTACAAGATCCTGATCAATATAGCCTGCAGACAACAAAAGATTTGCAGGAACGCCGTCAATGATACATGTCAGTGCCTGGCCGTGTGATTCTCCGGAGGTTAGATATCTGAACTTTTCTAACATGGGTTAAATTTGAGAGATGTGAAGGATAGTTTCAGATTTTCTCTGGTGTCACAATCCTTGGTGTTATAAATATTAAAAGTTCGGTTGTTTCGCTTATATCTTTCTTAAACTGAAACAGTTTGCCTAAATAAGGGATTTCTGAAAGACCCGGAACCCCTTCGACATTTTTTGCATTGTTTGTCTTGAAAATGCCGCCTATAACCAGCGTGTCATTATCCTTTATCAGTATCTGTGTTTTTACCTCTTTTATATCAATAGTAGGCACCCCGCCGACCTGAGGCCCTGCAAAATCAGCTTCATTCTTCTTGGCCTGCAAATTCATTACAATCGTTCCCTCAGGAGTTATGTGGGGAATTACAGTAAGTTCAAGCAACGCATCCATGAACTGTGTCTGCGTCCCTTCCGAAGAAACTGTTTGATAAGGGATCTTTTTCCCCTGCATTATCTTTGCTTCCTGGTTATCGTTTGTAGTTACCCTGGGATTGGATATTACCTTGCCTTTCCCGGTACTCTCGAGAGCCGAAAGCTGCAAGTCTATACTAAAGAGCTGCCGGGGACTTACATATCCAATGCCTATTCCCGCGCCCTTGCCTCTTGATACTGTTGCGGGAAGGTCTACAATAAGCGGATTGCTCGATTTAAAACCTGTGCCCTTGGTATTAATCGGGAAACCGCTTATTTGTGTTCTGGTACTGCCTGTTTCTTTCCAGAACATGCCCCATTGTATTCCAAGCTCTTTTGCGTAATTGGTATTTACCTCAACAATTTTTGCATCAATGCTGACTTGCGGAGTCGGAACATCGAGCGCTTTGATGAGGGTCTCATATTCTACATGCATTTTTTCAACATCTTTTATAATGACGGAACTGGTCCTGGCATCAACGCTGATAAAACCCCTCTTGGTAAGAATCTTGGCTGTGTCTATTGATTTCTTTATTTCATCAACATTGGCATAGTTTATTGCATACACTTTTGTTACCAGATCGCCGGATTTTTCCTGTGATTCTTTTGCCAGTGCAATTTCCTCTTCTTCTTTGGCAATTACAGAAGTAGGGGCTATCCTGATGATATTGCCTTCCACTGCCTTTGAAAGGCCATAGTTTCTCAGTATGACCTCAAGGGCCTGATCCCACGGCACATCAATAAGCTTCATGGAAAACTTGCCTTTGACATCAGGGCTCATGACAATGTTATAACCGCTTATATCGGCAATTAGCCTGAAAATGTGAACGAGTTCCGCATCCTGAAAATCAATATTTATCTTTTCCCCGACATATCCATTGCTTTCAAAAGGTTTCTTTTTCTCAAGCGGTTCCTCAGGCAGTGCCTCTCCTGTCCCCGCACCGGCGGGAACTGTTTCTCCCTCAGGATTCTCAAATGCCAGAATAAGCATTTTGTCTTTGTATGAAGGCTCCACATCCACTGGCGCAGTAAATGCAATCCTGAGTTTTGAAAGCTCCGGAGAACTCTCATTCAGCAGAGGTGTTATTTCTGAGACTCCGGCCCTGTCAAATACTATTTTATTTTTGAACTCACCAAGTCCTGTATTTTGCAATTCAACCACAATCTGATAAGGATCCGATGCCTTATAAACGGTATAACTGAAAGCGGCATCAGACATTATTTTAATTTCGGTCTTTCCGCTATTATCTCTTACTTCTATTGCGGTAATCTCTGAATTCGCAGCAAAAGATTTTTCTGATAATACATGGGCCGCCAGGAGACTGCAAAGGAATAAGAACGTAAAAAGTATAAAAGATTTTCTGGTTCGCATTATTTTACCTCTCCTTTAAAAATTCTAAAGTTATTTGTTTGGGCTTGGTATCTCCCCTATAATCTTTAGAATATTCAACTAATACCACCTTGTTTCTTGTTATTTCCTCTACCCTTCCCTTGTTGAAACCAATAATGGTTCCTTTACTTACTGTAAAAGACCTGTTATCAGGCGTAACAAGAAGTGCAAAATACTTTCCACCTTTTTCAGCAATAGCTGACAATACAAATTCGCTAATATCATAACTTTCCAGAGTCCCGACTTTGCCGGCCTCTTTTTTATGCCATTTTTGTGTAGACACTATAAGCGGGATAAAGGGGTCTCTCCTGTCACGCGGTTGATATACATACCCTTCTTCCACCATAGTTTCCTGTGGCGGAGCTGCAGCCTGTTCTACAGCAGGCTGGACCGTCTGACTTGCCTGTTGCTGAGCTGCTGTTGTTTTAGCAGTTGGTGAAGGCTGCTGGTTTTTACAGCCTGAAAAAGCAGAGCTGATGATCAGCATTGCAATTATCAAAGTTATCAAAAAATTCATGATCCCGCTTTCCTTTTCATCTTTTACTGTTTCTCTTTTCCCCCATCGCCAGGCGCTATTTCTTCGGGACTCATTGAGGCAAATGTTCGCGCCGTAAAGGCCGCAGTAATACGCCCCTGTTTTCCCTTCTCCTTTTGTTCCTTGACATGAAGGTCCAGGTCTGAAATATTCACAAGACGAGGCAGCCGGCTGATATGACTAAAAAAGATTCCGAGATTATGGTATTCCGTCAGGACTTCCACCTTCACGGGTATTTCCACATAAAGATTATCCGGACTTGTCTTTTTAGCTTCCGGCCTCCATAAAAGGATTTCAAGCCCGGACTGAAGTCCTAATTCAGATATCTGCTTAAGGAGCAGGGAAACTTCTTTTTCCTCAGGCAGTTGTTCTTTTAATTTTGCAAGTTTTTCCTTTAGCATGGTGTTTTCTGCTATAAGTTCTTTCAGTCTTCTGGTCTTTTGCTCGCTGCTTGCAATTTCCTGGTTTAGCTTTATAATCTTCGAATCGAGGGCCTTGATTTCCTTGTCTCTGGGCAGATAAATCATAAAGACAAACAACAAGGTCAGTACGAGCGCCGGCAGTACTATTATAAGCACCTGCAGGTTAGTAGAAAGCTTTTTAATTTTATTAACATTTATATTGATTGCCATAACGCCTACACCTTAATCCTGAAAGTCAGTGTGAATTTATAAACTGTAAACGAATCTATCGTGGTTTGCCGGGACTCTATCAGCATAACATCGGTAAAATATTTGGACCCCTTCAGGTTCTGTACATATCCTACAAGGTCATAGTTTGTATGTGCATACCCTTCAATATTTACAACACCGTCTTTGTCAGTCAACGCAGTAAGCCATACCCCCTTGGGAAGCATCTCGCTTACTTCATCCAGAAGCCTGAGAGGCACCACCTGATTCTTTTTCAATTGTTCAATAATTACTGTTTTCCTTCTGAACTCCTCATTATCTCTTTCATAATTCTGAACTTCTTTTATCATGGCCTTCAGCTCTTCCAGTCTTTTTTCCTTTACGGATATTTCGTCCTGCATGTTAGAAACCTTATTGTTCAAATAAAGAGTGAAACCAAGAAGCCCTGCAAACAATATCACCAGCCCTATAACCCCATACACAAGAACAGGCGGAAGCTTCACAGGCTTTTTTGTTGGTAATAGATTTATCCTTATCATTTATCCCCTATCCTGCGCAAGGCCAGGCCTATGGCAACTGATACAATGGGTTCCACTTTCTTTAAATATTCCTTATCAAAAGAATCCGGTATATGAATATTCTTCAGCGGCTCAGCCACCTTAACATTTATTCCTGACATTTCAGACAGCAAGGGAATAAAACCAGGGGTAAGGGCGCCGCCGCCACATAGCACTATCTCATTAATATTTTCATAACTTGATGTATCCCTGAAGTAATCAAAAGACCGGGAGATTTCTGCAATTATATCTTCGGAAGCCGAAGCCAGCACTGCCTTCACATCTTCCTGTGAAAAGCCCTCCATGGTCTTTTCCTGTTTCAGTTTTTCGGCATTGGCATATGATATGGTAAATTCTTTCTGTAAGGCTTCCGTATGCATGTTGCCGCCTACTGCGCTGTCTCTTGTGAAAACAGAGAGTCCGCCCTTTAATATATTAATATTGATCATGCTGGCGCCGATATTAACGATAGCAACATTTTCCTGCGGCTTTACCTCATAGTTAAGTTCATACATGTTTTCGAGAGCAAAGGCATCAACATCAACAATCACGGGATTAAGCCCGGCTTCTCTGGCCACAGTCACATATTCGTTTATCTTATCTTTCTTGGCAGCAACAATCATAACATCCATCAGATGTTCCTTATCCGCAGGCCCCAATATCTGAAAATCCAGATTAACGTCTTCAATATCAAACGGTATGTACTGTTCAGCTTCAAACTTTATTGACTCGCTTAATTCATCTTCGGACATCTGAGGAATGGATACCCTTTTTATAATTACAGAGGAATGGCCCGAAAGTGATATTGCGGCATCCTTGGTCCTGATATCAGCATTTGCAATCAATCCCTTTATGGCTTCAACAACACGGGATGAATCAAGAATGGAGCCGTCTACTATTAATTCCGGCTCCAGGGTGGTAAGGCCCAACCGTTCAAGATGATAACTGCCTCTGACATCTTTCAGCTGAACAGCTTTGATATGCTTAGAACCAATATCAATTCCAACTATATTTTTTTTGCCGAATATCATCGAAATAATTTTTCTCCGCTGTCAGCAGGTCATAAAAAAAGGCCATTTTGACAGTGCAATAAAAACTTCAAAATGGCTTCTCCTGTTACAGACTGCATTTTCTTTAAATTATGTTTTCGCATTAGTTAGATCATTTTTATTAACAGTTGTTTTTTTATAATGAATTTTATCGGTTTTAATCAGAAAACTCTTTAACCCTGTCGCCTGTTTATTTTTATCCCTCCAATGCATTGCTTTTTCTATTCGCATAAATAATACCAGAATGTCATCCTCTATTCAACTCCTTAACTGCTGTAGGCAAATTATAGCATACAAAAAGAAAGTTTAAGGTGATTCAATTAATTATGCCTTGACAATACAACAGGTTTGACTAATAATGGAGTAAAATTTGGCCTGCACAATCAGGAGGGTATCGTGCTTGATAAAATTAATCCCGTAGAAACTTTGGCATGGAAAAAACTTGAAACTCATTATGGGGTCATGAAAAGCCGTCACATGCGGGATTTGTTTCGTGAAGATCCCAGGAGGTTTTCAAGGTTTTCCATTAAACATGAAGACATGCTTGCAGATTATTCAAAAAACATTATCAGTGAAGAGACTGTTCAGCTCCTTTTGGAACTTGCAAGAGAAATAAGGCTGCAGGATGCTATTGAAAAAATGTTTTCGGGCGACAAAATAAATGAGACAGAAAACCGCGCCGTGCTTCATGTTGCGTTGAGAAACCGTTCTAATACCCCGATTTATGTTGACGGCAAAGATGTAATGCCGGATGTTAATTTTGTATTGCAGCAAATCGGGTATTTCTCAGACACTGTCATTTCAGGCAAGTGGAAAGGGTATACGGGCCGGGCCATAACAGATATTGTAAATATTGGTATCGGCGGCTCAGACCTCGGCCCTGTAATGGTGACAGAGGCCCTGTGGCCGTATTGCAAGCCTCATTTAAAAACACACTTTGTCTCCAATATAGACGGGACACATATTGCTGAAACATTAAAGAAAATATCTCCTGAAACTTCACTGTTTCTGATTGCTTCAAAGACCTTCACTACTCAGGAGACCATGACCAATGCTCATACAGCGCGGCAGTGGTTTTTAAAAGCAGCAAAGGATGAAGCATACATAAAACGCCACTTTGCTGCAATATCAACTAATGACAGCGAAGTAATAAAATTCGGCATTGATCCCGGAAACATGTTCCGCTTCTGGGACTGGGTCGGAGGCCGGTATTCCCTCTGGTCTGCCATTGGTCTTTCCATTGCGTGTTCAACAGGAGTTGAGAATTTTACTGCGCTTCTTGAGGGCGCACATGCAATGGACCGGCATTTCAGAGAAACACCGTTTGAAAAAAATATCCCTGTAATTCTGGCGTTAATCGGCATCTGGTACAATAATTTTTTCCGGGCAGATACCGAAGCTATCCTGCCTTACGACCAGTATATGCACAGGTTCCCGGCCTATTTTCAGCAAGGCAACATGGAAAGCAATGGCAAATATGTTGCCAGAGACGGCAGGGTTGTTTCTTATCAGACCGGGCCTGTTATATGGGGCGAACCCGGAACCAACGGACAGCATGCCTTTTATCAACTCATCCATCAGGGGACTAAATTAATTCCCTGCGATTTCATTGCACCTGCAATAAGTCATAATCCGCTTGGAGACCACCATGATATACTTCTTTCAAACTTCCTGGCCCAGACAGAGGCCCTGATGAAGGGGAAAAACATTGAAGAAGTAATTGAAGAGTTAAGAAAAGCCGGAAAGAGCGAAGAAGAGGTCAAGAGACTGGCGCCGTTTAAAGTTTTTAAAGGCAACAGACCGACCAACTCCATACTGATAAAAAAAATTACCCCGAGAACGCTCGGCAGTCTTATTGCAATGTATGAGCATAAAATTTTTGTGCAGGGTGTTATCTGGAATATATTCAGCTTTGACCAGTGGGGAGTTGAGCTTGGCAAGCAGCTCGCAAATAAAATCCTTCCGGAATTGAAAGATGAAAATCCTGCAACCATCCATGATTCATCAACAAATGGGTTAATCAATGCATTTAAAGAGATGAAAAGGGGTTAACCCTGATTATTCATAAATTTTATTTGGAGCAAGCTACGGTTCAAAAACATCTTGAATGCGATGGATTTTTTGAATCTTAAATATTGAATCTTGAATTTACAGAATGTATTTATTCTGTTTTCGTTAAGGTATCGCTCAATATGTTTTTTCACCATACTTGCTCTAAGTTTATGAATAATGTGGGTTAAGCGGCTTTCCGTTTTTCAGCAGGATACTTTTGCTGCCCTTTTTATGAAGCAATGTTACTGTAGGCTTAAAAAAAACAAAGTCCTGATGAAAAGGAGTGCTTATCCTTCCGCCAAAAGAACTGTTGTCTCCAAGCGCAATATGGATAGTGCCGAATATTTTTTCCGACTCGAGAATATTGTCAGGCCTTGAAGCCCTGTCATTGGTCCCTATTCCGAGTTCGGCAATGTTTGCATTTTCTTTTTTCTCAAGAAGTTTCTCTTGCAAATATGCTGCATATTTCTCTTTCCCGTCTATCTTTGCAACCTGTCCGTTTTCAATGTGAAGGGTTACAGGGCTTTTTAATTTTCTGGTTGGCGCCCATTCAAGCATAAGCTTGCCGTTTGCAGTGCCTTCAAGAGGAGCGAGAAAGACCTCGCCTGCCGGCAGGTTGCTGAAGGTTCCCGGCTCTGTGATGATGCCAGTATCTGCTTTTGCCTCCCGGCCTTTTTTTGAAAAAGCCATATACGTTCCATTTGGGGTTTCAATTTCGATCCACTCTGCCTTATTCACAAGCCTTGCAATACCTTCCGTTCTTTCCCGCATTATTGTATAGTCCACCCTCATAGCGCCTTTAAGCATTTGTTCATCAAAAAGGGGCATGCTTGCATATCTGGTCCCGCAGAGTCTGTTCAGGTAATGCCTGAAGCGTGTATGGCTTGTAGAAAAATATGAAAGCGCTGCTATGGCATGCACCGCTTCTTTTTTATGCACCAGGATTATTTTTTCTATTTTTCTGTTTTGTTCCTCCGTGGTCTTTTTGGAAAGGAGAGGGACCATAAGTTTCTGCTGTTTTAATTTGCTGTAAACATTATTGCCAAAGGCCCCGGCCCATATTGCTTCCGGTGGTTCAACACCGTGACAGCCTGTTGGCGGGTATTCAATGTATCTGATATCATCAGTAAAACCTTTTCCGGCTTCGGCTATACGCCTGGTGATTTTTTGCAATTTTTTACTATATCCATCTGTAAAAACAATAACCCTTTCTGTTTTTTTTACTCCAAGATTGATTTTGAATATGTTGTCAACAGGCTTACTAAGTAGGTCTCTCATGGCTTACGAAAATATCATATTCCCGCAGGAATAATCAAAGGCCGCTGTTTTCAGCCTTTAATCAATCATGGAATCGCAGATTGATAGGAGGAAGCCATGCTTCCTTCTTTGTAAAATTTGTTTAAGATCTTTTATCAGACATGGCAGCCTGTTCCAGAATTTCTATAAACGACAAACAGCATATTACATTTTTGCCTCAAGCTGTTTTCCTTATTTCTTTTCTTCTACCCCCTACTCCCTATCCCCTAATCTCTTTTTAAATGTGTCGTATAGAAATTCTTTCCCAGCCTTCCATGTCTGCAACCATTGCAACAGAGTTCACCATGAATTAGCTGAAATAAGATTAAAGTTTATATGAAAAAAACCGATAACTATAAAGAAAGTTATATAGATTTCAGACACATGTATTATGTTTCATTTTGTTACTAAGGGAACAGGAAGACATATATGAAAAAAAATCTGCTATTCTTTTGCCTTATCATAGGTGCGCTGGTAGCTGGAATTATAGTTGGACAGGGGATTTTAAACGACTCTTATGTCTTAAGATTTGGCTACATCGCCGGAGGTATAATAACCGCAGCAATTCTTATATTCCTTTCTTCCCGCCTCTTATCCGGCATAACACAGCCTGTTGATACAATCACACAGGCATTTAATCTCATGGCCCGAGGCGATTTTACAGGTATTGCCATTGATACTCATAGCGGGACTTTGAAAGAAGTGGACCAGGCTTTTCATGAATTCAGAGACGGGCTGACATCAAAGGCTGCCAACATCAAACAGGGCCTGACCAATCTATCATCAATGACTGAAGAACTCTCTTCGGTTTCCAATGAGCTTATGACAAACACCGATGTAACGATTCAGGAAAACAGGGTAGTGCTAAACTCCATATCAGAAATGTCCAGAACCGTAAACGAGATAGAAAATAACGTGGCAAATATTTCGGAGATAGTAGACGAAATATCAGAACTTGCATCATATGGAAAAGACACAAACAAGTATACATTAAATTCTCTGGAACGCATTTCTACTGTAATTAACGACGCCTCCCAGACCATTAATACTCTTGGCAGCAGATCAGAAGAAATCGAAGAAATTATCTCAGTAATCACTGATATTGCCAGTCAGACAAACCTTCTTGCGCTGAATGCCGCAATAGAGGCTGCAAGAGCAGGAGAACATGGCAGGGGATTTGCCGTTGTAGCAGGTGAAGTAAAAAAGCTTGCTGACAAAACTGCAAGTTCCTCTGAAGAGATTACCCAGAAGATCAAATTAATACAGTCCGAGTCACAGACCTCTGTAGAGAAAGTCGGAAAAAGCAAAGAAGAAGTTGACAAGACCATCAAACTCATGACCGCCATTACTCAATGTTTTGATTCCATCTCATCTACCACTAACAGGGCCATAGACGCAGCTAAAGGGATAAATAACCTGGTTAATGACAGGACAGAAATTAAAGAGGATATTGTCGGAAATATAAATAGTTCCCTGCAGGAAACGCTGAACGAGATGAACAGATTAAAGCAAACCACAGCCGGCTTGCCTGATATAGTTGAGGATTTAAAAAGACAGGCGGGCTGGTTTAATAACTGACAAATATTTAAAGCACGGCCTCTCTCTCTTGACTATTCATTTCTGGCACGTTATATTTTTGTGTGCCTGAAAAATACAGACCCATCTCACTGAAAAAGATAACAACCTGCAAGTTGAAATCGAGAAAGAGCAAGGTTTATCTCGATAAAGTCGGATCACCTTTTAAAAAGAAAAGCTTCCATGACTTTCTTTCCAGCCTACCTGATATACTCGCGGCAAAAGATTTTAAAGCGGTAGTAAATGCCATAATCAATGCAAGAAAAAAGGACCGGCCTGTAATCCTCGGCATGGGCGCTCATCCAATTAAAGTCGGGTTAACGCCGATTATTATCAACCTGATGGAGAACAAAGCAATCACTGCCATTGCCTTAAACGGCGCCTGTATTGTCCATGATTTTGAAATGAGCCTGATGGGACATACCTCGGAAGATGTTGACATTGAATTATGCAGGGGGGTTTTCGGTATGGCAGAGGAAACCGGAGTGCAATTAAACCGGGCCATTAACAGCGGCGTTAAAAAAGGTTATGGAATCGGCAAGGCCGTAGGCGAACATATATTGAAAAGCAGGGCTGTGTATAAAGAATTAAGCATCCTTGCAGCAGCAGCACGGCTGAATATGCCGGCAACAGTGCATGTTGCACTGGGAACGGATATTATCCATATGCATCCGGCAACTGACGGCAGAGCCATTGGCGAAGGCAGCATGAGAGATTTCAGACTTTTTTCATCCGTTGTTTCGGACCTCAAGGGAGGCGTTTACATTAACCTCGGTTCGGCAGTAATAATGCCAGAGGTGTTTTTAAAGGCGATCGCCGTTACAAGGAATCTTAAATATGATGTGAAAAATTTCACTACTGTAAATATGGATTTTATCCAGCATTACAGGACCCGTGAAAATGTCCTGAGACGACCCGTCCTTTCAGGCGGCAAATCATATGCATTAACCGGACATCATGAAATAATGTTCCCGCTATTGGCTGCGGCAGTGATGGAGGAAATAAACAAAGCATGAGACCTGTTGTTGACGAAGACTTGTGCACAGGGTGCGGCAACTGTGCTGAAATATGTCCGGCCGTATTTCAGCTTATTGACGATAAATCAAAGGTTGTGGATCCGGAAGGCTGTGAGTTTGCAGACTGCTGCGAAGCCGCTGAGGAGAATTGTCCGGTGGAAGCAATTACGCTTGAGGAAGATTGAAGGAGCGACTGTCCGATGAAGATACTTCTGCTTTGTTTTTTGAATTCCCTGATGTTATCATAGCTTTAATTTTTATCATAAAAAACTGCAAGGAGGCAGCATGTTAAAGTTGATTTCGGGTTTTTTCTGTGTCGTATTGCTTTATATTTTCATGACCGCCGGGGTCCTGGCGGCGGACATAAGCGTATATTCCGCGGACCTTGTGACAGAAACTAATGAGGGAATTCATAAATCACACATGTATGCAAAGGGCCAAAAACAGAGGATGGAAGTCAGTGAGCAAGGGCAAAAAGTCATTAACATTATAAGGAGTGACAAGAAGGTGATGTGGATGCTTATGCCCGATGAGAAGATATATATGGAGATGCCTCTTATGATACAGAAAGAGGACATAACTTCCAGACTGACAGACCCCGATGTAAAGATGGAGAAGAAGTTCCTTGCCGATGAGAATGTAGACGGTCATCCCTCAAAAAAATATCATGTAATCATGACCAGAAACGGCAAGAAGGAAAGCTCCGGGTTCATTTGGGAAGCAAAAGACCTGAACAATTTTCCGGTTAAATGGCAGGAGGAAGATAAAAAAGCCACTGTTACCTGGAAAAATATTAAACTGGGAGATGTTCCTGATTCCATGTTTGAAATACCCGCGGGTTATAAAAAGATGAGCATGCCGGGTGGTATGCCAGGCATGGGAGGCCACTGATTAAACATCTTAAATTAACTTAATACAGGAGTTGGTTATGCAATTAAGCCACACAAAATCAAAAGCACTCTTTAACAAAGCAAAACACATCATCCCCGGCGGAGTAAACAGCCCGGTACGGGCTTTCAAGGCTGTTGGGGGACATCCGGTTTTCATCCAGTCGGCAAAGGGCTCAAAGATTTATGATGTTGACGGAAACGAATACATAGACTATGTGCTTTCATGGGGGCCGATGATAATTGGTCATTCACATCCAACTGTCATTAAAGCACTTCGGAAAGCCTGTGAAAGAGGCACAAGCTACGGTGCGCCAACTCCGCTTGAGATAGAGCTTGCTGAGATGATACGCAAGGCATATCCATCTATAGAAATAGTAAGGATGGTCAACTCCGGTACAGAGGCGACGATGAGCGCAATAAGGGTTGCACGCGGATTTACAGGCAGGGATAAGATAATAAAATTTGAGGGCTGCTACCACGGTCATGCGGATGGGCTTCTTGTCAAAGCTGGTTCCGGAGCAGCGACCTTTGGCGTGCCTGACAGCCCGGGAGTCCCGAAGGATTATGCAAGGAATACGATAACACTGCCTTTTAATGATTTAAAGGCCGTGAAAAATATCTTGGAGAAGAATGCAAAAAATATCGCATGCGTCATCATCGAACCAGTAGTTGGAAACATCGGCTGTGTCCTGCCCCAGCCAGGCTTTCTTGAAGGCCTGAGAAAGCTGACGACAAAGTACGGCGTGATTCTGATATTTGATGAAGTAATGACAGGCTTCAGGGTGTCCTACGGCGGGGCACAAAAGGCATATAAAATAAAACCTGACATGACATGCCTTGGGAAAGTGATAGGAGGCGGACTGCCTGTGGGAGCATACGGCGGCAGAAAAGATATCATGAAGATGGTTGCTCCGGAAGGGCCGGTATATCAGGCCGGCACGCTTTCAGGAAATCCGCTTGCAATGACTGCTGGAATAGAGACATTAAAGATTTTATCCAAACCGGAAAATTACAAGAAACTGCTAAGTAAAGCAGAGGCCCTTGAAGAGGCCTTAAAAGATGCTGCGCGGCGTGCGGGCATAAAAACGAAATTTTACAGAGCCGGAACAATGTTCTGCACATATTTCACTGACGAAGATGTGGTTGACTGGTCCACTGCAAAAAAAGCAGACAAGGTAAAATTCGCCAGGTTCTTCCTGAAAATGCTGGACCGGGGCGTCAATCTGGCACCTTCACAGTTTGAGGCCGGCTTTATGTCCCTTGCACATTCAAACGCTGACATAGACAACACCGTACGAGCGGCATATGAAACATTCAAGGAGATAAAATAACTAACTTCATCAGCAGACATTGTTCAAAAAATTGTTTAACTCGATAAATTTTGTTTGCATTACGCATATCACTTTGAATTTAAATCTGAACGCTTACTTTTTCAATATTACGTTTTGGTATCGAAAAACAATTTTTTCACAACATCTGCTGATTGTTAATATGTTTATTAATTAAAAATTACCATGAAATTAACAATCACAGGATTTTCAAATTCCGGTAAGACAACTGTATTTAATGCCCTCACAGGATTAAACCTTGCCACAACTACATACCCAACCGTAATTTCTCCAGAGCTGGAGCCGCAGATCGGAATGGCCAAGGTCCCTGATGCGCGCATTGAGAAGCTGACTGCTGTTTACAATCCGAAGAAAACGACATATGCGACTGTAGAATACGTTGACTATGCCGGTATTACCTCCGGCGATGTTTCGCAAAATACAAAGGTCTTCAATTTAATGAAAGACGCTGACGCTATCGTGCACGTTGTAAGGGCCTTTGAGGATGAAGCAATTGTTCATCCCATGCAGAGTATGGACCCTGTCAGGGATGTGAAATCATTTGAGGCAGAATTAATTCTGGGGGACCTTGAGCTTGTCGAGAAACGTCTTCAGAAAATAGAAGAGCAGGCCAAAAAAGGGAAGAAGCAGGATGAGGCTGACCGGGGGTTTTTACAAAAATGCAAAAAAGCGCTTGAAGATGAAATATCCCTCGGAAACCTTGCATTTAACGAAGAAGAAAAAAGACTTATGCTTCCCTACCAATTCCTTTCAACCATGCCGGAGATAATCGTGCTTAATATCGGAGAGAAGGATATCAATTCAGATAAGGTAAAAGATCTTCAGAATAAAATAGAGGCATATTTCAAAGAGACCAGGCAGAGTGCAATACCTCCGGTTATAGCTCTCTGCGGAAAGATCGAGATGGAAATTACCCAGTTGCCACCCGACGAAGCAAAGGCTTTTCTTGACGATCTCGGAATTGACGAACCGGCAATGCATAAACTCTGCAGAATTTCATACGAGTCCCTCGGGCTTATTTCGTTCTTCACTGTCGGCAAGGATGAGGTAAAGGCCTGGACTATTAATAAAGAAACCCATGCGCAACAGGCTGCCGGCAAGATACATTCAGACATTGAACGGGGTTTCATCCGTGCAGAAGTCGTGGGCTATAATGACTTCATTTCGTCCGAAGAGGACATGAACAGGGTAAAGGAAAAAGGGCTCGCAAGGCTTGAAGGCAAGACATATCCTGTACGCGACGGTGATATCATTAATTTCAAGTTCAATGTGTGAGCGGTAACAAGTAGCAAGTAGTTAGTAGTAAGCAGCTAAGGGGAAAGGACTTTTTCGATATCCTTAACTACAAACTACTTGCTACTAACTACTGTTATTATGACAGGTAGTAAATAACGGATTCTTTAATAGAGGGCAACTCATCCTCTGTGAGTTCAAAGAATTCGAGACTGTCCTGACAGGCCTCAGGGATGCAAAAATTGCCGCTGGCTCCCAGTCCAAATCTTTGCACCAGCACATTAGCCACATGCACAGCCTGGACAATATCGCGGTTCATCTTGCACAGATGCGGGTTATGATGCCAGCGTATTGCATTTACAAAAAATGAGGGCATGCTCCACCACTCTGCCAGGCATCTGCCAATCTCTTCATGAGTGGTCTCTAATATTTCATTCTCCGCTTCCAATAACAACGATTTTTTCTGGCGGGCCGTATCAACAACTTTCCTGAAATTATCCGTGAGGCACCCCTCTTCAACCAGTTTCCCAACATCATGCAGCAACCCTGCGGTGAAGGCCCTGTCAATATTTTTTGGCTCTTCATGCGCTACCCTGCTGATAAGCAGTTTGGCCAGAATACCGCATGCCAGTGAATGAGCCTGAAAGTCTTTCAGGCTGAAACCGGTTTCAGGCCGGGAGACTGATGTTACGGATGTAAAAACAGAATGCGAAATAACCAGGCCCTCGATAATATCTATTCCAAGGATCATCAGGGCCCGCTCAACTGTATCAACCTTTTGCATCTGTCCGAACAGGGCGGAATTGGCCCAGCGCAGAAGTTCTGCAGAAATCGAAGGATCCGGCTCTATGATTTCAGCAAGGCTTTCTATGGACACAGTATCTATATGCAAAAAACATTTTCTTATTTCAAGATATGTCTGTGGCGCCGCAGTCAGGAAATCTATGGAATTGATAATTTTCTGCAGCCCGATATTTTTCTTTTTAAGTTCTCCGGCCTGTAAAAGCGCATTGCGAATAACCGCCTTTAGTTCATCAACATTCCAGGGTTTTGGGAGAAGCTGCTGTGCGCACCCTTCAGACAACGCTGTCACGATTGCAGACCGGTCTGCGTACCCGCTAAGAAAGACCCGGACTATATGAGGATAAAGCGTCTTTACCTGCTTCAGAAATGCTATCCCATCCATGTGGGGCATGCGCACATCTGAGACAACAAGATCAATGTTTTCCTGTTTGAGAAGTTCCAGCCCCTTGCTGCCGCTGTCTGCAAAAAACAGGTTCCATGGTTCGTCATAGAGCAGCCTGCGCAGGGAATTAAGGACATTTTCCTCATCATCTACAAAGAGTATGCTCTGACGGTTTTCCGACATATCACTTTATATATCGGCATTTTGAAATAAATTAATTAAACTCCGTATAATAGAGAACTTTTTAATTCAAGATACTTTTACAGGAGGTTAAGTTGCATAAAAATTTTTCCATAGACCTGGCCACAAGGGTGAAAGATCTCCCGCCTTATCTTTTTGCGACCATTGACAAAATGAAGCAGGACGCTGTTAAGAAAGGTGTTGATCTTATAGATTTGAGTATCGGCGACCCTGATATGCCTACCCCAAAACATATTGTTCATAAAATGAAAAAGGCTGTTGACAATCCCGCGCATCACCGTTATCCGTCATACGAAGGAATGCCTTCATTCAGACAGGCTGTTGCAGACTGGTACAAAAAAAGATTCAATGTATCTTTAGATCCGAAAACAGAAGTCCTTTCGCTAATTGGTTCAAAAGAAGGCATCGGACATATGCCGCTTGCATTTATAGATCCCGGTGATGTCGTGCTCGTACCTTCTCCGGGATACCCTGTTTATCCTGTTGCCACTCTCTTTGCAGGCGGGGAAAGTCACATTATGCCGCTGCTCGATAAAAACAATTATCTGCCTGACTTAACGGCTATTCCAAAGAGCGTTCTCAAGAAAGCAAAGCTCATGTTTGTTAATTATCCCAACAACCCCACGTCTGCTGTTGCAAGCAGAGCCTTTTATAAAGAGGTAATTGCTTTTGCAGCAAAGAACAATATCATCGTTTGCCATGATGCCGCATATTCAGAAATTTATTATGACAATAAAAAACCCTTAAGCTTCCTTCAGATACCAGGGGCTAAAGATGTGGGGATAGAATTTCACTCCCTCTCAAAAACATACAACATGACCGGCTGGAGGATTGGGTTTGCTGTCGGCAACGCGAAAGCAATATTTGGACTTGGAAAAATAAAGACAAATCTTGATTCCGGCATTTTTCAGGCGGTACAGGAGGCTGGCATTGAAGCGCTCAATACAGACGATTCTGTATTGGAGAAGATCAGGAATACATATCAGGCCAGAAGAGATGTTTTATTCAGCGGGTTGAAGGAGATGGGCTTTGATGTCCGAAAACCGCAGGCAACTTTTTATCTCTGGGCCAAGGTGCCAAAGGGTTTTAATTCATCCAGCTTTGTTTCACATCTGCTCGAAAAAACCGGCGTGCTGGGAACCCCGGGCAATGGTTTCGGGGCACCAGGAGAAGGCTATATAAGATTTGCGCTCACTGTTTCAGCCAAGAGGATGAAAGAGGCTGTGGAGCGGATTGAGAAGGCCCTGTAGCTGAACTGTACGGTACTAAGCCAGATAATTCATGGTGAACTCTGTTCCAATGTCTGATAAAAGATTTTAAATGACTTTTACCATGCTTCCTCCAGATTTACTAATAAAGTAGGCTAAGCAATAAGGCCGGAAACTTATTAAATGCATACAGCTTACATCGGCATCGGCGCCAATCTCGGCAACCGGGAAGAGAATTGCGAGCTCGCAATCAAGTTTCTTATTAAAAATGGCATAACGGTTACAAAACGTTCTTCCATGCTCGAGACCGAGCCGTGGGGAGTCAAAGAGCAGCCGAACTTTATCAATATGGCGCTTGAAATTAAAACCTCTCTGAAGCCTGATGAACTATTGCACTTTCTCAAAAATATCGAAATCGAAGTTGGAAGATTGCCGACTGCACACTGGGGACCGCGAGTAATAGACCTCGACATCCTTCTTTATGATGATATCATCTTAAAAACTTCTGAATTAGAGATACCTCACCCGGGAATCAGTGAGCGGGAATTTGTGCTGAAACCGCTTGCAGAGATAGCGTCGGATAAGATGCATCCGGTTTTGAAGAAGAGTATACGAGACTTGTTGCAGGGATTAAGTTGAAAGTAGCGGGCGAGTTATCTATTGCAATGTAATCCGATATCGCTACAAGATCGTCAACCGCATCATTTTCAGTCGGTCGGCATTCTTGAGATGAACCTCTTGCTTCAGGTGGACAGACTTAAACAGGGAAAATGGAGAAAGCCGGTTCCTATGCTGAGAGCAAAGCTTACGACATCAGACAACTTTTTAACATTAAAGCCCTTTCTTCACAATATCCCCAAAGTTCTTAAGCAGCTGCAGCCCTACAGCCTGGCTTTTTTCAGGGTGAAATTGAACGGAGAAAACATTATCTTTCCAAACCGAAGATGTAAATTCAATGCCATAATCCGTTGTTGCTGCAATTATAGATTTATCTTCCGGCACCACGTAGAAGGAGTGTACAAAATAGAAATAGCTCCTGTCAGGAATACCGTCAAACAGGGGATTGTTTTTCTGTATTTGTATCTCATTCCAGCCCATGTGGGGGACTTTAAGTGTTTGATAACCTAAGTCGTCATTCTCCGGCTTAACCGGAGAATCCAGTTCCGATTCTCTGGATTCCCGCCTTCGCGGGAATGACAAATCTTTACTATCTTGCCTTCCAAACTCAAACTTTTTTACTTCGCCTCTCAGCACATCAAGCCCCCGGCATTTGCCAAATTCCTCTGATTCACTAAACAGCACCTGAAGGCCCAGGCAAATGCCCAGATAGGGTTTTCCTTGTTTAATGGAATCAACAACAGCATCTATTAATTCCAGACTGGCAAGCTCTCTCATGCAGTCTTTGAATGCGCCGACTCCGGGAAGTACTATTGCATCAGCCTTTTGGACCATCCCGGGACTGTTCGTCACTGTAACATCAACACCGACCTTCTGGAAGCCCTTTTCAACGCTTCTCAGATTCCCCATTCCATAATCAATTATTACAATCATACTGTATCTTATGAGTTTAACTAAATAATTTCAATTCAACTCATTAAATTTTTTTCATATATCTCCTCTAATGTAAATGTTCTGAATGTGTGTTATGCCTCTATTTTATCTTCGCTGAGAATCTCGGCGAGATCTTCATCCGGCGTTGCAATCGGCTTGATATTGTAGTTCTTCACAAGGAAATCAAGCACGTTCGGTGTCAGAAATGAAGGCAGCGTCGGCCCGAGACGAATATCTTTGATGCCGAGATATAGAAGTGTGAGTAATATTGCCACAGCCTTTTGCTCATACCATGAGAGCACCAAAGAAAGCGGCAGTTCATTTACTCCCACACCAAAAGACTTGGAGAGCGCCAGGGCAATCTGTATTGCTGAATACGCATCATTGCACTGGCCTATATCAAGCAGGCGCGGGATACCGCCAATGTCGCCCAGCTCTTTATCGAAAAACCTGAACTTTCCGCATGCGAGGGTCAGAACCACACAATCTTTTGGAACCTTCTCCACAAACTCTGTGTAATAATTTCTTCCTGCCTTGGCCCCGTCACAACCAGCCACGAGGAAGAAGTGACGGATCGCTCCAGTCTTTACACCGGCAATTACTTTGTCGGCAACACCCATTACGGCATTCCTCGCAAAGCCTGTCATTACGGTCTTGCACTGGATGTCCTCAGGGAAACCGGGCAGCTCAAGCGCCCTTGCTATGGCTGATGAAAAGTCTTTGCCGGAAATATGGTTAACACCGGGCCAGCCGACAAGCCCGCAGGTGAAAACATTCGCCTTATATGAATCATGCGGCTTCTGCAGACAGTTTGTCGTCATGACAATTGCGCCGGGGAATTTTGCGAATTCAATATGCTGGTTCTGCCATGCCGTGCCGTAGTGGCCGTAGAAGTGCGGGTACTTTTTCAACTCCGGATAACCATGCGTCGGAAGCATTTCACCGTGAGTGTAGATATTAATTCCTTTTCCTTCAGTCTGCCGGAGAATAGCTTCAAGGTCCTGAAGATCATGACCGGACACCAGCAGAGCCTTGCCTTTTTTGGCGCCCAGAGGCACCGATGTAGGCACAGGATGACCATACGTCCCGGTATTGGCTGCATCGAGAAGCTCCATGGCCTTCAGGTTTACCTCCCCGCATTTCAATGCAAGGGCCACCCAGTCTTCAAGAGAGAGCTCTTTATTAAGCATGGAGCTTAAGGCCTCATGGACGTATGCATATACTGCATCATCACTCTGCCCCAGGGTCTGGGCATGATAAGCGTAAGCTGCTATACCCTTGAGACCGTACAGCGTGGTCTGCTCAAGCGATGCAATGTCCGCATTGACTTCATTGGGAGTAATCGTCACAGATTCTCCCTGTTTGACCATTTCCTCCTTCGTCTTTGCCGGAATAAAGACCGCAGCCTCTTCGCTGAAATCGGTATTGCCCAATGCCGATTGAATCCTATTCTTCAGTGCCTCTCTTATCTCAACGCATTCATTGATAAGGTTGACAAACCTTTCGGGGTCGAAGTTTACGTTTGTCAGCGTTGAAAAGAGCGCCTTGACTGAAAACTCATCGGCCCTCCGGTCTATGACACCTATTGTCCTTCCCTCGACCGCATAAAGCGCGAGCCCTTTCAGTGCATAAAGCAAAAGATCCTGCAGTGCGGCCACATCGGATTTCTTTCCGCAGGTGCCGATCTTGATACATCCTCCGTGTGCTACCTGTTCACATTGATTACAAAACATATTGTCCCTCCTTAAAACTGGTTTATAGTTCCCCCTCCCGTCAAGGGAGGGGAATATTAATCTTCTGGTATTAGATTAGCAGGGGGATGAAAGGATATCCTTGACCTATGTCAAAAAATTAAAATATATCTTTGACAGGATCAGTTAAATAATGGTATTACAATATCCGTTATGAGTGAGAAAAAATCAGACCATCTCTCTCAATTGAGGAATATGCCTCTTTTTCTGAAACTGCCTGATGCAGCGCTCGGAATGCTTGAGGGGATCCTTGTTGTGCGTTCGTTCCACAAGGGAGAAAACATTTTTACTGAGGGCAGCGCATCAGCCGGGTTTTACATTGTTATCAAAGGCCGCGTAAAGGTATTTAAACTGTCGGCAGAGGGAAAAGAGCAGATACTCCATATAGTCGGCTCCAGAGAGCTGCTCGGCGCAGTCTCTGCCTTTGCGGGCTCTCCGTATCCCGCGCATGCTGATGCAATGGAAAAGACCACGGCCTTCTTTCTGCCCCGAAAAGACTTTCTTGCACTTATTCAAAAAGAACCCACTGTAGTCATGAACATGATGGCAAACCTCTCGATGCGCCTCCAGCATTTTACAAGGATGATAGAAGACCTTTCCCTGAAGGAAGTGCCGGGAAGGCTTGCCGCATATCTCCTTTATCTCCATGAGCGTACAGGCCGCGGTGATATCGTTGAGATTGATATCTCCAAGGGACAACTCGCGAGCCTGCTCGGAACCATACCGGAAACCCTTTCAAGGATCCTTCGCAAAATGAGCGAAAAAGGCCTGCTGAAAGTCAGCGGACGACGCATCAGATTACTTAACAGAAAAGCCCTTCAGTATATAGTTAACGGCGAGAAAACGGGACTTTGATATTTAAAGAGGCATTTATGAATTACATCAATATAAAAAGCCGGGCTGAGCTTTGGACCTATCTGAAAAAATTTGAAGATAAAGGCCCTCATATTATCGCCCTGGATATAGAGGCTGAATCCAATCTGCACGCCTACGGAGAAAAACTATGCCTAACTCAAATCTTTGACGGGGTAAACAATGTAATCATTGATCCATTCAAAATAGATAACGATGCCCTTAACCCGTTCTTCGAGAATATAAATATTCTAAAAGTAATGTACGATGCGGGAAGCGACCTGTCGTTGCTTAAAAACACTGCTGATATAGAAATCAAATCCATACTGGATTTAAGGCCGGCTGCTGAGCTTCTTAATTATGAAAAGAAAGACCTTCATTCAGTAATTGCATTTGAACTCGGAATTTTTCTGGAAAAGAAAAAGAAATACCAGAAGCATAACTGGACCACCAGGCCGTTATCTGAACAGGCCCTTGAATATGCCCTCAACGATGTCGTGCACCTGCTTGCATTGAAAGACATCATCCTGGCAAAACTGTACACAAAGAAATTGCTGGAGCCCTTCTTTCTGAAGAACTTGCAGATTCAGAACAAAGACTACACCAGAAATCCGGAAGACAAATACAGAAAGATAAACGGATACAGCAGGCTTCGGGACGATAAAAAAACCATGTTTCGCAGAGTATTTGATATCAGGGAAAAGTATGCGATACTGTGCAATATGCCGCCTCATTACGTTATACATAAGGCCGATTTAATCAATATAGTACAGGACCCGAAGTTTGTTGATAAACTCCGGTTTGCAAAAAGGGTTGGCGCTGATTTAATTCAGGACCTACTGCAGGAGCTAAGAAAAGCAGTCGAAGTGGTTTGAATTACTGAATGGCTTGTCATGGAGTATTGAAAATTTAATAAAGTAAGGAGTATATATGAGTTCGTTCAGGTTAAATTCGCGGCGCGGGAAATCACAACCATCGCAGCGTTCGAGTGTGCCGGCGCGCAGGGTTGCTTCGGCCGATGAGCAAAAATTTCTTGCCGGTACGGCAGTAAACCCGCATACGCGTATCATTCTTGAGAGGGGCAGTGACGATTTGTCCATGCGTGCGCTTGATCTTATTTGTCCTATCGGGATGGGGCAGCGTGCTCTTATAGTAGCATCGCCCGGGTTGGGTAAGACAACATTTTTAAAGAATATCAGTAATGCAGTAACAAATGGATATACTGACATGAAGGTATATTGCCTGCTTGTTGATGAGCGTCCCGAAGAGGTGACTGATTTTACGCGCAGTGTGAAGGCCAGGGTATATTCCTCGTCTATGGACCACAGTCATGAAAATCATATCAAGATTGTCGATACGGTCATTGCAGAGGCTTTTAAGGAAGCTGCAGCAGGGCATAATGTGATGATATTGCTTGATTCACTTACGCGTCTGGCGCGGGTGCATAACGCACAGCACCGGGGCAGAGGGCGTACGATGTCCGGAGGGGTGGGCGCCGGGGCACTTGAAGTGCCCCGCCGTATTTTTGGTATTGCCCGCAATGTAGAGGGTATGGGCTCTATAACAATCCTTGCGACGATCCTGGTCGATACAGGCAGCGCTATGGACAATGTTATATTTGAGGAGTTTAAAGGTACGGGTAATATGGAACTGGTGCTCTCAAAGAAACTGGCAGAAAAAAGGGTATTCCCGGCAATCGATGTGTCAAAGAGCGGTACCCGGCGTGCTGAGCTTTTGTTTGAGCCGGAAGAGTACAGACGCCTTGAATTATTGCGCCGGGGCATGGCATCGATGGATAGTGTTGCTGCTATGGAAAAGCTGATAGAGATGCTTCAGAAATATCCGGGCAATAGCGAACTTTTAGAATCATTTAAAGATGTTAAAGGTTAGTCGTACGCTCGGCCTTCCGGGTTTCAGCGCTCTTGCTCTTCATTGAAAGGGAGATGCGCTTTCTCGGCAGGTCCACTTCCAGAACAGTGACAGTAACTTTTTGATGCACATTCACTACATCTGCAGTGGTCCTCACGAAATGGAAGCGCCGCTCTCATTTACCATCACAATTGAAATCTCGTTTGACAGACCAAGTCCCCTGATGAAAGACTCTGTCTCCCTTCCGGCTGTGCCGTTGCCTATGGCTATTGCCGAGATGCCAAAGCGTGAGCACAGGTCTCTGATCTTTCCGGCAGACTCCGAAACGCCCTTAGAGGTTATTACATAGCCCGCATTATCTATGAAACAATTGTGCAGACAGACAGGGTTAATAAAAGAAGCTATATAGAAGACCTTTAACAATTAAAATTATCTTTGCTATAATAGCACATCCTGAAAACCTCCGGTTGATGCAGTTGTTCACTGCCTGCCATTTAAAGTGCAGCAGCCTGATCTTGCCTTATAAGCAATAAGGTTAAACAGCTCATTAAAAGGACCCGAACGGAAATTATGTTTAAAATATTACACAGGGAAACAGTAGCTCCTCAGGTTATTTCGATGACCATTGAGGCGCCTTATATCGCCCGGCATGCAAAGGCGGGCAATTTTGTCGTGATACGTATTAATGAAAAGGGTGAGAGATTTCCACTTACAATAGCGGATTCTGACAAGGAGCAGGGAACTATCACTCTTCTTTTCCAGAAGATCGGCAAGACAACCGAGGTTCTTGGCAAAATGAAAACCGGCAGCTCAATCAGAGATGTGGTTGGCCCCCTCGGGCATGAAACCCCCATTCAGGAATATGGACATTGTGTGCTTGTGGGCGGAGGCATAGGCTCGGCAACTCTCTTTCCGATTTTGACCGCATTGAAAGAAAAGAAAAACAAGGCAACTACCATACTTGGTGCGAGGACTAGGGACTTCCTGGTCTGGCCTGATAAGTTCAGCAAACATGCTGATGAAACCCTCCTGACAACCGACGACGGAAGCAGCGGCAGAAAGGGCCTTGTTACTGATGTGCTTAAAGAAGTAATTGAGACCGAAACGGTCCATGTGGTAATAGCAGTAGGCCCTGTAAGAATGATGCAGGCGGTATCAGCACTGACAAAAAATTATAGCATTAAGACTCTTGTAAGCCTTAATCCCTTGATGGTAGAAGGCACGGGCATGTGCGGCGCCTGCAGGGTTACTGTAGGAGGCGTAACAAGGTTTGCCTGCGTGGAGGGTCCGGAATTTGACGCTCATGAGGTGGACTTTCAGGAGCTTGCAAACCGCCTGGGGTTTTACAGGGACGAAGAAATGGAGTCTCTTCAGAAATATAAAACTACATGTAAAGGAAAATGTAAGAAAACAAATTGAGAGCAAGAGATCCTCAAAAACGCAGAAGAGATTTTAAGGAAGTCGCGTTGGGGTTGACGCAGGCTCAGGCAATGAAGGAAGCAAAGCGCTGTCTTCAGTGCAAGAAACCCAAATGCGTAGCCGGGTGTCCTGTTGAAATAGATATTCCAAAATTTATAGCGGCCATCAAGGCCGGGGATTTCAAAGGCGGCCTTGGGGTCATACGAAACTACAACATGCTTCCGGCCATATGCGGAAGGGTATGCCCCCAAGAAAACCAGTGTCAGGGAAACTGTATTCTCAGCAAGAAATCAAAGCCAGTTGCAATAGGAGCACTTGAAAGGTTTGTGGCTGACTATGAGATAAAGTCAAAGGCAAAAGATGAACCGGTCACGATCAAACCCAACGGGATAAAGATAGCGGTCATCGGTTCAGGCCCTGCAGGACTGACTGCTGCAGCAGACCTTGCAAAGCTCGGCTATGAAGTTACAATTTTTGAAGCCCTTCACGAGCCAGGAGGTGTGCTGACATACGGCATACCGGAGTTCAGGCTTCCAAAAGCGATAATTCACCGTGAAATAGAGCGCATCAAAAAACTGGGCGTAAAAATAGTCGTCAACTGGGTTGTAGGAAGGACAGAGACTATTGAAGAATTAATTGCCGAAGAATTCAGGGCAGTGTTTGTAGGCGTCGGCGCCGGTTCTCCCAAATACATGAAGATCCCCGGCGAGAATCTGAATAATGTCTATTTTGCGTCTGAATTTCTCACACGGGTAAATCTCATGAAGGCGCATCAGTTCCCTGCGTATGACACTCCTGTTAAGCGGGCTAAAAGAGTTGCTGTGGTCGGCGGAGGCAATGTTGCTATGGATGCCGCACGCACGGCCATGCGGCTTGGAGCAGAAAAAGTATACATCGTTTACCGCAGGACCGAAGAGGAAATGCCCTGCCGACTTGAGGAAGTTGAGCATGCCAAAGAAGAGGGGATTGAACTTGTACTGCTTGCAAATCCGAAAGAGATAATCGGCGATGAGCGGGGATATGTCAAAGCCATCAAATGTGACAAGATGATCCTCTGTGAAACAGATGAATCCGGCAGGAGAAAGCCGTCATGTTCAGGAGAAGAGTTTATTCTCGACGTTGATCAGGTAATCATGGCAATAGGGCAGACCTCAAACCCGATCCTTGTAAAGACCATTAGCGGGCTGGATCTCTGGGGCGCAGGCTACATAAAGACTGATTATGACGGAAAAACAAATATCCCCGGTATCTTCGCAGGCGGCGATATTTCAACCGGAGCCGCGACTGTCATCAGTGCCATGGGCGCAGGCAAACGCGCAGCGCGCGCGATAGACGGTTACATAAAAAGTCTTCGGTAAGCCATCTGTTTAGAATTCATACCTGACCTGCACATATAAGTTGTCATTCCTATCCAGGCCTCCGAACTGGGTCCATTCCCTCCCGCCTCCGAAAATATTTGCCCCGGCTGCCGCCCATATTGAATCAGAGAAGTTATATTTAATCTCGGGATTCAACAGATAGTCTTCTTCGGACGGGCTGTAAAAGGCAAAGAAGGAAAGCTTCAAAGTTTGATGTATCAGAAACTGTGTAAGCCTTACAGAGGCAAGGTCATGCAGCTTTTTTTCCTGCGGAAATCCTGCCGGCAGATTCTCTTCATACCCGGAATAATCGTGCATGTATTCACTGTAATATTGAAGTCCGATAGTAAAGTCTTCCCACATCTGTCTTAGATAGCCGAGCAGAAATCTTGTTTGTGAATTCGGCGTCATCGGGTCTGTGCCGTCTCTATCCTCTCTTGAGTCGTAGTAACCGGCCTCAAGACTTAAAACCCCGTCAAAAGCCCTTCCTTGAAGACTCGTGCCATAAACGGATAGCTCGGGATAAAAGAGGTCAATCTTCGTCGGCATTGTCATATTGTTGGGAAACATGTAGGGCTGTCTGAGAAAACCTTTGTAAAAATATAACGAAACGTCAAAGTCTGCAAAAGTGCGATAAATCCTCAGAGCAATTTCCATATTTTCAAGAGTCGTGGCGGGTTCTTCCTCCTCACGGTTTGTAATAGAAGCCATCGGATCGAATATGTGAAATCTTTTGGGGTCAGGGAAATTATTCGGTTCAAAAAACGGAATGACAATCAGCTCTGCAGAGGCGAACGAAGGATACATGCCGAGCTTTACGGCATCACTGCCGATCTTCAAATACTCCATCGGCCTACCCGAAAAAAATGCCTCATAATCTTTCGGGAACACATCATTGATAAAGATCAAATCCCCAAGCCCCCATGTGATAATCTGTCTGCCCAGTCTTAAATCCCAGGCTGAAGAGGAATAATCAATGTATCCTTCTCTTAATTCCAGTTTAGATGCATCATCAATATGGTCATAAAAGGCATCTGTCTTTAGAAACAGATGAAACGGATCTTTGCTTGCATCAAGTTTTAACTGCAGCCTCTCCTCTGCCCATTTGAAGTCACCTCCGTCAGGATTTGATGTTTCGGTATTGACTGAGTAATTGCCCTGAAGGAAGCCGTGGATGGAAATGTCTGATGCAAAGGCGAAAGACAGATTCCAGAACAAAGAACACAGAGCCCAGATCACAGACAAAAGAATAGAGCCTGTTTTAGTCTGTGTTCTGTGTTCTATGCTCTGTGCTCTTTTCATTCTATCCACTTCTTCGGCGGCTGTTTGAGAAAGCGTTCGCTGAAGAGGCTGTCCTCTATGCCGATGTTGTAATCCGCTTTTGTGTACGTGACCTCTGTCCTGTGGCCGCTCGCCAGGTTCTTCATGCTCCTCTTTGTGATTGTGGGAAAGCCTTTCACATCCTTTATTTCATCCGCGCTGAAGACCCTGTAGAGTTCGCCTTTCTTGTCATAGTATTCATCTTTCAAAGGCAGGAAATTATCCTTGTCAATCCACGAGAGTTTGTAGGTATAATCAACATCCTGAGCCTTTGGAGTGCTCTTTATTACATAGCATTCTCTTGTATCAAGTTTTTCTTCCTTGGTAATAGTATGAGTATCATCTTCTACATCCCTTCCCGAAACATCCTCATATGTGAAGTCTGAACCGACAAAACTTGAACTTTTATCCTGCGCAGCGATTCTTCTGACCATGTTGATTGCCGGCACAAAGAGCCATCTGTCGTCGTCTTTTGCCGGAAATTTATAGACCATAAACGTCATGTCTTTTACGTCGGCAGGCTGATAAAAGTACATGAAATACTTTTGCTCACCGCCTGATGCGCCGTAATTTTTTCTCAGCATTGTGAGCTCCCGGACTCTTTCCTGCCCGCTTTTGCTTATCAGCTTCATCATAACCCTTGCCTTAAAGTCTTTAGCCTGATAGAAGAACGCCTCCTGAGATTTTTTGACAACCTCTTCTGCGGTAAGAGAAAATGCTTTAAATGGCAGAACACAGAGTGTAGAGCACAGAGCGCAGACAATGAGAAATTTGAAATTTGAAATTTGAAATTTGGAATTATTCATCTTAAACCTCCTTTAAAGAGCCAGCCTTTCAGCAAAACAATAAGAGCCGGCAGATAGATTATTGTCATCACTGCGCTGAGCATCATCATGCTGACAATGAAAGAGCCCACCGTTATATACGGTGTTAACGGCGCAAAGATCATCACGGCAAAGGATGCAGCAAAGAGCACTGCATTGCGGATTATCCCTTTTCCTGGCCGCGCGGCTGTCCAGAGCAACGCATCGGAAAGGGATTCACTGCCTTTCGTTTCCGTCATACGTTGTCTAAGCCTGCTTACAAAATGGATCGCAAAATCTACTGCCATGCCGAGTGAAAGACAGGAAAGCACGGAGATCGGCATATCAAAATCCTTGCCGATAAAGCCGACAACGCCGTAGATGAGCAGTATTGTGAACAGAAGCGGAGTATATCCGACAACAGCCCATTTGAGAGAGCGGAAGTCAAAGGCAAGTATGGCAAAGACCGCGATAAGGGCAAGGATAAAGCCCATTAACATGTCCCATAGCACCTCATCGTTCCAGACGAGATTGAAATAGGCGATGCCCGAGGGCTTGAGTTCCATGGCAACAGGATGATCCATTTTATACTCATCCATTGCTTTAATAACATCCCTCATCGCCTGTGCGTCCCAGGTCTTCAACTGCAACCAGATATTCGCCCTCCTGAACGGGTAATCAACAACATTGTCGAGGTCGGACGGCTTTGCAGACATGCTGAATAAAAAGAGATACTGTCCTATGGACTCCTTTGTATCAGGCACGGCGTCGTATGCGGGATCATCGTCATGGAGGACACGGTTTATACGTTTCACGTAATCAACAACCGAAGTGGTCTTGCCGACAACAGAAAGTTTTTCAAGGTGCTGCTGAAGTCCCTCGATATAGCGCATCGCTTCAGGGGTTTTAATAAAATCATCTTCCTGAGCGGTTGCGACGACATAACCAAGCGATGTGCCGCCGAGAGACCTGTTTATGACCGTATCGGCGCTGCGCACTTCACTGCCTTTCTTGAACCACTCCACCAGGTTGTTGTTTACTTTCAATTGAGTCAGCCCGACGATTGCTATCGCAAACAGCACAAGACCGGCAATGACTGTTGTCTTTGGGCTGTACGTGCCTATACCTGCAAGTTTTTGGAGGAGCTTTGATGTCCCGCTCACCTTAATGTCTTCCGCATGGGCAATTTTTTCAATCTGCTTCTCCTTCACAAAAGTGAACATCGCCGGTATAAAGCTGAAACTCAATATCCTTAGGACTATCGTGCCGAATGCTACGAGACCGCCAAAGACCTTAACAGGAATGATATTCATAAAGAGGAGCACGCCGAAACCAACCGCTGTTGCCAGCGCGGTGTTGCGGACAGGCCGGCTCACCGCTCGCATGGTTTCGATTATCGCGCTCTTTTTATCTCTCTTCTCCCTGTAGCGGAAGTAGAATTCATTGAATATATGCATGCTGTCTGTCGCTATCGCCATCAGAAAAACAGGGGCCATTGAACTCATGATATGAATAGGATAGCCAAGACCTATAAGGAGCCCCATGCTCCAGACGATACTGACCATTGCGTCCATCATAAGCGTGATAGAGAGGAAAAGGTCCCTGAACATAAGATATCTGACAATGAGCATTACCATGCCTGCAATCGGGGCGAATACAGCCATGAGCTTGAACATCTCAGCCCCGAAGGTGTCACGCGCCACAGGATCGCCTGCTACATAATATTTTTCATCGCCTGTTTCTTTCTTCAGTATCTTTCTTATCTCGTCGGCAATCTCTTTTCCGTTTGCCCCTTTTTCAAGAGGGACATAGATAGCGGTGGTCTTTCCATCTTTTGAGATAATGCGGTTGATAAAGAGAGGATTCTCAAAAAGCATCTTCTGTAGTGCTGCTATCTCAGCATCATTTTCAGGCACTTGTGCCATGAGGGGAGCCACTTTCAAAGTCCCGGCCTCTGCCGTGACATTGGTAATAGTAGGAAAACTGTTTACATCCCTTGCAGCAACGCCTTTGATCTTCAGTACCTCATCTGTAATCCTGTGAACCTTTCCGAGGGTATCTTTATTTAGAATCCCCTTATCATTCTCTATTCCAACGACAATCATGTCTTCATAGAGACTGAAGGTCTTTTCAACCTCGTCATTCCAGACCCTGACATCGGATGTCTCAGGAAGCATGTTCTTGGGATTGGTGTCTGTCCTGATTTTCGTAAACTGAGTCGCAAATGCGAGGGTAATGATAATCGTAAGCAGTACGATCAGTTTTGGATGATTTACTGAAAACTCGACAAGGGAAAATTTACGCATGAAGACCTCCAGCTATGTACGCAAGAATTATAATATTTGCAAGTTAATTATTTAGAAAGTCAGATTCATATCTGCTTTAATGACAACTTCTTTATAGTATGTAGCCGGATTGGCTATCTCAACACCTTCAATAAAATTTGTCTCACTCATGCCAAACAGCGGAACATTCAATGGACAAGCCAGAAGTTTTGCCCCCTCCATATGCAGCATTACAAATAAATCTTCAACATTGGGAAGTTCCATCTCTTCCATCCTTTTCATTACAGCTTCGCCGAATTCTTTGGGTTGATCAGGCAAGCATTGAAGAGTTTTCACCTTATCTTTATGAAGTGCGTTAACACCCCGGGAACCAAAAAATATTGTTACCTTTGAGCCTTCCCTTAAAAGGCTTAATGCAGTCATAAGGGCATTATAGACCTGACAGAGTTCATCATGGAAACACATTATAGAGACATTTTTTACTATTTTTTCCATCTTACACCTCTTGATTTTATGGCAGTTGAGTCAGTCCTCTTTTAATCTTCCAGAGATAATATTTTTCAAAGGCCTGCTTTGCCCATTTATAATTGATCCCTACTTTAAGCTCTGCTACCCGCCGTGGTGGAAGAACAGGGTATGCCTTCATCAATGCTGCCTTATTTCCCATATCCATAATACAAAGGGCTCCAACAGGCTCGGTTTCGGGTGAAGGCTTACCGAGTATGTCTGCTGCAATACTCTTAGCGGCATCCTTTGCCATATGTTCGGTCATGAATCCTGTCTTCGGCACCCCCGTGGGAACAGGCGTCTGTTCCGGCGGCGCTATTACTATAGCAACCCCTACTGAAAAGATATTTTTATAGCTCTTGTGACGGTAATTGGCATCAACAGGAATAAACCCTTTGGGATTGCCGAGATGGAATACGGCCTTGACGCCTGCCATTGGAGGAGCAAACATGGCAAGTGTAAACGGCAGCTTTGTACCATCCTTGAGCCTGACCTCTTCCGGCGTGAATTCATCCACCGATTGATTGGTTATAATTTTTATTTCCCTGTCTGCAAATTCATCTTCCATCATTCTCCTGGATGTTCTGAGCCCGCCGATTCCGAAATGGCCTATATATGGTTCGGAAGTAACAAATGTCATTGGAACCTTGTGCCGCATGTTTCTCTTCCTTAATTCGGTATCTACCTCGAACGCATATTCATATGCAGGACCGAAACAGCTTACGCCCTGAACGGCTCCGACTACGATCGGCCCCGGGTTTTCAAGAAATTTATTCCATGCATTGTTAGCCTTCATTGCCTGTTCAAGAGTAAAGATACATTCCGTATAACCTCCTTCCGGGCCCAATCCCGGTACCGATGAGAAGCCAAGGGCAGGGCCTGATGCAATGACAAGATAATCATATGGGACCTCCTGCGTCTTTGTAATAACTTTTGAATTATCAGCATCAACTCCTGTTGCCTCTTCATGTATAAATTTTATTCCTTTGGGGGTTAATATCTTTTCAAGAGGAAGTGTTATGTCTTCAGGTTTTCGCCATCCCATTGAAATCCATGGAAGTGATGGGACAAAGACAAACTTGTTCACATCACAGAGCAATGTTACATCTGCTTTGTTACCAAGAAGCCTCTTAAGTTCAAAGGCTGCTGTCAAGCCTCCGAAGGAACCGCCTATAACAGCTATTTTTGCCATGATAACCTCCTTAATAATTTTTTAATACATCCCAACTACCTTGTCTTCTCCAGCCATCATTTCAACAAGACCGTCATAATCGATCTTCTTTATCCTCTTCTCAAGTTCGTCATCTTTCAAGCCTCTGAGACCGGCATCTTTATCAAGAATATACACCTTTCCGCAAAAGCCTTCAAGGCTCTCTTTCCGGGCAAAATATACTGCATTCTGAATCAGGCAGATATCGGCAGACATGTCTCTTGCCAGCTTTATCCCTCTCTTCCCATCCTGTGTATCAGGTCCGCTTTTGACAATAACAAACATAACAACCTCCTTAATAAATCATTGTTGTCTTTGCATTTTTAATAATATCGGCTATTTCTGAGCCGGTTACTACCTTAATACCTTCAGGGATATCCGCCGTATCCATATTCTCTTCTCTGAGTGAATGCTTATCTGCATATACATCTACTCCCATCTCTAAGCAGTCCATCAGTGTATCTCCCAGATTTGTAAAGCCTGTTTCCGTATCGTCCTGCCCCTGCTTTGCGAGCAAAACTCCGGCGTCAACCAAAATGAGGTCTACACTTAATTCATCCGCAACACCGCCAAGCGCATGCCTTACAGCCTCTGCCGCATTAATATCACCATATGGCGACCTTCTCAAAACTATTGCTATCTTTCCCATAACATCCTCCTTTAAGGTGTCAGTGGACAGTATCTGTGTCAGTTCAACAACCTATTTATATCTGACACTAATCACTGACACTTACACTGTTTTTATGCTCCCAGATTCAGCCAGATATCGGTTTCCCCCATCGTTTTAAAAAGACCCTTGAGGGTGCCGACTTCTGCGTTATCAAGATAATCATTCTTCGCTGCACGGCGAAAGTTGAGACACCCGCCTCAGAGATATACTCTCAGGCCTTTCTCGATAAGCTCTGTAAACTTCTCCTCAGCATTGGTTATCCCCTTTGCCTTCTGCCCTTTCAAAAAACAATACACCCCGTCACCGGATGCGATGACGTTGACCGTGTATCCTTTGTTCAGGGCAGATTCTGCGATCTTTACCGTGGTAAGTGTGTTCTCATAAGAATACGGTGATGTGCCAAGCAATAGTGTAAAAGTCTTGCTCATTTTATCCTCCTTTAAATTTATTTTTTCGCTTTTATAGCCCATTCACTTTCTTTAATGCGCACCATTTTTACATCATAACCTTCATCTTGCAAGACACCATAGATTTTCTCTCCGGTAGAGGAACAATCTACAAGCATATTCAGTGTTGTACCTTTTTCTGACTTCTCAAGTTTCTCCATGACCATGGAGATTAAAATTCCCGGAGGAATTCAGGTCCCATTCCTCATATCCACCATATAAAGTTTATCCATGTTTAGAACTCCTTATTTCTTTTTTAATTCAAGCCAGGTTACAAAGATGTAAAAAGCGATAAGTATTACCAGCACACCAATTAAAGAACCTCCCCAACCGAGTTTTTCAGGCAGAAATACCGTTTTCCCATAGAGCCAGCCTTTTCCTGCCTGTTCTCCATAAAGAGGAACCCACAAGCCTGCTACAAGCATGGCCCCAAGCATAGCAAACCAGTGTCTTATATATCCCTCGGCGGACCGCCAGAGTATCCCTGCCGCTCAACCGCCTGTTATAACCATGCCGAATCCAAAAATTGCCCCGCCAATAATACTGTGCAAGCCTGCCGGAAGGATGAACATATCTGCAGGTCTGAAACCATTTGCCTTTATAATGGTAAATCCCAGAGTCCCTATCGCAAGACTAAGCAGGAGGATCCGCATCGGCTCATTATGCTTTGATGTAAAGACTTCCCTGAAACCGGCAGATATACAAAAAGAGGATCTCTGGAAGACTATCCCGAAGGCTGCGCCAAAGAGCAATATCCCCCCAAAAACATTTTTCCCGGTGAGAAAATAAACTGAGGCTGTGATAACCAAAATGATTGTAACAAAAAGACCTGTTAACGGATAATTAATCACTCGTTTGACCTTTTTTTCAGGAGCTGTTTTCAGATCAACGAGCTCCGTGAACTCCATCTTTTCTGCCTCTCTGAATGCCTGCCATATCATAAGTTTTCCGCCTAAAAAAGCGCCTGTGAGCAACCCAATCATCATATATAACCCGCTCAGGGATAAGGACATGATTGATGAATAAAATCCTCCAAAGATGCAGGCGCCTACAAGGAAACTGCCGATACCCATCATGGCGCCGCCGGCAAAACCCTGGATGTAACCGGCTGTTGAATCTTTTCTGAGTTTAAATTGTCGCGAAAGAAGGGCTGAGATTAATGTGCCGAATATCAGTCCGAAATTTAGAATACTAATAATACTAAGATGGGGCGGCGTTAGAGTTCCCCATGGCGGGGTTATCTTCAACCCTGCCAGCCTGTATATCCATATACCCCAATCTGCAATAGCCGGATATATTCCGCCAAGCGGCATTAGAAATAAAAACATTAGTATGTTCAAAAATGCTATCAGAATGCCGCCAAGCCAGAGCGGCCAGGTCTTTTCAAATAGGTTTTTGTACAGTTTTTCATGAAAATACTTGGGGAGCGTCATTCTATAGTCTCCTTCCCTGTTTATTTTTTCCTGTCCCCGTGATATGTGCCTTTTTTTGTGACCGGACAGCATTCCGGACCCGGCAGCTCTTCCGGGTATTCTTTTTTGAGTATCTCAAGCAGATCAGGGATCATGGGATTTTTCAAGAAATAACATCTGAGCCTTCCGTCTATGAAGTAGTCAATAATGCCGGCAAGCCTTAAGGCTGAAAGATGCTGTGAGACGTTTGATTGGCTTATTGCAAGAAATTCCTCAAGCTCGCTGACACACTTTACTCCCTTAGCCAGCTCCTCAAGTATGGCTATCCTCACAGGATGAAAAACGGGCTTTAAGGTTTCGACGTGATTCATTAGAGTATTCATATATTCGCATTTTAGAATATTCGAATATTCTTGTCAAGCTTTTTTAATTATAATTTTTACGCGTGAGAAAATAAGGGGGCATAACAAATGTCTGCAGTTATAACGACTACCTGCTTTTGGCCGAAAACTTCCTGGCTATCTTTTTGCCTTCTTCGATCTGGTCAAACAGTACTTCCCTCATAAGATTGCAAGCCCTGATCACCTTATCGTTGGAAACCTTATAATAAATATTGTTCCCCTCTCTTCTGGCGGTGAGTATCCCTTTCTGTCTCATCACGGACAGATGCTGCGACACATTTGCAGCAGGTGCTCCAATACTTTCTATAAGTTCGCTTACGGTTAATTCCCTGTCATTAAGAATGTTCAGAATTTCAATCCGTCTGGCATTGCCCAATGTTTTACATATGTCTGCATGAATTTCGTATAGCCTTTTGCTCATCTTGCATTATTATAAGACAAATTTCTTTAAAATGTTAAGATGCGTTATGGACGAGGCATTACACCTCGTCCAACTATTATTTAAATCTCAAATAAAAGGGATGACGCGAAAGTCCTACTTCTCTATCTTCACGGCGCAGGATTTATATTCCGGCGTGCCGGTGATCGGGTCTCTGTGTTCTGATGTAAGCAGGTTCGTCAGAGCGTCCTGATAGTGGAATGTGAGGAACACATTGCCGGGCTGGGAGCGGTCTGTGACCTTTGCCTTCACTTTTATTTCTCCCCGCCTCGAGGATACTTTTACCATATCGCCGTTGTTGATCTTGAGTTTTTTGGCATCTTCCGAGCTGATCTCAAGCAATTCTTCCCCGATCAGCTCCATGATCCCTGACACCCTTCTCGACATCGAACCATTATTATAATGTTCCCGTATCCTTCCTGTTACAAGGACAAACGGATACTGCTTGTCAGTAACCTCGCCAGGTCCCTTGTGATCCAATGCCATGAACTTCGCCAGTCCTCCCGGCCTTGAAAACAAGTCTGTATAAAGGGTTGTCGTTCCAGGATGATCTTTTGTCGGGCAGGGCCATTGAATCCCTTTTTCCTCAATACGGTCATAGCTGATGCCGCCGTATATGGGCACAAGGCTCGCGATCTCATCCATTATTTCAGATGGATGATTATAATGCATAGGATAACCCATCAAGGTTGATATCTTGCAGATGACCTCCCATTCCGCCATTCCGGAAAGAGGCTCTATCGCCTTTCTCACGCGCTGTACCCTGCGCTCGCCGTTTGTAAACGTGCCGTCTTTTTCAGCGAAGCTCGCGCCGGGGAGTATCACGTGGGCAAAACGCGTTGTCTCAGTGTGGAAGATGTCCTGTACCACAAGGAATTCAACAGACTCAAGCGCCTTCCACACATGGTGGAGATCAGGGTCTGTCTGGGCCGGGTCTTCTCCTAATATGAACAGTCCCTTGAAATTTCCCCTCCTGCATTCATCAAGCATCTCAACGGACTTAAGTCCAGGTTTGGGACTTATCTTTATGCCCCAGGCCTTTTCAAACTTTTCACGCAGCTTCGCATCAGAAACCGGCTGGTAACCGGGGAGCGTTGCCGGCAATGGGCCGAGGTCAGAAGCGCCCTGGACGTTATTCTGCCCCCTGAGCGCCATAATACCCGTTGAAGGCCTGCCTAGATGTCCGCAGACAAGCGCGAGGTTGGCGATAGCCATAGCGTTTTCAGTGCCGGTCTGATGCTCTGTAACTCCGAGCCCGTAGACTATCATCGCCTTGCTGGCGTGAGAATACAGGCGCGCGGCCTCGATTATATCTTCTTTTGAAACACCTGTAAGCCTTTCAACCCGCTCCAGGTCGTATTCCTTAACTTTTGCCTTGAGCTCTTCGAACCCCTCCGTCCTTTTTGCGATAAACTCCTTGTTCTCCCAGCCGTTCTGGAGTATCACGTTCACAAGGCCGTTCATCATGGCTATGTTGCTGCCGGGCTTAAGGTTGAGCCAGATGTCGGCGCGTCTTGCCATCCAGGTCTTACGGGGGTCGCCTACGATAAGCTTTGCGCCGTTGCGCAATGCCTTTTTGAGCCAGAAGGAAACTATGGGGTGCGCTTCTGTCGGGTTGGACCCGAACAGAAAGAGCGTGTCAATATCCGGCATCTGGGACAATGAATTCGTGGCGGCTCCCGCCCCCAGGCTTGTTGCCAGACCGGCAACAGTCGGGGCGTGTCAGACACGCGCGCAGTTGTCCACGTTATTAGATCCGATTGCGCATCTGACCCACTTTGCAAGCAGATAGTTTTCCTCATTTGTGCAGCGCGCTGAGGAAAATGCTCCGACCTTTTCAGGTCCGTACTTGTCAATCAGCTCTTTAAATTTATTTGCAATGAGTCCAAGGGCCTCATCCCAGGTGGCTTCGTGGAAGCTGCCGTCTTTTCTTATCAGAGGAGTTGTTATCCTTTCAGGGCTGTGAATAAAGTCATAACCATAGCGCCCCTTTATGCAGAGGTTTCCCTCATTAACAGGCGCATCATAAGCTGAGGTCACTTTTATAACTTTATTGTTTCTGACATTTAAATAGAAGTTGCATCCTGTGCCGCAGTACGAACAGGTAGTCTTCACCTTCTTCATTTCATATGAACGTCCTTTGCCTCTGCCCTTCCTGTCGGTCAGCGCTCCGGTCGGACAGGTGGACACACACTGCCCGCAGAATTCGCAATTCTCCAGAGTACGCGGTTTTCTGAAAGCCGTGTCAGGCATTGAATTGAAACCCCTTCCAACAAGGTCAATAGTGCCTGCCATTACGACTTCATTGCATATTCTCACGCACCTTCCGCACAATATGCATTTGTTAGGCTCATATGTGATAAACGGGTTGTCCTCACGGATTGGCAGGTTCCACATCTCACCCTCAAAACGTTTCCCGTCCACATCGTATTTATATGCCAGATCCTGCAGCTCGCATTCGCCGGTCTTTTCGCATCTCATGCAGTCATTAGGATGGTTGGACAGCAGGAGTTCCAGAACATTTTTTCGCATTCTGGTCAGTGTTTCGTTTTCTGTAGTAATTATCATGTTGTTCGAAACAGGGGTGGTACACGCAGGCAGGGGCCTGTTCACACCTTTAATCTGAACGATGCACAGGCGGCAGCCGCCATAGGGTTCCAGCCTGTCATCATGGCAGAGAGTTGGAATCTTCACTCCTGCCAGCCTTGCAGCAGTAAGAATAGTCGTTCCTCTTTCACACCGGGTCTCAATCCCGTTAATTGTTATTTTTAATTTATCTTCTGACAATGTTCACTCCCAAATATAATCAGCAAGATTCATATATTTATTGTTCATATCCCGCAGTATCTCGCAGATAGCAATGGTCATCTCACGGACAATCTTATATGCTGTGTGCGGAGACTCTTGCAGGAGTTTTTCCATATCAGCTCTCTGGAGAATCAGGACCTTTGTATCTTCTACAGCTTCTACAGCAGCAGAGTGGGACCGCCCGTCAAGAAGGGAAAGTTCACCGAAAAAGCCGTTCTGTTTCAATACAGCAAACGTCTGCTTTGCATTCTCTTTGGTCCTTCTGGTAACTCTTACCCTGCCGTAATCAATAATCTGCAGCCCCTGTTCCTGGCTGTTTTCTTCCCAGATTACAGCTCCTTTTGAATAGAACGCCTCCTTCAGTATGGTTGAAATCTTTTCAAGCTCTTCCTGTGTAAGATCCTTAAATAATATTATTTCTTTTAAACGCCTTGTGCTGACCATACTACCCTCCATCTTCTCCGTCATTCCGGCAGTCTTTTCGCTTCGGCGAATCGATAAGCCGGAATCCAATTCCATATAAATGGATTCCCGCCTTCGCGGGAATGACAAAACAGACAACAGTTACATGATTGAGTTAAACGGACATGCCTCAAAGCATGCACCGCATTTTATGCATTTTACTTTATCAATTGCAGCTTTCTTCTTGGGCTGCCAGCTAATAGCGCCGGCAGGGCATACCCTGAAACACTTGCCGCACATCTTGCATAGCTCTACACTTACCACATATTGGCGCAGTGCTTTACAAACATTGGCAGGACATATGCCATCCCTGATATGTGCATCGTATTCTTCATAAAAATATTTTATTGTGGAAAGCACCGGATTCGGAGCTGCTTGTCCAAGTCCGCAGAGGGATGACTGCGCGATATCAATACCAAGCTCAACAAGCAGCTCCATATCTCCCTCTTTCCCTTTGCCTTCTGTTATTCGGGTCAGTATTTCAAGCATCCTTTTTGTGCCGATCCTGCAAGGCGGGCATTTACCGCATGATTCATCTTCCGTAAAAGTAAGAAAGAACTTTGCCATATCTACTACGCAGGTTGAATCATCAAGAACAACCATGCCGCCTGAACCCATCATTGATCCTATTTTTGTCAATGAATCGAAATCAACTGGCATGTCTATATGGGATGCCGGGATACATCCACCTGAAGGGCCACCGGTCTGGACCGCTTTCAGTTTACGGTTCTTTTCAACTCCTCCGCCGATGTCATAGATGATCTCTTTCAGTGATATACCGAGCGGGACCTCGATGAGTCCCGTATTTTTTACTTTGCCGGTAAGTGCAAACACCTTTGTGCCCTTGTTGTTTTCATTTCCGTATGAAGCATACCAGGCTGCGCCATTGGTAATGATCATGGGGATATTTGCAAACGTCTCAACATTGTTCAGCGCTGTGGGTTTGTTCCACAATCCTTTATTAACCGAGCGCGGCGGGGTCGGCCGCGGCATGCCTCGCTTACCTTCAATAGATCGCATAAGCGCTGTACTCTCACCGCAAACAAATGCGCCTGCTCCAAGCTTGATCCCAATATCAAAATTAATCGAACTGCCAAAAATATTTTTTCCAAGGAAATTTTTCTCACGCGCCTGCTCAAGCGCCATGCGCAGTCTTTCAACCGCAAGGGGATATTCCGCCCGAATATATACATATCCGGTCTCACAACCTATGGCTAATGCGCCTATGATCATTCCCTCAATAACTGAGTGCGGATTGCCCTCAATAATGGCCCGATCCATAAAAGCTCCGGGATCTCCCTCATCAGCATTACAAATAATGTATTTAGGATCGCCTTTTGACAATCTACAGAACTCCCATTTTAGCCCTGTCAGAAATCCGGCTCCGCCCCTTCCGCGAAGGCCTGAGGCCTTTACCTCTTCGATCACCTCAAAAGGCTTCAGGGAGAGGGCCTTTCTGGCTCCTTCATACCCTCCGATACCAATATATGCTTCGATATCCTCAGGGTCAATCTGTCCACACTGCTTCAGAAGAATCTTGGTCTGCTTGTCATGGAAAACATGATAGTCAGGACCAACCAGCCATTCCTTTACAGGGGTGCCGTTTGTGATATGCTCGGTTACAATGCGGCTGACCATCTCCGGCTTTATAAACTGGTAGGTTGACAGATTGCCGTCAATGATTACATCTACAAGAACATCTTTTGCGCAAAAACCCCGGCAGCCTGTTTTGTTCACGCATTTTTTCTCAATATGCGCCTTAAGTCCCTGAGTATCGAGTTCTTTATAAAAGGTGTTTATCACCTCGCTGCTGCCTGCTGCAAGTCCACCGGTGCCTACGCATACACGGATAGTGAGGTCTTTTGGATCCATCATCTCGGCCTTCGGTTTTTTATCGGTTTTAGTAGTCTTTTTCTTTTCTGCCATTGTGCGTAGCCTTATTTATTCTTCTCAAATTCCTTCAAAGTCTTCGATGCCTTGTCAGGAGACATGTTGCCATAAACTTTTTTGTTTACTATGAGAACCGGCGCAATACTGCAGGCGCCTACACAGGCCAGCTTTTCAATTGTAAACTGACCGTCATGAGTAGTGTCTTCGCCTTCGGCAATTGCCAAATCAGCCCTGATACGGTTAATCATCGGCTCAGCTCCTTTTACATGACACGCTGTACCGCAGCAGGCCGTTATAATATTTTTACCGCGTGGCTTTAAATAAAACTGAGCATAGAAAGTTGCCACACCAAAGAAATTACTTGCGGGAATATTAAGCTTTTCAGAAAACCAGAAAACTGTGTCTTCCGGGATATATCCAAAGGCTTCCTGGACATCCTGAAGGATGGATATTACACTGCCTTTTTCGGAGTAATACTTATCGAGAATCTGTTCACATTTTTTCTCTATCATAACATCCCAGCCTGTTTATGATTTTGCGAATTTATTACAGCTGTCTTTTTAGCTGAAAAAAGGATAATTATTTTATCGAAAAAATAAAATAAAATCAAATCATATTTGGCCTGCGAATTGACTCATAAAAAATGTTACCGTAGGTAGAAGTAAAAACAAATCGTTGA
>DYJL01000059.1 GCA_020723105.1 Nitrospira japonica | reverse complement strand
GCCCTGGATGTGTCGGGTAGCCGGGGGATGTTGCCATTCCCAGGCCCCCTTAGAACCGTACGTGAGACTTTCGCCTCATACGGCTCAAGCATCGGTAAGGCATCGCAAAACACCCGGCAGTGAGTTTCGTGTTACACGGTCAATAAGATAGTCTCTCCATATAGGATCATATGGATTGACCTCTGCTTTAATCTTGATGTGCCTTCGAATCGGGATGCTTCCTAAAAGAAACAAAGGTTCCGGGTCGTCTTTTTCCATAAATCTCCAGCTTCGGCCTTTGATTGTTTGAAAATACTTATTCTTCACCCAGGCGCTTGATTTGTTTGGATGCCTCCTCTTGGCCCATTTCCATGTCATTTGCCATAATGCATGGTCAAGACTTGCGAAAATCTTCGAGCTGACGACATGCCTGTAGTAATTGGCCCAACCCTTGATAAATGAGTTGAGTTTATTGATTACAGTTTCTGTTTTCGCCGTTTTATGACTATCCAGATGGTCTTTGACTTTAGCTCTGATTCTTTTAATACTGGACTTTGCCGGTTTTGTCAGTAGTTTTCCATTGTATTTCCTGATATTGAATCCAAGGAAATCAAAACCATCGTCAATATGCGTTATGACGGTCTTCTCTACTGATAAAGCAAGGCCCCGTAAGTTAAGAAATGCCTCAATACAAGGTTTGACCTGGTCTTGGAGCAATTCTTTGGTGTTGCCGGTTATAATGAAGTCATCTGCATATCTGATAAAATGTACTTTATCAGCCCGCTTAAATTGATTCTCCAGAAGGCCATGCATACCGTCGAGTGCCATATTGGCAAGTGTTGGTGAGATGATTCCTCCTTGAGGGGTTCCTTCATCCGTAGGATTATACATGTGTCGTTCAAGATAACCGCACTTGAGCCATTGTCCCAGCTTCCTTTTGTTCATGGGAATGTTCTGCATGAGCCAGTCATGGCTGATGTTGTCAAAACACCCCTTGATGTCCGCTTCCAGTATCCATTTGGGGCTGCCGTTTAGTCTCAATGCATTATACACGGCCTCGATGGCATCCCAGGCGGATCGTCGTTTCCGAAATCCATATGAATGAATATCAGCCGTCGTTTCCGACACCGGATCAAGCCCGAATAGTTCAAGGGCCTGTTCCGCACGATCATGCATAACCGGAATACCCAATGGCCGTTGCTTGCCATTCTTTTTCGGGATGTATGTGCGTTTGAGTGGCTTCGCCTTGTATATGGGAAGATTTAAATTCCGCAGAGTTTCCCACCTCTTTTCAGGCGTATCGAGTATGGCATTGTCGACGCCTGGCGTCCGTTTTCCACGATTGGATATGACCCGCCTGATTGCCAAAAGCTTTCCGGCGAGCGATCGGGATAGCAGCCTTTGAAGGCCGCGAACCGATTCCGTTGATCCTGCCTTCACTGCCTTCACGATACGCGCCTGAATGCGGGATACTATCCGTTCCTGCTCCTCCCAGTCAATGAGATCCCACAGGTTCCGATAGCCCATATGGCCGTTAATATCAGAATATGATATCATCCATCCACACCAATACGGTTATTCCGCCCAAATCGTTTCTCGTGATCCAACACCATGCCGGAAGTCTGCTCATTTTCATGCCGGGCAAATTTTGAACCCGTATCTGCTTCATTACAAAACAGCATTCGCTTTTTCCGACGCTCCTCTACCCGCACTTCCATAGGTCTTCCTTACGGTCAACGGTCCCTTTCGGGAAAAATACGGGCTTACCAAGTTCCGCTTTTAATACACAACGGGTTAGCGTCTGTCTATTCGCCGGAGGATTAGCGGATCACGTAGGATGACAGTGGAACATCCTATCCATACCTCTTACCGTTTGGTTCAGGCTTGTCAGCATCTTAAGCCTGTAGCAGTTACGACGTTTATCAACAGTTCACATCTGTTACGCATACCGTTATTTCAGCTCCCATCCGGATTGATGCTTCCGGAGTTGAGATCCTCTCACGATTCTCTCTTCAGGCGGACTGCCAAGGGCTACATTGTCCTCCGGGCTTCGCACAAATTCATTACTGAAAATGCACGCCGGAGTAGAAAACTACTGGTGATACAGTAGGTTGGATCTATATCCAACGATATTAAAAAAA
>DYJL01000058.1 GCA_020723105.1 Nitrospira japonica | reverse complement strand
AGCATTCTTGCACTTTTGATATAACCGAAGAACCGGATGCGGAAAACCGAAAGTCCGGGTCCGTGTGGAGGGCAGCCGGGTAATCGGCGTTCCTACCGTGAGATGCACCTTAGATCATGGGACACTATTCAGAAGAAATATTGCGCAACGCAGAGACAATTAATCGTCTTAAAAAACGCATTGATGAAACTGTGAAATACCGTGATAAAAACGATAGCAAACGAAAGGAATGGGAAAAGGCATGCGCTGATTTCCATTGTCAATATAACACGTTGGCTTTTCCGGGCGGTGTTTCTGGGGCATATGAGCGCATAGTTTCTGGTGAGCCAAAAGCTGTTGAAGCGGCGCTAAGTTTCATTGAATGTAGACCTTATTTCTTTAGATCTGGATATATGTTCAAAGAACTATTGAGGAAATTGAAAAAATCACCATTAGATGATGGTCAAAAGGAACGTTTTGAAAAAGTTT
This sequence comes from Nitrospira japonica, assembly GCA_020723105.1. GTDB lineage: Bacteria > Nitrospirota > Thermodesulfovibrionia > UBA6902 > UBA6902 > SURF-23. The sequence goes on along the minus strand of DYJL01000058.1, from coordinate 1,677 downwards.
TAACTGCATATAAAGAATATAGAAAAAGAAGGAATGCATAACCAGGCTCTGCACCAGATGCGGGCCACAGTGCGGCCCTTACTGGTGAGAGCTGGCGTTAGCAGCAGGCTTTACGTAGAAAAAGGAATATTGTGAATATTAACATTCGTTTAGAAACTAAAGACGATTACTTCAAAGTCGAAGAACTGACACGAGAAGCGTTCTGGAATTTATATACTCCAGGATGTGATGAACACTATTTATGTCATATACTGCGTGATCACAAAGACTTTATTAAAGAGCTTGACTATGTCGCAGAAATCGATGGAAACGTGATAGCTTCAATCATGTATACAGATTCGTACCTTTTAAGTGATGACTTAGAAAAGGTGCAAATAGTTTCATTTGGTCCTTTCTGTGTTCATCCAGACTATCAGAGGAAAGGAATAGGTACAGCATTAATTGAAAAGACAAAATCGGTATTAGAAAAAAGAAATATTCCAGCGATTGTTATTTATGGAGATCCTCATAATTACTGCAAGCATGGGTTTAAGAATGGTATTGACCATCAGGTCAGCAATATGGATGGAGAGTATCCTTTAGGATTACTAGTTTTAGAGCTTCAGCCTGGATTCTTTGGAAATAAAAAATGGAAAGCGAAACAAAGTGATGTATTTGTTTTTGATCATGAGAAAGTCAAGGAGTTTGATAGGAAGTTTAAGGTAAAAGAAAAGAAAATCCAATATAGTCAAGAGCTGTTTAAAATGCAGATTAGGGCTTTCCTAAAAAAACTCAGCTAACAAATGCATTGAGAGAGATTTTACCCGCCGCCCTTCGGGCTCTGGGCAAAACCCCTCATGCAAACGTTGGGCGGAAATGTCTCAAGTCATACGACACATAGCAGTCATCATCGCGATATGCTTCGCATCCGCCGGCTGCCAGCCGAAAGGCACTGTCACCATGAAGAAGCAAGTCACAGAGGAGGCGCTCAAAGAGCTTCGGGGCTACATCCAGCGCGATGTTGCAGGCGGCTTTCGGCCAGAGACCGAGATTGCCGAAAGCGCAGTTGAGGTCCTTTCCGACGACTACGATGCTGAGGTGCTCACGCCGCATGCAGTCAAGATAACTCGCGAGTTGATCGCCGCCCATAGGCAGGAACAGGCGTCTTGGCCGAAGACGACTGACTGCGATCGGCTTGATACTGCGTTCGCGGAGTTGGAGCGTGTCGGCATTGTCTGCCGGCAGGATTTCAGTTGCTGCGGCACGTGCGGGGCGGGCGAAATCCGAGACGAGATGGAGCAGGTTGCCAAGAGCGGCAAGCAGGTTCGCGGTTACGCTTTCTACCATATGCAGGATACGGAGGCCGCCGTTGAGGGGCAGGGCCTGTTTCTCAATTACGGGGCTATTCAGGACGGGGAGGCTGCTGCTTTGGGGATTGGTAACGAGATTTCCGCAGCACTCAAGCGGCAAGGACTTAAAGTGGACTGGGATGGCACATGGGCCAAGCGCATTGGAGTCAGATTGGATTGGAAGCGGAGGCGATAGCGATGAGATCATCGCCCAACAAACCAAATGCAGCGAACCCGGCGATGACGCTCAGGTTGGCAATTCGTGATCAGTGGCGCCGGGTCGCTGATCTGGAACGTTCGGGATATCGAAATTCGTATTTATAGAGCGAGCACAACGGCTATCATTCTG
>DYJL01000057.1 GCA_020723105.1 Nitrospira japonica | reverse complement strand
CGTTTGTCGTATTTTACACCTTATACGACTGTCCGATTTTTGGGGGCCACCTCTCCTGACACGTCTGCGGTTGATTACACATATGACGGCAACGGGAATATCAAGGATATCAAATCAGGGGCCACGACTTATGCAAATTACAGCAGTTATACGGCAGTTGGCGATCCCTTGTCAGTTGGTTATGGCAATAATGTAGTAAACTCAATGTATCAATACATTGCAGAGAACAACCGTTTGTATTCGCTGACCACAAACAGTGTAACGCAGGGCGGGCTTATCAATATCTCTTATGGTTACGACGATGCAGGGAATATAACGGGGATAAGCGACTATATGGATAGTGCAAAGACTAGGACCTATGTTTATGATGAGTCAGACCGACTGACGTCAGCGGCCAGCGTTTCATACGGAGGCACGCTTACTTATCAGTATGATAAGATAGGCAACATGACATACAACAGCCGGAAGGGGAATTACTCTTATACAGATCCGGATCACGTGCATGCAGTGACACAGGCGGGAGCGGACACATACACTTACGACAATAACGGCAATATGACATCAAGGGCCGGAAAGACGCTGACATATAATTATGATAATATGCCGACAAGGATAAATTACGGTTCCACATATGTTGATTCTGTCTATGACGCCCTCGGCAGCAGGGTGACAAAGACCGTTTCCGGGCAAACTACCAAATACATCGGACAGCTTTATGAATGCACAAGTGGAGTTTGTACGAAATACATCTTTGCCGGAACAAAGAGGATAGCTCAGGTGAAGGGCGCTGACACTTACTACTACCATACAGACCATCTTGAAAGCAGTACTGTTATTACGGACCAAAATGGGGACGTAAAAGAGGAGCTGCTCTATTATCCTTTTGGAGAAATATTATCAGATACAAGCCCGACAAAAGTGAAGTATAAATATGCAGGGCATGAGTTTGATGCAGAGACGGAGTTGATTTACATGGGGGCAAGGTATTATGATCCGAAGTTGGCGAGGTTTGTAAGCGCTGATCCTGTGGTGCCGGTGCGTGTCGAACTGTCGAATTACAGAGACTTCAAGTTGACGCAGTTCAGACAACTCACTAATCCTCAGGCGCTTAACAGATACTCGTATGTCGTAAATAATCCGATTGTGTTCAGAGATCCGTTGGGGCTGAACTGGGTTACCAATGTTTCCACTGGATTGGGGATTGGAAGCGCAGTGGCTGGTACGGTTGCTCTTGCTAATCCTGCTGCTAAACCAGTGGCTGCTGGAGTTTCTGCTTTATCAGCCGGATTTAGTTATTGGGCAAACCAAACAGGCCGTATGTCAGATTCAGAGGCAGCGAGGAATATCGGTCTTGCAGCAACTGATCTTTCAGGGGCAGGGTTAGAAGCAAGAGGATTTATAAACCTTGGGAATTTGATCGGCATTATATCAAGAGCCCTCGGGATAGCTAATACAGGAATTGATGCTGCAAAAGCTGCCGGCGAAAAAACTCAAGCACCAGGACCAGCAGATGCTGCAAAAGCAAGCAATCCTGCAAATGCTGGAACAAATAATACAGAAGCAGTCAATCACGGTAACAATAACAATGGCACAGATGGACAAACCGGAAAGAAATCGGAGACAGAATCATTGTCACCACCAAATTTAAACCCAGGAACGGCAGCAAGTGAAGCTGCAGCACCACCTCCACCTGTTAATAATTCAGGTTCGTCAGGGGTGACTTCACCGCCGCCACCGCAACCGATATATTCCGGGTGTTAGGAGGTTTTATGACGTTAATAGACAATAAAGCACTTCAAAGATATATTGTGATTAATCTTATTGTTACGGCTATTATTGGATTTTCGACAAATTACATTTTGGATTCATTAGACTTAAAAAACTTTGAAACGTTAGTAATATTATTCCTATCTTTCTTCATTCTTAGCATGGCCATTACTTACTCCTCATTTATCATTTTAAGAAAGAAAGGTGTTGATGTTTATGCTGCAAAGAATATGTTGATAATAACAATTGCACCAATAACAAATGTTTTGATTCCAATTTGGATAGACCCTAAAGCGTCATTTGACTCCAGAATACGTATCACAATTGTATTTTATTTTTTTCTAATTGTCAGTTTTTATGCGTATCACTATGGCGGCAAGAGATTGAGGAAGCAAATCGGTATGGAGACCGAGGAGGACAGATGGGAAAAAAAGAGAGAAGAGAAGGCAAAGAAGGAAAAGGAAGCCAAGG
>DYJL01000011.1:85933-105638 GCA_020723105.1 Nitrospira japonica | reverse complement strand
GTTTGTCGTATTTTACACCTTATACGACTGTCCGATTTTTGGGGGCCACCTCTGGTTGATACATCCTGTAAAGCAGAAATCCTGCCGTAAATATTTGTGGTTACCGGTGAATTATTGGCTGCTGAACCGCTTACTCCAGGTATGGCGATGGGCCATGCATTTGCTCTGGCAGTTTCACGATAGAGTTCATAGTTAAGGGTGTCAGTCCCGTTTGTCATGGTTCTTGTTCCTGTTATATACATCTGATAGGAAGTGCCCTTTGTACAGCGGAACTGGACATTGCCAATGCCGTCATCATCTGCAACGGCAGATGTTGGATCGTATGTGCCGAAATCCAGATTTGAGACGCTCTGGATATTACAGTTTGCCGCAACACTTGCTGAAGCACTCAGAGCGCTTGTTGCTGTTGCTGCATGAACAGCGGCAGTTGCAGATAACATGAACGTCAAAGCTAAAACAACTATCATTATTTTTTTCATCTTTAAACTCCTTTAGGTTTAATCTCGTTGCAAATCTTGCAATAAATTTTAACACGTAATGCCGTTATGTTTTTTTCTATCCTACCCCCCCTTTCTTTGTTGAGGCTGTTCAAAAATTTACTGGGCCCTGAAAATCAGGGCGCTATAATTACTGCGTGTTATTAATTTGATGCAACGTTTTATTCCTTGCTTCACACGGAATCCAGGGTTTCCCTTAGAATTTGTTTGCTACCCTGCCCGGGAAACGATAATACAAATTTTCAGATTTCCTTTTGTACCATGCCTGCCCCGTACTTGATACGGATTCCAGATTTAGCAGGAATATGTGCATCTGTTAGCGAACAGCCTTTTTACGTGTATGTAATTGGTATTCTTCGGCAGTCTTTAAAAAAACTTTAGCCTTTTTTAAATTTTTCTGTAAATAAATCAATTACTTAGGGCATTACCTTATTTTGTGGTCTAATAAGTCAGGATGTGGACTAAGAATATTTGGAAAGAGAAGAATTGTTTGTTAACGATTGTATTGAGGGAAAAACTATATTGCACTTATCAGAACACTTACGGGCCATTCATATTGACCCGGTGATATGTTTGATAATAAATGGAATCTAATGCTTAATTTCTGTGTTGTAACGTTCATTCCATGAAAAGGCATATGTATTTCACCGCCTGTTTCAGAGAGATTGTATACATTATTTTCATTACGTACAGTTACTCTGCTAAACATATTACTCTCCAATGAGAAGGCCAATAAGTATCCATTAGTTGAGTTAGTTTTCACGGAAAGCACAACTGCCTCCTGTACATCTATAAATCCCTTGTTAATATCTTCCTGAGTAATGGTTAAATTGCTCTCCTGATAAAGGATGGAATATTTCATAACAGGCAACACTCTTGTTTTAACATTTATAACCGATGTGTTTTCTGTAGCTGATGAATATCCTGCGCTTGCTAATAGAATGGCTATTGTTATGGCAATTATCCTCTTCATAGTAATAATTAGTTGCCATTTTTATGCCCACAGCTAAGTCCTTAATTTAATAAGGTTTCTTATATATAAGTTATAGTGAGATGGGCGGTTTTGGCATCTTGCTTGAAAAGATTTTTCTAATGGATTTGACAGTCTGAAATAACTGCTTAATTTATAAGAACTTATTGGGGGTTCCTGGGCTGTCTTATTAGTGGGCGATTTTGGTCTGTATTGGGCGTATCAGCCCACGGGCTTTGATGGCAGGGATTTTTATATATCTTTTTTTAAACCATACTTATGCATCTTTCTGTTTAAGGCCCTTCTGCTTACGCCAAGCATGGAGGCTGCCTTTGTCTGATTACCATCTGCAGCTATCAGTATTGCTTTAATGTGCTGTTTTACAAGGCCCTCAATTGAAGTGCCTTTTCCATTATCTGTTTTTTGCTCTCTTATATGAGCTGGTAAATCCTGCGGCCTGACAAAATTAGTGGTAGTCATAAGTACAGCCCGTTCGAGAACATTTTCAAGCTCTCTAACGTTACCGGGCCAGTCATATGACATTAGAAGATGTCTGGTGGGGTTTGATATCCCTTTTATATTTTTCCCTATGTCCTTTCGGAACCTGTCAAGGAAAAAACGGCACAGGAAGGGAATATCTTCCTTCCTTTCTATTAACGGCGGTAACTTCATGGTAATTACAGAGAGTCTGAAATATAAATCCTTACGAAAAAGCCCCTTATCAACCAACTCTGCCAGATCAACATTTGTGGCAGCAATAACCCTGCATTTGGCTGACATCGTCTTAGTGCTTCCGACACGCCTGAATTCGCCATTCTGGAGCACCCTTAAAAGATGAGCCTGAAAACTTAAGGGCATATGTCCAATTTCATCAAGGAGTATGGTTCCATTTTCTGCAGCTTCAAACAGGCCTTTCTTGTCTGATACTGCGCCTGTAAAGGCTCCCTTTACATGTCCGAAAAGTTCGCTTTCAATAAGATGTTCTACCAGTCCGCTGCAGTTGCATACAACAAATGGCTCTCCTGAGCCGGGACCAGAATCATGAAGCGCTCTGGCCAGGACTTCTTTCCCTGTTCCTGTATCTCCGGTTATTAACATGGTTCTGAAATATGGGGCTACCCGTCTTATGAGGGAGAAGGTATCGAGCATAACCGGATTTTTGCTTACCATGCCGGAGAATTGATATTTTTCGTAGAGGGCTGTCTCGATCTGATAAATTTCCCTTCTGCGCACGGCATGTTTTTTAACCCTCAATATTATTTCCCTGATGGCCTTTAAATCCAGGGGAATGCCGAGACATGCTGTTGCTCCGCATTTTATTATTTCGGTTGCCAGATCATCATCTTCTTTTATGCCGATGCAGACAATTTCTATGCGTGGGTCCAGTTTTTTGATTTTTTTAATACTCGATATTATATTGCTGGTACGGGAACTGAAGGAGTCACTCAGAAAAACTATATCTGCATTTCCCTTTGCTATTTCATTCAGTACGTTTTCTTTTTCAGCAATGTCAGATACTTCAAATTTCTCTTTCAGGAGCAGGGCCTTTATTTCTTTAGCGTCATAGTGGTCCAGGTATAATAGCGCATTAAATTTCATGGGAGCTCACTTTTCTTTTTGAAGTTTTTAATCTTTCATAAGATACTATAAAAGGACTTTACTATGCCAGAGGGTTCAATAAAAATCTATACATAAAATTGCTATAATACGGTATCATATAGCCGTTACTCGTGTCCGTTGTCCGTGTTCGTTTTTACGGTTACGAATCACGGACACGGATCACGGCTTTTTATTGAACTCTATAATCTAAGTTGTATCATGGAAAGTAAAAAAATAAGACAATCTTTTCTGGATTTTTTCAGAGAAAAAGGACATGAAATAGTTCCAAGTTCTCCTCTCCTGCCAAAAGAGGACCCGACTTTGCTTTTTACCAATGCAGGCATGGTGCAGTTTAAGTCTGTTTTTCTCGGTGAAGATACAAGGCCCTTTAAAAAGGCTGTGACAGTACAGAAATGTCTCCGCGCAGGAGGTAAGCACAATGACCTCGAAAATGTAGGCAGAACCGCACGCCATCATACCTTTTTTGAGATGCTGGGAAATTTTTCATTCGGTGACTATTTCAAGAAGGAAGCGACTGAATGGGCCTGGGAATATTTAACAAAATGGGTAAAGCTGCCTGCTGATAAACTGTATATCACTGTATATGAAAAAGACGACGAAGCAGCAGAAATATGGAAGAACCATGTAGGGGTCCCGGCTGATAGAATATACCGGCTTGGTGAAAAGGACAATTTCTGGCAGATGGGGGACACGGGTCCATGCGGGCCATGTTCCGAGATATTGATTGACCAGGGCGCTGAATTAAGCTGCGGCAAACCAACATGCACAATCGGCTGCGACTGCGACCGGTATCTTGAAATATGGAATCTTGTGTTTATGCAGTTTAACCGGGATTCCTCAGGACAATTAACTCCGCTGCCGAAACCAAGTATAGATACAGGGATGGGCCTTGAGAGATTGTCCGCAGTGCTTCAGGGTAAACATAATAATTTTGACTCGGACCTTTTCAGTCCGATTATCAAAAGTGTCGAAAAAATCTCCGGCAAAAAATATGGCGTTGATTCTGCCACAGATATTTCCATGAGGGTTATCGCAGACCATATCAGGTCTGCGGCTTTTGTTATTTCAGAGGGATTGTTTCCTTCCAATGAAGGCCGGGGATATGTCCTCAGGAGGATTGTCAGAAGGGCTGCCAGACATGGTTTCATGCTCGGCATTGAAGCCCCATTTCTGCATGAGGTTCTGGATACAGTGTATGAGATTATGTCTGGCTCGTATCCCGAACTCCTTGAGAACACAAAGCACAGCAAAAAGATTCTCAAACTGGAAGAGGAAAGATTTGCTCATACCCTTTCTTCCGGTATGGGAATATTAAACAAACTCATGGATGAACTGAGGTCCTCAGGGAAAGACATAATCCCCGGTCCGGAACTTTTTAAATTGTATGACACGTTCGGCTTCCCTCTTGATCTTGCGCAGGATATTGCAGGAGACAATAAGTTCAATATAGACCTTCAGGGCTTTAATGATGAAATGGAGCTTCAAAAAACGCGTGCACGCGCCTCATGGGTTGGAGAGGAAGAAATCACAGGCGTTTATAGAGATATTAAAAAACAGTCCGGCGCCACACAATTTCTTGGCTATGAAACATTACAGGCCGACGGCGTAATCAGGGCCCTTATTAAAAATGGAGCGCTTATTGACGAGGCAAAAGAGACAGATGAGGTTGAGATAGTTTTGGATAAGACCCCGTTTTATGGCGAGTCAGGCGGGCAGGTTGGAGACCATGGAATTATCAGGGCTGAGGGCTTGAAGATTGAAGTGCTGGACACAAAAAAATTCAGTGATATACTTATCCATAATGCTGTAGTAAAAAGGGGATCTGTCAGAAAAGGTATTACAGTTTCTGCGGCTGTTGACGAAGACAGAAGAAGAGCGATAATGCGTAATCACACTGCAACGCACCTGCTTCATTCAGCATTGCGGGCCGTGCTTGGGGATCATATCAAGCAGGCTGGTTCGCTCGTTGCTCCGGACAAACTCAGATTTGATTTTACGCATTTCTATGCAATGGAAAGCGGGGAAATCGCCGAAGTGGAAGAAATTGTAAATGAAAAGATACTCGAAAATCTGTCAGTCCACAAGTCAACGACAACCCTTGATGACGCAATATCCAAAGGAGTTATAGCCCTCTTTGGCGAAAAATATGGAGAAACAGTGAGGGTTGTAAAAGCAGCAGAATTTTCTGCTGAACTCTGCGGCGGGACGCACTGTCAGGCCACCGGAGAGATTGGCTTGTTCAAGGTTGTCTCGGAAGGAAGTGTTGCAGCAGGAATAAGAAGAATAGAGGCTGTTACGGGTTTTCCCGCAATTGAGTTTTACAGGGTGCGTGAAAATGAATTGAAAAAAACCGCAGCCTTGCTCAAGGTCCCTGAACAGAAAGTTTCAGAGAAGGTAGATAAAATTATCAGTGAGTTGAAACAGCATGAAAAGGAACTTGATAAGTTTAAGCAAAAAGCCGTCAGAGGCAAAGTAGATGCTGTTCTGGAAAACGCAGTTTCCATAGACGGCATAAAGGTGCTGGCCTGTAACATCGCGGGGCTCGATATGAAGGCGTTGCGTGACCTCGCAGACACCTTGAAGAACAAACTTGGCTCAGGCGTTATTCTTCTGGCCTCTGCGCTTGACGGGCAGGCCTACTATGTTTCTGCTGTATCAAAAGACTTGACTTCACGTTTCCATGCCGGAGAGATCCTGAAATCGGTTACAGGCGGCAAAGGCGGTGGAAGGCCGGACCTGGCGCAAGGCGGAACAAAAGACGTTGAAGGAATGGAGAAGGCGATTAGTTCGGTGGTTGAGATAGTTAAAGAACGAGTTAAGAGTTAAGAGTTAAGCGTTCAGGTTTTTTATCCTTAACTCATAACTCTTTACTCTAAAAAAGGAGGGAAAATGACATTTAACGAAATGATCAACAAGGCATTAATGGCAGGGCTTGGCGTGCCGGAAAAAATCAATGAGATAGTTGACGACCTTGTAAAGAAAGGCGAATTGAGCGAATCGCAGGGAGCAAAACTTGTAAAAGAGTGGAAAAATAAAGCCAGTAAATCAGGAGAGGATATCAGTAAAGGTTTATCGGACCTGCTGCACAAAACTCTTGAGAAGATGAATATACCTACAAGAGACGAGGTTGCCAAGCTTGAGAAAAAATTAACCGCTCTCTCTGCAAGGGTCAAAAAGCTTGAGGCGCATCAGGCGAATAAATACATTCTGCAATAACTTTAAATGGCGATAACAAGTCTCTATAGATACTGGCAGACGTATAAGAATATCAAACGCATCAGGCAAATAGTCAACGTATTTCTCAGACACGGTTTTGGCCAGTTTATAGAACAGATTAACCTTCAGCGCTTTGTCCCCCTCAGTACCAGGCTGAAGCTCTTCAGCCGCTGGGAAAAAATTGAGAAGCATACCATTCCGGAAAGATTGAGAATTGCCTTCAGCGAATTAGGCCCGTCTTTTATTAAACTGGCTCAGATTCTATCCTCAAGGCCGGACCTGATAACCACTGAATATGCAGACGAATTTAAAAAACTTCAGGATAAAGTTCCCCCGTTTCCCTCAGAGAAGGCCATACAGATAATAGAGTCAGAACTCAACATATCGCTTAAAGAAGTATTTTCATATTTTGAAGATGTACCTGTTGCAGCCGCATCAATTGCACAGGTGCACAAAGCTGTTCTCAAGACAGGAGAGAGAGTTATAGTCAAAGTGCAGAGGCCCGATATCAGGCAAATTATCCATGACGACATAACTATTCTGGGGACCATTGCCCGTCTTATGCTCAAATATATTCCAGAAAGCAAACTGTTCGATCCCGAAGGCATTGTGAGTGAATTTTCAAAGACCGTGAAAAAAGAACTGGATTTTTTTGCTGAGGCGAAAAATGCACAGCGGTTTAAAAGGAGCTTTACTGAAAATCCTGACATCTGTATTCCCACAATTTATCCCAATCTGCAATCCGAGAAGGTCCTTGTGATGGAGAGGCTTGAAGGCGTCAGGATAGACGATATAAGCGGAATAGACGCATTGGGAATAGACAGGCCTGAACTGGCACAAAAAGGAGTGAATGCCTATTTCAAGATGATTTTTGAAGACGGCTTTTTTCATGCTGACCCTCATCCCGGAAATATCTTTGTTATGCCGGACGGCAGGCTTGGAATAATGGACTTTGGAATAGCAGGCTGGCTGACTCCGGATATGATGGAGAATATTGCCGGAGCCTTCCTGGCGCTCTATAACAGAAAGTTTGATGATCTTATTGATATATACATAGAAATGGGTCTGGTAACTGGGGATGTAGACATGGAAGAATTCAAAAGGGCTTTAAAGAGGGACCTTGTTGATATTGTTGAGCCTCTTTATGACCTCACAATTTCTGAAGTGAATTTCCCGGAATATCTCGAACTGTTTACGCATCTGGTCATCAAACACGGCCTCAAGGTGCCTTCAGAACTGATGCTGATAAATAAAACAATAATGATACTTGACAATATCGGCAGACAGCTTGATCCCAATTTCAATGCCATAACAGCAGCGGAGCCTTATGCGGCAAAACTTATAAAAAAACGGCTGAGTCCCAAAAGCTTGTTCGGTAAGGCCAAAGAAAACATGTCTGAAATGGGCCGTCTTTTGTTTGATACCCCGAGGCAGATAAACAGGCTTCTGAGGAAAACGATCAGAGATGAAGTGAACTTGAATATTAATCCAATAGGGCTGGATAAATTAATAAGGGACATAGACCGTTCAAGCAACCGGCTTGCCTTCAGCATCATTGTTGCAGCTATAATCCTGGGTTCGTCCATGCTGATACAATCAAATATTGATATAGGCGGGAGAATCCTTGGTCTGCCGACAATAGGGGCCATAGGATTTTTAGTGGCTTTTTTACTTGGAATAAGATTGCTGATATCAATTATAAAATCAGGAAGACTGTAAGATACAGTTGTTAGTTTTCAGTTGTTAGCCTAAAAACTGATAACTACAGGGAGGAAAAGATCATGACAATAGATGAACTTAAAACATTCTGCCAGCAGGAATTTGATAATATTGACAGAATCACCAATGAACTTTTCTCTCTTTACAGGCAGGAGAAATCCGAATACTCGCTCACAGAGCGGGCTGCGTTAGCCGCTTTTATTGTAAATATCTACAGTGGTATTGAAAAGGTTTTAAAGCAGATGCTGCTTTTTGACAAACTCGATGTACAGGATGCACCGGGATGGCATGAGAAGGTCCTCAGAAAATCCTCTGAAATCGGCATCCTCCCGCCGGACTTACTGCAAATATTATCCAACTATCTTTCCTTCCGCCAATATTTCATTTACAACCATGTCTTCAATATCAAATGGGAAAGCATGAAGGCTCTTGCCGACACTGTAAATGACGTGGTGGAAAGCTTCAAGTCAGAAGTGAATGAGTATATACAGACGATTTAGCTTCCAAATTGCAGAGTTGAGAGTTCTGAAATAACGAGTGGCGGACATGGTGATACGAACGAATCCTCAGCAATACGTCATAATCGATGTCGAAACAACCGGACTTGCGCCGCATATGGGAGACAGGGTTATAGAAGTAGGTGCCCTTTTACTTGAAAAAGGGATCGTGACAGAAGAGTTTCACAGTCTTGTAAATGGGAAGAAGAAAATATCCATTGCCGCCCAACTTGTGCATGGCATCAATAATGAACTGCTTGACGGCTGGCCGGAGCCTGAAGAGGTTTTCCAGCGGCTAAAAGCATTCATCGGAAAATCCACGCTCGTGGCCCACAATGCGCAGTTTGACATGAAGTTCCTCAGGTATGAATTCTCCCGCCTCGGCTTTGCTCTGAATAACAAATGCAAATGCACGCTTGAACTGAGCAGGGCGCGCTATCCTCGGCTCCCAAACCACAGACTTGAAACCGTCTATAGCCACGTGACAGGAAAACGTCCCGACGGCCAAAGTCACCGCGCCTTAAGCGACGCAAGGATGGTGGCGGAGATATGGAAGAAGTTGAGGGGTTGAGAGTTCGGAGAGTTGAGAGTTTTGGCGTTGAGGATTTTTGATTGAATCAGCTCTGCTGTTTCATATAAAATCCATCAGTATAAAAAGAAAGGGGACATATAAAATGGGGACATCAGAAATCATTCCGCGGGAGGTCGTAGAAAGCAAAATACTTTTCATCAGAGGCAAAAAGGTTATGCTGGATAAGGACCTGGCAGTTCTTTACAGCGTTGAGACCAAAATGCTTAATAGGGCGGTAAAAAGAAATGAGGAAAGATTTCCGAATGATTTCATGTTTCAACTGACAAAAGAGGAGGTCGAGAACTTGAGGTTCCATTTTGGCGCCTCAAGTTGGGGCGGACAACGCTACTTGCCTTATGCCTTCACAGAGAATGGCGTGGCCATGCTGTCAACGGTATTAAACAGCAAGAGAGCGATAACAGTAAATATTCAGATTATGAGAACATTCACAAAAATCAGGGAAATGCTTGCGTCCAATGCAGAGCTGGCCCGGAAAATTGAAGCCCTTGAAAAGAAATATGACGCTCAATTCAAGGTAGTCTTTGATGCCATCCGGCAACTGATGACTCCGCCGGAGAAGAAGAGAAAGTTGATAGGGTTTAACAGGGAGAGTTGAAAGAGCTTGTAGAGTTTAAGGAGTTAAAAGAGTTTAGGGAGTTAAGGAATTTATAGAGTTAAACATGGTAAAAGAGTTACAATCACTGTGACTAACTCTTAGAACTCTTTGAACTCATAAACTCTTCTAACCGGGCTTTTGATGAAAGAGGCTTATTTTAAATATTGGGGGAAGGCGGAGAAGGTTGGAGCGGGGTATCATCTTTTGCCGTATCATTGTTTGGATGTGGCGGCGGTGGGACATGTGTTGCTCTCACAGCGCAACGACTTCCGAGAACGCTTTGCTACAATCTCCGGGCTTGATGAGACGATTTGCTGTCAATGGATAGTTCTGTTTCTTGGACTACACGATATCGGCAAGTTCTCAGAGAGCTTTCAGAATCTGCGACCTGATCTTCTGGAGAAACTACAAGGGAAGAAATCCGGCAAGCATTATCCCGTCCGTCATGACAGTCTTGGAAATCTGCTATGGATAGAATCTCTTTGGCGCTCATTTGAGGCCATAACCTCCGCCAGCGTGCCTGATTTTAGGAATGTAGCTGAATACTGGCAGGAGCTCTTTCAATATATTGCAAACGCATTTACCGGTCATCACGGAGTTCCCCCGAGGAGAACAGGGCTTAACGATCTTCAATTAAGACTTTCAGCTTTTTTTACCATTGATGAGATAAACTTCGCATCACTATATATGCACGATCTTCAAGGTGTTCTAAGCAAAGAGGTTGGTATTATTGCTCAACTGCCCTCACCAATAAATATCTATGAATCAAATTCCATGCAAAGCGCCTCCTGGCTAATGGCCGGGTTTGCTGTGCTATGCGACTGGATAGGGTCAAACAGTCAATGGTTCCCATTTTGTGAAAGCGTTATGCCTCTTGACGAATATTGGAGAAACTACGCCATCCCTCAGGCGGAACATGCTATACACGAGGCGGGAATCAATGCAGCAATTCCAAAAGCAACTGATGGCGCTTTTATAGACGTATTTCCCGATATTAGTGAGCCTACGCCGTTACAAAGACATGTAATTGAATGTCCGCTTGCTGACTCTCCTCAGTTATTCATTCTCGAAGATGTCACAGGTTCCGGCAAAACCGAGGCGGCATTATTTCTGGCTAAACGTCTTATGGCGCGCGGCCTTGGGAATGGCATATTTATGGCCCTGCCTACAATGGCAACATCAAACGCGATGTACGATCGTGTTGCTAAGATGTATCGCACGTTTTTTACAGACGATTCTACTTCCTCTCTCGTGTTGGCCCATGGGGCAAGGCATCTTTCGGATACCTTTATGCACTCTATTGCGAAGTCCTCTTACGAACAGAAACAGTATGGAGCCGACGATGACACCGCTTCTGCTCAATGCGCTTCATGGCTGTCGGATAATCGTAAGAAGGCCTTGCTTGCTGACGCAGGAGTCGGAACACTCGATCAGGCTCTTTTAGCAATCATACCTTCCCGTTTTCAGTCATTACGTCTTCTGGGGTTGGCCGGTCATATTCTAATTGTCGATGAGGTGCATGCATACGATCCATACATGAACAAGCTTCTTCAAAGCCTGCTTTCTTTTCATGCGGCTTTGGGCGGAAGCGCAATTCTTCTCTCAGCGACATTACCGGGTCATGTGCGTCAAGAATTTATTTCCAGCTTTAACGGAGGGATGGACATGTTTGAAACTCCTCATGTTGAATCCGTTGCTTATCCACTGGCAACTCATCTGATCCGTCGTGACAAAGTGATAGAAGTCCCTGTAGAGGCTACCCCACAACGAGTAACGAGTGTAGACGTGAAAATTATAGATACCTCAGACAGTATAGAACGAATGGCCATCTCGGCTGCCGGGCAAGGGAAATGCGTCTGTTGGATTCGGAACACTGTGCATGACGCGATAGCCGGATTTGAAAGTCTTCGGAAAAAAACCTCATCAGACAATCTCATGATCTTTCATGCCCGCTTTGCAATGGGTGATCGGCTGGATATCGAAACCATGGTTACCGACTGCTTCGGAAGAGAGAGTAAAGCAAAGGACCGGAGAGGGAAAATACTGATAGCGACACAAGTAGTCGAACAATCCCTTGATCTTGATTTTGACCTGCTTATCTCAGACCTTGCGCCAATGGATTTGTTGATCCAGCGTGCCGGGAGGCTCCACCGCCACAAGAGAGACGAATCGGGCAATCCATTGTCACATGACGCTGAAAAAGATCGGCGTGAGCCGCCTTGCTTCATCATTTACGGCCCATTGCCGGAAGACGATGCAGATGCAGACTGGTATAAAACAATATTTCCCAAGGCTGCAACTGTTTATCCGAGCCACGGCTGCCTGTGGCTTACTGCGCGACTCCTGAAAGATAAGGGGGTACTGCGCATGCCTGATGATGCCCGGGAACTTATTGAAGCGGCTTATTCCGACAAAGCAGACGACCTGATTCCAGCGGCGCTTCGGAAGCGGGATACTGATGCAATGGGCAAATGGAATGCGGAAAGGTCTCTTGCAAACATCAACGAATTAAAACTTGAACAAGGATATGCAGCAACGCCTAATCAATGGCTTGAAGATATGCGGACACCTACGAGGCTTGGCGATACGGAAACCACGGTGCGTCTTGCCCGATGGGACGGCAGGGAGCTGAATCCGTGGTATCCCCATTCGGACTTTCCATGGGATATGAGCCAGGTAAATCTTCGCAGTTTCTTTGTGCATAATGAGGCCAAACATGCTGATCCTAAGCTTCGGGAAGCGGTAGAGAAATTAAAAGACACGTTACCCGACAAAGGGAAATGGAGTGTCCTCGTTCCGCTATCAAAAGGTAGTAACGGAGTATGGCGTGGAGAGGCACTAAACAAGAAAGGTGACACCGTTACTATCACTTATGATCCGTTAATCGGCGTCACTGTCGGTAAAGAGGAGGTATAAATGCAGTTCAACTTGATTGATGAAGAATGGATTCCGGTTAAACGGCGGGATGGCACAGAAACAAGAATTACCCCATGGCAAGTAACTGACGGATTTGCTGAAAACCCTATTGTCTCACTCAACGCGCCGCGTCCTGACTTTAACGGATCGCTGATCCAGTTTCTGATCGGACTGGTTCAAACAACCTTTGCGCCTGCCCATCCAATTGAGTGGAAGCAGAAGTTGAAAACACCGCCGTCACCGAATCAATTGAAGGATGCCTTCATGACGGTTCAGCCTGCCTTTGAACTTGGAGGAGATAAGGCGAGGTTTATGCAAATCGCTGATTCTGTTAGTGAGATGGAATCTATTGAGTCACTATTGATTGGCACTCCGGGGCAGAAAACATGTGAAGACAATAAAGATCATTTCGTTAAACGTAATCAAATCAGTGCTATTTGCCCTAGTTGTAGCGCGTCTGCTATCTTTACGCTTCATTGTAATGCCTCTGCTGGAGGACGTGGATATATGACATCACTACGCGGAGGCGGGCCGCTCACAACACTCATTATTGGTGATGAGAGGTTCGATAGTCTCTGGCATACCATTTGGCTTAATGTGCTTGATAACCGGATATTTTTAAATTTGTGCAATTCTAATAAAAATGCTATTGAAGAGAGTTTCCCATGGATGGGGAATATCAAAGCTAAACTTACAGAGCAAGATATTCATCCTTCCCAATATTATTGGGCCATGCCCAGACGTGTCAGATTGTATCTTGGCAATCTTATATCAGGGATATGTGATGTCTGTTCGAAAGATTCTGGTGAACTGATTTCTAAGTATCAGGAAGAGCCCAATGGTACCAAGTATGTCGAACCTATGAAGCACCCTCTCTCGCCATTTAATACAAAATCAACTAAGGCTGTATTAACACAACCCGGGGGCTTAGGGTACAGACATTGGCTTGGCTTGGTTACTCTTGATACTACTGGCGGCAAAGAACCTGCTCGTGTTGTTCACGAATTCATTGATCGTCAGGAAAGCAACTGGGAGTTTCGCCTTTGGGCATTCGGATACGATTTTGTTCCAAAGCAAGACAAAGCGCGCTGTTGGTATGAAGCCAAGATGCCACTTAATTATGTTGCAGCCTCAATTAGAGGAGAATATGAACAACTCGTTGCCAACTTAATAAAAAGTTCAACGGAGATAGCAGGCAATGCGAGGAGTGCGATAAAAGAAGCATGGTTTCGCCGGCCCGGTGAAGTTAAAGGTGATATGTTTTTTGTAGATTCCATGTTTTGGCAAAATACCGAGTCCATCTTTTATGAAACATTGAGTAGGTTGAAAATTATGCTTGAATCAAGCAGCGACAGCATTGTAGTTCGAAGCGCGTGGCATAAGGCTTTATGTGATGAGGCGTTGCGGATATTCGATATGCTTGCATGGAATGGGCCTGTTGAAGATACTGATCCAAAACGGATTGTCATTGCTCGGAAGGAATTACAGACATACAACAACGGTAAGAAAATAAAAGAGCTATTGGGTTTGCCGATTCCTAAAAAATCAACCAAAGAAAAAAAGAAGAAGCTACCTTAGAAGTTGCTTATGTGGCTTTTAATATTACGAGGGAGGACTTCATATGAATGAACAGGGTTTAAAGTTCAAGAAGGATTCACCGGAAGTTAAGAAGTTGATTGACTGGTGGGAAGACCTTAAGCAGAACAATCGAGGTGAAAGGGCTGTGCTACGACGATGTGGCACTCTCAATGAAGTGGTTCTATCTCCGGCATACCATCGTCTGCGAACGTCGCTGTTGAAAATCGGAAAGGTTAATGATGACAGGTTGTCATTGGTAGTCGGCTTATCCGCATACGTTAAAGATAATGCGGATGCATCCGGAATTGCTGTGCAAATGGCGACTGGCAAGACAGACGGCTCAGCCAGAGTAAGCGGGCTTCGTTTTCGACGACTGCTCAAGGTAAAAGAGAGTGATAACCTTTTTACTGCCATGCGACGGGTTATCGCACTCCTCGGTGGAGCGGTTAACATACAGAGCTTGGCTCAGGGCGTCTATTTTTGGAATGACATTACACGTAAAGACTGGGCGTTTGATTATTACTCAACGGCCCCCGATGAAAAATAAAACATTAACAACTATTCATATCGAAAGGAGTAACAAAACTATGAGCACATTTATTCAACTGCATCTCTTGACATCGTATCCGCCATCGAACCTTAACCGTGATGAGCTTGGACGACCCAAGACCGCAAAAATGGGTGGCAAGGATCGTCTGCGAATATCCTCACAGAGCCTTAAACGCGCTTGGCGGACATCGGACATTACCCAAAAGGCGCTTGAAGGCCATATCGGGACTCGAACTCGCCGAATTGGTAAAGAAATGATCCTGACTGAGTTTCCTCTCGACAATCCTCGAAGTGCCGTGTGGGCAAATGATATTCTTGAGGTTTATGGAGAGCCTGATGATGATCCGGGAATGCTCAAACAACTTGTTTTTGTTTCTCCATCAGAAGAAAAAGTTTTGAAGGAATTTTTGCAAGAAGTGAAAGCAAATTTATCTAATAAGGAATTGGGAGGAGAAACAATTCAGGGCATAATATCTCTTCAAGCCAAAAGAGATGAAAAGACAAAGGCTGCGGACAAGGAAAAGATAACCAATCAGATCGTCGGAAAATTAAGGGAAGTGCTCCTCATAGGTAAAATCACTTCAGCGTTTGATGTTGCAATGTTTGGAAGAATGCTGGCAAGTTCTCCTGCTCATAACATCGAAGCCGCAGTGCAGGTTGCACATGCTATCACAGTTCACGAGGTCGCAGTGGAAGATGATTACTTTACTGCTGTTGATGACCTGAATAAAGGAAGGGAGGATACGGGCGCTGGTCATATTGGCGAAACCGAATTTGCCTCAGGCTTGTTCTATCTCTACATCTGTATTAATCGTGATTTATTGAGTGAGAATCTTGGTGGAGACACGGAACTGTCAGAGAAGTCTATAGCCGCACTGATCGAAGCAGCAGCCAGGGTGTCTCCAACCGGCAAACAATCTAGCTTTGCCTCACGTGCCTGTGCTTCTTATATTTTGGCTGAAAAGGGAAATCAACAGCCTCGCTCTCTGTCTGTAGCCTTTCTGAAACCTGTCAGGGGTGAAGATATTCTCTCAATAGCTATAACCGAATTAGAGAGACGTCGTGATAACTTCGACAAGGTCTATGGTCCCTGTGCTGATGACAAGAAGATTATGAATGCCGAGACAGGCGCAGGGACTTTAACCGAAATCATTAACTTTGTAAAGGAGTAAAGCCATGCGCGACTATCTTGTTTTCCGACTTTACGGCCCATTGGCATCGTGGGGAGATATCGCCGTGGGCGAATACCGGCCCAGCTTTGCCCATCCCAGCAAGTCAGCCATAATCGGGTTGCTTGCTGCTGCCATCGGCATTCGGCGTGATGAAGATGAGCGGCAAAAAGAACTCGCCGATGCGTGTTCCTTCGCCGTGCGTGTGGATGCTATGGGTACATTATTACGGGACTACCATACTGCGCAGGTACCGTCTGAAAAGAAAGGGGTTACCCGTTATACACGTTATTCAGAATTGGCAAATGAAAACCTGAACACAATCCTCTCTACCAGAGATTACCGCTGTGATGCCGCCTACACTGTGGCGGTCACAGTTCGCGACGGAGCAAAATATAATGCGCGGGCACTGGCCGATAAACTGATGAAGCCGGAATTTACTCTCTATCTTGGCCGTAAGTCCTGTCCACTAGCTTTCCCGCTTCAGCCAAAGGTTATCACTGCGGTAACTCTTAAAGAAGCATTTACGAATGTGAAATTTAACAATGATGAACTGCCCGGCGTCATTACCAATTCTCCCTATTTGATTTATTGGGAGGACGACAACGAGAGCGGTCTTAATCCTGAACATGTTATTACACGTCGTGATGCGCCGCTTTCGCGCATTCGATGGCAGTTTAGCGAGCGGCTTGAGCATTATTGCTCTTTAAAAAAGGAGGACGAAACATGTTCTTCAGTATGATTCGACTAAGGCAGAATGCTTCGCCCAGGGATATTGCGGCACTCGGAGGGGGGGACGAATACCGACTACACAAACTGATATGGGATATCTTTAGTGACGGTCCCGAACGTAAGCGGGATTTTCTTTACCGCTATGAAACAATAAACGGATTGCCAACCTTTTATACCGTATCAGGACGTGAGCCGAACTGTGTCAGCAGCTTATGGGATATCAATGTAAAAGAATATGCGCCAAGACTTTCACAGGGAGAACGCCTGTCATTCAAACTCAGGGCAAATCCTGTTCAACCGGCAAAGCAAGAACGTACCGCCTCTGAAATTGAAGAATGGCTTAGAAGTCGTGAGGTGCGCGGGTTTAAACAAAAAGAACCCACTAAAAAAAGGATTAGTCATGACGTGGTGATGGAGGAAAAGAACAGGATTGGTTTCAAGTATCTACCAAAAGACCAGCGGCCTCATACAGCGACACTTATTCAGAAAGCAGGTATGGCGTGGCTAAAAGCGAAAGAAAAAGAATGCGGCTTTTTTGCAAAGGATGACGAGGAACATCCTCTGGTACGAGCGGATGGCTACCAGCAGCTCAGACTTTTTAAACGCAGAGGTCAAAAACCGATTAGATTCAGCACTCTCGATTTTAATGGGGTGCTTACTGTCACTGATCCTGAGTTATTTATCACAAAGGCTTTATTCAACGGCATCGGCCCCGCCAAAGCCTTCGGCTGCGGGTTGATGATGGTGAGGCGGGTATGAAAACTTCTAAAAAGAGAGGGGACAACATGGGAACGCATTTAGCTGTTTTTAAGGGCAGGAAGATTAGGAGGATATTGCACGGCAACGAATGGTGGTTCTCGGTTGTTGATGTTGTAGCGGTCTTAACTGACAGCTCAAATCCTCGGGATTACTGGTACAAAATGAAAATCAGAGTTAAAACTGAAGAGGGCGCTGAGTTGTCGACATTTTGTCGACAACTGAAATTGGAATCGCCTGACGGTAAAAACTATGAGACCGATTGCGCGAATACCGAAAGCATATTCCGCATTATTCAATCCATCCCCTCCACCAAAGCCGAGCCATTCAAACGCTGGCTGGCTAAAGTGGGCTACGAACGCGTTCAGGAGATAGAAGACCCGGAATTGGCAACGAAAAGGACGAAGGCCTTGTACAAGGCAAAGGGCTATTCCGATGACTGGATTGAAAAGAGAATGCGCGGTATTGCCATCCGCGAAGAGCTAACTGACGAGTGGAAAAAGAGGAATGTGAAAGAGAAAAGGGAGTATGAGATACTTACCGCCGAGATTGCAAAGGCTGCTTTCGGTATAACACCGAACAAGCACAAAAAGCTTAAGGGGCTGAAACGTGAGAATCTTCGAGACCACATGAATGATCTGGAACTTATTTTCTCAATGCTTGGTGAAGCTGCTACTACTGAGATAACGCGGGTTGACGATGCTAAAGGATTTCATGAGAGCAAGCATTCTGCCCGCAAAGGTGGGGAGGTCGCAGGCAAGGCGCGGGAAGACCTTGAACGCAAGACCGGCAGACGGGTTGTCTCACATGAGAATTATCTGACGGAGCCGGAGAGACTCAAGAGGTTGGAGAGGAAAAAAAGATGACTGAACCAATCCTTCCACCTTTAAAGCCGATCCCGATCAAAGACCGGGTATCGATCATCTTTCTCGATAAGGGGCAGCTCGACGTCCTCGACGGCGCTTTTGTTGTAATTGATAAAAACGGAGTGCGCACGCACATTCCCGTCGGAGGCGTCGCATGTCTGATGCTTGAACCGGGGACGAGAGTTTCTCATGCGGCTGTAACTCTTGCATCGCGCGTTGGCTGTCTTCTCGTCTGGATTGGGGAAGCAGGCGTCCGCTTGTACGCTTCGGGACAGCCCGGAGGAGCGCGGGCGGATCGTCTTTTATATCAGGCGAAACTTGCGCTTGATGACGATGCGAGGTTGAAAGTCGTACGGAAAATGTATGCCATGAGATTCAAAGAGGCCCCGCCGGAGAGGAGAAGCATTGAGCAGCTTCGCGGCATAGAAGGGGTCAGGGTCCGCAAGATGTACGACCTGCTTGCAAAGCAATATGGTGTTGAATGGAAAGCGCGCAACTATGACCATACTGAATGGAAAAGCGGCGATGTGCCTAATCGCTGCCTGAGCTCCGCTACCGCGTGTCTTTATGGAATTTGCGAGGCTGCTATTCTTGCGGCGGGATATGCGCCGGCGATAGGCTTCATCCATACAGGCAAGCCGCAGTCCTTTGTTTATGACATTGCGGATATTTTTAAATTCGAAACTGTCGTGCCCGTGGCGTTTCGGATAGCGGCAAAGGGGCCAAAAGACCCTGAACGGGATGTGCGTCTTGCCTGTCGTGACGCGTTCCGGCAGGCGCGAGTGCTGCACCGCATTATTCCGTCAATTGAGCAAATACTCGCAGCCGGGGGAATTGAAAGGCCGAAAGCACATGAGGAAGCTGTGCCGATAGCGATTCCAAACAAGGAGGGGTTAGGCGATGCTGGTCATCGTGGTTGAAAATGCGCCTCCACGTCTGCGAGGGCGTCTGGCGATCTGGCTGCTTGAAGTGCGGGCGGGGGTCTATGTTGGTAATGTAAACCGGCGCATACGCGAAATGATCTGGGGTCAGGTCGAGAAAGGCATTGAGGACGGCAATGCTGTGATGGCGTGGAATACAAACACGGAATCAGGATTTGATTTTATGACACTGGGCGCAAACAGACGAATTCCAGTTGAAATGGATGGAATAAAACTCGTCTCTTTTTTATCTGAAAATGCGTCAGCGGAGATGAATGATTGAGCTTTTATTTTTTGGCAATTTGTTTGGTAGATTTTTGCTCTTTGAAAACCGATTTATAATTTAGCGGGTTATAAGAAGTCTGTTCCCCACACACGTGGGGATGAACCGTATTACCAGTATATTGCAAAATCAATCTATCACTGTTCCCCACACACGTGGGGATGAACCGCCGCAGGGCCCTATGACCGCATGGTTCAATGACTGTTCCCCACACACGTGGGGATGAACCG
>DYJL01000011.1:0-85833 GCA_020723105.1 Nitrospira japonica | reverse complement strand
CTGTTCCCCACACACGTGGGGATGAACCGTTGCAATATGGAATCGAGTTCTTAATTCAACGCTGTTCCCCACACACGTGGGGATGAACCGAATTCTTTCTCTTGGGTAAATCAAACAGATGACTGTTCCCCACACACGTGGGGATGAACCGCGACAATCCTGAGACAGAGGATTATTTTGAATCTGTTCCCCACACACGTGGGGATGAACCGTTTTCCGACACAATTAAATCAATGACTTAGCTCTGTTCCCCACACACGTGGGGATGAACCGAGAAAT
Source organism: Nitrospira japonica (assembly GCA_020723105.1). Classification (GTDB taxonomy): domain Bacteria; phylum Nitrospirota; class Thermodesulfovibrionia; order UBA6902; family UBA6902; genus SURF-23. The sequence continues at coordinate 85,554 of DYJL01000011.1, read as the reverse complement.
GTTTTTTTGAAATCCTGTCTACCCCACTTTATTCATAAACTTTCTGTATAATGTAAAAACCGTGTCAAAAGTAGGGGACATGGTTGATGCGATGGCTGAAGAGAGGCGATTGCGTCGAGTTTATTTCTTTCTGTAAGTTTATGTGAGTAGTTGAGGGGGGCGATGGTAATTTATCGGGCTTTTTAAGCGTGGATATCCTGCAGATATGAAAGGAATTGCTTGCAGTGTAGCGGGATATTCAGTTCAACAACTATCCGCGGCGAGTTTTTTCTGTGCAAGTATGAAGATATTTTTCCAGGCATATCCGCTTGCGAGCCTGAACCACATCCTCCGGGCTGACTGTATTACCTGAGCGCCGATTTTCAGGAGTCGCAGTCTCAACTGCTGTATCTGCATTGTTGCAAACTCGGTCTTCTGCAATGCCTCTCTCAGCCGTTGCACTATCCAGTACGATGCCATGTGCAGAAACAAACGGAATTGATTCGCTTTAAACCGGTGACAGCTCAGCCTCATATAGAGGTCAAGAAAATAATTTGCGGTCCTGTACATGTCCTTTGTCGTCATTGAATTCTCAAGCCTCGACAAAGTCGGCTGCGATGCAAGATCGTCATCGCTGAGGAGCTTCTCACAGGCTGCCTTTAAGGCGGGATCACTCTTTAACATATTCGCATCATTGCAGTCCTCATACCCAGCTACTACCTGATATACCCGCTGCCTCAGCAAGGTCTCCATGTCATGATCAACATACCGTAAATCCCTTTGATCCGTGATACAATTTGCAAAGCCTTTTACCAGCCCCAATTTGTCATCAGCCTGCCTTATCAGCAATATTCCTGCATCAGATGTTATCTCACCGCCTCCGAAATCTACCGTCAAATTGCGCTTCTGAAAGTACGAAAATCTTAACTGGTTTGTGTTACACTTTGTCATAGCCAACTTCCTTTCTTTTGGTGTTTTTGTTTTCGACAACTTCAATAATACCAGAGAGTTAAGGTTCGTTGGCTATTTTTTTTGAAATTATTTATGAATAATGTGGGTTAAGCTTCTTAATGAAGGCGCTATCGTGGAAGTTCATTCCGGCATTTTTGTTCAGGAAGGCGGGGCAATGTATCATTGTCGCTCCCTGCGCGGGAGCGTGGATTGAAAATAAAAGAAGATGTTTGGCTTTGGAAAAACTAAGAAATTAAATCCCGGTTTATCTTTATATCCAGTTGCTTTTTCAAGCCTTCAATATAAGCTTTGACGTAGAAGTCGGCTTTGCTCGAACGAAAGACATTAATCAGTTGGTCCCGGTTGCCGCTGCTTAGGGAATCAAGTATTTGCAAATCTTCTGACGAGAGTTCAACAGTTTCTCCTGCGAGCCTGGACATTTTGTTGATAATTAAGTCTTCTCTTACCATGTTCTCAAAAGATTGGGGAGTCATGCGGTTGAGTCTTAGGGCCCTTGTATAAACTTCCTTGTCAAAAGCACCGTCTTTCTGAAAATATGGGGTGTTGATTATTGCATCCTGCAAGTCTTTCTCAGTCACGGTTACCCCTGCTTTCTGAGCGGCGATAAGCAGAACAACCCGGTCAATCAATAAATTAAGCGCCCGGTCTTTAAGTTGAAGTTTCTCAATATCTTCTTTCTTGGCCCCTGTTTCGCTGAGTCTTTTATATTCATTGTCATAGGTACGCCAAAACTCTTCAAGGTAAATTCTTTCGTTATTAATCTGTGCCACAATGGCTTCATTAGGCTGGTCCTTGGGCCCGATGCCCCAGAAGACAAAAGTAGCTATTATTATTATTGTGATGGCGACAAGGATAATATAAGATGTTATTTTATTGCTGCTGAATATTGTAAGCATGAAATAATATATCCCAAAGGGTACTTAAAGGGCAAGAGACAGCCCTATTTCCCATACATTTCCGCAAGTATTTTGCCGGCCCCTTTTGAAAGAAGTGTCTCGGCAAGTTTAGTGCCGAGGGACTCTGCGTCCTCTGGCATTCCTCTTTTTGTACCCTTAATCAGGATTTTGCCGTCGAGACTTCCGACAAGGCCCTCTATTAAAAGTTTGGAGTTATGAGTTAAGAGATTTGTACCTTTTCTTGACTCTTGACTCTTAACTCCTGACTCTTTCTTGACTATCCTCGCATAAGCCCCTATTGGCACCTGACAGCCACCTTCGAGTTTTTTCAGAAAGGCACGTTCAGCCCTGACACATAATGATGTAGCTCTATGGTTCAGTTTTCTCAGTAGTTTGTTTGTAAATTCATCATCCACCCTGCACTCTATTCCGACTGCACCTTGTCCAATTGCGGGGAGGCTGATTTCAGGCGGCAGGATTTCTGAAATCTTCTCCTGCAAGCCGAGTCTTTTTACACCGGCTGTTGCAAGAATGATTGCATCAAACTGTCCTTCATAAAGTTTTCTGAGGCGGGTATCAAGATTGCCCCGAAGTTGCGTAATCTTCATGTCCGGCCTCTTATTTAAAAGCTGGCATATTCTCCTCAGGCTGCTTGTTCCAATATGAGCGCCCCGGGGCAGACTCTTGAAGGTTGAATCTTGAATCTGTGCAATCAACGCATCCCGCGGGTCTTCTCTTTTGCATATGGCTGCAAGATGCAGTCCGTCGGGCAGATCAGTCGGGACGTCCTTCATGCTGTGCACTGCGAGGTCTGCTTTTTTCTTCAGAAGCGCTTCCTCAATTTCCTTTACAAAAAGCCCTTTCCCTCCAACCTGGGCCAGAGGGACATCGAGTATCTTGTCTCCGGTAGTCTTTATCTTCTTTAGTTCAATTTCAAGGCCCGGATTATTTTTCTCAAGCTGTGTCTTTACCCACTCTGCCTGCCAGAGTGCAAGCTTGCTTCCACGGGTTGCGATAATTATTTTATGTTTCTTCATTTTTGCCTTTCTCTGTTTCTAATTGGAATAATTTCTGGATGACATCCAGCATTACTTCCTTGTCGGAGTCCTCGGATTTAAGAGCTGCTGTGGGAGTATGTATGAGTTTATTGACAATAGAAGTCGTAAGATATTCAATTGCCTTTATCTTTTCCTCTTCCAGGGGGCCGAGCTTTTTAATTGTTTTTTCAAACTCTGTCTTTCTTATTTCTTCAGCTTTGTTGCGAAGTGCGACGATAGTTGGAGTAGCTGCCAGCGAGGCCTGCCATTTAAGGAAAGAGCCGATTTCCTCATCAACAATCTGTTCGGCTTTTTCTGCCTCTCTGGCACGTTCCTGTATATTGGTGTCAACAATTCCCTGGAGGCTGTCAACATCATAAAGGTAAACATTGTCCAGATCATTTATCTGGGGATCTACGTTTCTCGGCACTGAAATATCAATTATAAACATCGGCTTTTGTTTCCGTTCTTTCATCATTCTGTGCACCTGTTCTTTCAGTAATACATAATGAGCCGCGCCGGTTGAACAGATTACAATGTCAGTGTGCAATAGTTCCTGGACAAAGTTGTCAAAGATGACTACCTTGCCATGAAACTCCAGAGCCAGTTCTTCGGCCCGGGCCTTTGTGCGGTTAGTAATAAAGACGTCTTTTACGCCGCTGTTTATCAGATGCCTGGCGGCAAGCTCGGCCATTTCTCCTGCGCCGATAAGCATGAAGGATTTTGTGGAAAGGTCCTCAAAGATTTTCCTGGCCAGCTCCACAGCGGCAAAACTGATGCTTACTGCACTTTCGGCAATCTTTGTCTCAGTCCTGATACGCTTTGCTACAGAGACGGACTTCCGCATCAGTTTATTGAGAACAACGCCGGTAGTTTTGTTTTTGAGCGCCGCATCATAAGCATCTTTTAACTGGCCGAGAATTTGCGGTTCTCCGACCACCATCGAATCGAGACTTGAAGCCACGCGGTACATATGCCTTATGGCATCTGTTCCTGTATGTAAATAAAGCGATTTGTCGAGAAGGTCTCTCGATACTTTATGGAAGTCGGAAAGAAAATTTTTTATGCCCTCGATACCCGAATCCACATTATTGACGCCAGCATAAATTTCAACTCTGTTGCATGTTGAAAGGATGATATTCTCTTTCACCACATCTGACTTTTTCAGGATACTGATAGCCTCTTCAAGCTTTGTGCCATCAAAGGCCACTTTCTCTCTCACTTCAATAGGCGCTGTCTTATGGTTAAGTCCGATTACAAGTATGTTCATGCTTATTAAAAAACATGCTGTCCTTTCAAAATAAGAGTCACTCCAAAAAATGTAAATATAACGATAATAAAACCGATGATTGAGAGTATGGCTGCCTTTTTCCCGCGCCATCCTACGGTAAGCCTCAGATGAAGGACGAGTGCATAAATTATCCAGGTGATGAGCGACCATACTTCCTTTGGATCCCATCTCCAGTAGGTGCCCCACGCTGAGTTGGCCCAGATAACCCCTGTTATCATCGCAAGAGTCAGCAGGGGGAAGCCCAAGGTTATGAGATGGTAGTTTATTTCATCCAGAGTTTGAAGGCTTGGAAGCTTCTGAAAGAGTGTGCTGAGGCGCCTCGATTTTACGTTTCTTTCCTGTATGAGATACATGATGCCAATGCCGCATGCCATTGCAAAGGCTGCATCTCCTAAAAATGCAAGGATGGTGTGAATTCCAAACCAGTAGCTTTGCAGTACGGGACTCAGGGCCTTTATCTCTCTCGGGAACACAGACGATGAGAACATGAGAAGAAAAACTATCGGCATTATAAAGGAACTGAGTAGGCCGAGCTTGTACTTGAATTCATGAATAAAGAACAATATCAGGACGCTCCAGGAGAAAAAGGAAGTGGCCTCGTGCATACTGGTTACAGGGATATGCCCGCCTTCAATATAGCGCACGACAATATTTGCAGTGTGAAAAATAAACCCGATTATTGACAGATAGAGTGAAACTTTCGAAGCGCTTTTCTTTCCTCTGAAAATTTCAATTACACCTGAAATGGTTGCTAATAAATAAAAGGTAAGGGCTAATTCAAAAAGAAGGATATTTGTTTCAATCTGCAAAGTTCAGGCTCCTTTTTTCTCATTACAATTTATATCAAACCGAAATTATTCAATGTATTGTTTAGAACAGGCAATAAATTTGTCAATCTCGCCTTTTTTGCCAAGCAAATCAATCCAGAAAATTTTTGAATGTTCCTGCAATTCAGGGGGTAATAGCGAAAGATCCGAGATTTTTGTTTCAGAATTGATGACTATTATGTCGGCCTTCCTGCACACTTCCAATGCTGAAGGTTTTACCTCCCCGTTAGGACCGATAATAAATATTATCAGATGCGGTTTTAAAAAAACCAAAGGACTGTTGCCTTCTACCACCACTCCTTTAAGTCCTGTCATCTTTGCCAAGGCTACATTTAAAGCATCTTCAAGTTCGTCACCGCCGGGACTTTGTATCCAGATGACCTTCTCAGCTCCGGCTTTAAGGAAAATTGCTGTATCCTTGCCATCTTCACTAAGTATATTTATATCATTCACAACAGAAGTATAAAGGGATGTTTTTGTAAATTTAATCCCACCAAAATTCTTTAAATTCTCAAGCAGGACGGCACAGAGCGTGGTCTTTCCCACCCCACTGTGAGCGCCTGTTACCGATATGATTTTAAAAGAATCTTCAATATGCATGGCTTCCATGTCTGTTAAAAGATTCCAGAATAATTTTTAAGACGTTTGATGATTAATAACATAAGTAAAGAATACAGGATGCAGGATGCGAGATGCAAGATACGGGAATATGTTAATATTGTCCGCAGGCTTGACGGCTCACAACACTTAAGCGAACAGACCCGTATGACAACATGATTGCATTAGCCATCTCTATCATATTCGGGATTGCCGTATTCAGGTTCTTCCCCTTTTTCCCGGTGTCGGTTACCACCTTGTGTCTGGGAATAGTTTCTTTCCTGTTTGTCAGAGGCCTTAGGCAGAAAGCATGGTTGGCTATTTGTGTAACTGCCTTTGGCATCTTCTACTGTTTTATGCGTCAGGAAAATATCCCTGAAATAAAATTGTCAGACAAAGAAGTATCAGTTGAGGGCCGCATCAATAACGTCCCGGAGCTGTTAAATGGAAATCTACGGTTCACTGTTGATCAGGTTTCCATAGACGGAAAAGAAATTGCAGGGAAAGTCAGGCTGACCTTATCAGCAGAACAAACTGTCAATAGAGATTTCAACGCTGTAAGCGGAAAGATAATCAATGCTGTTGCGAAATTGAGAAAGCCCGGGGTTCTTCATAATCCGGGCCTTTATTCATACGATATAAAAAGAGATGGAATTGTGGCTATTGGTTATATCAGGGACATACAGGTAATTGGAGAAAGCGGCAGTCTTTGGTCCTGGATACAGAACAAACGTAATTCACTTGGGATACTCTTTGATAACAGTCTTTCTGCGGAAAATGCAGTTTTAAATAAAGCAATAATCCTCGGCCTTACTGGTGGTATCAATCAAGAAATGAGAGACGCCTTCAGTGCAACAGGGCTGGCGCATATTCTCAGCATATCAGGCACTCACTTTGGACTCCTGGCCTTTATGATTTTTAAATTAATCAAGATACTTGTGAAATACCTGCCGGAAAGCTTGTTTAAACGCATGACCTTGCACCTCACGCCTTCACAGATAGCTGTATTACTTACACTGCCTGTGCTGGTGTTTTATGCATTGCTTTCAGGAATGAGCACACCTGCAGTCCGGTCCCTTATCATGATTTTTATTTACATGCTTGCAATTTTTCTGGGAAGAAGGGATCAATGGCTGAATTCTTTATCCATTGCTGCGGTTATTATTCTTCTCTATAACCCTGCCGCACTTTTTGACCTTTCTTTCCAGCTTTCTTTTATAGCAGTGCTTTCAATAGGATATGTTGCTGAGAGAGGAGAAAGAAAAAGAGAAAGAGAGAGAGAAAGGGAAGGGTCAGGGGGTTTAGGGTACAGGGTACAGAACGAAGAAAAGGAACATTTAGTTAAAAGAATGTTTGATAAAACCAGGACAGCTATCTTTATGACTCTGGCAGCAGTTCTTGGGACTGCGCCTGTTGTGGCCCTTGTCTTCAAACAGTTTCCCCTGATTTCACCAATTACAAATCTGATAGTAACGCCGCTAATCTGTTTTATAATTCTGCCGCTCGGCTTTTTCGCATCTTTTGGTGCGCTCATATTTCATATGACCTCAATGCCGTTTAACGACTTGATAGATGTGGTTACTCATTTTGCATTGCAACTTGTTAAGATTTTTTCTCAGATTCCTTACTCAAATCTGCATGTCCATAACCCGTCGTTTGTAATAATTATGCTCTATTATCTTTCACTGATATTTTTGATTAAAAGTAGATTCAGATTGAGGTTTCTCCCGATTATCTTTGTTATATGCTTCTACCTGATGACTCCTTATCTAACCAGCAAATCTTTCAGGGCCACTTTTCTGGATGTGGGACAGGGAGACTCCTCAATAATAGAATTCCCTGACGGGAAAGTAATGCTGATTGACGGGGGCACATATGAACCTGATACCGGACGGGGAGTTGCAGCCCAATACTTATGGGGTAACGGGATAAGAAGCGTGGATTACCTTGTGGCCAGCCATCTGCATCCCGACCATTACGGAGGGCTTATCTACATTATGGATAATTTTAAAGTTGGAGAGATCTGGTTAAACAGCATGATACCCACGGAGGCAGAGAATTTTTTTAAGAAAATGTACGAAAGGAAAATTCCTCATCGCGTACTAAAAAGAGGAGATGTACTGGAGGCGGAGAGGTATAAGGTTTATGTGCTTCATCCATATAATGAATTTACTGCAGACTCACCGAGGGGTGATTTCTCCGATCAAAACAGCGGCTCTCTGGTCCTGAAAATCGAATTCAGCAATGCTTCAATCCTTTTCACCGGAGACATTGAAAGAGAGGCTGAGGAAAGCTTGCTGCCCCTGGGAACATGGCTTAAAAGCGATGTCATCAAAGTGCCTCATCACGGCGGCAGGACCTCAAGTTTGCCGGATTTTCTGAAAGCCGTCAATCCTCAGACAGCAATAATAAGCTCCGGCAAAAACAATATCTATAAGCATCCGCATGATGAGACACTTGAAAGATACATAGATGCCGGCGTGAGGATTTACAGGACCGATGCTGACGGCGCTGTTATGGTAATTCCACAAAATGAATCGTATGCAGTTGGAACTTACTGGGATACTGAATTTAAGAGAGTCTCAACCTGGCAGGATGAGGTGAGGAATCTGAAGCTGTTGTTTACCCGCCGATTTTAGACATGGTCTTTATATGCTCGGATACAGTTTTGTTCTCATTGATGAGATGTCTTTCGGGTTTTACCTTTATGGCCTGTAAAAAAAGGTTTTCGACTTCTTCATCACTGGCTCCATTACGCATAGGGGTCTTAATATCAATCTCTTCTTCTGAGAAGAGGCAGGGCCTGATTCTTCCGATAGATGTCAGGCGCAGCCTGTTACAGGAGTTGCAGAAATGGTCGCTGATGGGGCTGATTATCCCGATGACTCCTACTGCGCCATTTATCCTGTAATTTCTTGAAGGGCCTTCTCCCCTGAATTTAAAACTCTCCAGATTGCCAAGGATGGAGATGGCGTCCAATATCTCTTTTGAACTTACACACTTTTCTCTCCGCCATATTCCGTCGCTGCTTGCAGGCATAAACTCAATAAACCGTATGTGATAGTCTTTCTCAAATGTCAGAGCGGCAAAGGACAATATCTCATCATCATTGATCCCGCGAATCGGCACCATATTAATCTTCACCGGTGAAAGGCTGACCCGTTCCGCTTCTTTTATCGCCTCCCATACACGGGCAATATCGCCTTTCCTTGTAATCTCTTTATATCTGTCAGCTTTCATTGTATCGAGACTTATGTTCACCCGGTCCAGCCCTGCTTTTTTTAAATCCTCTGCTAAACTTGCTAACATGGTTCCATTTGTAGTAAGGCTTACATCTGCTATGCCGATATTTTTAATTGATGCAATCAGCTTGACAATATTTTTTCTCAGTAAGGGCTCTCCGCCGGTAAACCTTACTTTTCTTAAACCGTGTTTGTGGGCAATGCGTACAAAGCGTACTATCTCTCCATCTGTCATTATCTCGGAATTCCTGAAAAACTTCAGTCCCTTTGACGGCATGCAATATACGCATTGGAGGTTGCACTTATCTGTTAAGGATATGCGCAGATAGTCGATGTGACGATTGTAAGAGTCTGTAATAGGAGCTGGATCATTCATTGTAACTACTCCTGCTTGTTTGGTTTAAACCGTTTAAATGGTTCTTACTTTCCGAACGGGCAAATCGGATAGCGGCATTTGTCGCATTTAAGACACAATCCGCCGTGTCCGAGCTCGGCAATTTCCTTTCTGGTAATTTTCTCTCCGGCCAATATTCGCGGCAGGATGAGGTCAAATACTGTAATGCTGGCGTACATGCCGCAGGCCGGCATTCCAAGAATCGGTATGCCGCCGGCATATGCAACAAGGAACATGGAGCCAGGAAGCACGGGAGAACCGTATATAAACTCCTCTGTGCCGAGATTCCTGATTGCAAACCTTGTTACGTCATCAGGGTCCACTGACATGCCGCCTGTGGTAATAATAAGATCCGCGCCTGCAGTGATTAATTCTCTGATTTTTTCCTCAATATATTTAGCATCGTCAGGCGTAAAACGGACCCCGACAACTGTGCCGTCAACGCTTTTAATTTTTTTTCTTAAAACAGGTTCAAATGCGTCTGTTATCCTTCCGTGATATACCTCGTTGCCTGTAATTACCAGCCCGGCTTTAGGCTTTCTCATCTCCTTCACACTCAAAACCCCTTGAGCGTCCTGAGCTATTTTTACAGCCTGTTCCACAACATCCCGTTTTACAACAAGAGGGATAGCCCTGGTGCCGGCTACAAGCTGGCCCTCTTTTACAACAGTATTTCTATGGATGGTGGCGCACATTATCTCGCCCAGCATGTTGAATCCAAGAAGGGCTTCTTCATTGATATTTAACAAGCCGTCCCTTGCAGCCAGGAGATTTATCTTCCCTTCGCTTGGTTCCCCTTCCATTTTAATGCTGTTACCTGCAAGCGCCTTTGCCAGAGCAAGTGCGGCGTCGTTTTCATGCATCTCGTCGTCTCTTATCTCCAGGACAAAGAGGTTCTCTTTTCCCAGCCTCTGAAGATGACCGACATCCTCCTGACTGACGATATGCCCTTTTTTAAAGGCCCGTCCCTTGAATTCACCAGGCCTTATTTCCGTGATGTCATGGGCCAGAACGAGCCCCACCGCCTCGGTTACAGGCACAATTTTGTTGCCGAGCCCTTTTTTACCTGTGTTGTTTTGGATGTCACACATAGAGTTAAATTTCCTTTCTTATCGGTCTTTTTTCTGAAAAATGAAATTAAAACTGTTTTGCCTTTGTATTTTTATTTCCCGGTACTGTAAATACCGATGAAAATTTCCTGTCTATAATTTTATTTATGCCGTTTTCAAGCATTTTATATTTCTTCAGAAAATCTTCCGCCTCTTTAGTGAGAACTGCTCCGCCGCCATTTTTTCCGCCTGCATGCCTTTCGACCAACCTGACTCTCATTCTTCCTTCCATGGCATTTATATAACTTAAAGCCTTCCTGTATGAAATGTGGATTTCGTGAGCGGCCTTGTTTATTGAACCAACTCTGGCGATTCCTTCAAGCAGGGCCAGCCGGCCGCTTCCAAAGACAGGCTCTCCGTCTATCTCAAGCCAGATTTTTGAACGAATATTCATGTAATCGTTATAACATATTTGCCTAACGGTCGTCTATAAAAAAATTATCATATAAAAAATTATTCTTATTTCATGTTTATAATATAGATAATTGAGGTATTGAAAGAAACATATGACACCCCTTGATATTTACAAAAAACTTCCCCGCAAGAACTGCGGCAAATGTTCTGCAGGCACGTGCATGGCTTTTGCAGTTCAGTTATTAAGGCGGATGATCCCTGTATCAGAATGTCCGGAACTTGATGAGCTTACTAAAAAAGAGATCGATGCCATGCTGCCTGGCGCAGGAGACTGGAAAGAGAGACGGGTACAGGAACTGTTTCAGCAGATCGCCGATATGAAATTCGCAAAAATTTCAGAAGGCCTGGGGGGAGTGAGTGAAAATGATTTTTTGAAAATCCGTTACATGGGAAGAGATGTTATTGTGACTCATTCAGATTTCAGGGAAGATCTTGATATATGGGATAAGCTTCTCATTTTGATGTATATAAAAAATGCCGGGGAGAAGCCTCTTTCAGACAAATGGGTGGCCTTCAGGGATTTAAAGGATGGAATAATCCGCTCGGAGAGTTTTCATGAAGCGTGTGAACTTTCTCTTGCAAGAATGTTTGGAAAAGATTACAGGGGCTTCCTGGAAAGGATATTAAAACTTGACGGAAAAGAGGCGCAAGGCTTTTCAGCAGGACACAGTCTGATAATATATCCTCTTCCGAAAATCCCCTTTCTGGTTCTTCTCTGGCCGGGGGATGAAGAGTTTGCTCCGGATTGCAAAATACTCTTTGATGCGACGGTGACTGACTTCCTTGATGTTGAGGCCTTGCTTTATCTCGGGATAGCAGTTGTCAGGGCCATAAATAGCAAAATTATTTCTTAGGCCCTTCATCCAGAATTTCCCTTACTTTTTTCAATAACTGGTTTGGCAGAATAGGCTTTGGAAGGAAGTTCAAGCCCACATCAATAATCCCTTTTTTATGGACAATCTCAGAAGTATATCCGCTGACAAATAATGCCTTTATGTCAGGAGATATATTTTTTATCTCATCAAATACTTCTTTTCCATTTTTTTTGGGCATGATAACATCAAGTATCAGAAGCTTGACTTTTTCCCGATGCTCATGGAATTTTAATGTTGCATCGGCGCCGTCTTTTGCTTCTATCACAGTATAACCAAACTCTTTAAGAACAGACCCGGCAAGCTCTCTTAATGATTCATCATCTTCCGCTATAAGGATGGTTTCGGTGCCACCTTTTATTATTTCAACTATTTTTGAGGCCTCTCCTTCTCTGGCAGCAGTTTTAACCAGAGGGAGATAAATATTAAACGTTGTGCCTTTTCCGGGTTCACTTTCAACTGTGATGTAACCACCATTCTGTTTTATGGCTCCGTATACCATTGCAAGTCCGAGACCTGTGCCTCGTCCTACTTCTTTTGTAGTAAAGAAAGGTTCGAAGATCCTTTCTTTGGTCTTTTCGTCTATTCCTAAACCATTATCTGCAACCGAAAGCAGCGCATACTCTCCTTCATCGCCAAACCCGTGCTTTCTTATGAACAGTTCATCAATATTGGCTATTTCTGTTTTTATTGTTAAGGAGCCTCCATGCGGCATGGCGTCTTTTGCATTGGTAGCAAGATTAATCAATATCTGCTCCATTTGTCCGCTGTCTGCCATTATGGTCAAATGCCTTTCATCCAGGGAGACCTTCAGTTCAATATCTTCGGTAATTACCCGGCTCAGAAGTTTCTGGACATTTCTTATGATAATGTTTAAATCTATCGGCTTGGGGCTGATAAGCTGTTTTCTGCTGAAGGCCAGAAGGCTCTGGATTAAATTAGCTCCTCTCTCAGAGGACCTGAGTATCTGATCCATGAGGTCTTTCTGGGGATCATCTTTTTCCATTTTCATTTTTACAATATTTGCATAGCCGATGATTGCTGTAAGAATATTGTTGAAATCATGTGCCACCCCGCCCGCAAGCAATCCCACAGCCTCTATCTTCTGGGCGTGAAAAAACTGTTCCTGGAGTTTCTGATGCTCCGCTTCTGCGGCTTTGCGCTCAGTGATATCTACAATAAGGCCGTCATAAGCAATAATTCTCCCCTCCTGATCGTACCTCAGCACCGGCGTATTTCTTACCCATCTTACGGCTCCGCTTTTGTGAATGATTCTGTGTTCGATTGGCAGCATTTTCCCCGAAAGTATCTTGTGGGCATGCTCCATCACCATTTCTTTCTCTTCTTCATGCACCATGTCGTACCAGAGATACTGATTGAGATCGTATTCTTCGGATGTAAAACCGGTTACCGCTACACAGCCCGGTCCATGTTTTGTTGATACGGCCCTGCCGTTCTGTACTTCTACAGTAAAGATATAATCAGTTACCGAATCAATAAGTTTTTTGTATCTTTCTTCACTTTTTATTTTCTCTTTTTCCGCCTGCTTTAATGTCTCTTCAAAAAGTCTTCTTCCGGTTATATCACGAGCCATACCTTCAATGGCCGTCAGGTTACCTTTATCATCATAAATAGGTACGTTGCTTTGTTCAATCCATATGACATTCCCATCCTTTCGAATCCATCGCAGAATAATTGGTTCTTCCGGTATAGTTTTGTCAAACAATAGTGTTTCGAGAATATGTCTGTCTTCCGGATGGATAGTTTTACACACAAATTCCGCATCAGCATAATATTCTTCAGGAGTATATCCGGTGATCTTTATTGAAGCAGGGCCTACATATTTAAAGCCGCGTACTGGCAGAAAGCGGTATCGGAAGAAGATGTCAGTAGCCTTTTCTGCTAACTGACGGAACAGACAGTTTTTTTTCTTATGGGAAGACTTTTTTTTATTCAAGATAAAAATTTTAACATGTCTTATATCAAACGGTTAAAGGCTTCTTTATATGTCAGTGGCGGGTTTATGATTTCCACGCCAATACTGTTTGTAAAACCATGAGGCGGTGTCAGAAAAGACCACTTCACCTTCCCGTAGAGCACAAGCTTTTCTCCGTCAGGGAACTGAAATCTAAGCTCAAGCGGTGTATCAGGAGTAAAGTCAAATGATGATTGCTGGGGGGCTGTAATGATATAGGCGCCATCTTCTGACAGGTTTTCAATCGTGCTTGCATAACGTTTATCTTTGTAAATTAACTCTGCGGGCAAGCTGACAATGATCCTTTGATGCCGTCTTGCTTCCATAGAGACATTTTACCACAACTTGTGCAAAAGCAACCTGAATTTTGCGGGTTACAAATTTGAATTTTTTATGATCTTGTAGTACATATCTCTCTGTGCAGGATGGAAGCCTGAGGACCTTACAGCGCTAATAATATCACGGACTGAAACCTTGTATTTTACGCCTGCGGCGGCAACGACGTTTTCCTCGATCATTGTGGAGCCGAAATCATTGGCCCCAAATCTCAGTGCAATTTGAGCCATTTTTATCCCCTGCGTCACCCATGAAGCCTGTATATTCGGGACGTTGTCAAGATAGATTCTGGATAGTGCAAGCACCCGGAGATAGTCAACGGCAGTAGCAGTTGACAGTGACAAGTGACGAGTGGCGAGTGACGAGTTTGGTTTTGAATTTTGAATTTTGAATTCTTTCCCCCTTGCCCCTTGCCCCTTGCCCCTACCCCCTAATTCAGTATTTCCCGGCTGAAAACTCCACGGAATAAATGCAGTAAAGCCGTTCGTCTTATCCTGAAGCCTTCGTATTGCATCAAGATGTTCAATAATGTCTTCCGGTTCTTCAACACTTCCGAACATCATGGTTGCTGTTGTCTTCATGCCGATTCGGTGCGCCTGCTTCATTACCTCAAGCCAACGGTCTTTGCCAATTTTCTTCGGGCTGATTTGTTCACGAATCCGGTCGGAGAGGATCTCGGCTCCGCCACCAGGAATTGAATCAAGACCTGCTTCATTTAAAATTTGCAAGGTCTTTTTTATTGGAAGATTTGCCTTATCTGCCATATAGCAGACCTCAGGGGGCGAGAAGCCGTGAATGTGAATCGGGAACCGCTCCTTAATGCTTTTCAGAAGGTCCACGTAATAATCTATATCGAGTTTGGGGTGAAGCCCGCCCTGTATCAATATCTGTGTCCCACCAAGTGAGATGGTCTCTTTTATCTTATTGAAGAGGTTTCGTTTGCTGAGGATATACGCCTCGGGATCGTCTTCATTTCTATAGAATGCGCAGAACTTGCATTTGTTGATACAAACATTGGTGTAGTTGATATTACGGTCAATGATGAACGAGACGATTCTTTCCGGATGTAATTTTTTACGAACATTATCTGCCATCATCCCGAGACCGAGGAGGTCCGCGGATTTGAAGAGGGTTAAGGCTTGTTTTTTAGTTAAGCGTTTCATTTATCTCTTCACGCGATTGTAAAACGAATCTCGCTCCACCGGAATCTTCCCTGTTTTTTCAATTAAATTTATCAACTGCGCCCTTGTTAAGGCGCTGCCTGAAAGAGCGCCAGCGGAGTGGGTTATTTTTTCTTCTATAATCGTTCCGTCAAGATCGTCGGCCCCAAACATGAGAGCTAACTGAGCAATCTTTTCACCAAGCATGATCCAGTAGGCTTTTATGTGCTGAAAATTATCGAGAAAGAGCCGTGATATTGCGATAGTCTTAAGGTCGTCAATTCCGGAGGTGTAAAGACAGGGATTAGGGGTTAGAGATTGGGGATTAGTTTTGTTTCTTTTGCTAACCTCTGACCCCTGACTCCTGACCCCTAATTTTGTGTTTAGCGGATGGAATGCCAGAGGAATAAACGCCTGAAATCCTCCTGTCCTGTCCTGAAGGTCCCGGAGTTTCAGCATATGCTCCACGCGATTTTTATAACTTTCGAGATGGCCATAAAGCATGGTCGCGTTGGTACTGATACCGACGCGATGCGCTGCTTCCATAACTTGAAGCCATCTCCTGCCGCTTATTTTCTCAGGACAAATCCTGTTTCTGACCCTTGTATCAAATATCTCTGCTCCCCCGCCTGGCATTGAATCAAGGCCGGCATTATTTAATTCTTGCAGAGTTTCAGTGAGCGGCAGGCCGCTTATATTTGAGAAGTAATCAATCTCAACAGCAGTAAATGCTTTAGTGTGAATGGTTGGGAAATTTGTTTTAATAGCCCTCAACATTTCAAGATAAAAGCCGAAATCCCAATCCGGATGAAGCCCCCCAACGATGTGAACCTCGCTGAATAGAGTTAAGAGTTTGGAGTTATGAGTTAAGAGTTTAAAATTTTTCTTTTTGGATTTTAATTGTTTTTTGCTTAACTCTTGACTCTTAACTCTTGACTCTTGTCCCTCTTTTAATTTGTCTATAATCTCCCCGATGCTCAGCTCATATGCTCCCTTTTCTCCTTTTGAGCGGCTGAAGGCGCAGAATTTACAGCGATTAATGCAGATGTTTGTAGGGTTGATGTGGTGATTTTGTATGAAGTAAGCTTTGTTGCCGTTTTTTCTCCCGGCAACAATATTTGCAAGCCTGCCGATAGTGAAGATATCGTCATTCTGAAAAAGTGAAAGGGCATCATCTGTTGTCAGACGATGCCCTGTTATTACTTTGTTCTCGATTTTATTAAGAAGCACGGCGCATATTTTCGAGTCTTGCTATTCTCTCCTCAATCGGGGGGTGGGTGCTGAATAATTTTAATATTCCACCTCCTGAAAGCGGACTCACAATAAACATATGAGATGTGGCAGGACTTGCTTCAAGGGGTATTCTTTGAGATGCGAGATGAAGTTTTTTTAAGGCTCCTGCAAGGTGCATTGGGTTGCCTGCAATCCTGGCTCCGCCTTCATCGGCAGAATATTCCCTTGAACGTGATATGGCCATTTGTATGAGCATTGCAGCAATGGGGCCTACAATCATCATGACAAGCGCAGCAACGGGGTTTCCTCCTTCTTCGTCATCATGTCTTCCGCCAAATATCATGGCCCATTGAGCCATTTGTGCCAGATAACTGATGGCGCCTGCAATAGTAGCGGCAATTGTGCCAATAAGGATATCCCTGTGTTTTACATGGGCCAATTCGTGTCCTATAACACCTTCAAGCTCTTCTCTGCTAAGGATTCTCATTATGCCGGTTGTTACAGCAACTGCCGCATGTGACGGATTTCTTCCCGTAGCAAATGCATTAGGCTGGTCTTGCTCCATTATGTAAACCTTTGGCATGGGTATTTCAGCTTTTTGGGCCAGCCTTCTCACGATCGAGTAAAGCTCAGGGGCGTCGTGTTCAGTAACTTCCTTGGCGCGGTACATCCGAAGCACGATCTTGTCGCTGAACCAGTATGTGACAAGGTTCATAATCAGAGCGAACATGAGCGCCATAGTCATTCCTGATTTTCCACCCATGGCAGCGCCTGCCCATACAAGTACCAGCGTAAGTCCTGCCATGAGAACGGTTGTTTTAAGCATATTCATTTAGTTGTTACCTCCAAAAACAGTGTGAATTTGAATATATTTTACATAAGAGTCAATTTTAAAAGCAATGATTCAGCCTGCTCCCTTTCTGTGGTATGGCGTAAAATGCTAAAATAGCACCTGTTAAATTTAACCCTAAAGGATTGATGATGAGCCTGATTCACTTTTACAGGATGCCGGCCTTGTCAGAGGCTAAAGAAAAAGAGCTTTTGTTGCTTATTCAGCAAAGGATATCCACTGACGTAACAGGCCTGAAAACTGAATATTGTTTCAATATAGAAATTACAGAACCTGTAACTGCTGAGGAGCAGGAGACTCTCATCTGGCTGCTTTCGGAAACTTTCGAGCCGGAGAAGTTTTCAGATGAGACTTTTTTAACTTGTCACTCTTCACTCACCTCTTGTCACTATCTTCTCGAAGTCGGCCCACGCATGAACTTTACAACTGCCTGGTCCACAAATGCTGTTGCCGTTTGTCACGCCTGCGGACTTCATAAAATCAAACGCATCGAGCGTTCGAGACGATATCTATTAAAGATAGAAGATAAGAAGATGAGAAGATTGGAAGATGAGGGAAAGCCTAATTTCTCAACTTCTCAACCTCATAACTTCTTAACTTCTTCTGAGCTTGTCACTTGTTACTCGTCACTGTTTTATGACCGTATGACCGAATGTCCGTACCCTGAGCCATTAAAAACATTTGAAACAGGCATAACCCCTGAACCGACCTGTATCGTGCCTCTTATGGAGGAAGGACCGGAAGCTTTGCGGAAAATTAATAAGCAGATGGGGCTCGGTTTTGATGAATGGGATATAGAGTATTACTATAATCTGTTTGTCCGTGATCTATGCCGGAATCCCACCAATGTGGAATGCTTTGACCTGAGCCAGTCCAACAGCGAGCACTCGCGCCACTGGTTTTTTAAAGGTCAACTCATTATAGATGATGTGGAAATGCCTCTTAATCTTATTGAGCTTGTCAAACATCCTCTTGATTTAAATCCAAACAACAGCAAGATTGCATTTCGTGACAATTCAAGTTCAATCAGAGGATATAGCGTTCAGACAATAATTCCTGAAAATCCTGCGGCCCCTTCACCTTTTAAAAAGGGCTGTCTGGACTATGATGTCATTTTTACCGCTGAGACCCATAATTTTCCAAGCGGTGTAGCGCCGTTTCCAGGCGCTGAAACAGGCACGGGCGGCAGGATACGCGATGTTGAGGCCACTGGAAGGGGCGGGTTGGTTATTGCAGGTACTGCAGCATATTGCGTTGGAAATCTTCATATACCAAATTATGAATTGCCGTGGGAAGACAAGACCTTTCAATATCCCGGCAATCTTGCTTCTCCGCTTGAGATAGAGATCCAGGCGTCTAATGGCGCATCTGACTATGGAAACAAATTTGGCGAACCGGTCATTCAAGGGTTTACCCGTTCCTTTGGCATGAGACTGCAGAATGAAGAACGTTATGAATGGCTTAAGCCGATTATGTTTACCGGTGGCATTGGACAAATGAATGTGCAGCATATTGAAAAAGGCCGGCCTCAAAAAGGAATGCTTGTAGTAAAAATCGGTGGCCCTGCATACAGAATCGGCATCGGCGGCGGCGCTGCATCGAGCATGATACAGGGAGAAAATATAGCGGAGCTTGATTTTAATGCTGTTCAGCGCGGAGATGCAGAGATGGAGCAGAAGATGAACAGGGTTTTGCGCTCCTGCATTGAGAGGGGCGATGCAAACCCGATTGTCAGCATTCATGATCAGGGTGCAGGAGGTAATTGCAATGTAGTAAAAGAGATAATCTATCCTGCAGGCGCAAAGATTGAAGTAAGAAAAATCCAGCTTGGTGACAACACTCTCTCGGTTCTTGAGATATGGGGGGCCGAATACCAGGAGCAGAACGCCCTGCTTTTAAAGCATGAGAGTATTAGTTTGTTTCAGGAAATATGTAAACGGGAAAAAGTGCCATTTGCAGTAATCGGCAATATAACGGGTGATGGTTATATTGTTTTATATGATGAAACTGACAAAAGTACGCCGGTTAATCTCTCTTTGGAAAAAATTCTCGGCGATATGCCCAGAAAGACATTCCGGCTTGAGCGATTACCAGTGAAGCTGCAACCGCTTACTTTCCCCTGGGATTTAGATTTGTCCCCCTACCCCCTACCCCCTACCCCTTACTCCTATTTTAGAGACGCTCTCGAAAGAGTTCTCCGTTTGCTCTCGGTTGGTTCAAAGAGGTTTCTCACGAACAAGGTTGACAGGAGCGTTACCGGACTGATTGCCCGGCAGCAATGTGCAGGGCCTTTACAACTTACTGTTTCTGATGTGGCTGTAATAGCTCAAAGCCATTTCGGAGTTACTGGGGCAGCAATATCTATTGGAGAGCAGCCAATAAAGACATTACTGGATCCTGTTGCCATGGCGCGTATGAGTGTGGGAGAAGCCTTAACAAACATGGTTTGGGCCAGGATTAGCGCCCTGGAAGATATCAAATGTTCCGGCAACTGGATGTGGGCTGCAAAACTGCCCGGCGAAGGAGCAAAGCTTTATGATGCTGCTGTTGCGCTAAGCGACATCCTGGTGAAATTAGGAATCGCCATTGACGGCGGAAAGGACAGCCTCTCAATGGCTGCACAGGTGAAAAGACAGACAACAGAACATAGACAACAGAACATAGACAACAGAGCACAGACGACTGAGACTGTTAAATCTCCCGGGACTCTCGTAATCTCGGCTTATGCTACATGTCCTGATATTACAAAAGTCATTACTCCCGATATTAAACGTCCGGATGAAAGCAAACTCATATTTATTGATTTGGGAAACGGGAAGAACCGTCTCGGGGGAAGCGCATTAGCACAGGTATATAATCAAATCGGTGATGAGGCCCCTGATGTTGACGAACCAAAATTATTAAAAAATGCATTTAATGCAGTACAAGCATTAATAGAAAAGGGGTTGATTCTTTCAGGCCATGACAGAAGTGACGGAGGGCTGGTAACAACACTGCTTGAAATGGCTTTTGCTGGGAATTGCGGAATGGAAATACAGGGGATAGGGGACAGGGGACAGGGGGTAGAAAAAGACATAATACCCTTTCTATTCTCGGAGGAATTAGGGCTGGTAATCGAATATCTCTCTGAAAATGAGAGCGAAATCATTTCTGTCCTTAAGGACTTATCAATACCTTGTCAAATAATCGGCAGGACGTTAACTGAAAAGCGAATTAAAGTTAGTCTCATCACTCGTTCTTCGTCACCCGTCACTGTTCTCGACGAAGATATGCTGATTTTACGCGGCATCTGGGAAGAGACGAGTTATCAATTAGAGCGTCTTCAAATCGGCGCTGCATGTGCGGAGGAAGAAAAAGAGAATATCTATGACAGGAAAGGGCCAAATTACGTTTTAACCTTTGCCCCTACCCCCTACCTATCCCCTGATCTCTACCCCTTACCCCCTACCCCCTATCTCCCAAAAGTAGCTATCATCCGTGAAGAGGGAAGCAATAGTGACAGGGAAATGACATCAGCTTTTTACCAGGCTGGGTTTGAACCGTGGGATATAACAATGACGGACCTGATTGAGGAAAGGATTACGCTTGCTGATTTCAGGGGAGTAGCATTTGTCGGCGGTTTCAGTTATGCAGATGTGCTGGATTCAGCAAAGGGATGGGCAGGTGTCATTCGTTTCAATAAAGGGATATGGAAGGAATTTCAGAATTTTTATCAGAGGAAAGACACATTCAGCCTCGGTATCTGTAATGGATGCCAGCTTGTGGCGCTGCTTGGATGGGTTCCCTGGCAGGGGATTAATAATACAAAACAGCCGAGATTTATTCATAATGTATCTGGAAGGTTTGAATCACGGTTTTCAACTGTCAAAATACTTCCGAGTCCATCAATTATGTTACATGGAATGGAAGGTTCTGTATTGGGTATCTGGGTAGCGCATGGCGAGGGCAGGGCTTTTTTCCCTGATGAAACTATCCTTGAGAAGATCGAAAAAGACAATCTTGCGCCTGTGCGGTATGTTGATGACGATAATGAAATCACCGTGAAGTATCCGTTTAATCCAAATGGCTCTGCTCATGGCATTGCTGCATTGTGTTCACCCGATGGAAGACATCTGTCAATAATGCCGCATCCCGAAAGGACCTTTCTGAAATGGCACTGGGCATGGATGCCTGAGGATTGGAGGCAAAACCTGAAGGTGTCTCCATGGCTCAAAATGTTTCAGAATGCAAGGCAATGGTGCGAAAAAACAGGGGTAAGGGATAAGGGTTAAGGGATATGGGTTAGGTGGCTGTTGGAATTTAGGATTTTAATTTTAAATGTTATACTAAGGCTGCTCGATTTCATTTTCAACTAAAAGAGGAAGTATAAAGGATGAACAAAAAGTTTTTTGACTGGTCACTTGTTACTCGTTACTTGTCACTGTCTTCTGATAAGTTCCATGATGAATGCGGAGTATTCGGCATTTACGGTCATAAAGAGGCTGCAAACCTTACATATTTGGGGCTTCATGCACTTCAACACAGGGGACAGGAGGGCGCCGGTATCTGTTCTTCTGACAGAAGTCACCTTTATGTTGAAAAATCAATGGGGCTTGTTACAGATATCTTTACTGAAAAGCGGCTGAAGCGTCTTCCAGGTGACATTGCGATCGGCCATAATCGTTATTCAACTGCAGGGTCAAGTTCTTTGAAAAACGTACAACCTATTATGGTCAATTTTTCTCTTGGTTCCCTTGCAATTGCACATAACGGCAATCTTGTAAATGCGCTTGAGCTGAGAACGGAACTGGAGTCAAAGGGAGCAATATTCCAATCATCGTCAGACAGCGAGGTGATTGTGCATCTTATTGCAAGCTCCAGGGCAGGCACTCTATATGAACGGATCATAGATGCTACGAAGGCTGTCTTAGGAGCTTTCAGCCTTTTAATCATGACCGAAAAAGAACTTATTGCAATCAGAGATCCATATGGTTTCAGACCTTTGAGTATTGGCAAATATGATGGCGCATATGCTGTTGCATCCGAGACCTGCGCCCTGGACCTTATAGGAGCAAAATACGTAAGAGACGTTGAACCTGGAGAGATGGTGATTATTAATGAAAATGGAATAAATTCCATGAAACCGTTGTACGCTTCAAGGCAAGCCCACTGTATTTTCGAGTTTATATATTTTTCCAGGCCTGACAGCAATATATTCGGGAATATCAATGTTGATGGAATAAGAAAGGAGTTGGGCCGCCAGCTTGCAAGGGAAAGTCATATTGATGCTGATGTCGTTATTCCAGTGCCCGATTCAGGGGTGCCTGCTGCTCTTGGATATGCTCAGGAAAGCGAGATACCCTTTGATTTCGGATTGATAAGAAATCACTATGTTGGCAGGACCTTTATTGAGCCGCAGCAGAACATACGTCATTTCGGAGTCAAGATTAAATTAAACCCGGTCCGGAAGCTCCTTGAAGGCAAACGTGTCCTGGTGGTCGATGATTCCATAGTGAGGGGTACTACCAGCAAAAAGATTGTAAAAATGATACGGGAAGGCGGTGGGGCCAAAGAAGTGCATATGAGAATAAGCTCTCCTCCAACGATGGGCCCTTGTTTTTACGGCATAGACACTCCGACCAGAAAAGAATTAATTGCATCAACTCACACAGTTGATGAAATCAGAAAATATATTACAGCCGATACACTGCAATATTTAAGCATAGAGGGATTATTAAAGGTAGTTCCTAACCCTGAAAAATTTTGTGTTGCATGTTTTAATGATAACTATCCTGTGCTTACACATCAGGAGAGAATAGAGCAGATGGAGCTCTTCCTGTTGCGCTCTTAGAAATTTTTGATGTTATTCTGGTTTATGGTGTAGACTTCCCCTGCAACGCGGCTGCCTGCAACACCCGTTGCAGTGGCAGTAAAAGTATCAGCCAGTCCATCTCCATTTGTATCAGTGCTAACTACTTGATAGCTGAAGCTTAATCCGAAAGGCGCTGCACAAGCTGTACATCCTCCTGGTTGAAAACCTGTAAGTAAATCTTCAATACCATTGTCAGCAACCCCTGGTGTTGCATTATAACTAATCGGTCCACCGCCTCCAGTAGGGATATATCCAGCAGTTTCCGAGAGTAGCTGTTCTTCAAAGAGTCTTAATGCCTCAAGGTTTTTAAAGGCTTCTGTTCTTGCTGCATTTCTTTGCTGTCCTACATAGCCTGGAATAGCAATCATCGCCAGAATACCAATTATTGTTACAACAATAATCAGTTCTATTAAAGTAAATCCCTTATTATTTTTCATACAATAACCTCCCTGTGTTTAATCAGCACTCACTGTTTTTCTGTAAATAATGTTTCCAGTACTGTCAGCAGCAGAAATATATACAAATCTTATTGTCTGATTTTCTGCTGGGGTAAAACATAAAGTTATCTGGCCGGGGTTGCCGCCTGCTATGGCATCACAAGCGGTTTGATCAACTGCCGCATTACCGTTTAGCCAAAGCTGCATTGCGGGATTCCACGGAGAGATGTCTGTTTTTGAAGCTACAAATGTCGTTACTATACCACTCGTGGAGAGAGTAGTATTGTTGAAATCAGGTGCGGCAATTGTACCATTGCCATTAGTATCAACTTCGATCAGGGTTCCTAAACTGGTGTTGCCTTTTCTTACTGCATTTATCCACCCTTGTAGTTCAGGCACATGTGAATTTGCAGCCCTGTAAATAGAACCTTTTTTTGCCTTTTCCTGCATACCGACATAGGAAGGGACAGCAACAGCTGTCAATATTCCAATGATTGCAACAGTAATGAGTATTTCGATAAGGGTAAAGCCTGCTGTTTTATTGAATTTTATTTTTTGGCCTGTTTGAAAGGATACCAAGTTCATCTCTATCTATTTACTATTTAAAAAAGCAAGGGGGAGTGTTTACTCCCCCTTATTAATTGTGCTTAATATTAGTCGGCTGTGACAGCTTTTCTGTAGATTATATTGCCTGAATTGTCAGATGCGGACATGAAGACAGTCTGTATAGTCTGATTTTGTGCTGGTGTAAAACATAGAGTTATCCGT
The DNA here is from genome assembly GCA_020723105.1 of Nitrospira japonica. GTDB lineage: Bacteria > Nitrospirota > Thermodesulfovibrionia > UBA6902 > UBA6902 > SURF-23. Next base: position 61,314 of record DYJL01000011.1, on the reverse strand, counting down.
CCCACATTGGCTGCCGCTGCCGCAGCTGCATCGCAAAGGGCCTGAGTAGCTATGGCTCCTCCACTTACAAACAAACTATTTGCAGAATTCCATGGTGATACCTGATTTGTACCGGCTGCACCTGTTGCAACAAGAAACTGTGTTACAACACCGGCAGCTACAAGAGCTGCATTAGTTTCAGCAGCCGCAACTGTACCATCACCGTTTTGGTCAACTTCAGTGAGTAATCTGTTTGGATCAGTAGCGCCGCCTCTTCTTGCTGCTGTTATCCAGCCTTGCATTTCTGAACTTGCAGCCTCAGCCCCCCTGATTACAGCGCCTCTTCTGCCTCTTTCCTGCATACCAATGTAGCCGGGGATTGCGATAGCTGCCAGAATACCGATGATAGCGACGACTATCAATAATTCAATCAAGGTAAAACCTTTTTGTTCCTTAAGATTGTTAATTGCTTTGTACATTACGTCCTCCTGTTGTTAATCTAAATTTGAACCCTATGGGCCCTGATTTTTTTAAAGGGAGTTTACAGAAGCTGTTGTTTACCCCCCCCACAGACGATCTTATTCATCACCTCCTCTATTAATAGTTAACAGTCTCTCCGTTTTTTGTTTTTAATAAAAGCATTTTCTATACCAGGTAGCTTATATATAAAATAACTAATTATTACAAGTAGTTTAGTCTTTGATATAAACTATAATCTGACTAAGCTTATTTAAACTATTTGTCGTAAGTGACGAATTTTGTCAGTTGGATTAGTAAGGCTTGCCAGCTTTCATGCTTGCACGCTTGCCAGCTTTCCGGCTGACCAGCTTGTTAGCCAAGTTGCAACGAATTGAGAATTTTAAATTCACATGTTATAATGGTTACTATTATTTTTCGGCAAGGAGGTATAATACATTGAATTTAATTGAGAAAAAACTAAAAGCAGCATTAGATTTAATGGTAAGCAGAAGAAGTATACTTGCTGGTGGTCTTATAACTTTAGCCTCGAGTTTTATACCACGTAAAGCAATCTCAGCTGTAAAGGATTTACTGGTGCCTGAAAGGTCTCTCTTTTTATACAACAGTTATACGGGGGAAAAACTACAGGCAGATTATTGGAGCAACGGACAGTATTTAACTGATGTCCTTGTTGAAATTAACCATCTCTTTCGGGATCATTTGACCGAAACAATTGAAACAATTGATACGAATCTCTTAGACCTGCTTTTTGCTCTTAAGGAGAAACTTAATATTAGCGAACCATTTCATATTATTTCTGGTTATCGTTCACCTCAGACAAATGCTAAACTCAGGAAACGGAAAAGAGGGGTTGCCAAGAACAGTCTTCATATGTACGGAAAAGCTGTGGATATAAGAGTTCCGGGTTATTCTATTAAAGGATTGAAGCTTGCTGCAATGGATTTGCAGGCGGGCGGAGTCGGATACTATCCTCGTGCAGGGTTTGTGCATTTAGATGTAGGCGAAGTCCGCTACTGGTAGAATAAACAGAGTTAGAAGTTAATAAACCCCATTAGAGGCCTTTGACTTTTTACCGGGGTAAAGAAGAAATTGTATGACTACAGTTATCAATTTCAATTTTTTAAACTTCTTTAAACTGAAACTGGATAATCATAATATCAATATAAATGATATTCGCTCACACAACCAGTATTTTGACAACAGAAGGCAGGATTATCCACCGGAACAGGAAGAAATTATTGATATAACTCCTTATAGCCGGGTGATAGATGGAAACGATACCAGCCTGAAATTACAATTAATTAATACGCTCAAAACAAAGAATCCTGTTAGCACTTCCGAAACCCATAATATATATAATAGAAAAGGCAAGGCCATTCAGTATTTCCATGAAAAGGGACTTCATGTAAATTCATATGCCTGAGGCCGCTATTACTTCCCTCTCTAATATCCACCGAACTGCATCTGTTAAGTCTTTAGCAACATAAGAAGCAATTGTATTTTCAGGAGAAATGGTTGCTGACAGCAAGATGCCGGTGGCGTTGATTTTTTTAGCAAGCTGGACATCCAACTCCTTATCCCCGATTACGTAAGAGGATTTTAAATTTATCTTGTACTTAAGTCTTGCCATTAATGGCATCATAGGCTCTGGTTTTCTGCACGGACAATTGTTGTCAGGATGATGCGGACAGTAGTAAAAAGCATCTATCCCCAGTTCTTTTTGCAGGTAGGCATTTAAATCAATCACAAACTGTTCATCAATGATCCCTCTTGCAATGCCGGATTGGTTTGTGACACCGATGAGTTGAAAACCTGCATCTTTTAATTTTTGCAATTCTTCCTTTGCGTTGGGGAAAACAACAAGATTGGCAAAGCTGTTCAGATAGTTTTTGTCTTCTATTATTGTTCCGTCTCTGTCAAGAAAGACAGCTCTCTCTTCAGGAAGCACATCTTTCAATGCGGCAAATACGTCATCTGCAGCAATTGCTGTCATGCATTTAAGATGCCCTTCAGGGCATTCTCTCTTCATGCAGGGGGCGCATGGCAGATCTTTTGTAACAATCTTATGGCCTTCGCCAAAAGGGCCGGTTGTTTTTTTGTTTGTTGAGCCGAATATTGCAATAACCGGAACCAGCAATGCAGAAGCCATGTGCATTGGTCCTGAATCATTAGTTATAAATGCATCACATTCAGCAATTAGTGATGCAAGTTCCCGGAGGTTGGTTTTGCCAGCCATGTTAAGTATCTTAGTTCCAAATTCCAAGTTCCATGTTTCAAGTTTCCATATTATTTCTTTCACTATATCTATTTCAGCAGTACTTCCAAATATAATTACGTTTCCATTAAGTTCCTCTATTACTCTGGATATCAGATCAGCAAATCTTTCGGGCGGCCATCTCTTGGCCGAACCATATGTTGCACCGGGATTAATGCCGATAAGGGGTTGGGGGTTAGGGGTTTGGGGTTGGTGTAGGGGCGATTCATGAATCGCCCTTACAATGTTTCTTGCCCACTGTCTTTCTTCATCCAAGAGATAGAGGTAAGGTTGTGTTTCTTCCGTTTTAATACCGATCGCATTGAGCAGATTAAGATAATAAAAGACTTGATGCTGAGAGACAGGCCCTTTTTCTACAGGGATCGCTTTAGTTAGAAGGAATCCGCGTTCGTCTTTGCTGTATCCAATTCTTTCAGGAATTCCAGCAAGCCATGCAAGCAGTGCAGCGTCAAAGGCATTCTGAAGGAGTATTGCGATATCAAATTTCCGCTCCCGGAGTTTTTGGGCAACTTTCAGTTTTCCTGCAAGACCTTTATAACTCTCATCGTAGAGGATGATTTCATTGATGTCAGGATTTTCTTTAAAGATATCTGAAACCCAGGGTTTAACAAGCAGGCTTATGTGAGCATCAGGATAGGCGCGGCGTACTGTTCTGATAGATGGAACTGTAATAACGGCATCGCCGATCCAGTTTACCCCACGGATGAGAATTTTTTTCTTATTATTTATTGTTGTTCACTTCCTTTTTTTTCTCATCCTGTATCTCTGCCCCCTTTTCGGCCTTTAGCGCTTCGGATAATTCCTTTAGTTTCTTCATAACCATAAAGTTGAATGTTTCATCCGGATAAGTCCCATCCGGCTGCAATTCTCCCGGGAGCATTCCTGTGAGGACTTCAATTCCGTCTTCCACATTGTCAATGGCGTAGATATTAAATCTTCCCTTTGTAACAGCATCAATCACGTCTTTTTTCAACATCAGGTTCATTAAATTCCGTTTTGGAATAATAACGCCGTGTTCACCATTAAGTCCACTGAGTTTGCAGACCTCAAGAAAACCTTCTATTTTTTCATTCACTCCACCGATGGGCTGAACTTCCCCATGCTGATTCATGGAACCTGTTATCGCATAACATTGTTTTAAAGGAACTCCTGATATGCTGCTCAGAAGTGCATATACTTCTGCACATGTGGCGCTGTCGCCTTCAATTCCGCCATACAGTTGTTCAAATGTAAGAGACGCAGTAAGGCTGAGAGATTGTTTTACAGCATATTTCCCGCCGAGGTAAGCAGTCAATATCAATATAGCCTTTTCATGAATTTTCCCGCTCATCTTGGTTTCTCTTTCAATATTGACAATACCTGCTCTGCCGGCATAACTCTTGGCCGTAATCCTCGAAGGCATACCGAATCTGTAGTCTCCCAGGTCCAGCACAGAGAGGCCATTAATCTGGCCCGCTACAGCCCCTTCGGTATCAATAAGAATAGAGCCTTCCTTTGTTGCCTCCAGAATTTTTTGTTCCACTTTGTTGGAGCGGTAGGTTTTTTCTTCGAGAGCCTTTTCAATATCATCAGCCGTAATAAGGCGGTTTTTATTGGATCGTGCCCAGTAATCAGACTCTCTCAGGATATCCGCTATCTCGCTGAACTTGCCAGAGAGTTTTTGTTGATGTTCGGCAAGTCTGGAGCCATATTCAATAATTTTTGCAACCGCTTTTTTCTCAAAAGGCAGCAGGCCTCTTTCGTCACATTTTGTTTTAATAAAACTGGCATACTTGAGCATATTCTCACTGTTTCGGTCCATGCGGTTTTCATAGTCCGCCTTAACTTTAAACAATTCTCTGTATTCTTCGTCGAGATTGTAAAGAAGATAGTAAAGACGTGGATTGCCAATCAGTATGACTTTTACATTAAAAGGTATAGCCTCAGGCTTCAGGGTTACGGTGGAAATTAAACGGTACTGTTCCCAGACATCCTCTATTTTTATTAATTTCTCTTTGATAGTTCTTTTAAGAGAGTCATAGGAAAAAATATTCTTTAAAAGTTCAAGCGCATCAATAACCAGATAGCCGCCATTTGCCATTTGAAGAGAGCCTGTTTTTATCATAGTGAAATCAGTAAGAGCAATCCCATACTGCAATTTATGCTCAACCCTTCCAAAGAGATTGTAATAAGTCGGGTTGCTTTCTATTACAACTGGTGCGCCTTTCAATTCACGATTATTTACGAGGACGTTTACATTGTATCTTACAAATGAAGGCTCTGATTTCGAATGTTTCATGAATGGCAGAGCCGGCGACTGCTCCTCTTGAGGCTTGAAATCATCGAGATGTTCAAGGATATCTTCCTTTACTTCTTCCAGGTAATTTAAGGCATTGATATTATCTTTATACTTAGTTTTGAGTTCATCAATCCGGTGTCCGACGGAGGAGAGAGTGGCCTGACGTTCGAGTTGTGTCATCATGTCCTTAATCTTTTTCTCTTCCTCTCTTACTATTCTTATTACATCATCAAGTTTGTCCTGCAGTTGTTTCCCTATGGTTTCTATTTTCCTTTTTACCTTCGGCTCAAGGGCTTCATATTCTTCCTCACTCAAAGTTTCGCCCGTTGTTTTTACAGGGACCAGCACCAGGCCGCTGACGGTTTTTCTCAGTGTAAAATCTTTTTCTTTTGCCTCTTCCTCAAGATCAGTAAAATATTTTTTTTGTTTTTGCTGGAAATCCTCAAGTATTTTAGAACGCTGTTTTTCATATTCCTTCGAATTAAATATCTTGGGTATCTCCTGACGCAGAACTGCAATAAGTTCGTTCATATCTTTCTGGAAGGCAAGCCCTGTTCCAGGAGGCAGGCTGAGGGCGCAGGGGGCATCAGGATTTTTAAAGTTGTAAACGTAACACCAGTCATTTGGTACAGATTCGTTTTTTGCTTTCTCTTCCAGAATTGTTTTGATAGTGGTCATCTTACCGGTGCCGCTTTCACCGAGAATATAAATATTAAATCCATGGCTGTCGATGCCAAGTCCAAATTGGAGAGCACTGAGTGCTCTTTTTTGTCCGATGGTTTCTCTTAATGGAGAGATTTCATCTGTTGTTTTAAACGGCAATTCAGATGGTTCACAACAGTTATAGAGCTCTTCTTTCGAAACTTTTCTCAACATATGTAATCCTCCCGTTAACTACTTATTTACAGATCTTAATAATAAAAGCGAGTAACGATAAATTACAGCAACAGATATAAGCAGAATACAGGATTCATTATAAAGATTCAAGAGGAAAACTCTAAATTTTAGAAGTCATAATCTGAAGGATTCATAGCCTGGCTTACCCTCTAGGATGGTATGTCTTGTGAATCTTTTTCAGACGTTCGGGTGTCACCTTTGTATAAATCTGTGTTGTTGATATATCAGTGTGTCCGAGCATTTTTTGAAGGGCCCGTAAATCTGCCCCTCCATCCAGAAGGTGACTTGCAAAACAGTGTCTGAGTGTATGGGGAGAGATTTTAACTGGTAACGTGTTCGAATATATTTTAATCAACTGCCATAACCTCTGTCTGGTCATCGGTTTTCCGCCCCTTCTGAGAAAAAGATAAGGGCTTGTTTTGTTATTCAGAAAAGCAGGCCTTAATTCTTCAATATATCTTTTTATCGTTTTTAAAGCAGTTTCGTTTATCGGGATGACTCTCTCTTTTGCCCCCTTCCCTTTAATAGTAATAAATCCGGCCTCGTAGTTGATATCTCCGATTTTCATACTCACTACTTCACTGGCCCTCAAACCTGACGAATAGATGATTTCAAGTATAGCTTTGTCCCTGAGGAAGAGTTTTTCCCCATGAGGTTTCTCCAGCAGAGTCGAGACATCTTTAAACCCGAGTATTTTAGGGACCCGTTTCCATCCTTTAGGGGTAGAGAGGTTTTCAGTAGGATCTTCCTTGATAAGGTTCTCAAGGAGCATAAATTTACACAGGCCGCGCAAGGCGGCAATATTTCTTGCGAGGGTAGCCGATTGAATGCCGGAGTCGCGAAGAGATGTCATGAAAGAAATGACATCTTTTCGTTTAAAGCTCATTACGCCCTCTCCGGTCTTCTCGAGATAGGCAATAAATTTCTGCAGGTCTCTCTTGTAGGCTTCCAGCGTATTTACTGAAAGACCTTTTTCAACAGTAAGGTAGTGAAGGAATCTTTCTAAGGGGTTTACCATGGATTTTTTATGCCTGATTTTGAATTCATTGAAACACCTTAGGGATAATCCCTATTAATAGTGTTTTGTCTTAGATATAACACAAAATATAGTAGCATTTTTTCCCTTGACAAGTAGTTGAAACATACCTATACTTATCATGTGTGGTAAAAAGTGGAGGAGAGTGGAATAGAATGCCAGCATTTACAGGAAAATATTATTATACAGTGGACCCCAAGGGCCGAATAATCATTCCTTCTCCTTTAAGAAAAATTATTTTTGATCATTATAACACAAAACTTTTTGTTACTAATGCGCTTTTTGACCATTGCCTTCATATTTACCCGCAGGATGAATGGAGCAAGCTTGAAGAGAAGGTGCGCTCGCTTCCAAAGATGGACAAAGATATCAAGCTTTTTAACAGACGGGTTATTGCTTCTGCTACCGAGTGTGAAATTGATAATCAGGGCAGAATCTTAATCCCTGCTGCTCTCAGGGAAGATGCAGGCATTAATGGAGATATCGTTATTGTCGGACAGCTTGAAAAGATAGAGTTGTGGAACAAGAAAGAATGGGACGCTGTTACGGACCTTTCTGCAGTGAACCAGGCAGATGTTGAAGAGAAGTTGGCAGGTTATGGGCTGTAAATGTCCGTAACGCATATACCGGTTATGTTGAAGGAGGTAACTGAGATGCTTCAACCTCAACATGATGGAATATATGTTGACGCAACTGTGGGACTTGGCGGACATGCAGAGGGGATTCTTCAGCAGTCTCATGAGTGCATATTGATAGGGATTGACAGGGATGAGCAGGCCCTGGAGATAGCAAGACAACGGTTGAGCCCATATCAAAATGTTCATATTGTGACGGAACACTTTTCGAACATGAAAAGTGTTGTTCATGGACTTGGGTTCGATAAGGTGAACGGGATAATTCTTGATGCGGGAGTTTCCACGCTCCATTTGAAGGCAGAGGGCCGGGGGTTCAGTTTTTTAAAGGATGAACTGCTTGATATGAGGATGGATCAAAGGCAGGAACTTACAGCTGAAAAAGTAGTAAACAAATATAGCGAGGAAGACCTTGCATTTGTCATATGGAAGTACGGAGAGGAAAGATTTAGCAGGAAAATAGCAAGGGCCATTGTTTATGCCCGCAGTAAGAAGCCTCTCACTTCCTGTAAAGAGCTCGCAGAAATTATCCAGAAAGCAGTTGGGAGACGAGGCAGGATTCATCCTGCGACAAGGACTTTTCAGGCTCTTAGGATAGAAGTCAACAGAGAACTTGAGGAGTTGTCAACAGCAGTAGAATCCGGAGCAGAACTTTTACAAAAAGGTGGAAGATTCTGTGTGATCTCTTATCACTCTCTTGAGGACCGGATTGTAAAGAATGCCTTTAAAAAATTAGCAAAGGAAGGTTTGTTCAACATTATAACAAAGAAACCTCTTGTGCCAGGACAGGAGGAGCTAAAAATAAACCCTTCGTCAAGGAGTGCAAAGCTCAGGGTTGGGGAGAAAATATGACCAAAAGAAGAACAAAAAGCAGCAAGCAAAAAAGTTTTATCAAACTCTTTTTCTCCCTCTATGTTGTCTTTTGCCTGTTTTCTATTGTATGGCTGAGGGCCGCGGTTGTGAATATGGAATATAAGCTTGGAGAACTTGATAAAACAAAGACAGATCTCATACGCGAGAGAAAAATGATGGTTGCACAAAGGGCGAATTTTTACTCAACGGAAAAAATAGAAAAAGTCGCTATGAACCGTCTTGGCATGACTCTCCCAATGAGGGAAAATGTCTATTATGTTAAGAGGACGGCTGTTGCAGGCCCTTACAAGGCGTCACTGGATAATGCATCAGTAAAGAAATAACAGGGATATCTTATGAATATTAGAGTGATAATTCTGTGGGATGAGATATAAGAATATTTAAATGATAAGAAGAAGAACACAACGCACAGACATCAAAAAGCTTTGGGACGAAGATCCGGCAAACGTACCGCTTGAGAAGAGCAGGAAAAGGGCGGTAGTCATTATTACAATAATATTCTTTGGATTTGTGGTTATATTGTTTCGTCTTGTCAATCTCATGATTTTCGATCATGAGAAACTGTCTGAAAGAGCTGCCCAGCAGTATATTCGTGAAAAGACACTCACTCCTCAGAGGGGAGTGATGTGGGACCGGAACATGAAAGAGATGGCTACAAATATTGAAACGGATTCTCTCTATGCAGTTCCATCGAGCATAAAAGATGTTAGTAGTTTGTCCTCACGTGTGGCTCCAATAATAAAAGTTTCTGCAGGAGAAATAAACGATCTGTTATTAAGGAAAAAAGAAAAGTCTTTTGCCTGGATTTCACGAAGGATGGATATGGAAACCAGCCACAAATTAAATGCGCTGCGCGAATCTTTTCATGACGGGGAGATAGGTTTTGTAACCGAGTCCAAGCGTTATTATCCCAAAGGACAGGTGGCTTCTCATATTCTGGGATTTGCCAATATTGACGACAAGGGTATTGCCGGACTTGAACTTACTTATAATGACTATTTAAAAGGTGAAGTCAAAAGCGTTTCCGTGGGTATGGATGCACGCGGCAACAGCTTGGTCAGTGATGTCAAAGAGGCGGTTCCGGGCCACAATATTATACTCACTATAGATGAAGTCCTTCAGTATATTGTTGAGAGAGAATTGACAAATGCGATGCAGGAGAGGAAAGCAAAGGCCTCTGTTGCAATAATGATGAATCCAATGACAGGAGAAATCCTGGCCCTGGCTAACCGGCCCACATATGACCCGAATTTTCCGGCTGCAGCAAACGGCGAGGAAAAACGTAACAGGGCGATTACTGATTTGTATGAACCGGGATCTACGATGAAGTCAATTCTGGCATCCGCCGCATTGGAAGAGAAGGCGGTTCGTTTAAATGATATGTTTGACGTATCAAGAGGCACTATTCTGGTTGCAGGAAAGACCATTCATGATGTTCACAGGCACGGGGTGCTTAACTTTCAGGAAGTCATAAAAAAATCGTCAAATGTCGGAACAGTAAAAATAGGGATGAGGCTTGGGGCCTCAAAATATTATGAGTATCTTAATAATTTTGGGTTTGGAAAAAAGACGGGAATAGATTTTCCTGGAGAGGTAAATGGTATTCTCAGGAATGTAAAAAACTGGTCCGGGACCTCTCTGGCCTGCATGTCAATAGGTCAGGAAATAGGTGTAACACCATTACAGATGTTAAATGCCTATTCAGTAATAGCCAATGGCGGTTTGTTAATGAGGCCATATATTGTTTCTGAGATTATATCTCCGGATGGCAAAGTAATTAAGCGGAATTCTCCAACTGAAGAAAGAAGGGTTATATCCAAGACAACTGCTGCGGCCATGCGGGAGATATTGAAGACGGTTGTTGAAGAGGGCGGCACAGCACAGCGAGCCAGTGTTAAAGGAAATCTGGTGGCAGGCAAGACAGGTACGGCCCAGATATTCGATCCAAAAATAAAGCAGTATTCCAAGAACAGGTTTGTAAGTTCATTTGTAGGCTTTGCTCCTGCTGACAATCCTAAGGTTGCACTTATCGTGGTTATATATGAACCTGTAGGGCAAACATATGGAGGCCTGGTTGCAGCTCCTGTATTCAAGAATATTATTGAGCATACATTTTCATATCTTGATATCCCGATGGAAAAGGATGAAAACAAAATTTTTCTTGTCAGTAGATGACATTGATAAAACTTTTAGAAGGTCTGAGGGTAAAAAGGAGAACCGGGCCTTTTAATGCAGAAATCAAGGGGATCGCTTATGATTCGAGATTCGTAGAAAAGGATTACCTTTTCGTGGCTGTCAAAGGGTTTATTGCAGATGGACACGATTATATACGGGATGCACTTAACAGGGGGGCTGCTGCCGTTATTTCAGAAAAGGCAGTAGCAGATGTTACAGATGCAAAACAATTTGCGCTTCAGAAAAATGCTGCTTTTATTGAAGTGCCTGACAGCAGGGAGGCGCTGGCATTTATCTCTGCTGCATTTTACGGCAGTCCCTCCAGAAGTTTATCGTTAATTGGAATTACAGGAACCAATGGTAAAACGACTACAAGTTTTATCACAAAAAATATTATTGATGCAGGAGGCAGAAATGCCGGCCTGATGGGAACTATTTGTTACATTACCGGAGATAAGAGAAGGAGCGCGTCCCATACAACGCCGGAATCACTGGACCTGCAGAGGTGTTTGAGCGAGATGGTATATAATAAAATGCATTACGCAGTGCTTGAGGTTTCCTCTCATGCCCTGTCCCTGAAACGGATAGAAGGCTGTTCTTTTAAGGCTGCAGCCTTTACAAATTTCACTCAGGACCACCTCGACTTTCACGGCACTATGGATGAGTACTTCAAGGCGAAGTGCCAGATATTCAATTATCTCGCTCCGGACGGGACAGCAGTCCTGAACCTGGATGATCCAAAGATAAGACCTCTGGCCCGGACCCTCAGTTGCAAGGTGCTCACCTGCGGCCTTGAAGAAGATGCAATGATAAGGGCGGAGAATATCAGAAGCCAGAATAAAAGGCCCGGAACTAACATCCCTGGCGGGATGTCATTTGATGTGCAGACTCCTGTAAGCAGATTTACAGTCAACTCCCGGCTCATCGGACGGTTTAATGTGTATAACATCCTCATGTCCATCGGGATAGCGCATTCACTTGGCATAAGCGATGAAGTAATTCAAAGGGGCCTTGCGGACACAAAACCTGTTGAAGGCCGTTTCGAAAATATTGATGCGGGGCAGCAATTCTTATGCATTGTTGACTATGCACATACAGACGATGCATTGAAGAAACTTATACAGGAGGCCAGGCCTTTAACAACAGGGAAAGTGATAACAGTTTTTGGCTGCGGCGGCAACAGAGACCGGACTAAAAGGCCCTTGATGGGTGCGGTAGCAGCAGAGTTGAGTGATTTTGTGATTGTTACTTCAGATAATCCCCGCAATGAAGATCCGATGGAAATAATCAGGGATATATTGAAAGGTATAAGCAAAAGTAATTTTATGGTTCAGCCTGACAGAGCAGAGGCTATAAAAGAGGCGGTTGCTATTGCAGGGGAAGACGATACGGTTCTTGTTGCAGGCAAGGGGCATGAGGATTACCAGGAAATCAAAGGAGAGAGGCATCACTTTAGTGATAAAGATGTGTTGAGGGAGGAGATTAAAAAGCTGTTGGCTGATAGCTGATAGCTGATAGCTATGACTTTAACAGTCGACGAAATAATCAATGCAACAGGAGGAGAGTTGCTTAACGGAAATGCAAAGACATGCAGCGGTGTTTCTATAGACTCAAGGACCATTTCAGAAGGTGAATTGTTCTTTGCGCTAAGGGGAGAAAGGTTTGACGGACATGATTTTCTCGAAGATGCATTATCAAAAGGCATAGGCGCAGTTGTAGATTGCAGGCCCGTATTGCTGCCTGAAGGCAGGATAATAATCTATGTAAAAGATACCCTTAAAGCTTTGCAGGATTTTGCACATTTTCTGAGGATGAAACTCGATGTTCCAGTTATTGCAATTACAGGGAGCAATGGAAAAACGACAACAAAGGAGATGGTATATTCTGTTCTTTCAGGGAGATTCAAGACATTAAAGAATGAGGGCAACCTTAATAATCATATCGGGTTGCCGTTAAGTCTCATGAAACTTGAATCTGATCATGAGGTGCTCGTGCTTGAGATGGGAATGAATGCTCCTGGTGAGATAAGAAGGTTATGCGAAATAACTGTGCCGACTCATGGGGTCATTACCAATATAGGCTCTGCACATATCGGTATGCTCGGCAGTCGTGAGGCTGTCAGGGATGCAAAGCTCGAAATACTTGAAAGTCTCAGCGTGGCGGTTTTAAATGCTGACGACAGTTTTTTAATGCAGGGGGTAGCAGAGGCAAGGAATTTTAACGGCGAGATTGTTACCTTTTCAATCCACAAAGACTCTAACGTTATGGCAAAGGATATTCAGGCCACAGAAAGAGGGAGCAGTTTTAAGCTGGAATTTAAAGATGCAGAAATCATTCCCGTCTACATGAATGTTTACGGTGTTTTTAATATATACAATGCGCTTGCAGCCGCGGCTGTTTGCTTCTCGCTGGGCCTTCAACCTGATGAAATAAAAAACGCTCTCGAAGGTTTCAGGGCGTTTCCGATGAGATTTGAAATAAGAGAAAGAAAAGGCATTACAGTAATAAATGATTCATATAATGCAAATCCGTCATCAATGGAAGAAGCGCTTAAGGAGTTTATCCATTGGAGCGTTAAGGGAAGAAGGATTGCCGCACTCGGCGACATGCGGGAACTGAAGGACTTTTCTGAGGATGCGCACAGGTCCCTTGGAAGAATGATATCCGAGTTGGGGGTTGATGTATTTATAGCAGTAGGCGAGATGATGAATCTTGCAGCAGAGGAATGTATCAGTGCAAAAGGGGATAGAACTGCACCGGAGATTTACACATTCACAAGTGCAGATGATGCGAATGCAGATATCAGTAATATTGTGAAAGAGGGAGATGCGATATTGGTAAAAGGCTCGCGTTCAATGCAGATGGATAAAATAGCAGGGAGAATTCTGAATGCTTTATAAGCTGTTTTATTACTTTCATGACTACTATACGCCACTTAACGTATTCAGATATATTACGTTCAGAACTGCGCTTGCGATTATAACTTCTTTGATAATTACCTTTATAGCAGCGCCCTGGGTTATAGGAAAACTCAGAAAGCTGTGCGTGACACAGTATATCAGGGATGACGGCCCGCAAACGCACCTGAAAAAAGAGGGTACCCCTACGATGGGCGGAATCCTGATTATTTTATCAGTAGTTGTCAGTGTGCTGATGTGGGGTGATTTGAGCAATAAATTCATTCTGATTATGATTGCTGCAATAACAGGTTTTGGCCTTATAGGGTTGGCTGATGATTACCTGAAAGTTGTTAAGAAAGACCCAAAGGGGCTGAGAGGATGGTATAAATTCGGCGCACAGATTGTACTTGCGCTTGCGATCGGCTTTTCATTTTACTATGATCCGAACGATATTTATATTGCGAAGTTGAGCATACCTTTCTTCAAAAAGTGGCTTGTTGATCTGGGCTGGTTTTATATTCCGTTTACGATTCTTGTAATTGTCGGCTCTTCAAATGCAGTGAACCTGACTGATGGTATAGACGGCCTTGCAATAGGGTTGGTCGGTGTGGCTTCTCTGGCAAACGCCATATTTGTTTATATTTCAGGACATGCAGGTTTCTCGCAGTACCTCCATGTGCTTTATCTGCCGGGCACAGGAGAACTTACAGTTTTCTGCGGAGCGCTATTTGGCGCGGCCCTTGGTTTCCTCTGGTATAACAGTTATCCGGCAGAGGTTTTTATGGGGGATGTAGGCTCACTCGCTCTCGGAGGTGCGCTTGGCACGCTTGCAGTAATAACCAAGCAGGAGATCATTCTTGCCATCGTTGGGGCGATTTTTGTTATAGAGACTTTTTCAGTAATAATTCAGGTGGCGTCCTTTAAGTTTACTGGCAAAAGGGTTTTTAAAATGGCGCCCATCCATCACCATTTCGAAGTGAAGGGATGGCCGGAAACGAAGGTCATTATAAGATTCTGGATAGTAGGTATTATCCTTGCGCTGTTGAGTCTGACGACATTAAAGGTGAGATGAGAAGAAAGGGTTTAGGGGGGTAGGGATTAGGGTAGGGGCGAGGCGGCGCCTCGCCCGGATGAACTAATTATATAATGATACTCGTGGAAGAAAAGAAAATGACATTCAGAGATAAGAACATTGTCGTTGTAGGGCTTGCAAGAAGCGGAACAGGCTCGGCAAATCTCCTGTCTGAATTAGGGGCGAAGGTGATAATTACGGATAGTAAACCAAGCAACATGCTTGAAGCTAATATTAAAAAACTATTACCGTCTGTAAAAGTAATAACGGATGGGAATCCGCAGGAAATTTTTGATACAGCAGATTTGATTGTGATAAGCCCCGGGGTGCCGCTCAATATTCCTCCTCTTGAACGTGCGAAGATAAAAGGCATCCCTGTGATCGGCGAACTTGAGCTTGCATACCAGATAATACAGGGATTAGGGATTAGGGGTCAGGGATCAATAAAAAAAGACAAAGCTAATATCAGTTCACTAACCCCCTACCCCCTACCCCCTACTCCCTCTTTTATAGGCATCACAGGTACCAATGGCAAATCGACAACAACGACACTTGTGGATCTGATGCTGACAGAGGGAGGATTTAATACTTTACTTGGCGGCAATATCGGTATCGCTTTGACGGAAGAAATATTAAAAGCAGGGATTAGTGACCAGGGATTAGGGATTAGTAAAGAAAAAGACCCGTCACGCATCACCCCTCACTCCTTGCCTGATTACATTGTCACAGAGATCTCAAGTTTTCAGCTTGAAACAATAAAAGAATTCAGGCCCAGGATTGCGGCCCTTCTGAATATTACACCAGATCACCTGGACCGGTATGAGAACATACAGGAATATGTTGATGCTAAAGCGAGGATTTTTGAAAACCAGGCCTCCGGGGATTTCCTGGTTCTCAATGCAGATGACCCCTTGGTAATGGAAGTGAGAAGTGAGAAGTTAGAAGTTAGAAGTGAAAAGCCTGATATCTTTTATTTCAGCCGCAGGAGAGAAGTAGAGGGAATCTATTTGAAAGATGAAATAATTTATTGTAATTTATCTCATCTCTCACTTCCCACTTCTCACTTCCCACTTATATCTCAGAATGAGATAAAAATTCAGGGCGTGCACAATATCGAGAACGCAATGGCTGCTTCATTGATTGCCTTGCTTGCAGGGTGTTCATTTGATGCTGTCAGGAAGGTGCTTGAAGAATTTCCCGGGCTTGAACACAGGCTGGAGTTTGTCAGCGAGATCAGGGGAGTCAAATTCATCAATGACTCAAAGGGTACAAATGTTGGCGCTGTTGCAAAATCTCTGGAAGGTTTCAATAATGTGGTATTAATTATGGGCGGACTGGATAAAGGGAGCGATTTCTCTGTTCTCAAGGATTTGGTCCGGCAAAAAGTTAAAGCTCTGGTCCTTCTTGGCAAGGCCAAGGATAAAATTGTAAAGGCACTGGGAGATGTGACAGAAATATTCATGACTGACAGCATCGTATCAGCCGTTGAATTATCCCTGTCAAAGGCTTCTGAGGGCGATGTGGTAATGTTGTCACCCGGCTGTGCGAGCTTTGATATGTTTCAGGATTTTGAAGACAGAGGGAGAAAATTTAAAGAAGCAGTAAAATTAATTCAAAACTCAAAACTATGAACACTAACGATACGAAAGGTTTAATTATTTCAGTTGCATTCCTCGTATGCATTGGCATACTTATGGTGTATAGTTCTACAGTTCTGATGTCTATGAAGAAGTATAACAATAGTTTTCATTACTTGCTGAGCCATGTCTTTACTGTTTTTGTTGGAGTTGCAGCTATGGTCATATTATCAAGGGTGGATTATAAGAGCCTGAGAAGGCCCTTGTTTCATATCGCCTCATTTCAGATATCGTTAGTCCATGTAATGTTATTGATTTCTCTGATACTGCTGTTATTGATATTTGTGCCGGGTCTTGGAATTGCTGCCAAAGGGGCCAGGCGCTGGCTCAGGCTCTGGCCTACTACGTTTCAGCCTTCAGAATTCGTAAAGCTGGTGATGGTGATATTTCTTGCTGATTATATGGATAAGAACCTTCACAGGATGAAGGACCTCCGTTACGGCATGGTGGTCCCGATCTTAATCATGGTTTTATTTCAGGGCATTATCATACTGCAGCCGGACTTCGGAGCAGTAATGAGTCTGGGGATTCTTACAATGGGGCTTTTGCTTCTTGGCGGTGTAAGATTGCGTTATATTGGCATCATGTTTCTG
The DNA here is from genome assembly GCA_020723105.1 of Nitrospira japonica. Classification (GTDB taxonomy): domain Bacteria; phylum Nitrospirota; class Thermodesulfovibrionia; order UBA6902; family UBA6902; genus SURF-23. The sequence continues at coordinate 44,487 of DYJL01000011.1, read as the reverse complement.
GCTTCTTTACCGGCCATTTATCTGCTGGTTATATCGTCTTCGTACAGGATGAAAAGGATCATGTCTTTTACAGATCCATGGAAAGACTCCCGCGGCAGCGGCTTTCAGCTTATACAGTCTTTTATTGCCTTTGGCAATGGAGGATTAACAGGGCTGGGGCTTGGCGGCAGCAAACAGAAGCTGTATTTCCTTCCGGAGGTTCACACAGATTTCATTTTTTCACTGATAGGAGAAGAGCTGGGGCTGATCGGTGCGGTGTTTGTACTGGTCCTGTTTTTTTACTTTTGTATAAAAGGCATTAAGGTTGCCGGAAGAACGAATGACGCATTCAGCTATTTCCTGACACTTGGATTAACGATGATGATAGGAGTTCAGGTAATTATCAACTTTGCAGTAACAACAGGACTCATGCCTACAAAAGGGCTGCCGCTGCCTTTTATAAGCTACGGAGGTTCATCACTCCTTATCAATCTGGCTGCAGTCGGCATATTGATAAATATATCAAGGAATAATAAAGGCAGGATGGCGGAGAACAGAACGTATGTTAATTGAGGTGAAAGGACAGATATGAATATTGTGATAGCAGGAGGCGGTACAGGAGGGCATGTCTTTCCGGCAATTGCTATTGCCAATGAATTAAGAAAGAGCATTGCTGACGTTCAGATTACTTTTATAGGGACCACAAAGGGAATAGAGTCAAAGATAGTTCCTAAGGAAGGATACGACATAAGATTTATAAAATCTGAAGGACTGGTGGGGAAGGATATCTTCAGGACTATTAAATCAGCCCTTAAGATACCTCTGTCATTAAAAGATTCCCAGAAGATATTGAAAGAGCTTCAGCCGGAACTGGTATTGGGGGTAGGCGGGTATAGTTCAGGGCCTGTATTACTGTGCGCAGCCCTGATGGGTATTCCTACGATTATTCATGAACAGAATACTCTTCCCGGTTTTACAAACAAACTTCTTGGGAGAGTCGTTGATTTAATAGCAGTGACATACCAGGAAAGCATGAAGTTTTTTCCGCAGGAAAAGACTTATCTGACAGGCAATCCAGTGAGATCAGAGATATTGAAAGGAGACAGGAATAAAGGCTGCAGAATTTTTAATCTTGACGGGAATCTCTTCACTATATTTATATTTGGAGGCAGTCTGGGCGCAACACGTATTAACAATGCCGTCGGTGAAGCCCTTGCATATCTTGAGCCGTTCAAAGACAAAATCCAGTTTCTGCATCAGACAGGTGACAAGGATCTGGATTCCGTAAGGGAGGACTATCGCAGGCGTGAATTTAAAGGAACGGTCATCCCGTTTGCATATGAAATGGCAGACGCATACGCTGTGGCAGATCTTGTTATTTCAAGGGCCGGGGCAACCACCCTTGCTGAGCTTACTGCATGCGGGAAGGCGGCAATCCTTGTGCCGTATCCGTTTGCAGCAGGCAATCACCAGGAGATCAATGCAAGGAAATTATGGGATATCGGGGCGGCGCAGATGATCCTGGATCAGGATTTAAACGGAAAAACGCTTGCAGACCTTATCAAATACCTGCTGCAAGATCCTGATGCAGCCGGACAGATGGAGCGTATAAGCAAGTCTCTTGGAAATCCTGAAGCGACCGGGAAGATAATAGAGCTTATGCTGGGACTCCTTAAAAAAAAATTCAGCGCACAGAGAACGGAAAACAGAACACAAATGACAAAACATAACGAGCAGGTGATTTAACTATGTATAAACGATTTGAGAAAATTCACTTCGTAGGTATAGGCGGAGTTGGCATGAGCGGCATTGCCGAGGTTCTAAACAACCTGGGCTATAAAATCTCAGGCTCGGACCTGAAAGAATCTGAAACTACTGCCCGATTAAGGGGGCAGGGGATAGTCATAACCATCGGGCATAAACCGGAGAATGTTAAGGATGCGGACGTAGTTGTTATATCTTCAGCGGTGTCTTCCTATAATCCGGAAGTTGAGGCCGCGCGCAAATTGTCAGTCCCTGTCATACCGAGGGCTGAAATGCTGGCAGAGATTGCAAGACTGAAATATGCGGTGCTGGTGGCAGGTGCACATGGAAAGACAACGACAACTTCATTGATAGCAAGTGTTCTTGGCGAAGGCCCCTTTGATCCGACCGTAGTAATAGGAGGTAAGTTGAAAGGCATTGGAAGCAATGCCAGGCTCGGGCAGGGAGAATTCCTTGTCGCTGAGGCAGACGAAAGCGATGGCTCCTTTTTGAAACTTTCGCCAACGATTGCAGTTGTTACAAACATAGACCGGGAACATATGGATTTTTTCAAAACTGTTGATGAAATAAAAAACGCCTTTCTTTTATTTATAAATAAAATTCCGTTTTACGGGCTTTCTATTCTGTATGGCGACAATGAACACATCAAGGAGCTTTTACCAAAAGTTCAGAGGAGATTTATAACGTACGGATTAAGCGAGCACCTGGATCTTATTGCAAAAGATATTAAGACAGATGGTTCCCGTACAACTTTTGAGGCCGTTTTAAACGGCAAGTCTCTGGGCCATTTCGAGGTTCCGCTTTTTGGCGCGCACAATGTATGCAACTGTCTTGCGGCTATTGCAGTTGCCAATGAACTTGAGATGAATATGGAAGATATTCAAAAGGCCTTGAAGCATTTCAGCGGAGTACAGAGGCGTTTTGAGATAAAGGGGATGGTTTCAGGCATTAAAATAATTGATGATTACGGACATCATCCTGCAGAGATTATGGCGACGTTGAAAGCGGCGAAGGAAGCCATGATTCAGGGCAAAGAGTCAAGAGTTAAGAGTCAAGAGTTAAGAGTCAAGAAAAACAAATCTAAACTCCTAACTCATAACTCTAAACTTCAGACTGCCGGAGGCAGGCTTGTGGTCCTTTTTCAACCGCACAGATTTACAAGGACGCGCGATTTATTTAATGAATTTTGTTATGCCTTCACAGATGCTGATAAAGTAATTCTGATGGACATCTATCCTGCAGGAGAAAGGCCGCTGGAGGGAATCAATTCGGAAAATTTACTGAAAGGGATAAAAAACACCGGCAAGGACGTTGAATACGTTAAAGATCGTACAGAGATATTAACTCGCCTTAAGCAGGAACTGAGAGAAGGTGATACCCTGTTGACTCTCGGCGCCGGTGATGTATGGAAAACAGGAGAGGAGTTCCTGAAGACTCAAAATGAAAAATGAAAAAACTGTGTCATTCCCGCAAGCGAAGCGCGTCGGGAATCGTTTTTCAGGAAAGATTCCGGACAAGCCGGAATGACATTTTTGAGTCAAGGACATGTAATTTATGTTGAGTTGCACGATGAATAACAGAAAATTAAAAGAAATTTTTAATAAGGAGCATTTCCGGGGTGAGGTAAGGTTCGATGAGCCGATGTCAGCTCATACGTCTCTGAGGATAGGCGGACCTGCAGAGGTCATGGCATTTCCTGAGGACCCTGTATCTCTGAAAAATATTCTGCTTTCTGCAAACAGGGAACAGATTCCTGTCTTTGTTTTTGGAGGCGGTACGAACCTGCTTGTTCAGGATGGAGGGATTGAAGGGTTAGTAATATCCCTGAAGGCCTTTAACCGTATTGACTTTGCAAGAGAGACTGATGATAAGAAGGCGGTTCTCTTTGCAGGTGCAGGGGCGATGCTTTCTTCTCTGATAAGTTTTTCACAGAAAAACGGACTTGCAGGAATTGAGGCTCTTGCAGGAATACCTGGTTATCTGGGCGGAGCTGTTTATATGAATGCAGGCTCTTTCGGTGTGGAGATTAAAGATGTGCTTGTTTGTATTGCGGTAATGGATATGAACGGAGAAATTTCAATTTTAAATAAAGATCAACTGAACTTTTCATACAGGAGTTCAAACCTCCCTGAGTCCCTAATGATACTGAGTGCAAATATTGCACTGAATAGAGACAACCCTGACGACATCTCAAAGAGGATAAAGGAATTTCTTCAGAGAAAGAGGGATACCCAGCCTCTCGGGGATTCTTCAGCAGGGTGTGTCTTTAAAAATCCGGAAGGTAATGCTGCAGGGAGGTTGATAGATGCTGCCGGCTGTAAAGGAATGAGGATAGGCAATGTAGAAGTGAGTGCAGTGCATGCAAACTACTTTATTAATAAAGGCGGAGCTGCGTGCAGGGATTTTATTGAACTCATGGATAAGGTAAAGGTACGGGTCCGGAAACACAGCGGGGTAATACTTGAGCCGGAGATAAAGATCGTGGGGAAGAAAAATTGAAGGAGCAACAATGACAAAAGGATTGATTACAACCCGAAAAATCGGGGTTCTGATTGGAGGCGAATCTGCTGAAAGGGATATCTCTATCAGGAGCGGGCTTGCAATTTATCAGAGCCTCCAGGAGCTTGGATACAGCGCTGTACCTGTTGATATAAGTAAGGATATCGTTAATACACTGAAAAAAGAAAAAATAAAGTTTGCGTTTCTTGCGCTTCACGGAGGGCTTGGAGAGAATGGCGCAATTCAGGGCCTGCTCGAAGTCCTGGGGATTCCCTATACAGGTTCAGGCATTCTGGCGTCAGCCCTTGCAATGGATAAAGAGGCCTCGAAAAAAATATTTATATACCATGGCCTGCCGGTGGCGCCATTTTTAGTTATAAGTCAGAAGTCAAAAACTAAAAATCAGAAAGCATTGGACTTGCCAGTCCCGGATTTCCCTCTGCCGTGGGTCATTAAACCAGCCACAGAGGGGTCGAGTATAGGTATCAGCATTGTTAAAGAAGAGAAGGATCTGTCTTCTTCTCTGGAAAAGGCTTTTTCATTTGGGCCGAGGGTTATGATTGAGAAATTCATACCAGGAAAAGAGGTGCACATAGGGATTCTCGGGCCGAAGATCCTTGGAGGGGTGGAGGTACGGCCTTCACTGGAATTTTATAATTATGAAGCAAAGTATACATCGGGACTTACCGATTACATCATTCCGCCTGAAATTGATGAAGCGACATTCGGAAATGCGAAAGATATAGCCCTGAAGGCTCATGCATCGCTTGGCTGTTCGGGGGCCAGCAGAGTGGACCTGAGGATAGATGAAAATAATACGCCGAACATACTTGAAGTTAATACATTGCCTGGCATGACCACAACAAGCCTGCTTCCCAAAATAGCAAAGTTTGCAGGTTTGACTTTCAGCGATCTTATAGAGGAGATAATAAGACTTGCGCTCAAAGAATAACAAGAGAAAAACAGCAACCCGCCGAGAAGAAAAATGGGCGCTTATTCTGAAGCGTACGGGCCTTTTTTTATCAATTATTGTTCTTGTTACAGCCATAGTCCTCGGCACTTATTTAATATCACAGGCGTTTTATGTGAGGGAGCTTCAGGTTTCAGGCAATAATCATTTAAGTAAGGGAGATATCGCAGCGATTATCAAAATAGGGAGAAGCGAATCTCTGTTTGGTCTGCGCCTCTCTGAGATAGATCAGCGTTTAAGGAGTAACGCATGGATCAAGAAGACATATCTGAGATGGCAGCTTCCCGGTACCCTCATAATAGATATTGAAGAGGCCGCTCCAAAAGCGCTTTTAGATGTTGGGGGAGAAATGCTCCTTGTTAATGAGGAAGGCCTTGTTATGGAGAGACTTCAGGATGCCGGCACGCCGTTTCTTCCTGTGATTAAGGGAATAGATCCGAGGTATAAAAAAAATATGTCAGAGGCCATGAAACTGATCAGCGCCCTGTCTGCGAAGAACATTGTTGGTGATAAACAATGTCTTGAAATAGGAATGGATTCATACGGGCTTAATGTAAATATTGACGGCGAGTTCATCAAAGTCGGCTTTGGACAATATACAGAAAAGTTTGAAAAGTGGTTGGAACTTGAGCCGGAGTTAAGGAGAAGAGGCATTCCTATTCAATATGTGGACCTGAGGTTCAAGGATTCTGTTATTGTGAAACCGTTGAGACCGGAGAAAGACAAAGATAAAGACAAAGATAAAGTGAAAGACAATAATAAGGAGAGGAAAATATCTTAACCCGGAGTTAACTATGCCATTTGGATTTATTAAAGACGTGACAACAAAGAACAGCAAAATTATAGTAGGCCTCGATGTGGGCTCCACAAAGGTATGCGCTGTTGTCGGAGAAGTAACAACGGGCCCCCGGCCTCAGAAGCGGGATGGCGTGGAGAAGCTTTCAGGTTATGACAGCAATATTCAGATTATCGGCGCAGGCTATGCTCCTTCAAAGGGAATTAAAAAAGGAGTTGTCATTAATATTGAGCAGACTGTTGAGGCGATAAGAGAAGCAATACAAAAAGCAGAAGAGGCAGCAGGTGTTGAGATAAGGACAGTCAATATAGGAATTACAGGAAGGCATATAGGATATATCGCAAGCCAGGGAGTAGTAGCTGTAAAAGAAAAAGAGATAGGGAACAGGGAAGTTGAATTGGTTATTGATGCAGCAAGAGCTGTTGCCATTCCTTTTGACCGGGAAATACTCCATGTGATTCCCTCAGAGTTTGCCATTAATGGACAGAGCGGGATTACGGACCCCCGCAGCATGGTAGGGGTAAGGCTTGAAGCCAGGGTTCAGATTATTACTGGCGCAGCCTCAGCAACACAGAATCTGATCAAGTGTTGTCAGAAAGTAGGGCTTGAGGTAGTTGATGTTGTGTTTCAGCCGATTGCTACGGCAGAGGCCGTCCTTACTTTGGACGAAAGAGACACGGGTGTAGCCCTTATAGATATTGGCGGCGGCACAACAGATATGGCCCTTTTTCAGGAAGGGCGTATCTTTCATTCTGCAGTGCTGGAAGTAGGCGGCGCAAATTTTACCAATGACGTTGCAATAGGCCTGAGGCTTCCGTTTCGGGAAGCAGAATATGTGAAAAAAGAGCACGGCTGTTCAATGCTTTCCCTTATTGACCGGGAAGAAGAAATAGGGATTGGATTTGCAGATGCCAACTCAGGCAAAAGAATATTGAGGACGCATCTTGTAGAGATACTGCAGCCTCGTGCAGAAGAACTGTTCAGCCTGATAAAAGAGGAGCTTGTGAACAGGGATTTGCACAAGCATATGAATGCAGGGGTTGTACTGACAGGCGGATCTGTTTTAATGAAAGGGATGGATGTAATGGCTGAAAACATTCTTGAGCTTCCAGTCAGGATCGGGAAACCGGCAGGAATAGGAGGGTCTGAGGATGTTGTCGGAAATCCTGCATATGCAGCCGTGTCAGGACTCATACTTCGTGAAGCAGGAGAAAACCTGAAGGAACAGGAACTAAATGGAGGCAGTATATTTCACAGTATTAAATCAAAGATGAACGGATGGTTTAGATAAAAATTTTAAGAGGAAAGGAGAACAGACATGAAGATTTTTGAATTGGAGGAGGTACAGAACAATTATACGAACAATCCTGCAAAGATCAAGATTGTCGGGGTAGGCGGGGGAGGAAGCAATGCAGTAAACAGTATGATAGCGTCAAATCTGCAGGGAGTAGAATTCATAGCTATCAATACTGACGCACAGGCGCTGGAGTTGTCCCTGGCGCATCAGCGAGTGCAGATAGGCAATTCATTAACAAAAGGACTCGGTTCCGGAGCCAGACCCGAGATAGGAAGAGATGCGGCAATGGAAGACCGGAATTTAATAGAAGATGCAATAAGAGGCGCGGACATGATATTCATTACGGCTGGAATGGGAGGAGGAACCGGGACAGGAGCCTCACCTGTTGTTGCGGAGATAGCAAGGGAGCTTGGGATGCTTACCACTGCAGTTGTGACCAAGCCGTTTCTTTTTGAAGGCAACAAGAGGTCCCGAAATGCCGAGCAGGGAATAAAAGAACTTCAGAAAAATGTGGATTCATTAATTGTTGTTCATAATCAGAGGCTTTCAAATATTGCAGATCAAAACACAACATGGCTGCAGTCATTCAGCATAGTCAATGACGTTCTGAGGCAGGCTGTAAAGGGTATTTCTGATTTAATCCTGATACCCGGCCTTATCAATCTGGACTTTGCAGACATAAAAACCATCATGGCAGGCAGAGGCAGATCGCTCATGGGCATCGGCAGTGCAAGCGGTGATAACAGGGCCATTACCGCAGCCAAGATGGCTATAACAAGCCCCCTGTTGGAGGAAACCTCCATTGATGGCGCTAACGGCGTATTAATAAACATCACTGGAGGTTCCTCCCTCTCTTTTCAGGAGGTCAACGAGGCGGCAAGCCTTCTGAGGGATGCGGTGCACGATGACGCCGAGATAATCTTTGGGTCGGTAATTGACCCCGATCTCGACGACAGGATAATGGTTACCGTAATCGCCACCGGCTTTGAAGAAAGGCCACAGGCTGTAATGCCTTCATATGATAAATGGAGGCCTTCAAAAGATGCAGCCACATTAAAAGGTTCATACCGTCTTCTATCAAAGGAAACTCTCAAAGAGAAGGATGAAAGCTATCTCGATGTGCCGACGTTCATGCGAAAAAACGGGTATTCCACGGAGGATACTGTTTGAATAGCAGGCTTTGTTAATCCCCCTCCCCTGGCGGGAGAGGGTTAGGGAGAGAGGACAGAACGATTGACTTCTTTTAAAACAAATTGTTATAGCATGACATCACTTTTTGGGCAAAGCGATATTCATAATATTTCTTTCTGTTATAATTTAAGTATAAGATTTTTTCTCCGATAGATATTGTAGGATATTTAAATGATAGAAACATCCACCATAATTGAAGCAATATACTATCTCCTCAGGAAACTGAAAAAAGCCGACAAAATCAAGCTCGTCAAGCTAATGTATCTCGCTGACAAGTATCATCTCATCCGCTACGGGAGAACTATAACGAATGATGATTATTATGCTATGGAACATGGACCAGTGGGGACAACTGTTAAGGATGTTCTCAGCTTCGATCCTTTCTTCTCAAGAAAGGGATATCAATATGCATCTTCGTTGATAGAACAAATCGATGAAAATTATTTCAGGGCAAATCCAAAGGCGAAAGTTTCTTTAGAGATGTTGTCTGATACCGATAAAGAGGCCCTTGATTTTGTCATTGAAAAATTCGGTGACATGAGTTCATGGAAGTTGAGAAACTATACGCACCAGTACCCTGAATGGTATCAATATGAGGATTTGCTTAAAAACAAACGAACAAAAAGAGAACGGATTGAGACTAAAGAACTCTTATCTATATTAAAAGATGACCCCCTGGCAATGCCCCGCAAACACGTCAAAGAGTCAGAAAAAATTCTGACCGGCAAATTTGACTGACTGTGGACTTTCCGCCGGAGTATATTGCAAAGACATTATCCGGCTTCTGTATATGCCGCTTTAAAAATACCACTCATGACCCCGAAGCCCCGCCTCACTATCACGTAACCGTACCAATTAGTGACGATTCGAGTCTGCTGCTATGCTTCATCACTTCCCAAATTAAAAATAAGGCATGGTATTACCATAAAACCAAAGAAACTGCGGAATCGTGTCTTGTTCTGGTTGATAAAGGCGATTTATCTTTTTTAAAGAAGGCGAGTCTTATTGATTGCAATCAGCCTCAACTCATACAAAGAAATCAGCTCGGCAAATTGATTGACCCTGATCATAAATTTGAAGTTGTGTCACGCAATATCCCAAAAGAAATTAAAGAGAAGATTGTTAACGCAATTAAAGCCAGCCCGCTCGTGAAACCGTTTATCAAGAAGATGATAAGGTATTCGTAGAAAAATTAGTTTGCGCTTTTTTTCATCATTTCTACTTTGCACAAAACAGGACATTTTAACTTTGGTAAGAATAGGACATTTCTACTTTGGCTTGACATGCCGTAACCCTTCACTGAAGGGTTACCAACGGTCATCAAGAATTTCAATGACGACAAGCTGGAGGTTCTGGTCATTCCGCCTGACCTGCTGGACAAGCTCAAGACAAAATCCAGTTATGAAAGCCTCCTGAAAAGCGGCAAGATACGCTTCTCGTCCCTTCAGTATCTCTCTATCAAAAAGCCTCTTGTAAAAAATTATTCATCCGACATTGATGAAATAAAGTTGGAACTCGACAACTACATCCTGCTGTCTCCCGATGCCTTGCCTCTGGACGATGCCAACAAAGAGAAATTGCAGGATGTGATCGCTAACGATCCCCTTGCTTTGATCGAATACTGGAGCGTGGACCCTGATTATGACGGCGAAACCTTCCGCAGCAAATGGCAGGATTACAGGAGCAATGTTGACAACGACGCAGACCCGTTCAGGGTAGTCAAGGAAGTCAGCATCCTGTCACCAAAGGTCAAAGGCAAACGCAAGATTTGCATTAAGGCGGTTGATGTGTTTGGGTTTGAGAGTGTGGTCGTGGAGGAGGTGGGGTAATGGAAAACTCTGCACTGGTTACACTTATAGACCGTCTTCGCCGGGAACCGCATGAAACAGAATGGCTGGAATTCAAGCGCAATCACTATGAACCGGAGCTTATCGGTGAGTACCTTTCGGCGCTTGCAAATGCAGCCTGTTTGTCCGGTAAACCGCGTGGTTATCTGGTGTTCGGCATTGACAACGAGTCGCGTGACGTTGTTGGAACAAAGTTCGATCCTTACATCACAAAAGCGAAAGGCAATCAGGACCTTCTCATTTGGCTAAGCACGGGACTTCGCCCTAACGTGGGCTTTGAGACCTTTATTGTCGAACACCCAAAAGGACAGGCGGTGCTTTTTGAAATCAATGCTGCATGGGACCGTCCTGTAAACTTTTACGGAACAGCTTATATCCGCGTAGGCACAAGTAAAACTGAATTACGCAATCATCCGGAGAAAGAACGAGCTATATGTAATGGCCGTACCGACTGGTCTGCGCAGATTTCGGAACGGGCAACCCTTGACGATCTCGATCCTGAAGCAATTCTCAAGGCACGAGAGCAATTCAAGATCAAGCATCCGTCTCAATCGGGAGAGGTATATGACTGGGATGATGCTACATTCCTGAATAAGTCAAAACTGACCATTCAGAGTGCAATCACAAATACAGCTATTCTGCTGCTGGGTAAACCAGAAGCGGCAACGCTTCTCTCTCCGGCAGTGGCAAAGATTTCATGGATACTGAAGGATGCAGAGAACAAGGAACTGGATTACATGCATTTCGGCACGCCTTTTATCCTTCAGGTTGATCGCGTGTTGCAGCGTATCCGCAATCTTACTTTGCGGAAACTCCCCGGTGGAACCCTTTTCCCTCAGGAAATTGCTCAGTATGATCCGTGGGTTATTCGGGAAGCTCTTCACAACTGCATAGCGCATCAGGACTACAGCATGCACGGACGGATAAATGTGGTAGAGACACCGGCCACAATTTTGCTCACTAATGTCGGCAGCTTTCTGCCGGGTGATGTGGAAACGGTTATACGTCAGGACGCACCGCTTGAGATTTATCGAAATCCCTTTCTTGCGGATGCAATGGTGAACCTGAACATGATAGATACTCAAGGCGGCGGCATCAAGAAGATGTTTCAGAAACAAGCCAAGAGATATTTCCCTCTCCCTGACTATGAATTGTCTGATTCGCAACGGGTTGCTGTACTGATCCGTGGCGAAATACTGGATGAAAAATACAGCGCCCTTCTTATGGAACGGTCTGATCTTGACCTATGGACTATCATTTTGTTGGACAAAATTCAAAAACGTATGCCGGTTTCGCATGATGATCATAGACGGATCAAGGCTCTCGGCGTAGTCGAGGGACGCTATCCAAATCTGTTCATCTCACGACGCGTAGCAAAACTTACAGGGCAGGAAGCTCGTCACATCAGGGATAAGGGATTCAATAAGCAGTATTACATAGACTTGATTGTTAAGCTGGTCAGAGAGCATGGGCCGGTAGGGAGAAAGAAGATAGATGAACTACTGCTGGACAAACTACCTGAGGTGCTGAGCGAAAAACAAAAAAAGGATAAGGTGCATAATCTGCTGTCTGAACTCGCACGGACCGGTAAAATTTCCAATGCCGGGACAAAGAATAGCTCCTTATGGCAACTGAGGCAAGATGAACACGATTTTAACAAAGGAGATTAAAGAATAATCAAAGGTTCTATGAATGCAAATCTATTTATTTCAAAGAGTTATTCTTTGTTAAGACGGCAAAACAAAGATTAATTTAACAAAGGGCTAACAAAGCCATTTATTTGATTACAAATTGTGGATTTTGCCTACAATCGCTGTAACAGATTGATTTTTAGGGCAATATTTATTTGATGGGTATTTGATAGACATGCAAGCACAAAAACAGGATATGATATGACCACACACCTTAACACAGGCACACGCGACATTCCTTTAAAGTTTGCAAGGGAGCTGTCTGCGCTGGTAATCAGCGAATGGGAGAACAGCAGCTTCATAAGCAAAACCACGCCCGTAACACAAGACCTGCTAAGATTCTGGTTTTCCGATCCTTTCTGTGATGCAAGGACAGTCAACTTTCACGAGGGACAGAAGCAGGCAATCCTGAATACAATCTACGCGCAAGAAATCTTAAAGGCAGAGTCTGTGTTCGATATGTATTCTTCAGTCAGCAGCGATATCACCACTGAAATGGATCTGACCTATCTCAAAAAAGACAAATTCAGCCACCCGAAATACTGCATCAAAATGGCGACCGGCACAGGCAAGACATGGGTACTGAACGCCCTTTTGATATGGCAGTATCTCAATGCGAAATATGAGGAAGCATCAAGCGGTCTTTATTCCAAAAGGTTTTTAATTGTATCGCCGGGATTAATCGTCTATGAACGGCTTCTGGATGCGTATCTTGGCAAGGAAGAACAGGACGGCACAAGAAATTTTGCGACATCGGACTTCAAAAAGTTTGAAGACTTGTTCATCCCTTCTGCTTACAAAGAAACCCTCTTTGGATTTATTCAGTCAAACGTTGTACGCAAAGAAGAAATAGGGAAAAAGATTACCGGAGACGGAATGATTGCCATCACCAACTGGCATCTTCTTGCAGGTGTTGAAGAAGAGGAATACACTGATACAGCTCCTTTGGAAGACCCTTCTAAAGCGGTAAAAGAAATATTCCCTATCACTCCCGGAACATCAGCAGGCCATTCCCTCGAAACTCTCGATAATCAGTATTTGAGCGGCGGTGAGATTGAATATCTCGCAGGACTTGAGAATATGGTCGTCTTCAATGATGAAGCGCATCATATCCACGAAACGAAAAAGGCAGGTATTGTCTCCGAGGTGGAGTGGCAGAAGTCACTGAACAAGATAGCTGAAGGAAAAGGCAGGAGTTTCATCCAGATTGATTTTTCGGCAACGCCGTATGATGTGACCGGTAGCAGGCAGAAGGGGACGAAACATTTCTTCCCTCATATTGTCGTGGACTTTGACCTCAAAACAGCGATCCATCAGGGGCTTGTCAAGACAATCACCCTTGATAAGCGCAAAGAGATTGCCACCATGGAGCTTGAATTCAAGGCCATCCGTGAAGGGAATACGGTGGTTGGACTTTCTGAAGGGCAAACGCTCATGCTCAGAGCGGGTTTGCAGAAACTGAAGATACTGGAGGAGCAGTTCGTTAATCTGACCCGTGATAAGTCGGGGATATCCGACAAGCATCCAAAAATGCTGGTGATATGTGAGGACACAAAGGTCTCTCCCTTCGTGACGCAGTTTCTTTCTGACAATGAAGGCCTCGGCGAAGAGGATGTTGTCCAGATAGATTCGGATAAGAAGGGCTCAATCCCTGCGAAGGAGTGGGCAATTGTTAAGCAGCGACTATTCAATATAGACAAACATTCCAGCCCAAAGGTAATCGTGTCTGTCCTGATGCTTCGGGAGGGTTTTGATGTAAGCAATATTTGCGTTATCGTGCCGCTGCGGTCAACTCAGGCACCGATTCTCCTGGAGCAGATTATCGGGAGAGGACTGCGCCTAATGTGGCGTGAACCGGATTATCAGGAGGTAAAGACTGAGAACAGGATTAAACTCTTGCAGAAGAAAGAAGAGCCGTCAAACTATCTTGATATCCTGAGCATTGTTGAGCATCCTGCCTTTATCGAATTTTATGATGAATTGGTCAAAGATGGTTCTATTGCTGAAACGCATGAACTACCCGAAGATCGGGAAAGTATCCTCGGAGATATTATCAAGGTCGGATTAAAAGAAACCTATAAAGACTATGACCTTTACTGGCCTATTGTTATCCGTGACAAAGAAGAAATCCTTCAGGTTATGGAGTCATCCGAAAAATATTTTGCAGGGGTTGACTGGTATCAATTGGATAAGCTCAAGGCGATGGTCCCAAAAGATGAAATCTTTGTTTCAGAGGAAATAACCGTTAAGACCCGGTTTGGAGATTACAAAGTAACAGGCGATTTATTCACCGCCAAAAGCTATAACGAATTGCTGGCAAAAATTATTAAAGTGATTACCAGTACACTTGTCAAAGTAAGCCAGCGGACTCTCAAAAACTATCCGGTAATGCAGATAAACAACGCTTCTCTTATAAAGGTTGTTGACGACTTTATTCGTAACCGCCTGTTCAATGGGACGTTTGATCCTTTTGAAGATAACAACTGGCGAGTATTGATGCTCTCAAAGGCAGGCATTATCCAGCATATCGTGAAAGAACTAAGCCAGATTATATATGACATGCAGAGCAATATAAATGTTGAAGAAGCGGTTGTAATCAAAAAATGCTTTTCCGAAGTGAATGAATTGAAGATGCGCGAAAATTATTCTCTCAACATTACAAAGACAATTTATGAGAAACTTCCTTACCCGTCAAACAAAGGAGCATTTGAAAAGAATTTCATGCTCTTTTGTGACAGTGATTCTCAGGTTAACAGCATTCTGAAGATTAATGAGAACTATCACTATTTCGCCCACCTGAATTATATCAGGACAGACGGAATGCTGTCGGCTTACTATCCTGACTTTATTGTAAAGACGGATTCATATGTCTACCTTGTTGAGACAAAGGCAACGAAAGATATTGACGATGCCAATGTTAGGCAAAAGGAACTTGCCGCATTAGACTGGCTGAATAAGATCAATGAACTCAAACCCGATGACAGAATGGGGTGTGAGTGGAACTATGCGTTGCTTGGTGAAAACACTTTTTATAGCCTGCGGGATAAGGGAGCATCCATCCAGGATATTATGGAATTCGCCAAACTCACACAGCAGAAGGTGAAGAGTCAGTTGTTTTAATGTGCCGTAGGAGTATCTTGAAAAGTTAGGGAGATGATTGATGCGCTGGACTTCATCATCAACTACGACATCAAACACCACATAAAGTAAGAGAGTTATAACGTCCTTTCATTCACCATCCCCATGTGATAGAATACCCAAGATTTAATTAACACGAGGTAATTATGCTCTTCTCTAAACTCTTTATTCCGACATTGCGTGAGGCCCCTGCTGAGGCCGAGGCGATAAGCCATATATTAATGCTGCGTGCAGGTTATGTCAGGCAGCTTGCGTCTGGTCTCTACATATATCTTCCCCTTGCATGGAGGGTCATGAACAGGATACAGAAGATCATCAGGGAAGAGATGGATGCGATCGGAGCGCAAGAGATCAGCATGCCGGGGCTTCATCCCGCGGACATCTGGCAGAAAACAGGAAGGTGGTCTGATATCGGAGACGAGATGTTCAGGCTCAAAGACAGAGGTGGCAGAGATATGTGTCTTGGCATGACTCATGAGGAGATAATAACGTGGCTTGCATCAATGGAAATTCGTTCATACAGGCAACTGCCGCAGATGTGGTATCAGATGCAGACGAAATTCAGGGATGAGGCCAGGCCGAAAAGCGGAGTATTGAGAACACGTGAATTCATTATGAAAGACAGTTACAGCTTTGACAGGGACGAGGAAGGCCTTGCAGCCAGTTATCAGAAACATGCCGATGCGTATCATAAAATATACGAAAGGTGCGGACTCAGGTTTTATCAGGTACAGAGCGATCCCGGAATGATGGGCGGCGCTACGGCTCATGAATTCATGGCGCCAAGCCCCGCAGGTGAAGACACGATGGTCCTTTGCAGTTCATGCGGATATTCTGCAAATACTGAACTTGCGTTATCGGTGTCGCCGCAACAGAAATTATCTGTAGGGGCAACCCTATGTGGTTGCCCTGGGCAGGCACATAGTACAAGCGTAGGTGATTTTGAAGATATCCCCACCCCTAATAGAAGGACTGTAGCAGAGGTGTCGTCATTTCTGAAAGCCGACCCTTCGTGTTTTATTAAAACCCTTCTCTTGATAGGGAAAGAGGGCCCTTTTCTTGCGCTTGTCAGGGGAGACCAGGAGCTTCATGAAAAGAAACTTGCAAAGGTTGCCGGTAATTTCAGGCCGGCACAGAAAGATGAGGTCAAGGATGTCCTCGGTGTTGCAGCAGGTTTCATTGGCCCTCATAACAGCAAATTAAGGAAAATTGCGGACTTTTCTCTGAAAGAGGGGATTTTTATCTCGGGAGCAAATAAAGAAGGATTCCACACAAAAGGCATAAGACCCGATATCCATTTCGAGGCTGAATGGCACGATATTCATGTTGCACAGACAGGAGATGCGTGTGCAAAATGCGGCGCTGAAATAACGATTGAAAAGGCAATAGAGATAGGAAATATTTTTCAGCTTGGCACAAAATATTCTCTGCCGCTCAAGGCGGTGTACCTTGATGAAGAGGGCCGGGAAAATCCGGTTATAATGGGAAGCTACGGCATTGGCCCGGCACGTATTGCAGCAGCAGCAATTGAACAGAATAATGACAAAGACGGAATCATCTGGCCGCAAAGCATAGCTCCATTTGACGTTGAAATCATTCCCCTTGATATGGGTGATAAAGAAATAGAGGAGATCGCTGCAGCGATATACAGTAATCTGTCTGGCGAAGGCCTGGAAGTACTTATGGATGACAGGGAGGAACGCCCCGGCATCAAATTCAAGGATGCGGACTTGATAGGCATCCCTTATCAGATAATCATCGGTAAGAAAGGTCTGAAGGAAGGCATTGTGGAACTTAAGGCGAGAAGGACCAAACAGGCAGAGCGTGTGGCCCCTTCTGATGTGGTAAAGAGAATAAAAGAGTTGCACTCCGTTTTATAAATTTCCTAAATATATTTATTGACTTGTTGACAAAATATCGCCACTATGGTAATTTTTTCGGACTTTGTCTTAATTGATTCTTCAATTTCATTACTTAAGTAGGAGCTTAAATGTTAGAACTCAATAAGTGGTTTTTTGCCCAGCTTGCCAATTTCCTTTTATTGCTTATTCTTCTGAATATTATTTTATTTAAGCCCCTTCTTCGTATTTTCAAGGAAAGAGACGCTGGCATAAACGGCGCTCTTGATTCCGCCAGGTCCATGGATAAAGAGAAAGAAGATATAATGGGACAGATTGACGTAAAGCTGACAGAAGGCAGGATTAAGGCAAAGACAGCTTTTGAAGAATTAAGTAAACAGGGGATGGAGATACAAAAACAGGCGCTCACCACGGCGCAAAATGAAGCTGCAGGATTAAATAAAAGTGCGAAGGACGAACTTGTTTCAGCAATGGAAAAGGCAAGGGTTTCATTGAGATCTGATGTCGAAGCCTTTTCAAAGCAGATTGTAGAAAAGCTGGTAAGAGTATGAAAACAATTCAAAATTTTTCAGTCTGTTTACTATTCACTATTCACTATTCACTATTCACTGCTGCCGTCTTTGCCGCTGAAGGCGGAGGTCACGGAGAGGTACACTTTACATGGAAAGACTGGTTGTGGCCGGTTGTAAATTTTGCGGTTCTCGTATTCATTCTTGTTTTCTTTGCGCGTAAACCCTTTGCAGAGTATTTCAAAAACCGTACAGCGCTGATTGAGAAATCACTTAAAGAAGCCACCGAGGCAAAAGAGCTTGCACAAAAGACGCTCAATGAAGTCAGAGAACGTCTTAAGAACACAGATAGTGAAATAGGGCAGATAATCGAATCCGCAAGAAAAGCCGGTGAGAAAGAAAAGGAAGCAATTATTGCAGAAGGGGAAAGATTAAAAGCAAAGATACTGGAACAGGCAAAGTCAAATATAGAATTTGAATTGCAAAAGGCAAAAGAGAATATTAAATCCGAGGCCACCATGATGGCGCTGGAACTTGCAGAAAAGCAGCTAAAGGAGAAACTCGGGCAGAAAGATCAGGAAGCACTCATAGATGATTATATAAAAAGACTCGAGGCAAAAAATTGAACAAGAATCAGATCGCAAAAAAATATAGCAAGGCGCTTCTTGGCAGCGTCGAGATCTCAAAGATACCGGTTGTGATAGAGGAACTTAAGGCCTTTTCACAACTCATTGATACAAACAGGAAGCTGAAACTGCTGTTTGCAGGCCAGATTTTCTCAGAGGGTGAAAAAGAGGGGGCACTGGGTGCGCTGTTGCCAGTCCTCAAGCTGTCTTCTCATACAGAAAAGTTTTTGAAACTTATCATTGTACAGGGGCACCTCGCTGCAATTAAAGAAACAATTATTGCTTCAATTAATGCATATAACGAAAGACAGAAGAAGGCCACTGCTGTTGTGATATCTTCTGTGCCGCTGGATAAGAACTATACTGAAAGACTTAGAATTACTCTCAAGGCAATGACGCGGAAGGAAGTTGATGTCGAGAGCCAGGTGGATCCGTCTCTTCTCGGCGGGTTTATTGTAAAGGTTGGCAGCACCATCTATGACAGCAGTTTAAAAGGTCAGCTTCGTCTACTACGTGCGGAGTTAATGAAATAATCATGAGCAGAAAGTTTAAAGTTAAGAGTGAACGGCTTGAAAAAGATTCTCTTTCACTTCTCACTTTTAACTTTTAACTTTATAACTTTTTTTTGGGGGTGTTTAAATGGCAATCACAGAGCTTAAAGCTGAAGAAATAAGTGAGCTGATAAAAAAGCAGATTGCTGATTTTGAAAAACGTGTTGACGTAAGCGAAGTCGGAACGGTTATCAAAGTCGGTGATGGTATCGCAAAGATCTACGGCCTGGACAAGTGCATGGCCTCGGAACTTCTCGAATTTCCCAATAATGTATTCGGGATGGCGCTTAACCTTGAGACAGATTCTGTCGGCGCTGTTCTATTTGGTGAGGATACCCTTATCAAAGAAGGCGATATCGTGAAACGTACAGGGAAGATCATGTCAGTGCCTGTCGGAGAAGCGCTGCTTGGAAGAGTGGTTAATGCTATTGGCCAGCCGATTGATGGTAAGGGCCCTATTGCTTCGAAAGAAACCAGAATAGTTGATGTCGTGGCTCCAGGTATCATTGACAGGCAACCTGTTCGTCAGCCTCTGCAGACAGGGCTGAAGGCAGTAGACGCCATGATTCCTGTTGGAAGAGGGCAGAGAGAGCTTATAATCGGCGACCGTCAGACAGGAAAGACCGCGATAGGTATTGATGCAATTATCAACCAGAAAGGCGGAGACGTATTATGCATCTATGTCGCTGTTGGGCAGAAACGCTCCAACGTAGTCCGTGTTGCTAAAAAGCTTGAAGAAGAAGGCGCATTGGAGCACACAATTATTGTTTCTGCAACAGCGAGTGAGCCTTCACCTTTGCAGTACATCGCGCCCTATACAGGCTGTGCAATGGGAGAATATTTCAGGGACAAGGGCAAACATGCGCTGATAATATATGATGATCTTAGTAAACAGGCTACTGCATACAGGCAGCTTTCGCTCCTGCTCAGGCGTCCCCCAGGACGTGAGGCCTTCCCAGGAGACGTTTTCTATTTACATTCAAGGCTTCTTGAAAGGGCTGCAAAACTTTCCGATAAGCTCGGAGGCGGCTCCCTTACAGCGCTCCCGATTATTGAGACACAGGCCGGTGACGTTTCCGGTTATATTCCAACAAATGTTATTTCAATCACTGACGGTCAGATATATCTTGAGCCGGAACTTTTTTACGCTGGTGTAAGGCCTGCTGTCAACGTCGGTCTTTCGGTCAGCCGTGTCGGCGGCGCAGCACAAACGAAGGCGATGAAGCAGGTTGCCGGAACCCTCAGGCTTAGCATGGCTCAGTTCAGGGAAATGGCAGCATTTGCCCAGTTTGGTTCCGACCTTGATAAGGCGACTCTCAGTCAGATAGAGAGAGGCAAGAGACTGGTCGAGCTCCTGAAGCAGAACCAGTATGTTCCAATGACCATGCAGGACCAGGTAATTGTCTTATTTGCCGGCACACAGGGGTACCTCGATGATATACCGGTTGAAGCTATTAAGAAATTTGAAGAGGAATTCCTGAAATTTATACGAGGAACAAAAGATGATCTTCGCTCGGAACTGGCAGAGAAAAAAGCAATTGATGATAACCTTAAAACAAAATTGATTCAGGCTATAGAAGAATTCAAGAAAGGATTCCAGGCATAATGTAGGGGCAGGTCACCGTGCCTGCCCAATAAAGGGCAACCATAGAGGGTTGCCCCTACATCAGAGAAATAAATGGCTACTTTAAGAGACATTAAGAAAAGAATTAAAGCTGTTCAAAATACCCAGAAGATTACTAAGGCCATGAAGATGGTGTCCGCTTCAAAATTGAGAAAAGTGCAGAACAGGATGCTGGACCTTAGGCCTTATGCGGATAAGATGCATGATGTTCTAATGAGCCTTGCCAGAGGTGCAGACAGGGAGTCTCATCCTTTGCTGGCCTTTCGTCCCAGAAAGACTGTTGAGGTGGTAGTGGTTACTTCTGACAGAGGGTTGTGCGGAGCGTTTAATACAAACATTCTTAAAGCAGCGCAAAGATGTATTAACGATTACAAAAAAGACGGTTTTGAAGCAAGTATAAGCACTGTCGGCAAGAAAGCAAGGGATTACTTTAAAAGAAGAGGAATTCCGATGCGAAAATCCTGGACAGGCATTTCAGGGAATGTCAGCTTTACAAATGCCCAGGAGATTGCTAATGACATTAAAGATAATTTTATAAACGAAACAATTGATGAAGTGGTAGTTGTATATAACGCATTCAAATCTATGGTGGCGCAGACCGTTACTGTAGCGAAGCTTCTTCCATTGGCTCCAATAGAAGAAGGGAAAGAATCTTCAGCTGCCGAATCCGCTATGGCCGATTTTATTTATGAGCCGTCCATGGAGGCGATTTTTGACAGGCTGATACCGAGGAATGTGGATATACAGATATACAGGGCGCTCCTTGAAAGCTCTGCTGCGGAAGAGGCAGCCAGGATGTCTGCTATGGAAAATGCGACAAAGAGCTGTAGTGAAATGGTAGGGAAACTCACACTTCAATTCAATAAGGCCAGGCAAGCATCTATTACAGGTGAACTAATGGACATCGTAGGCGGTGTTGAGGCGTTGAAAGGATGAAAATAGGGATTAGGGATTAGGGATTAGGGATTAGTTTTATACTAACCACTAACCCCCAACAACCGACCCCTTCTTTAATAAAGATAATGGAGGTCATAGATCATGAATGAAGGTAAAATTGCTCAGGTCATCGGCGCGGTCGTTGATGTTGAATTTGAAAATCAATTGCCTGAAATACTGAACGCATTGCATGTTAAGCAGCCCGGGGATGCCTCAAAGGGCATTCCTGATATAAATGTTACGCTTGAAGTCGCTGCTCATCTCGGTGATAACATTGTGAGGACTGTTGCAATGTCTGCGACTGACGGACTTGTAAGAGGCACCGCAGCTGTTGATACAGGCCAACCGATTACAGTTCCTGTTGGATCTAAAACGCTTGGGAGGATCATGAACGTTATAGGAGAGCCTGTGGACCAGATGGGACCGATAGAATCAAAGGAGAGACTGCCAATTCACCGGGAGGCTCCCGATTTTGTCGCGCAGGAAACCTCGACAAAGGTCTTTGAAACAGGCGTTAAGGTTTTTGACCTTCTGGTTCCCTTTGTTAAGGGTGGAAAGATGGGAATGTTTGGCGGTGCAGGTGTCGGCAAAACTGTTGTTATCATGGAGATGATCCATAATATTGCCATGGTTCACGGCGGTGTGTCTGTATTTGCAGGCGTCGGAGAGAGAACCAGAGAAGGAAATGACCTCTATCTTGAAATGAAAGAGGGCGGCGTTCTTGAAAAAACAGCTCTTATCTATGGCCAGATGAATGAGCCCCCTGGAGCAAGAGCGAGGGTTGCACTTTCAGCCCTTACGACCGCAGAATACTTCAGAGACGAAGGACAGGACGTTCTTATATTCCTGGATAATATATTCAGATACACGCTCGCAGGCGCGGAGCTCTCAGCGCTTCTTGGAAGAATGCCTTCAGCAGTCGGATACCAGCCCACACTTGGTACTGATATGGGTGTACTTCAGGAAAGGATCACGTCTACCAATAAAGGCGCCATCACTTCAATGCAGGCCATTTACGTCCCCGCTGACGACCTTACAGACCCCGCAGTTGCGACAGCATTTACGCACCTGGACGGAACGGTCGTTCTCTCAAGACAGATTTCAGAACTTGGTATTTACCCTGCTGTGGATCCTCTTGATTCAACATCCAGAATTCTGGACCCGCTTGTTATCGGGGAAGAGCATTATAAAGTTGCAAGACAAGTACAAATAGTTCTGCAAAGATACAAGGAGCTTCAGGACATCATTGCCATTCTTGGTATGGAAGAGCTTTCTGAAAATGATAAATTGATAGTGGCGCGTGCAAGGAAACTCCAAAGGTTCCTCAGCCAGCCCTTCCATGTTGCAGAGACCTTCACAGGCACACCAGGCAAATATGTTAAATTGGCTGATACGATCAGAGGGTTTAAGGCTGTTGTTGAAGGAAAATACGATGATCTGCCGGAGCAGGCATTCTATATGGTTGGCGGAATAGAGGAAGTTGAAGAAAAGGCCAAGAAACTGGCTGGAGCATAATAAAACAAGTGGGAAGTTAAAAGTAAGAAGTGAGAAGTAAAAGGATTGTTAACTTCTTACTTACCATTTCCTACTTTTTACTTGTATTAACAAGAGGATTATGAATGGCAGAAAAACTTAAATTAGATATCGTTACACCACACGGTCATGTTTTTAACGATGATGTTGATGAGATAGTTGCATCTGGCAGTGAGGGAGAGTTTGGCGTTTTACCGGAACATGTACCTTTTCTCACCACGTTAAAGATCGGAATGTTGACCTATAAGAAAGGTTCTGAAACAGGAATCTTTTTCATTAGCTCGGGATATGCCGAAGTAGGCCCTGACAAGGTTACGATACTTGCTGACAGCGCAGAAAAATCAGATCATATTGATATTGAAAGGGCCAAGGCTGCAATGAAACGCGCTGAAGAGAGATTGAAACAGGCTGAGAAGTTTGACGAGGCACGTGCAACCGCAGCGCTTGAACGGGCGATAACAAGGATACATGTAGCTGAGAAAAAATAAACGCAATTTAAATAAAAATGCGAGGGCGATTCACTGAATCGCCCTTTTTGATTTAACACACATTCATAAATTCTGCCATGGAAGATGCATGGCTCAAAATGGATATTTTTGAACTTATAAAGACACGCCGCAGTATCAGGAAATTCACTGACGAACCTGTCTCTGATGAGATTATTGATAAGATTATTGAAGCCGGCACATGGGCTCCATCAGGATTGAATAACCAGCCGTGGAAATTTGCAATTATTAAAGATAGTGAGTTAAAAGCAAACCTCTCAACCCTCACACATTATTCCAGAATAGTATTAGATGCCAACACATTAATTGCTGTACTTCTGGATAACTCTTTAAGTTATGACCGGACCAAAGATTGTCAGGCCATCGGAGCATGTATTCAAAATATGCTTCTATTTATCCACTCAATGGGGCTTGGAGCGGTTTGGCTTGGTGAAATATTGAAAAATAAGGACAAGGTGCTGGAACTAATCGGAGGCCCCGGCGATTTTGAACTTATGGCACTGATAGCGCTTGGCTATCCTGCTGAAAAAGATGGTAAAAGAACCCGCAGGGATGCGGCCCAAGCTATTATCTTCAGGAAATAAATTTATCCAACCGTCATTACAGGCCTGATTCAAATTCACCAAGCGGCCTTGTAAAAGTAAATTTAAAAGGATCTACTACCAATACCTCAGCGGTCTGCTTGGTGCTGCTTGATATAAGAGCTATTGGCAACGAGACAATAAAAAATGTTGTGCCAATGACCAGCCCGCTAAAACCAAGAGGTCTTAATAAGACAATGTCGCCCATTACATTTATTGCTTCTGGTTTTTCCTTTGCAAAGGCAGCCGAAGAACTGAAAATAATAACTAAAGCCAACAGCAAGGCAACTACTTTTTTCATAATTATTCTCCTTCCGGTTTATAAGGTTACTTACAATATATTAGGAATCTTTAAATATGTCAATAATGATATAACCGCCTTTTGACAATTTTCCGAAGCGAGCTTCAGATTCCACTTTCTCTTGTCTCTTACACCGGCAATATTGCTTATGCCTCTGATTTCAATAAAGGGTATTTGATAAATTTTGCAAACATGCGCTATTGCAGCGCCTTCCATATTTTCACAGATGGCATGAAAACGTTTCTCCAGTTCCCTGGCTCTGACAGTTGTGCCCGAAGTTGCGGAGACAGTGACAAAGAGGCCTGATTTAGTGACGTATGGCGGGTTATGGATGATGTGTTGAACAGGCTTTATTAGAAATGAATTGTCTGATGAAAACTCATTAAAATACTTTTTCCTTCCAAGTCGTACCAGTGGAATGCCAAGTTCATCCAGGCCGTTCCAGCATTTCAGGCCTGCAACTCCTTCATCTCCATATATTTCTTTTGATGCCATTGCAATATCTCCGACTTTAAGTCCTGAGCCTGAATAGGCTCCGCCTATCCCGAGGTTGACAATGCCTTTTACCGGGAAATGCTCTATAACACAGGTGGCAGAATGAGCTGCATTTACTTTGCCGATACCTGTATTTATCAGGAGGATATCGCAACCGGAAAGTTTCCCTTTATAAATTTTTTTGAGCGCGATATTTTTTGCACGTACCTCTTTCAAAGAGGCACGTATCATGTCAGATTCAAAGGGCATTGATGATAAGATTGCGAGAAATTTCATAGTGTGCTATGTATTATAGTATAAAACCATGTCAGACGAAAAAGAAAAATTAATCAGAAGCACAATCTATCTTGAGGAAGAAGTTCTTGAGGCGCTGAAAGAGGTTGCTGAAGAATACTCAAAAGAGACGGGCCAAAAGTGGTCCAAAGGCGCTGTTATAAGAGTGGCTTTGAGTGAGTTTTTCAGCAGAAGAGGAAAGATATTGTAGATAATAAAGGTTAGAAACTCTTAAAAAGTTTCTCAGCCAGATTTACATCGAGACCCTTCAATATCCTGTATTCCTCAAGGGCCGAGGCTTTATCTTTTAAAACTAAATAAATAAGGCAGAGGTTGTAATGCGCATCAGCATAATCAGGTTCAAGCCTCACAGTCTCTTTCAGCGCATTAGCAGCATCCCTGTATTTGCCAAGCCTTCCATAAGTAAGGCCCAGGCTGAAATATGCATCAGAAAAATCAGACGCAGTCATTACCGCCTTTTTATAAGCCTCTGATGCCTTTGAGTCTTTCCCAGCCTTCTCGTATGCAGAGCCAAGATAGTAATATGCATCTGTAAAATCGGGTCTCAGCCTTACCGCCTCTTTAAGGACGCCGATTGCATCTTCATGGGCGCCAGCCTCTATGAGAAAATAACCGAGGTAAAACCAGCGCTCCGGCGTTTCCTTATAAGACCGTATTGCATTGCTTTTGGAAGCGATAATTTTCCTGTTTCTTATTTTATCCCTTATCAAATCTATGGGCATTGCGAGGAGGATACGCTGGGTCCTTTTAATTGAAAAGGTGACTATGCCGATAACTTCACCGCTTTCATTAAACACCGGGCTCCCACTGCTTCCATGAGTAACAGGAGCGGCAACCTGCAGCACTTTTCTTTTGTGCGTTATTTCTTTAATCCCTCTGTAGACGCCGTCTGAGATTATGTTCTCCACTCCTTCCCTGCTGCTGATGATATAGAGTTTGTCGCCTGTTTTGTTTTTTTCAGCATTTCCAAGGCGCACAGCCGGAAGGTTTTTAGTGTTTACTTTCAGAATGACAAGGTCATTCTCTTTATCGGCATGAATTACACCTTCCACATCCATTACTTCAGGGCCTGTCTTTACTTTCATATCCGATGCAATGCTGATTACATGAAAGTTTGTTACTATAACACCGTCTTCTCCTGCTACAAATCCCGTCCCCTCTGTAAGCGCCTGCCCTTTGTTGTTATACGCTGTGACAACTACAATTGACTTGTGGTTTTCCCTGAAAACCCTGTCAGCTTCAGCAGAAGTGAGGGCGGGTATAAATAGTAATGCAGTCAGAAGGATGAATTTTATTAGAAAGTCCATCTTCACAAGCACCCCTGTTTCATCACAAAAAACGGCGCGTGATTAGAGGTAAATATGGAAGGGTCCCTCTTTAATATTTCTGAAACCGCTCTGTTTTTTCTGAATTCATTATTCAGAAACATTCTTACCTGTTTTCTGTCCCAGCCTTTAGGATGTGAAAAATCTGTATAAAGTGAAAGATCTCCTTCGTAAAAACTATTAATCTTAAATTTCCCTGCCTCGGTACCGCAGGTCGGCATATTGAATATCGCAAGGTTTAAGAAACTGATCTGTTCCCTGTGCCTGACTACAAATTCAAGGGTTTTCTGTGCCTCAGTGAGGGTCTCCTCAGGTGTGCCGAAGAGGAGATAAACATATGCGGCAATTCCTGCCTTTTTCAGCGTCGTTAGAGCCAGAGATGCTGTATCAAGGTTGATTCCTTTATGCAAACGGTCGAGAACTTCCTGGTCTCCTGATTCAAGGCCCAGTTTGAGCATCACGCATCCTGCCTTTTTCAAGGCCATGCAAAAGTCCGTATCCGTCAGCAGGCTGCTGATACGTGCAAAACCATACCATGGAACATCTGACGGCTTACAGGCAAGTTTCTTTAAGAGTGCGGCACTCACGGAATTGTCCAGCAGATGAATCAGGGCCGGTTTCATTTTTACAGTCAGGATATTGAGATCATTTGCCGCTCTTTCAACCGGCGCTGGAACATATGAATTATTTTCTGCCCTTTCAGGACAGAATGAACACCTGTTCCAGTAACATCCGCTTGAAGCGCTGTACGGCAGAATCAGCCCCGGGGACAGGTAATCATTTAAAGGCAGGGAATCATAACAAGGAGTGAAATGTTCTTTCTGAATATCATTGATTCCAAAAAGTGAGAGCAATTGATATTCCCCTGGTCCTGCAATAAGGTGATCCACCAGACCTGTGAAGGGGTTTTTCCATTTTGGATTTCTCATCCATGAGGTCACGAGTCCTCCGCCGAGTACGATAGTCATTTTTGGGAATTCTTTCTTTATTAAACCGGCCATTGCAAACGTGCATAGCGCTTGGCTTAAATAATTCAGGGAAATTCCTATCATGGAAGAACTTCTTTTCCGGACCAGTTCCAAAAGTCTTTTTCTGAAATACGGATAAAAAGGACTTTGCTCCGGGGTTTCAGCCGCACGGATGAGGTCCCTGCTTCTCAGGGGAGAAAGTTCCTTGTGATGAAAATCTGCAAGGCCGGAAGTAAATCCATGGTTTAGCGACATCTCAACGGTGCGGTTCAGATCCATGACAGCACGTTTGTAGCGGTCTATGGAATGATAGATTTTCCAATCTTTCATCAAGGCATGGTTTTTAGAAAGATTACGGAATGCGCGTGCAGTCCATCTGTCAGAGGGAGTGCGGGTCGGCCCCGGTTTGCTTATCAAATAAAGAAGCGCTTCCAGATTCGCATCAAGAATTTCATGTCTGACTTTATACTGAGTGAGTGCGCCTGCAAGCCTTGCCAATCCGGCCGGAGGTTCACATGGCTTTGCAACAGGAGGATAAATGAGAATCATAAGTTACCCGGTGTTAGCTTTTTTTGCTAATACTATAACAAATTCTGCAGGAGAAGCGGCATGGTTTCCCGTAATTTCATCTGATATTACAATATGATATAATCCGTTGCAGGAGGGAATAATGAAAAGGTTTCTCTTGCCGTTTTTAATTTTAGCGCTGACAATAAGTGTTTATCCTTATCAAGCAGGAGGAGAGGATGCTATGCATATGATTGAAAATATTCACTGGCTGGGACATGACACATTTAAAATAATTGGTGAAAAAATTATTTTTACAGATCCTTTCAAGCTCAAAAAGAGAGATACAGCAGATATAATCCTGATTACTCATGAACACTATGACCATTGCTCTCCTGATGATATAAAGAAAATACAGGGGACAGGCACTGTAATAGTGGCCCCCCCTGATTGCGCAGTAAAGCTTTCAGGCAATGTCAGGACTGTAAAACCTGGAGATAAGATTACGATTAGCGGAATAGACATAGAAGCGGTCCCGGCCTATAACACAAACAAGAAATTTCATACAAAAGATAAAAACTGGGTTGGATATATTTTTACAGTCAATGGGGAAAGGATATATTTGGCGGGTGACACAGATTATATCTCTGAAATGAAGACCTTCAAGGCGGATATGGCCCTTTTGCCTGTATCAGGCACATATGTCATGACGGCAGAAGAGGCAATTAACGCAGCTCTTGATATAAAGCCTGAAGTCGCAATCCCGATGCATTACAATTCAATTGTTGGAACTGAGAAAGACGCATTAAGATTTGCTGAAGGACTAAAGGGGAAGATAGAGGTAAAGATACTGAGAGAGGAGTAGCGCTGGAGTTAAGAGTTATGAGTGAAGAGTTAAGGAAGTGATAAATCTTGGCTGACGCAAAGAAAATAGCAAAACTTTTATTAAAAAAATATCCTCACCCCAAAACAGCGCTCAATTTTTCAAATCCGATGGAGCTTCTCGTTGCAACAATCCTGTCTGCCCGATGTACTGACGTCAAAGTAAATGAAGTCACAAAGAACCTTTTCAAAAAGTATAAGACAGCGGAAGATTATGCCCATGCAGATCAAAAAACATTCGAGCAGGAAATAAAGCCTACAGGTTTTTTCAGAAACAAGACAAAGATGGTAATTGAATGCAGCAGGAAGATCATTAAGGGTTTCGGCGGAAAGGTTCCTGACACTCTTCCGAAGCTGATAACGTTGTCCGGAGTTGGCAGAAAGACTGCGAATGTGGTCCTTGGCAGCGCTTTCGGGAAACAGGCCATAGCTGTTGACACGCATGTCCTGAGAGTTTCCAACAGGCTTGGAATTGCTCATTCAAGTAACCCCGATAAGGTAGAAGAAGAACTCGTCAGACAACTGCCGAAAAACCTGTTAACCAAATTAAATCTTGCATTGATCCTCCATGGCAGGGAAACCTGCACAGCGATGAAACCTAAATGCCCCCAGTGCATACTTTATAAGGAATGCGAATGGCCGGAGAAGCCGGCTTCTGGTTAGCAATTAAAATTACTCATGCTTACAAAAGAAAAGGTTGATACCATATTCCATGGCGAAATCATCGGAAAAGATATCATCTTTCTCGAATCTGCAACTTCTACAAATGATGTTGCTATGGAAATCGGTATGCAGAGAGAAAACCCTGAGGGCCTTGTGGTTATTGCTGATTCACAAACTCATGGTAAAGGAAGGCTCGGCAGAAAATGGTTGTCGCCTTCTGGAGTTAATCTGTATTTTACTGTGCTGCTTCGCCCCTCCATTCTCCCCAACGAGGCAACATTTATAACTTTAATGACTGCCGTAGCTGTTGTCAGGGCCATAAGAGAATACACAGGATTACAGGCGAAAATTAAATGGCCTAATGATATTCTTGTAAGCGGTAAAAAAGCTGGAGGTATTCTTTTTGAGATGAAGTCAGGGGGGAACAGGATAAAGCTCCTTGCTATTGGTATAGGAATAAATGTAAATATGTCCATCAACGAACTGCCGGATGACATAAAAGAATTATCAACCTCGCTGAAAACAGAAAAAGGAGAAACTGTTGACAGGGCAGGACTGTTAGGGAGAATACTTGCAGAAATAGAAGAATCATATAAAATTCTTTTAAATGGCAATAAAAGGGCTTTAATTAATGAATGGATTCGTTTAAACTCTACCTTGAGAAACAAGGTTGCAGTTAAAAATCACGAGCGGATTATATCCGGCATTGCTGAAAATATTAATGACAACGGAGAATTGATCATCAGGCTCCCTGACGGGAAAACAGAGACAGTGAACGCCGGAGATGTTACGATAGTGAAAGAATAATTGATAAACATGCTTTTACTTATTGATATAGGCAACACCAGTATAACTGCTGGTTTTCACGATGGCAGCAGCGTTAAGAAAATACTACGGCTTAAAACAATTAATGATGGCAGGAGCCCGGAAGAATACTCATACATTCTCAAGGGTTTTATTCTCAGGCATAAAATCAGGAAACCCGAAGGTTCTGTTATATCTTCCGTAGTCCCGCAGATAACGCCTGCATTGGTGAAGGTTGTTAAGAAGGATTTTGGGCTGACCCCGTTAATAGTAAGCAGCAAGATTAAAACAGGTTTGAAATTCACGATAAACAATATGGAAGGACTCGGCGCTGACAGGATTGCCAATGCAGTGGCTGCCAACAGGCTTTATAAAAGGCCTTTACTTGTGATTGACTTTGGCACAGCAACCACTTTTTCCTATGTCAGCCTGAAAGGGCAGCTCAGAGGCGGCGCTATCATGCCGGGTCTTCGTTTATCTGCCGATACCCTTGCTGCCAACACAGCAAGACTGCCCGGGGTAAATCTGAGAAAACCCGAAAGGGCTTTAGGAAGAGATACTATTGAGAATATTCTTTCTGGTATTATATTCGGACATGCCGGCGCTGTTGAGAAGCTGATAGATAAAATCAAGAGCGAAACCCGCGGAGATTTCGAAGTAATTGCTACAGGAGGGTATGCTGATCTGATGGCGCCACATATAAAAGTGGATCATATAAATCCATTATTAACCCTTGAAGGGTTGCGCTTTATATATGAACTGAATTCTGTCTAACGATTTTGTGTTAATTTCTAATAATACGCAAACAAAAAATAAGGAGGTTATCGTATGAAGGTAGAACGCATTCTTTATGCAACGGATTTTTCAGAAGGGGCTGCACCTGCGCTGACTTATGCAGTGGATCTGGCAAAACATTATAATGCCAAACTTTATGTTATTCATGTGTTATATGATTTGTCACAGGTAATGGGGATACACGTGCCGCATATATCCCATGACGAACTTTATAAAGAATTGAATCAATGGGCGATGAAAGAAATGGACAAGTGTTGCATGGAGGCCCTGAGGGGGCTTTCGAATGTTGAAAAGATTGTATTAAAAGGCATACCATATGAAGAGATTATAAAATTCGCTACTAATGAAAAAGTTGATATTATAGCTATAGGGACTTATGGAAGAACCGGCCTTGAGAGACTTATATATGGCAGCACTGCAGAAAGGGTTGTCAGGAGAGCGCCATGCGCCGTAATAACAGTACGGGTTCCGGAACACAGAAGGGATTAATTAAGCGAACCAGACCCATGAAGGTATATCTCTCTGAGAATGCCTTTATGGGTCTTCTATTAAGCAGTGCGGAAGTATTCAAGAAAGAATCACTCGGTTATCTGCTTGGCTATCGTCTTCATGACAGATTTATCATAGAATATGCCTTCAGCCTTCAATCAGCCAGAAGGAAACGCAGGGGAGTGGTCCTTCATCATCGGGACAAGAAGAAAATAGAGCCTATCCTGTCAAAATTTGTAAAACTGCAGATTGTGGGCGATTTTCATTCTCATACCCCGTACGGTGACGAAAAAGGCATCCCTATTCCAAGCGCCGAAGACATTAAAGGAATGGAAAAGGATAATCTTTATATAATCATAGCGATAAATGAACTGAACTCTACCAAGCCCTGGAAAGAAAACCGGGACGGCAGTATATCAGGAAGCATGGGGATTTTCTTTTTCAAGATATCAGCATATTTCTATCCTGATATTAACAGCCTCCCCCAGCGTTCTATTATCTATTGTCCCTTTCCTCCGGGATTAAAGGTAGGGTAAATAAGTAAATTGAAGTTTAGCCGTTATATAGCAGTATCCACATTGTCCCATCTTTTGTTTATTGGTCTCCTATGGATAACCTTTTCAAATATCAAGACTGCACCTTCAATTTTTGATGTAAACATTGTGGGTCCGATAGAAGCAGAGAGGCAGCCTTTACCAAAAATTATGCAGCCCAAGGTTACGGCACCTAAACCCCTTATCCAGAAACAGCATCAGCAGCCTCCTGATAAAAAACTGCTCCCTGAAACTCTGTTCGGTGAAGGAAGATGGGTGCAGCCATCGCCTGATACCAGGAAAGCGCCAGAGGAAGTTACAGGTAAGCAGGAGGGGTTTTCAGATGAAAAAGGAGACCTGCCGCTTGATAAGGACCAGCCTGTCCTGGTGCCGCCGTCGGCCCTTTTTGACAGAAAGACCATTGAAAAGTTCGGAAAGAAGGAAACTCCTGCGGACAAAGGGCTTACTTTTGAAATCCCCGGCTTTAAAAACCGCGGCTATATGAGGATGTTAAAGGAAAAGATCGAGAGCATATGGCGGTATCCAAAAGAAGCAGCAAGGCTTGGAATATCCGGCGACCTTTATTTGAAATTCTCAATAAAGAAGGACGGCAAGCTTGGAGAGGTTGAGCTGCTGAGGACTTCTGGTTATAAAGACCTTGATGAGGCTGCCATGAAGGCGTTGAAAGATGCCGAGCCTTTCTGGCCCTTGCCTTCCGACTGGGAAGAAGAAGACCTTGAAATCAAGGGGCATTTCATTTATATTTACGGCAATGCTATTGTGATGTAGCTTTTCTGCAATGAAATATGATGGCAAAATTGTTACAATAATAACTGTTCACCCTTTTTTGCCTTCAGACTTTGTAAAATGACATGCAAATGACAGCAAAAATATTCAATATGATCAGATGGCAGGACGTCTTTGATATCCTGCTTGTAACAATAATACTCTACAGGGTGCTCCTGATTATCAAGGGCACAAAAGCGGCCCAGATGCTTATAGGACTGGGAGTCTTGCTGTTAGCTTTCGTATTATCAAAATATCTTGGACTTTACACAATTGACTGGATTATTCAGAGTTTATGGGCGCAAATAGTCCTTGCAATTATTATATTGTTTCAGCCGGAGATACGGAGGACCCTGGCTCAAATGGGTGAAGCGCGTTTCTTACCTTCCTTTACTACTGCTGAAGAATTAAGGTCTCTCGAAGAAATAATAAAGGCCTCTGTGGCCCTTGCCAACAGAAAAATCGGAGCCCTGATTGTTATTGAAAAAGATACCAATCTCAAAGACTTTATTGAAATGGGAACCCAGCTTGATGCCAAAGTGTCAAGAGAACTGCTTTTAAGTATCTTTCATCCTTCATCCCCCATACATGACGGCGCTGTCATTATCAGGGGGAATCGTGTGGTTGCCGCAGGCTGTTTTCTGCCTCTGACATTGAGTGCTGAAATTTCAAAATCCTTTGGCACCAGGCACAGGGCCGGGATAGGACTGACAGAAGAGACAGATGCGGTTGTCATAATAGTCTCAGAAGAAACCGGCGGCATTACTACTGCAACCGGCGGCGTTCTTCAGAAAAACGTGGACCCGGCAATTCTCAGAAATTTTCTTACTGAAAATTTTGTAAAACCGCAGGAAGCAAGAAGATGAAAAAAAATTTTCTCACTAAAAATATCTGGCTAAAAATATCTTCATTTATTCTGGCGGTTGCGCTTTGGTTTTTTGTGATATTAAGCGGCCGGTCCGGGATCTTCATGGACATTCCCCTTATGTATATAAGGGTGCCTCAGGGCTTTGAAGTGGTTGATTTTCCCAAGACAGTAAACGTTAATATAGAGGGGCAGGAGAGACTTTTAAAGAACCTTAAACATAATGAAATAAATGCAGTGATAGATTTAAGTAATGCAAAGGCAGGGCGATCTTTTTATACACTTACCAATGAAAATATTAAGCTGCCAAAAACACTTGAAGTAACAAGTATAGAGCCTCAGACAATCAGTTTTACAATTGAAAAGCAATTGAAGAAAACTGTTTCTGTTCAACCGGCAATTGTTGGTGTGCCTGAGCGCGGTTTTGTAATTATTAACATAAAAGTAGTCCCTGAAAGAATTGATATAGAAGGGCCGGGGAATATTATTTCCAAGATTTATAATGTAAAAACAGAGCCGATAGACATTACCGGCCTGAATAATAATCTGCAATATAAGGCTAAGATAAATCTGATAAATACCAATACAAGGGTAAGCGAGCAGAAGGTTGATGTGAATATATTTGTTAAACGTATTAAGTAACCGTTTTGACTGTTCAAACTCCTTTGAACGGTTTTGATAGTAAGGAGAGCGATATTGATGAAAAAGACGAAATTATTCGGGACCGACGGCATAAGAGGCAAGGCAAATCATTTCCCTATGACGGGCGAAATAGCTTTTGAAGTCGGAAGAGCAGCAGCTTACGTGCTCAAGAAAAAACATGGCCGTAACAAGATTCTCATTGGCAAGGATACAAGGCTTTCAGGTTACATGCTGGAGAGCGCCCTGACTTCCGGCATCTGTTCCATGGGAATGAATGTCGTTCTTATAGGGCCGATGCCGACACCAGGTATTGCGTTTGTAACAAGAAGCATGAGGGTTGATGCAGGGATAGTCATATCAGCATCACATAACCCATATGACGATAACGGCATAAAGTTTTTTTCTTCAGATGGATTCAAACTCCCTGACAGCACAGAAGGAGAAATTGAGAAAGCGATGTTCTCAAAAACGCTTGCGAAGATAAGGCCGGAAGGCGCGGCAATAGGCAGGGCTAAAAGGGTGGAAGATGCTTCTGGCAGATATATTGAATTTGTAAAATCAACCTTCCCAAAAGGGATGACTCTTGAAGGGATGAAAATCGTTGTTGATTGCAGCAACGGCTCAGCATATAAAATTACACCAACAGTACTTACTGAACTGGGAGCTGACGTAATTGCAATCAATGACAAGCCGAATGGAATCAATATTAACGTAAACTGCGGAGCCACTCATTCCGAAGCATTACAGAAAGCTGTGCTGGAGCATGGAGCGGATATCGGAATCGCCCATGACGGTGATGCGGACCGGACCATTCTCTGTGATGAGAATGGGGAAATAATAGACGGTGACAAGATTATGGCAATTTGCGCTATAGATATGAAGAAGGAAGGAATTCTAAAAGCCAATACGGTTGTTGCTACGGTTATGAGCAATATAGGCTTCGAACTCTTTTTGAAAAAGTCCGGGATAAAAGTTGTCAGAGCCAAAGTAGGTGACAGATACGTTGTTGAAGAAATGCTTAAAAGAGGTTGTAATCTGGGCGGCGAACAGTCAGGCCATATAATATTTCTGGATCATAATACAACAGGCGACGGGCCCATCACAGCGCTTCAGATATTGTCTATAATGTGCAGAAGGGGAAAAACCCTCTCAGCTCTTGCATCCTGTGTTCCGATTTATCCCCAGATTCTTGTAAATGTACCAGTCCGGAAATCTAAAAATATGGAAGATTTTCCCTCAATCACAACAGCCATAAAAAAGGCCGAGAAACAGCTTGAAAGCGGCAGGATTCTCGTCAGACCCTCAGGAACAGAACCTAAAATCAGAGTAATGATTGAAGGAGATAATATGGATGCTATCACAAATATGGCTGAAAATATTGCCGGTGTCATAAGAAAGAATATGTCATAAAACTGTTCCATTGGTTACAAAAGACTGTTTGATTGGTTGAGTTAGTTAACTAATAAAACATTTTTAGTACGAATAGATTTTTAGGGAATTAATCAGGTATAATTTAACCCTGATGTAGCTACATGCCTTTATTTTTCCAAGAATCTTCATTCTGAAAAAATTGGCTGAAAATAAATGAACAGGAGGTGAATTGAATGTATATTGTTACCGTTGATAATGAGAAGTGTGATGGTTGTGAAGAATGTGTCAATCTGTGCCCTTCAGAAGTTTTCCAGATAGCTGATGGAAAGTCTGATCCTCATCAGGCCTCAGATTGTGCTTATTGCCTGACGTGTGTTGAATCATGTCCCAACAGCGCTATTACTGTAACTGAAATGTAGTACAAAACCGTTGGATTGGTTAACAAATAAAACATTCTCCGTACAATAAGCTAAAAAAAGCATCCCGATGATTCGGGATGCTTTTTTTTCTCTTGATAAGCGGAATCTGTTTCAGGGTTTCTGGATATAGATTTCCCAATATCCCTTATCCTCAAGTTTAATTGACTCGTAGGCAAATCCCTGTTTTTCACAATACTTTGGAATAGTGTCTTCTGCAGATGCAGGGGCATCGCAAAGCACCTTAACCAGTGTACCGGCAGGTGCCTTTTCCAGAGTCTTTTTCGTTAGTACGAGCGGATAGGGACAGACCCTTCCCAGCACATCAACAACCTGCGATGGTGTTTGTGATTTTAATTCAGCCATTTTTTCCTCCTGAAATCGATATATAGATTATTAAAAGAAAAGAACGTGGTTTGCGTTCTTTATTGTCTCTACAATACTCGCAAACGGGACGATCTGTATTTTTTTATCTGCGCCCATATCCTCCGCATCCAGAACAATCATACTTTCAGAAATTCCAAACCTGTCAAGATCTTCTTTACAAACCATAACGTCAAGATCGACAAGCAGCGCACTTTTGAGATGCATTTCTGTGCTTGTTATCCCATAAGTTTCCATTGCCTTCTGGTCTTTAAGGCATGCAATGACCCCGTCACCTACAAGACATACTGTAGGTGTAACTGTATCACCATCCTCGAGCAGTATCTCTACTGTCTGATAGGAAATGGCATGTGTTAAGGCAAGTTTTGGATTCTCACTTTTGTAAGGCGTCCTTTGTACTATAAATGCTAATTTCTTGTCAGCCATATTATTCCCCTCCTATCTGCAGCACTCTGTCGCTTGAATGTATCTTTGCCAGATACCAGTGCATGGCATTCCACTGAACGCCTTCGATAGCGTCCGCTTTCTGAATTCCTCTTGCGTATGTACATGCTTCGCAAGTGCAGATCTCTACGCCTTTCTGCATCAGATCTATTAAGTGTTTTTCTCCTGTGGAATAGTCTTTAAGATGTTTTTGACTTTTCTTTACCAGACCAACTGCATTTCCCGACAGCCATAAATTGACTTTATGGCCTTTTTCAATAGCCGATGAGGCCAACTTAATCGCAAAATCCGTGCTCATTGAACCTATTAATGAAGAAAAAATTCCCATTGAAAGTACCGCCATATTATTTCCTCCTATAACCAAGCTGTTTTTTCATATTCATTGAAAATAAGGTCAACTATGTCTCCGTAACTGATAACTTTGATGTTATCGTCTATAGTTGCACTGCCGAGCCCTCTCGTCTCAAGATCGTCCATAAGCACATAATAATCGGCATTTTTCCCTAAAAGAGAAGAGGGTTTCCCGTTCTCCTTCAATGTTGCGTGATAGACACCGTTTTGTACAAGTATTATACCGAGTTTAGCAGAAGTTAAGCGATCAAGAGTGTCCACATTAAGCCTGTAATCACTTACAAATACAGCTAATTTCATAATCTACCTCCTGGCTGGAAATATATTGATATATTCTTAGAAAAGGATTGATAATTTTATATCGGTATCAGGTGTTTGTCAAGAAAGAATGAGCTTATAAAAAATCTTTATAAATAAAGACTGAAAACAGGCTATAATTTTCTGGTCCAGAAGGTCTCAACCAGGCCGATCTTCCAGGCATTGTCTTCCCTGAAGAGCTTTAATTGAGCAGGGGCCTCTGCCTTTTTATGTGTTATTATTATTTCTGCTTTGGTTTTATTAATAAATGCGATTTCCCACCGGCTGTTTTCCAAAATCAGGTCTGGGTCAAAGGCCTCGATGAAAGCTTTCCAGTAATTCTGAAATATAATCCCGGAATTATCAAAATCCTGATAAATGTTTTCTCTGGTTGTATTAGCGCCTATTTTCCGGGATGCTTTATAAACATCATTGACTATTGTTTCATGAGATTTTTTTGATAACAAATTCCATGCTGTTTTATAGTCGTTTGTTCTTAGCGAAAGAAAAAAAGTTTCTGCTGTACCGAGAAGCTCGGACACTGCCCTGTTGTTGTCTTCACAATGTACTTTGCGGGGAATGGATATAACAAACAGGATAAGAAAGCAAGATATGATAGATAAGAATTTTTGCATCAGAATACCATATAAAAAAGGGCTGCAGATAACAGCCCTTTTAAGTTCATAACTTTATAAAACAGCAAGCTCTTAATGATGATGTCCTGATGTGGTACCACCTCCGGAAGCGACTATAAGCGCTGCTGCACCGGCTACTGCTGCGGCTCCGACTGTTACAGTTCCGGCTGTAATTCCTGCTCCAACAGCGAGTCCGGCTGTTGTCCCAGCCTGAGTAGCAGCTACTGCAGAAGCTACTGATGTATAGCCGGCTGTATTAAGAGCTGAAACAAGACTGGCTTGCTCTGCTACGACATGCCCGAGGACGCTGCCTGTGGCTCCGTCTATTACAGGCAAGGCTACCTGAGTGCCTGTAAGGGCAGGGGCTGCTGCGCCTTCAACATAGGCTCCACCTGCTGCTGCTGCGATTTCCTGTGCCTTAGCTACAGATGCTATTGTTTGTGTGACCGGATCTGCAGCATGTAAAGACACTAAGCCAAGATTGAACATTAAAAACGAAAACACCAAAAAAACTGCTAAAATTCTTTTCATTTCCACTCCTTTCGATTAATGAGGATTTTCCAACGCTTTTAAATTAATACATCTTTTCACCGTCTTTGTCAAGAAATATTTTAGTGTTTCTGCCCATAAAATTAAACAGCGTGCTGAAGTGCTCTATATCCTGAGCCGTGTCCCTGGTCCATGCCGACAATGAGTAATTATAAAAAGTCCTTGAGTCCGTGCCTTTAAACAATCTGATAGGGATTGAAACACCGATTCCCTTGTCATGATATCCCCTGTTAAAATCATCCTTAAATACCGAGGTATCTGTGGAACTATACCAGGCCCAGACAGTTACACCGTTAATAAATTTTGAAACAGTAAAACGTACGCCATTGTCGCCTGCCAGAAACCTTCCGGCTTTTATATCTATTGCCATCTCTGTCTCAGGCATATTGAGGCGGGTGTTAAAAAATGCAGTGGTATAAATATCCTTAACGCCGTTCTCTATTAATCTGGAAGGATTCCCGGGGTCTCTTTTTTTCACTGCGCTTCCACTTAACCCCAAAAATATTCTGCCGTTAAAAACAGGCATTGCTGCCTCCGCATCAAGTCCCGCATACTGGGTCTCAAGAAGTCCGGCGGAAAACTTTGCGTAAAGTGTGGGAGTCAGTCTTTTCAACTGGTCTATCATAAGCCGGTTCAGAACGAGATTCTTCTTCTTATATTCGACAATATCTGTCCTTACAGGTATCGAAAGAGGTTCGTTTGTAGTAGTAATATTATTCAAAGGGAAGGTTGCAAGCCCTGCAACCAGGGTCCCGCCTTCCCATGGATGATAACTGACCCAACCGTCAACTCCAAAACGGTATCTGAAAAATCCGGAAGGGTCATTCAGAAATGTTTCAAGAGAAGGCCTTACACCGTAACGAAACAGCTTTTTCTGCTCAATGGTAATATCATGTATTTGGGAAGGAGTTGTACGGAATTCCGATAAAGAAAGAAATTCACCGAGGGCCATTTTCTCTGCATATAAATCAAGCAAATCCCTCCTTGCAGCAACAAATTCAACCTGGGGTATTTCATTCTCTTTGAGGATGACGTGAATCTTGTCTATATTTTCAGGATTGATAGTTACAAGTACTTTGAGAATGATGCCAACGGCTTTTGTAGCATAAAAGTATTTATCATTTTGCGCTTCTATCCATAACTGATTGTCATCAAGGACCACACCT
This sequence comes from Nitrospira japonica, assembly GCA_020723105.1. GTDB lineage: Bacteria > Nitrospirota > Thermodesulfovibrionia > UBA6902 > UBA6902 > SURF-23. The sequence continues at coordinate 4,628 of DYJL01000011.1, read as the reverse complement.
ATATTGCTGAAGCCCAGGTTGCAGAGTGCTGATACAATCCTCTTTTGTACCGGATTGAGCGTATCAGAAGATTTTTCCCTGTAGGCCGGATCGTAGATTGGGATGAGGGGTTTTCCTATATCAAATACAGTGGATAAATTAATGCCCACTCGATTGCCTCTCTGATAGGAAAGACCGATTTCAGACCACTTTGTCGGTTTGTATCGCAAACCAAAGTTATATTCTGAAGAGACAGGCTCACGGAAATATTTTTTCTGTGCCGGATCAAAAGTCTGCTCCTGAAATTTAATCGGGCTGTGTTCAAACATGAGGGCATATTTTTCTGAGGGTGCAAACTGCAGGCCCCAGAAAAACTGCGAATCTTTTATCCAGTCACCTGTATCAGTTATGATCTCAACTCTTGCATTTTCAGTGCTTGAAATGAGAGGCTTCTTGCCGAATCTGCCATTGCCAAACCCAATTGTAAAATCAAAAGGATATATCTGCTTGCTTGCCACTATATACTGTGATGGATAGACCCGTGTACCATGAGGATCCATGATGCCTATTGCAAGAGCAGGAAGGTATTTGCCTTCTGAAAGGAACTGATATTTAAAGTCCAATGCCTTGTCTTTGTAATTGCCATATGCAGGATCTGCTAATCCTTGAACGCCTGATACCTCTGTTATCCTTCCGTCAATTTCAAGGCCTTTTAAGGGGGTTATGGCTCCGTAATAATACCTGTAAGGCATTATCTGAGAGAAACCAATCCGGTAGCTGTCCTCTCTCATTATCCTTGCTGAGGGGATTTCCATAAGGCCTGTGCCGCCCCAGTTTGCAGGATAGGAGAAGGGCTCATCCACAGAGTTATGAGTTAAGAGGTTTGAGTTAAGAGGTTCAGAAAAAACTTCATGAGGAATGAAAAGAAGAAACAGAAACAATGCTACAACAAGGGGCAATAATTTCAGGTTGTAAGCGAAGAGCTTTGAATTAAAGAGAAAGAAAAATCCACAACTCATAATTCATAACTCATGACTCTTAACTCATAACTCATAGCTGCCTAAAACAACGCAATGGTTACGCCTGCAGTTACTGCTATCTGATAAAGTATCTGTGTTAAATTATTAATTTCCCTTATCCATGCAATGCGCTCGAGCTTTTCAGGGATGATGATGGAATCGCCAGGTTCAATCTGTTTAATATCCTCACCGAACCCGGTGACTTCCCATCTGGATTTTTTCATGTTCCAGCTAAAGAATCCGTCTGACAGTTTCAGTGCAGTGCCGTCAACTTTTAAGACATATACGTTGTCATCATCTGCATAGCGCGTGTACCCGCCTGCCATAGTTACATAGTCGTTATAGTCAAACTTCTCAGAATAAACAAAGCTGCCTCGGGACATTACCGCTCCTGCAACATTCACGACACTGTTTCTCATTGGAATAAATAAACTGTCACCGTCCTCAAGTTCAATATCGTATTCACTGTTTTTCAACAGCCTCAGGTGAGCAAGCTTTATTGACATTCTGCCTGTGGCCTTTAACTGTTTCATGGCTTCAACAAATTTCCTTTTTTGCTCCAGCTCCACTTTTTTGGCAGTAATTTCTTCGATAGATAATGCAGTGGCTACCTCTAAGGACCCCGCAGCAAGCAGGTCTCTTTCGAGCCTTTCAGCCATTTCATCAAGGCTCTTCTGCTGAAGTTCTCTTACACTGTTTCTGATAAATGCCGCTCCTCTTATGTAAGCCCTGTCGGAATAGCCTCCAGCCCTTTCAATGAGGGAGGACAACCTTTCGTTTTTCCTGACGGTATAAGTACCAGGGAATTTAACTTCTCCCTGTATGGATACGGTTCTGTAAAGCTTCCAGTCCGGGACTGCCCGGACCAGCAGATAGTCGTTTATTTCAAGGGTGACATTATGCTGCGGGTCTTCTGCCACGGCCTTGACAATATCAATCATTCGCTGTTCTGTAAGCGGCCCTGAAGGTGTAACCTTTACCCTCGTTAATTCTGCTTCATTAGAGGTGAAATACAGCAATCCTCCGGACAGAGAGATGACATCTTTTATCTTTGTTACCCCGGGTGTAATTCCATAATCACCTGCATTTGCCACAGCGCCTGCAATCGTTATCGTATTTTTTGTATCCATTACAGCAAATACCTTTACCAGATCTCCATCCCTGAGGATAAAATTCTTCTCCGTGTTCTTTTCAAGATTAATGAGATCCCCTTCAAAAAGAGTCCTGAACTGATGATCAGCTATCCGCTCTACCTGCAGCCTTCCTTTAAAAGCAACGCTCATAAGGCCTCCCGCCATATGAATCAGATCCAGGAGTTTTGTTTCTCCGCTCAGTTCATAGATTGCGGGGTTTTTAACATTGCCGGCAATGCCTGCAAGCGGCCCTACTGAAGGGATGAATATTACATCTTCCGGTAACAGCCTTGCATCCTTTGATTTGTCACCCTTTAATAAAAAATCGTACAGATCAAAATGCCCGACCGTCTGGCCATTTCTTTTTAACTGGATGTCCCTCATGGTGCCGGTCTTGCTCGGCCCGCCCGACTGCAGGAGGGCATTCACAATGGTTGAAAGGGCTGATACAGTATATGCGCCGGGATTCTGGGCATTGCCTACAACATAAACCCTCATCGTTCTTAAAGCGCCCATGCTGACATTCATTTCAAAACCGGTATAGTATCTTGAAAGTTCCTTGTGAAGAAGCCCTTTTAATTGGTTAAAGGTTAAACCGGTGACTCCGAGAATACCGACCTTTGGAATGCTGATATTGCCATCCCTGTCAATGGTCACATGCCATGCGCCTTCTATTTTCCCCCAGACTGTAATTTTTATTTCATCGCCAGGCCCGACAACATAATCAGGCCCCACCGGAACATTTGCAGAAGGTACAAAGGCAGGGGAAGCATCTTTGAAAAGGTCATAACCGAATTGCTTTATATTAGTTGAAATAGCCGGCAAAGTTTCTCCGGCAATAAATTGTTCAAATCTCGACACTGTTTCCGCTGAAGGCTTCGGTTTAGTGACAGGCTGCACAAGCTCCTGCGGTTGCCTGGCTTGTTCAAGTTTTTGCAGGATTTCATTTGGTTGTGTTACAGGCTTTGCTTTTGCAGGTATCTGATCAACTGCCTGTTGAGGAGAGAAAGGCGTTACAGGGACTAACTCTATTTGTTGGGCCCATGCTGAGGAACCAGAGATTATGCACAATAAAATCATCGAAAGAAAACAAATGTGAAAACAGAGCGAAGTCTTTCTCATAGTTGTAAATCCTTTTGTATTAAAAGATGGCCTCAAGAAAGAACTTTCAAGAGGAGTTTCATATATTAAATACTATTGGTTATTAATGCAAGCTGCCGTTGGATTTGCCGTTGGAGAGGTTCTTTTTGGAATTATTTAATCTGATGATGCTTAAATTTTCGACATATACCCCGAGGAAGGAAATGAAAATTATATAAATCAGGAGCATTATCCACGCATCAAATTTGTAAAGGACAAAAGCAAGTGTGGACATCAGTGCCGAGAGAACCCATATCACCTTCACCACATGATTTGGGTGAATACCAGAGCGCATCATCAGGTGATGCAGATGTGTCTTGTCCGCATGAAACGGATGTTTGCGGGTTAAGATTCTGAAAACCATGACCCTTACGGTATCAAAGATTGGCAGGCCGAGTATTATAACCGGCACCATTGGCGCCACTTTGCTGTGTTCTCCCTGCGTGAGCAGAATCGCCTGAATGGCAAGCGAAAAACCCAGGAACAGGCTTCCGGAATCTCCCATGAATATCCGGGCTTTTGGATAGTTGTATTTAAAGAGGCCGAGAGTTGCTCCGAGACTTATTATGCTCAGATAAAAAACAATTTCATTGCCGCTCATGGAGGCAAAGACAGCAAACGACAGAAATGCAATGGATGAAACTCCGCAGGCCAGGCCGTTAAGGCCATCTGTTAAATTAATGGCATTGATAACGCCAAAAACTGCAAAAAAAGTAAAAGGGATCCCCCAGAGGCCCAGATGAATTTCGCCAAGGCCCAAAAGATTCCCCAGGTTTTCAATCCACATCCCTGTGCCAAACATAATAATTGAGGTGGCAATCACAGAAACTGCAAGCTTCATCTTCCATCCCGTACCCCAGATGTCATCGAGAATCCCAAGGAGAAGCATCAATGCAGAAGAAGCAAGATATGATCCTATTACTCCATTAATGGGGAGGAATATAAAAGGTGAGAAAAGAAGCACCCCTGCTGCAATGGCAACCCCGCCAAGTTTTGGAGTTGGGTGTGCATGTATATGCCTTTTGCCGGGGAATGCAATCGCACCGCTGTTAGTTGCAAGCATAATCACAAGCGGCGCTGAAATAAATGAAATGCCAAAGGCAATAAGAAAAACCGTATAAAAGGACATTTATACTTTCAATATAAATTAAACAATTGTCTAACAAAGTAACAGAAAATTAAAACAAATTATAGCATATGCTTTGCAGATTACAAATATTTTTTTCAAATATAATTATTAAGCGGTAAAATTATTGGAAGGTTTAAGTTGGTTTAAGTTGAGTTGGTTTGAACAAATGGAATTAACAGGCTGCTGAAAAGTCTGTAATTGTCATTGCGAGGAGCGTATTTTGCGACG
>DYJL01000032.1 GCA_020723105.1 Nitrospira japonica | reverse complement strand
GTTTGTCGTATTTTACACCTTATACGACTGTCCGATTTTTGGGGGCCACCTCTGTCTTTTAATGAGTTCTGGATGCCCGATTAAGGAACTCGGGCATGACAGAATTGAAAATTCAATTACACGGAGGACATATTGAACAAAATTTCCTTATTCATATTATCAGCATATCTCCTTCTGCTTTTTCCGTTACATGCCAGTGCCGGAAACTTCAAGGCAGTGCCTATACGACTTTACCTTGACTCAAAGACAAAAACAGCGGTGCTTAAAGTTACGAATGAAGGCGAAGAGAAGGTGACTGTGCAGCTTGAGGCAGTGGAGTGGCAGCAGGATGAGAACGGGAAGGACATCTACCAGCCTTCAAAAGAAATCATCTTCTTTCCGAAAATAGCCGACATTGAAAAAGGCGAGGAGAAAATAATCAGGGTCGGCTATGAAGGCAAAAAGGCCGACGCAGCGGAAAAGACCTATAGGCTCTACGTACAGGAGCTTCCCGTGTCAAAGCCCGGCGAGGCAGCCGTAAAGATGGCGGTAAGGCTCGGCATACCAGTATTTATCAAGCCTGTGAAGGAAGCCCAGGGACGGTCCCTTGAGGGCATGTCCTTGTCCGACGGCGCGGTCATGATCAAGGTGAAGAACAGCGGGAATTCACACTTGATTATAAGCAGACTCAGGGCAAGGGGTCTTGACAGCGAAGGCAAAGAGGCGTTTGCAAAGGAGGCGGCGGGATGGTATGTGCTTTCGGGCAGGACCCGGACCTTTGCAGTGGACCTTCCGAAGGAGGATTGTCTGAAGGCGAACGAAATAAAGGTTGAGACCGAGATTGATAAGGGCATGCTTGAAGGCAAGTTCACAGTTGATAAGAACCAGTGCGCGGACAAACCCAAGCCCCCTGCAGGTAGGGAGATCAAACCGGCCGCTGCAGCAGACTGAACAGGCTGAATGCTGGGGAGCAGAAATGTCCTGAACCTGATGGCATGTTTCTTCATTGCGACTGCGGTTATTGCTGCAAAAGCCTGGTGCGCTGAAAAGGCGATACTCAATGCCTACCTCAACACCGAAGAAAAAGGGGAACGCTTTGTAATGCTCACAGAGGACGGCGTGCTTATGAAGCCTGAAGACCTGCTCGAAATGGGCCTTCGGGAGCTGCCGGCAGGGGCTTCTGTTCTTATTGATGATACTGAGTATATACCTCTTAAGGCAATTCAGGGGCTGAGTCATACAATCGATGAAAAGGCTGCGGCAGTCCATCTTACGGCAGACCCCGCGCTTCTGAATAAGAGCTCTATTGACCTCGCGTGGAAGGGCGACAAGGACATCCGGTTCCTGAAAGGAAATGCCGCCTTTATTAACTACAGTCTCAGTTACGCCCTTAATGAAGATTACGGATTCAAATCCCTTTCCCTCCCCTTTGAGACAGGGCTCAGTGTAAGCGATTGCCTTCTGCTTTCCAATTTTCTGTATTCAAAACAGGGCGATGAGGAAGGGAAGTTTGTAAGGCTTCTTACGAGCGTTACAAGAGATGATGTCAAATCTCAGAGGCGATATGCGGTAGGCGATGCGGCCGCATTTTCAGGCGGGACGCTTGGAGGCGGGGCGACTCTCGGAGGGTTCAGTGTATCAAAGAACTTTTCTCTCACACCTTACTATGTGAAGACCTCAAGCATGGACGCCTCCGGCATGCTGAAGACGCCGTCCGAGGTTTCTGTATATGTCAACGACATAATGCTGAGAAGCGAGAAGCTGCCGCCGGGTGAATTTGTCCTTCAGAATGTCGTATCACAGGGCGGCTCCGGCAATGTGGTACTTGTCATAAAGGACGCGTACGGCAATGAGGAGAAGGTCGTATTGCCATATTATCTCTCTACTTCAGTCCTGAAACCGGGGCTGCACGAATATAGTTACAACCTCGGGTTTAAAAGGGAAAGGCTTGGGGAAAAAGATTTTGATTACAGCGGCATGGCGTTTTCCGGATTACACAGATACGGCTTCACTAATGTCTTTACGGCAGGGCTCAGAGCGGAGGCGGAAGAGGACCTGCTCAATGCCGGCCTGACCGTGTCCGCTGTCCTCTATAAGAGGGGCGCCATAGATATTGACGCAAGTTTCAGCTCGCGCAACGGAAGGACAGGCTACGGGGCCTCTCTGCTGTACAGTTACGTATTCAGGAATATGAACGCGCGACTTTCTGCGAGGACAATATCAAGGGAGTATTCCAATCTAAGTCTTACAGCCGAACAGGACAGAGTGAAATTCGAATGGTCTGCAGGCATGGGTTATAACCACAAGTTGCTGGGCTCGGCATCGTTGTCCTATACCGGTACAACATTTCATGAGTCAAATTCAAGACAGAGGCTTTCAGCGTTTTATTCAAAGAGGCTCTTTAAGGACCTTTCGCTCTTCATGACTGCGGCAAGGACCAGATCGGAGACGACAGTTGATGAATTCTTTGCCGGACTGAACCTTTCATTCGGCTCAGGTTCTACAGCAGGGACCAGCTACAGCTCACAGGACGGGAACGGCACGGTTTTGGCATACTATCAGAAAAACCCTCCTGCCGGGACCGGCTTTGGTTACAGGGCCTTTGCGGAGCGCAGGTACACTGAAGGAAGCGAAGTCACCGGAAATGCTTCGGTCGTTTACAGGGCGCCTTACGGCATTTACGGTATTGATTACAACAGGAGCGGCGGCGAGAACGCATACACACTCAACGCGTCCGGAGCAATGGCCGTTATAAACAGATCCGCGTATGCAACAAGACCGATTAACGACAGCTTTGCGCTCGTCAAGGTCGGCAATATAAAAGATGTGAAAGTATCTTCAAGCAACCAAGTCATCGGTACAACAAATGCGAAGGGCGAAGTCATAGCTCCGGGTCTCGTTTCCTACATTGATAACAGGATCTCCATAGACGACACCGATATCCCTGTTAATTACAGCATCTCCGAGGTCTCAAGGAGCATTTCAACAGGCAACAGAAACGGCGTTGTGGTAAAGTTTGACGTGGCTAAGTTGCAGGGCTTCAGCGGAACGCTCTATTTGATTGAGGATGCTGTGAAGAAACCCGCGGAATATGCCGGGCTGGAGATAAAGACAGAAGACCGGATAATAGAAGCGGTGATCGGGAAGAACGGTGAATTTTATCTGGAGAACATTCCTTCCGGCCCCCATCCGGCGCGGATTTATCTGAAAGACAAAGAATGCAGGATGGAATTAATAATCCCTGAAAGCGAGTCCATCATGGTGGAGCTCGGGGAGGTAATTTGTGAAACGCATTAAAGTTATTTTAATTGTTTCCATGCTGCTTTCAGCAGGTGCGGCATGGGGTGACTGCTCGGTTACAGCGACTCAATTAGGGTTCGGTAATTATGACCCGCTTCGTTCTCCTTCCGCAGAAGTTACAGGAGAGATAAGCGTAACATGCCCTGCCGGAACTGCTTATACGATACTTCTCGATTCCGGCGCAAATTCAGGAGGCGTCTTCAGCATTCGCAGGATGCTTTCATCATCAGGCGCGGCATTGAACTATAACATCTACAGGGACGCGGCCCGCACCGAGATATGGGGCGACGGCACTAATAGTACTTACACTCAGACAGGGGTCGGGACCGGCGCGGCCCAGCGTTACATTGTTTACGGACACATTCCGCAAGGGCAGGACCCTCCGGCAGGCATTTACGGTGATTCGGTGTCTGTCAAGATAAACTGGTAGCAAATTAAGGTGTAAAGTCCCACGACTCAACCCGGCAGACAACTGAAGAACAAATCTCATCTTCTTCCTGTTCAAGATTTATTGACAGTCTTCCGATAGAAGATATTGTAATGAGAAAAAAAACGGGTAGAGCGATTGTCTGCGTGATTACAGGCGCTTTCTTTGTCCTGATCTCGACATCTGCGATATACGCCGCGAGCGTCAGCGCCAAACTACACGTCCAGGTTACAATTCTTCCTTACCTGGATTACAGAATCATCGAAACCCGTTCTCTCCATGTCAATACATCTGATATAAGGAAGGGCTTCAAGAACGTTGAAAACGGTACTATTCTTTCAATTTCCACAAACGACACCAATGGTTATGTCCTTTCAGTATCTTCACAGGCATTATTCGGATATGGCGGTACCCAGGCAGATGAACTGCATAAGGGCAATGGACATGACGCCGGGACGGATTTTATTGACGCTAATGCGGGGAATCTGTACACGTCTGTCACAATTACAGTTGACGGCAGCGCGTATACTATCCCTGCCGGAGGCAGCGTGGACATCCTGATACCATTTGAAGGCATGGGCCATAAGATAAAAAAACTGAGTTACAGCTTTGAGCTTGCGCCTGAGGCCACAAAGGGGACATATAACTTGCCGATAATATTCACTCCGCTGGCGTTATAATATGTTATCCATGGAATTATAGATTGCGGGTGTCTACAAAAAAAGCTTGAAGGTTTGCCCTACTTCGCCTGTTCTTTTTGGTTGAAGAAGTCCTTGACCTTGTCCATGAAATTCTTTGAGGTATCTTCTCCGCTTAACTCTGCGAATTCCTTGAGCAGCTCTTTCTGTCTTGGAGTGAGTTTTTTAGGCACGTCGACAAAAACGGTTATGAACTGGTCTCCCTTGCCGTAGCCGCCGAGTTTCGGCACGCCCTTGCCTTTCAGATGGAAGACCCTGCCGGAAGGGGTCCCCGCCGGGATTTTAACGGTTGCGGCTCCCTCGATTGTAGGTATTTCAATCTCGGCGCCGAGGGACGCCTGCATAAAGGAGATCGGCACTTCGCAGAGGAGGTCGTTCCCTTTGCGTTTGAAGAAGGGGTGGGGGGTTACGTTAATTACAACGTACAAATCACCGTTGGGACCGCCGTAGAAGCCTGCTTCCCCTTCGCCTGAAACTTTCAATCTTATGCCGGTGTCAACGCCTGCGGGGATTTTCAGCGATACGGTGCGCTCCTTTCTCACTTTGCCTTGACCCTTGCATTTCACGCACGGGTCGGTGATTATCTTGCCCTGGCCGCCGCACTTGCCGCAGGTTTTTGATATTGTAAAAAAGCCCTGCTGGATCCTCGTTTGGCCCGTGCCTTTGCATATTGGACAGGCAATAGGTCCTTTACCCGGTTTCGAACCTGTTCCTTCACAGTCATGGCAATTTTCCCACCTCGGGATATTTATTTCTTTATCAACTCCGAAGACTGCTTCATAAAGCGAAATATCAAGGTCATAACGGAGGTCTTGTCCTTTTGTAGGACGCATTCTCATTCTTCCTGTAAATTCACCAAATATGTCTCCAAAAACATCGCCGAATATGTCCCCAAAATTCGTAGAAAAACCACCAAAACCTTCATAGCCGAATCCTGCTCCGGCACCGTCGGCTGTTCCGAAATTGTCATAATTTGACCGTTTCTGAGGATCACTTAAGCATGCATATGCTTCGTTGATCTCTTTAAACTTTTCCTCAGCGGTTTTGTCTCCGGGATTTCTGTCGGGATGATATTTTAACGCAAGCTGGCGATATGCTTTTTTTAAATCAGCATCTGTTGCGTTTCTTTCTAATCCGAGTACTTGGTAATAGTCTTTCATAAAAGTAGTTAGTAGTTAGTAGCAAGTAGTTAAGGGATGGAATAGCCAGGGGATGGAATTGAAGAAATTTCCCCCTAACTACTAACTAACTACTTACTACTGACTACCTATTCTTTCTTGTCAGTCTCTTCAAATTCAGCTTCAACAACATCTTCTTTTTCTTTTTGGCTGCTGTCTGAAGTCGAGGTTTCGGCTCCTGCCTGCTGAGCCCCTGCCGCCTGAGACTTGTACATTTCTTCTGCAATCTTGTGTGAAGCTGTTGTCAATTCGTCAATTGCTTTTCGAAGTTCATCTGCGTCTGTAGATGTGTCTTTTAAATTTTTACATTTCTCAAGCGCAGAATTGATTTTTTGTTTATCGCTTTCTGAAATTTTATCTCCATAGTCTCTTAGAGATTTTTCAACTGTATATATAAGGGTGTCTGCATCATTTTTTGCCTCAGCGAGATGACGCTTTTTCTTGTCTTCGGATGCGTGAGATTCTGCATCTCCGGTCATTTTTTTAATTTCTTCTTCTGAGAGACCGCTTGATGCTGTTATACGTATAGATTGCTCTTTCCCTGTGCCTTTGTCTTTTGCAGAGACATGCAGAATGCCGTTTGCATCAATATCAAATGTCACCTCAATTTGCGGAACTCCTCTTGGGGCAGGTGGAATACCCACAAGTTCAAAATTGCCGAGCAGTTTGTTGTCGGCAGCCATTTCCCTCTCTCCCTGGCATATTTTAATCGTTACAGCAGGCTGGTTGTCTGCTGCAGTGGAGAACACCTGGCTTTTTTTTGTAGGTATCGTAGTGTTTCTCTCGATGAGTTTTGTGAAGATCCCTCCGAGAGTTTCGATACCAAGAGAAAGCGGAATGACGTCAAGAAGCAGAACATCTTTAACTTCTCCTTTTAACACACCAGCTTGTATTGCTGCGCCCGCAGCAACGACTTCATCAGGATTAACTCCTCTGTTTGGTTCTTTTCCGAAAAAGTCTTTAACAACCTGTTGAACTTTTGGCGTTCTCGTTTGCCCACCCACGAGCAGTATTTCATCTATATCCTTCGAGTTTAATCCAGCGTCCGCGAGAGCACGTTTGCATGGTTCAATGGTTCTTGAAATAAGGTCATCAACCAGTTGTTCGAATTTGGCGCGGGATAATTTCATTACAAGATGTTTAGGCCCGTTTGCATCAGCTGTAATAAACGGCAGATTGATTTCGGTTTCCATCGCAGATGATAATTCTACCTTTGCCTTTTCAGCGCTTTCCTTTAATCTTTGAAGAGCCATCTTATCATTGCGGAGATTGATACCACTGTCTTTTCTGAACTCTTCAACAAGCCAGTCCATTATCTTAAGGTCAAAATCATCGCCACCAAGATAAGTATCACCGTTTGTTGATTTCACTTCTACTACGCCTTCTCCAATTTCGAGTATTGATATGTCAAAAGTGCCGCCACCGAGATCGTAAACAGCTATCTTTTCCTCTTTCTTTTTATCCATTCCGTAAGCAAGAGAGGCTGCAGTTGGTTCATTGATTATTCTTAGTACATTCAGACCGGCTATTCTGCCAGCATCTTTTGTAGACTGACGTTGACTGTCATCAAAATATGCAGGGACTGTTATAACTGCATCTGTTACAGGTTCTCCAAGATAATCTTCAGCAGCCTGTTTGAGTTTCTGAAGGATCATTGCAGAAATTTCTGGTGGAGAATATGCCTTCCCTCGTGCTTCAACATGTGCATCACCGTTTGATGCACTGACTATATTGTAAGGTAATTTCTTTTTAGCCTCATCGGCTTCTTTAGAACTGAATTTTCTGCCCATGAGCCTTTTGATTGAAAAAACCGTATTTTCAGGATTTGTTATTGCCTGTCTTTTGGCAACTTGTCCTACTAATCTCTCACCTTTATCAGTAAATGCCACAACAGAGGGTGTGGTTCTTGTTCCCTCCTGATTGGCAATAATGGTTGGTTCGCCACCCTGCATTACTGCAACTACCGAATTGGTAGTTCCAAGGTCTATTCCAACTACTTTTCCCATAAAACTATCCTCCTGTTTTCATTCTATTTTATATGTTTGATATTAATTTTCTTTACTTATAATGGTTGATTTTGTGTTTTATTTGGTGCTGAGCCTTCATGAAGAGTTTGCTTCTTGGCAATGCCTACAAGTGCCGCTCTGACGACCCTGTCTTTCAGCATGTAGCCTTTCCTGAATTCACTAACAACGGTGTTTTCTTCAACATCTGATTCTATCTGTGACATAGCATGATGTACAGTGGGATCAAATGGTTTGCCTAATGCGTTTATGCTGATCAATCCATATTTTTCGAGTACGGTTTTCAGTTCCTTCAGTGTTAACTCTATCCCCTCTGCAAGTGAGTCTGAAACTTCTTTATTTGAAGAATGTTGGAGTGCCAATTCCAGATGATCAATAACAGTAAGAAGGTCTCTCATTAAACTTTCATTTGCATATTTTAATTGGTCCTCTTTATTTTTTGCAGTGAATTTCTTGTAATTTTCAAATTCGGCATAAAGTCTGACATATTTGTCATTAATTTCTGAAAGGGTCTTCTTTAATGATTCAGTGTTATCAGATTCATCAACGGCTTGCTGTTCTTTTTGTTCTTGATTTGCTCCCACTTGAAAAAATCTCCTTAACTCACAGATAATAACCGCGTTAGAACCCTTGCAGTATGGTCAACCAAAGGAATTAATTTTTGATAATTCATTCTTGTTGGTCCGATTATTCCGATAGCGCCGCTCACAAATTTTTTATCCTTATATGTGGAAATAACCATGCTTAACTCTTGCAGTGAAGGAATGATGTTTTCCATGCCTACAAATACCTGAGTTCCTTGCGTGCCACTTATTTGATGAAGTAATTTTAGCATAAACTGCTTGTCTTCAATAGCCTTTAAAATTTCTTTTATCTGTTTCATAGTTGCAAAGTCTGGCAAATTACTTGTGCCGGAGAAGACATCAAAAGCGAGTTTATGGGGTTCTTCCATGATGATTTCTTTGCAAAGTGCAATCAAGTTTTCAACTAATTGATCGCAAACTATTTTGTCTCTGTAAAGTTGATCTGTAATTCTATCTCTTACCTTTTTAATTGTTAATCCATGAAACTTGCTGTTTAAATAACTAGACGCTTTATCAAGCTGTTTTTGTGAATAAATTTTATCTATCTCAATAATTTTATTATTAATCGTTCCTTCTTCCGATACTATGACAGCTAAAACTTTTTTTTCTTCGTATTTTATGAATTTAATATGTTTAATCGTCATATCTTCTGTTTTTGGTGGAATGGCAATTGCAAGATAATGTGAATACAGGGAGAGAGTTTCGGTGGCTTTCTTAACAATTTTACTGTTGTCTCTACCAGTAATTAGTACGTTATTGTCTAGTTCATTAGATAGTTCAGAATTGATTGATAATGTTTGCTCCTCTATGAGAGTATTCACATAAAATTTATACCCTTTCTCCGTAGGTATTCTTCCAGCTGAGGTATGAGGTTGAGTTATATATCCAAGTTCTTCAAGTTTTGCCATTGTATTGCGTATAGTGGCTGGTGATAAATCAACAGGAAATTTCTGCGTGATGAAGAATGATCCTATAGGAATATTCAGATCAATATGACTTTGTATTATTGCACAAAGTATTTTTTTACGCCGTTCGTCTAACATAATATTTAGCACTCTCAACCAAAGAGTGCTATTAATATAGCAACATTAACTATCTCGTGTCAAGAATGAGAAAACATATAGATGTGAAAATATCTTTTTTAATTAATAGGTTTTATTTAGTTAAACTATGAGAAAAAAGTTAAGAGAGTTGTAGTAATTATGAAGACGCAATGTGTTAGATGTGCGAATAGAAGAATAATATTAGAATTATAATCTAAAATATGAGATTTTAGGTGAATATCGTAGAAATATTATAATAAAATCTATTATTGAACAATATTTCTTAATTCCGGGGTTTTGACAGTAAATGTTTTTTGTGCTAAAAATATTAGTCTTAAAATTAAGATAGTAATATTTGATAGATAAAACTGTAGTGGCAATGATGATAAATACAAGATAATTCTTTCTTTGAAAATTTTTGATATAATATAAATATAAACTTACCTTAAAAAAACATTTTAAGGGTTCATATCGTTAAAGTAGTAAAATTTTGTTCTTTGAAAAATAAAAGTAGGCCCGCAGTCAAGTTATTATTTGAGAGTTTGATCCTGGCTCAGAACGAACGCTGGCGGCGCGCTTAACACATGCAAGTCGAACGGGGTCATTTTGAAGTAGCAATACGGATTGATGGCTTAGTGGCGAACGGGTGAGTAATACATAGGTAACTTACCCTTAGGATGGGGATACCCCCGAGAAATCGGGTACAATACCGAATGTAATTCCGAGATGGAATTTCTTGGGATAAAAGCTTTGAGCAATCAGAGCACCTAAGGAGAGGCCTGTGGCCTATCAGCTAGTTGGTGAGGTAATGGCTTACCAAGGCTAAGACGGGTAGCCGGACTGAGAGGTCGATCGGCCACACTGGAACTGAGACACGGTCCAGACTCCTACGGGAGGCAGCAGTGGGGAATTTTGCGCAATGGGCGAAAGCCTGACGCAGCGACGCCGCGTGGGGGAAGAAGGCCTTCGGGTTGTAAACCCCTTTCGTGAGGGAAAAAGTCTCGAGCAATCGGGATGATGGTACCTCAGGAAGAAGCCACGGCTAACTCTGTGCCAGCAGCCGCGGTAAGACAGAGGTGGCAAGCGTTGTTCGGATTTACTGGGCTTAAAGGGCGTGTAGGCGTCCTGATAAGTCAGATGTGGAATCCTTGGGCTTAACTCAAGAATTGCATTTGATACTGTCAGGATTGAGTCGTGCATGGGAGGGTGGAATTCCTGGTGTAGCGGTGAAATGCGTAGATATCAGGAGGAAGGCCGGTGGTGAAGATGACCCTCTGGGCAATGACTGACGCTGAGGCGCGAAAGCGTGGGTAGCAAACAGGATTAGATACCCTGGTAGTCCACGCCCTAAACGGTGGGTACTAGGTGTGGGTGGCGATAGTCATCTGTGCCGAAGGGAAACCATTAAGTACCCCGCCTGGGGAGTACGGCCGCAAGGTTGAAACTCAAAGGAATTGACGGGGGCCCGCACAAGCGGTGGAGCATGTGGTTTAATTCGACGCTACGCGAAAAACCTTACCTGGGCTTGACATGTAAGTAGTAGTGAACCGAAAGGGGAATGATTCCGAGCAATCGGAAAGCTTACACAGGTGCTGCATGGCTGTCGTCAGCTCGTGCCGTGAGGTGTTGGGTTAAGTCCCGCAACGAGCGCAACCCTCATCCTCTGTTGCCCTTCACGGGGCACTCTGAGGAAACTGCCGGCGATGAGCTGGAGGAAGGTGGGGATGACGTCAAGTCCGCATGGCCCTTATGTCCAGGGCTACACACGTGCTACAATGGTAGAAACAAAGGGTGGCCAATCTGCGAGGAGGAGCCAATCCCATAAAATCTATCCAAGTTGGGATCGGAGTCTGCAATTCGACTCCGTGAACCTGGAATCGCTAGTAATCGTGGATCAGCACGCTACGGTGAATACGTTCCCGGGCCTTGTACACACCGCCCGTCACACCACGAAAGTCTGCTGTACCCGAAGTAGGTGAGCTAACCCCGAGCAATTGGGGAGGCAGCTTCCTAAGGTATGGCCGGTAATTGGGGTGAAGTCGTAACAAGGTAGCCGTAGGGGAACCTGCGGCTGGATCACCTCCTTTCTAAGGAGTAAGGTGTTACACCAAGTAACTACAAAAAAAATTCTGCGGGCCTACTTTTATTTAATTTCAAATTTGAAGTTTTAAATTTGAAATTTTAAATTTGTTCTTTGAAAATTGTAAGAATTAGAGTAAAGGGGTCAAGGAAGTAAGGGCTTATGGTGGATGTCTTGGCATCAGAGGGCGACGAAGGACGCAACTAACTGCGAAAAGCCACGGGAAGGAGTAAGTATCCGTTGATCCGTGGGATTCCGAATGGGGAAACCTATCCCGAGTAAAGTTGGGATATCTTATACTGAATCCATAGGTATAAAAGGCTAACCCGGGGAAGTGAAATATCTCAGTACCCGGAGGAAAAGAAATCAACCGAGATTCCCTCAGTAGCGACGAGCGAAAGGGGAAAAGCCCAAACCTGCCTTAGAACTGATCGTTCAAGGAGAAAAAGTCGTTTAAACAGCTTGAACTGTTTGTTCTAAGGCAGGGGTTGTAGGACCGTATTAGTAAGATAGTTAAATAATAACTGAATGAGTTGGAAAGCTTATCCATAGAAGGTGACAGACCTGTAAGTAAAATTATTTAACTACTGAAACGGTATCCTGAGTACCATGAGACACGAGAAATCTCTTGGGAATCTGGGGGGACCACCCTCCAAGGCTAAATACCATCTGATGACCGATAGTGAACAAGTACCGTGAGGGAAAGATGAAAAGAACCCCGGTGAGGGGAGTGAAATAGAACCTGAAACCATATGCCTACAAGCAATCGGAGTCTCGATTCGTCGGGATGACGGTGTGCCTTTTGATTAATGAGCCGGCGAGTTACTGAACGTAGCAAGGTTAAGGTTATAATGACTGGAGCCGTAGGGAAACCGAGTCCTAATAGGGCGTTTAGTTATGTTTAGTAGACCCGAAGCCAAGTGATCTACCCATGGTCAGGGTGAAGTGCCGAGAAGTCGGCATGGAGGCCCGAACCGTTGTTTGTTGCAAAAAGCTCGGATGAACTGTGGGTCGGAGTGAAAGGCTAATCAAACTTGGTGATAGCTGGTTCTCCCCGAAATGTATTTAGGTACAGCCTCATGTATGCCTTGAGGAGGTAGGGCACTGGATGGGCTAGGGCTCCTTAAGGGGTACCAAACCCAACCAAACCACGAATGCCTCAAGGGTTAGCATGGGAGTGAGACTACGGGTGCTAAGATTCGTGGTCGAAAGGGAAACAGCCCAGAACGTCAGCTAAGGTCCCTGAGATAAAGCTAAGTGGGAAAGGATGTAAGATCGCTTAAACAGCCAGGAGGTTGGCTTAGAAGCAGCCATCTTTTAAAGAAAGCGTAACAGCTCACTGGTCTAGTAATTTTGCGCCGAAAATTCAACGGGGCTTAAGCTTTACACCGAAGCTGCGTACTTCAGTGCTTCGCATTGAAGTGGTAGGGGAGCATTCTGTTAACCTGTGAAGGTGTGCTGTGAGGCATGCTGGAGGAAGCAGAAGAGATTATGCCGGCATAAGTAGCGTAAAAGTCCGTGAAAAACGGGCTCGCCGTAAACCTAAGGTTTCCTGGGGAAGGATAATCCGCCCAGGGTAAGTCGGTCCTAAGTCGAGGCCGAAAGGAGTAGATGATGGACAACTGGTTAAAATTCCAGTACCATCTGTGATGCGTTATACCTAAGGGGGGACGCAGGAGGATAGGTTCAGCCGGGCGCTGGTTGTCCCGGTACAAACCTGTAAGGTGGTGGTTAGGTAAATCCGGCCACTATTAGCCTGAAAGGTGACGTGGATCTTGAGAAATCAGGAGAACTGGCTAATTCCACACTGCCGAGAAAAACCTCTATGGAAGTATCATGGATGACCGTACCGCAAACCGACACTGGTAGGTGGGTAGAAGATACCAAGGCGAGCGAGTGATCCCTCGCAAAGGAACTAGGCAAAATTGCCCCGTAACTTCGGGAGAAGGGGTACTTCGAGCAATCGAAGTTTCAATAAAGAGGCTCAAGCGACTGTTTAGCAAAAACACAGGAGTCTGCTAACTGGCAAACAGGATGTATAGACTCTGACGCCTGCCCGGTGCCGGAAGGTTAACAGGAGGAGTCAGCCGCAAGGTAAAGCTCTGAATCGAAGCCCCGGTAAACGGCGGCCGTAACTATAACGGTCCTAAGGTAGCGAAATTCCTTGTCGGGTAAGTTCCGACCTGCACGAATGGCGTAACGACTTGAGCGCTGTCTCTGCGAGGGGCTCGGCGAACTTGAAGTACCGGTGAAGATGCCGGTTACCCGCGACTAGACGGAAAGACCCTGTGCACCTTTACTATAACTTGACAGTGAATTTTGGTAAAGCATGTGTAGGATAGGTGGGAGGCTATGAAGTAGGGACGCTAGTTTCTACAGAGCCAACGTTGAAATACCACCCTTGTTTTATTGAGATTCTAACTCGTCCCGATTATCTCGGGAGAGGACACTGTCTGGTGGGTAGTTTGACTGGGGCGGTCGCCTCCTAAAAGGTAACGGAGGCGTCCAAAGGTCTCCTCAGGCTGGTCGGAAATCAGCCATCGAGTGCAAAGGCATAAGGAGGCTTAACTGTGAGGCAAACAAGCCGAGCAGATACGAAAGTAGGGCTTAGTGATCCGGTGGCTCCGTGTGGAAGGGCCATCGCTCAACGGATAAAAGGTACGCCGGGGATAACAGGCTTATCGCGTCCAAGAGTTCATATCGACGACGCGGTTTGGCACCTCGATGTCGACTCATCGCATCCTGGGGCTGAAGTCGGTCCCAAGGGTTGGGCTGTTCGCCCATTAAAGCGGTACGAGAGTTGGGTTCAGAACGTCGTGAGACAGTTCGGTCCCTATCTGTCGTGGGCGCTGGAGACTTGAGAGGAGCTGTCCTTAGTACGAGAGGACCGGGATGGACGGACCTCTGGTGTGTTGGTTGTTCTGCCAAGGGCAACGCCAAGTAGCTATGTCCGGATGGGATAACCGCTGAAAGCATCTAAGCGGGAAGCCCACCTCAAGATTAGGTCTCCCTGTCGAGAAATCGGCACTAAAGGTCGGTGGTAGACTACCACGTTGATAGGCTGGGTGTGTAAGTCCGGTGACGGATTAAGCTAACCAGTACTAATTGACCGTGTGCCTTGACCCCCTTACTATGGTTCTTACAATTGAAAACAAAAAAGAGGAAGCCATAAAGATGGTTTCCTCTTTTTTATTGATGCAGAACGGAATTGGTTAATTTATTATTGAGATTGGTTTGCTACCAGAGCTGGCCTGGAAAAACTGGACAGTGACATAAGTGATAAAGCTGCTCTAAACTAAGAACCCCTGGGTATCAGAGGTCAGGTGACTTCGAGATAGCCCCGTATAGGGCAAATGTGAAAGCCGAATTTGGCTGATTGCCCTGAAAAAGAGCGAAAGGAGCAGCAGAATGAGCAAGAGACCCAGAAGGAACCACAGCCCGGCATTCAAGGCAAAGGCAGCGGTGGAAGCACTCAAAGAAGGACAGACCGTAGTGGAACTGGCAGAACGTTTCCATGTACATCCGAACCAGATCACAAAATGGAAGAAGCAGTTACTGGAGCGGGCGGAGGAAGTTTTTTCCAAGGATGAGAAAACGGAAGCAGTTCCAGATGTTAAAGAACTGCACGCCAAGATCGGACAGTTAACAATCGAGAACGATTTTTTATCAGGCGCGCTCGGGCGCATAGCCGAGCCGAGCGCAAAGAGATGATTGACAGGGAGTATAAGTTGCCAGTTGATAACGTCCATGAAAGAGCTGGGGCTGCCTTATTCGGTCAGTGAAATGGCAAAGATTAGGGAAAACCTCATGGAACGGCTCAATGATTTTAAGCGCCGTGAATTGCCGCAGAACGTATTTGCCCTGTTCATAGACGGCTACCATACTGACATCAAGGACAACCTTAAAGTGCGCAAGGCCTGCGTCTACACAGTCCTTGGGATTGACTTGGAAGGCAAAAAAGACGTTTATGGATTTTATACCTTCTTCGGCAACGAAAACAGGGCTGACTGGCTGAAGGTTCTCAATGACCTGATTGAACGCGGACTGAAGAAAGTCGTTGCGGTAATCAGCGATGACTTCAGCGGGCTGACAGAAGCCGTCAAAGCCCTTTATCCTCTAACGGAGCATCAGCTCTGTTATATTCACCATGAAGCTCGGAGGCTATTTCCAGTCAGTAAGCATTCTTGAAATAAATCTTATGTTGCAAATTGACCGGCTAAATCAGGACAAATGGAGAAATCCGGTGTCTAAACTCAAAGCCAAAGCTTATGACATGATTCAATTCTTTAACAGAAAATATTACCCGGAGACACATAAATTTTGACAAGTCTCTTGAAGGGGATAATGTCCTTTTGTAGTTGATACTACTATCGGTTCATTTATATCGATGGCTATCGGCTGGTCTCCGATTACTGCGCCTTCTGCCGTCTTCTTGACCGGAGCTGAGCCTATTATGGCCCCTTTTGTATGCGTTCCGATCAGGGTATTGAGAAACCTGTCAGTCGGGACATACACATTAACGCCGCTGTCCGCGAGATAATACGCCGCCTCTATTTTCCCTTTATGATCGCCGCAGCCGATAACAACATCGGCATCCAGAGAATTCCACGCGATAGCGCTTATGCCGTGCGTATCGTTAATAATTGCCGTCCGGTCATCAATGACAATCGTTGTGGGGAAATGCTCAACTTTATCCTCTGAGATCTCGAACCTGTAAATGCCGTCGGCGTCAGGGGCGTACCAGCTTTCGCCTATTTTTTTGGCCCTTGTCCCCCAGACAGGAAAGACCTTTGCGCCGGTCAAATCCGCCAGCTCCTTTGCCTTTTTCCCTTCGTGCCACGGGGCCGCGTCCTTTTCGGAAAAGGCCCGCGGTGCGCTCTTTATATTGAAAGCCTGAAGCCAGTCTCTTATGACCCCGTCTGTCTGGGTCTTGATCTTTGAATCTTTTTTCACCCTGATAGCGGATTTACCGATGATTATCTTTTTAACTCTTTTGAAGGCGGAGCGGATTTATTAATCTCAACCGGCTCGACAGTATACCTTGTGCCGTCTTTATCATATACGCCGGACAGGAGGCTTCCGGTATATTTTACGGCAAGCTCCGAAAGTCTTTTCTCCCCCGGATCGTCTGAGAGCTTGTTGTTTGCAGCGAAGAGGGCCTTTGCGGTCACGATATAAAAAGGGTCTCTTTTCACGAGGCCGAGCGTGAGATTTGCCAGCGCCAAGCCGTAAGGATCTTCCCTGTCTGAATATACGATCGTATCGAAATATGAGGCATAGAACTCGTCCAGAGTATAGCCCTCGCCACTGATCGCAAAGGTAAAATCAAAACCGGCCGGCAGGTGAAGGGGATCAGGAGCGGATGAGGAAAAAGCTGCCGCCCTGAATATTAAAAGCAGACATAACAACCCCCATCCCGCGATCAGTTTTGGAGCTGCAGGCCTGAGCCCCGGGTTACTTTTAATTTTCCCCATCCATCTTTTTTGCAGCAATCATGCAAAAGCGCAGGACATGAAGGCCCATATATACAACGCCGAGGGTGGCAAGCGTAAGGAGGAGTGGCGCAACGCGCAGTAAGTTGTGCTGGTTAGAGTTGAGTATCCTCGTTTGTGTAAGCAGCCAGCCGACAAGCTCTCCTGTGACCCACATTCCCATGATTACACAACCGGTGATAACCAGATGTTTTTTAACCAAACGTTGGCGCCGGGAACAGCCCTGCTTTCGTAATTTGAAATAAAGCTCGCGGACCGGCATTCACAACGCGATTATCAGATAGAAAAGCCCGCCGATTCCTGTGCCTGGAATTCCAGCTATCATATCAATGCCCCTTCTCATAAACGCGGAATGATTTCTTCATCACAAGCTCGGAAAAAATGGCCTCAAGTATGAAAAAACCATTCACGGTTCTCAAGGTGAAAAATGAAGGCAGGCTCGCCAGCTCCCGCAATGTTTCCTTCCGCTTCCGTGCCATAGAGAGGACCGGAATAAGCACCACAGGAACGTCAATCACGTAACCGATAAACAAAATCGGGAGACTGAATATGATTGCGATCAGAGGGATAAGAACGAGGTATGCAATAGAAGCGACAACGGCGTCCCACATCGCTACGGCAATAAAGGTGCGCAGGTAGCTAATATGGATCGCTTCCCGCCAGTGCAGCTTTACATTTTGCACAAAGCCGTGCGACCAGCGTTTTAACTGCTTATGCATGAAAGTGTAATTGTGAGGTTCAATAGGATAGCATACCGCTTCGGGGATGAAGCATACATTATATCCTTTCTCGTAGAATCCCCAGGTCAGATACATATCTTCTGCAAGGGTGCGTGTAGACCAGCCCCCGTGGTCTTTAAGAATTTCCGAGCGGTACATCGAGAAACAGCCGGATGAAATAAGAGGCTTCCGGTAATAATCCTGTATCGGTTTATACCAGGTGAAGGCCAGCAGGTATTCCACATAACGTCCCCTTTCCCATAACGTGTTGACGTATCTTGGGATTACAAAACCGCAGGCTGCGGCTACACTAAGGTCGCTGAAAGCCGGCATAAGCCTTTCGATAGCATCAGATGCCAGCGTGGTGTCCGCATCTATCGCCATTGTAAATTCAGTCCGCACCATTGTGAGGGCAAAGTTCTGTGCGCTTGCATTGGATCCCGTGTTTGAGGGCGGACAAATAACAGTTGCCCCGCATGAACGGGCAACATCGCCCGTGCCGTCGGTTGAGCAGTCGTCAATAACTACTATCTCAAATGGGGGCAGAGTCTGCTGTTTAAGGCTTTCAATAGTATCTGCAATCGACCGGCTTTCGTTATAAGCCGGGATGATTACAGTCAGCCCGCCTTCAGCTTCAGGCTTGGGCGTCTGAGAGGACTGCAGTTCTGCAGCTTTGTCACTTGCTTGCATATGTTATCCCGAAATGCTTTGTATAGATTTTTTCAGAAAGAACCAAAACGCCCTTAACTTGCCGCTGAACCGGAAGGCTTTTGCCTGTAAGGACAGGAAACGGCTTAGCTATAAAAGGACATAGAGGCGGCCTTTATCAAATAAGACGACCTTGGACTTCCCCCGAAATAGCGGACACACCGAAAGGTTAGGTAAAATACAAAACCTAAACTTGGAGGTGAGCAATGAAAGAAGGAAGTGGACGGAGGAAGTACGACAAGCAGTTTAAAGAAGAAGCAGTACGGATGGTTAGAGGTGGACCCCAATGGTTGGACAGTTTTGGGGCTGAATTAAGGTGGAAAC